>NZ_MRCS01000019.1 GCF_002303925.1 Pseudomonas sp. ACN8
GGTGTATCTGACACATTGATGTCGACTGACACACCATCGCGAGCAGGCTCGCTCCTACAGTTGATCGCGGTGTCAGGGCTGCAGGCGATAGATTGCATTGGCCAGCGCAATGTCTTCCAGGCCCAGGCCGATCGAGCGGAAGAATACGTGTCGGTCATAGTCCGGACGCTGTACTTTTTCACTGATCAGGTCGGGCAGGTCGCCGACAATCGTGCTCTTGTCCCAGCCGTGCCGTTCGGCGGCGATCAGCATTTCACCGGCCGAGCCCGGGGTGGTCAGGCGATAGTCGCAGAACACCTGCATGTCGTTGAGGCTCTGCGGCGGCACTTCGTGGGCGCGCGGCGCGTTGGTGCTGATGGAGGTGATCAGTGCCGGTTTGCGTAAGTGAGACGGGTCGATCACCGGGCCGGGGGACGAGGTGCAGAGCATGATCACGTCGGCGTCCTCAACGGCGGCTTCGCGACTGTCGAGGATGTTCAGGCGTGGCTCGATGTTTTTCAGCAGACCGGCGGTGTCAGGATCGTCGCTCAGGTTCGGCGCGTACAGGTTGATGCTCTGCCAGTCACGCAGGCCTTTCACGTAGTGCAGGTGCGCCTGGGCCACTTTGCCACTGCCGATGATGGCCAGGCGATTGGCTGTGAGCGGCGCGAGGGCGTCGACCGCTACGGCGGTGGTCGCGGCGGTGCGTGCGGTGGTCAGTTCACCGGCGTCGCACAGCAACAGCGGCTGACCGGTCTGCGTCGACATCAGCAGAGTCCACGCGGTCACCAATGGTCCCTGATCACGGACGATGTACGGCGAAGTCTTGATTCCGTACACGCCGTCTTCGGCCAGCACACCCAAGTAGTTGATGAAGTCGCCGGCACCCTGTGGGAACTCCACCAGTTGCTGCGCCGGTTGCACTGCTTGCCCGGTCGCCAGGTCACGGAACATTTTGCGCAGGATCTGCGGTACGTCGACCTGCGCCAGCAACTCGCGAGCCTGATTCTGGTTGATCACTTGGGGCGTACTGGACATGGTCGGCTCCGGAATTGAAAGTAAACTAATTTGTCCATTATGGACTTTTAGTTATCGCTAGCAATATCCAAAGCAAAAAAAAGCGCAGTCCGTTTCCGGCTGCGCTTGTCTTTTCAGCGTCGCTTAATGAGGACGCTTGCGTTCAACGGCCCGCAACAGATGCGTCGGTGGCGTTTCACAGCTGATCTTGCGCCCCAGCTTTTCCTCGATGGACGGTAGCTGGTAGGAGTCGTCTTCACCGGCAAAGCTGATGGACACACCGTCGGCACCGGCGCGGCCAGTGCGACCGATGCGGTGCACGTAGTCGTCCGGCACTTCCGGCAGGGTGAAGTTGATCACGTGGCTGATGCCGTCGATGTGGATGCCGCGACCGGCCACGTCGGTGGCGACCAGTACGCGGATCTTGCCTTCGCGGAAGCCTTCGAGGGTCTTGATGCGCTTGTGCTGCGGCACGTCGCCGGACAGTTGCGCGGCGTTGATACCGTCACGCACCAGGCGTTCTTCGATGCGCCGCACTTCATCCTTGCGGTTGGCGAACACGATGACCCGCTCCCAACCATTGTCGTTGACCAGGTTGTAGAGCAGTTTGTACTTGTCGGCAGCGGCCACCGCGTAGATGTGCTGCTCGACGTTTTCGTTGGCCACGTTCTGTGACTCGATCTCGACGATCGACGGGTCGGTGGTCCATTGCTTGGCCAGGTTCATCACGTCTTCGGTAAAGGTCGCGGAGAACAGCAGCGTCTGACGCTCGGACTTCGGCGGCGTCTGGCGAATGATCTGGCGCACTTGCGGGATGAAGCCCATGTCGAGCATGCGGTCGGCTTCGTCCAGCACCATCACTTCGACCATGTCCAGATGCACGTCGCCGCGCTGGTTGAAGTCCAGCAGGCGGCCCGGCGTGGCGACGAGGATGTCACAGTGGCGGGCTTCGAGGTGCTTGAGCTGCTTGTCGAAGTCCATGCCACCGACGAACGTCATGACGTTGAGGCCGGTGTACTTGGTCAGGTCGGCGGCGTCCTTGGCGATCTGCACCACCAGTTCACGGGTCGGCGCGATGATCAGTGCCCGTGGCTCACCCATGTAGCGCTCTTTCGGCGGCGGGGTTTGCAGCAACTGGGTGATGATCGAGACCAGGAACGCGGCGGTCTTGCCGGTACCGGTCTGGGCGCGGCCGATGGCGTCTTTGCCCGCGAGGGTGAAGCCCAGCACCTGGGCCTGGATCGGTGTGCAATACGGGAAGCCCAGATCCTGGATGGCGTGCATCAGTTCCGGGGCGAGTTTGAAATCGTGGAAGCGGGTCTTGCCTTCCTGGGGCTCGACGACGAAGTCTTCGAGTTTCCATGGGATGACCGGGGCCTTGGGCTTGGGTTCGCGGCGCGGTCTGGCGGGTTTCGGCGTTTCGCCGAGCGGCTGCTCCGTGGCTGTTGTCGCCGCCGGCTGGTCAGCTATTGCGGTCATCGGCTCATGCTTGGGTGCCGCCGTGGCGGTGGCTCGTTCAGACTGAATACCGTCGGTGCGGTGGCCGGGAGCGTGAGACGCAGGGCTGGGAACTGGCGCGAGTTGCTCAGTCTCGCTTTTACCGAACATTTTCTTGAGTGCTTTGAGCACGGTCATCTCATCAATTGATTAAGGAATGTACGCCGGCCAGTGTAATGCAAGAATCGGGCGCGGCGTAGTGGGATGGATCAAAGGGCGCTTTTAAACAGAAATGCTTAACGCAAGCGCTCGGCGAGCCAGACGCCGATGTCGCGAATTTCTTCGGGTAACACTTCGTGACCCATTGGGTACTCCTGCCATGTCACGGTGACACCACGTAGCTTCAAATGCTCGTAGGCGCTGCGCCCCATCGAGTTTTGCACCACATCGTCGTACTGGCCGTGCATCGACAGCACCGGAATCCGCTGCTGGCTGGCGGACAGTTGCAGTTCGTCGCTGAAGGTCGGTGCATAAGTAGAAAGGGCAACGACGCCACCCAACGGGCCCTGCCATTTCAGAAACGCGGTGTGGAAAACCACGGCGCCGCCCTGGGAAAAACCTGCCAGGAAAATCCGCGAGGCGTCTATTCCGCTGGCTCGCTGCACTTCGATCAATTCAATGACGCGATTCGCCGACTCTTCCAGTTGCTCGCGGTTGATCGCGCGCGCCGGGCTCATGGCCAGGATGTCGTACCAGCTCGGCATCTCGTAGCCGCCGTTGATAGTGACAGGACGATGAGGTGCCTGGGGGAGAACGAAGCGGGTACTCAGCAAGGTTTCCTGCAGCGCTTCGGCCACCGGAAGGAAGTCGTAGCGATCGGCGCCCAGGCCGTGCAGCCATATAACGCAGGCGTCTGCGGTCTTCACGGGCTGAAGAATCAAGGGCTCGGTCATATCTGCTCCAATGTTGTGCGTGCGCGCACATATAAGTGCGTGATCAAAGTGCGCGTCAGGTTGATCCGTTAAGAAAGTGTCGCAAGCGTACAAGTTTTGCTATTGACCTGCAGCCGAACAGCTTCGGCGAGCGGTGTGGTACGGGCTTTGCTATGGAGAAACGGTGCAACACATCTCGCGCCCGGCGGTAACACTATCAGTGTACTGCCGACTGTGGGATAGCAATGAATCCGGTGATGGATGTTCGCCAAGGGCCGCTACGGGGCTTCGCGAACGTGAAAGGGCTACAGCCCCGTTCGGCCGACTGGTGAGAGCGAGTTTTCCATGACGTGGATTTTCTCCTACTAGACTCATAGCTAATGTCTTACGTCGGTTGACCCCAAAAAAAGCCAACACGGGTCGACTACGCCTCAAAAGGGTGCGACAGGACTCACGCTCCGACACAACAAGAGCAAAACTGGAGGTTTGAATGAAGATGTTGAAATCCACCCTGGCGATCGTGACTGCAGCCGCGGTACTCGGTGTCAGCGGGTTTGCCCAGGCGGGCGCAACCCTGGATGCAGTGATGAAGAAAGGTTTCGTGCAGTGTGGCGTCAGCGATGGCTTGCCAGGCTTCTCGGTTCCGGATTCCACCGGCAAGATCGTAGGTATCGATGCTGACTACTGCCGTGCAGTAGCGGCGGCTGTCTTCGGCGACGCGACCAAGGTCAAGTTCAGCCAGTTGAACGCCAAGGAGCGCTTCACCGCGCTGCAATCCGGCGAAATCGACATCCTGTCGCGCAACACCACCATGACCAGCTCCCGTGACGCGGGCATGGGCCTGAAATTCCCGGGCTTCATTACCTACTACGACGGCATCGGCTTCCTGGTAAACAACAAGCTGGGCGTCAAGAGCGCCAAGGAACTGGACGGTGCAACCATCTGCATCCAGGCCGGTACCACCACCGAACTGAACGTTTCCGACTACTTCCGCGGCAACGGCCTGAAATACACCCCGATCACCTTCGACACCTCCGACGAAAGCGCCAAGTCGCTGGAATCCGGTCGTTGCGACGTACTGACCTCCGACAAATCCCAGCTGTTCGCCCAGCGCAGCAAGCTGGCTTCGCCGAAGGACTACGTGGTTCTGCCGGAAACCATTTCCAAGGAGCCTCTGGGCCCGGTCGTGCGTAATGGCGACGACGAGTGGCTGGCCATCGTGCGCTGGACTGGCTACGCCATGCTCAACGCTGAAGAAGCCGGCATCACTTCGAAGAACGTCGAAGCCGAAGCCAAGGGCACCAAGAACCCTGACGTTGCCCGTCTGCTGGGTACCGACGGTGAATACGGCAAAGACCTGAAAGTGAAGAAAGACTGGGTCGTGCAGATCGTCAAGCAAGTGGGTAACTACGGCGAAGTGTTCGAGAAAAACCTCGGCAAGAGCACTCCGCTGGAAATCGACCGCGGGCTGAACGCTCTGTGGAACGCTGGCGGCATTCAATACGCACCACCAGTGCGCTGATGGTTCTATCACCCGGTGGGCCAACCACCGGGTGATGTTCTGTTCCATTATTTCCGGGGCACTTCATGCAAAATTCAATCGGCGCACCAAAGCAGAGGCTCAGCCTCAGCGATCCACGCGTGCGTGCTTGGGTATTCCAGATCATCACGATTATCGCGGTGGTCTCGCTGGGCTGGTATCTGTTCGATAACACCCAGACCAACCTGCAACACCGGGGCATTACTTCCGGTTTCGACTTTCTGGAGCGCAGTGCCGGTTTCGGCATCGCTCAACACCTGATCGACTACACCGAAGCGGACACATACGCCCGGGTGTTTGTCATCGGCCTGCTCAACACCCTGTTGGTGACCTTCATCGGCGTGATCCTGGCGACGATCCTGGGTTTCATCGTCGGTGTGGCGCGGCTGTCGAAGAACTGGATCATCGCCAAAGTGGCGACGGTGTATGTGGAAGTCTTCCGCAACATTCCGCCGCTGCTGCAGATCCTGTTCTGGTACTTCGCGGTGTTCCTGACCATGCCGGGGCCGCGCAACAGTCATAACTTCGGCGACACCTTCTTTGTCAGCAGCCGTGGCCTGAACATGCCGGCGGCGTTGATGGCGGATGGTTTCTGGCCGTTTGTGATCAGCGTTGTAGTCGCCATCGTCGCCATTGTGCTGATGAGCCGCTGGGCGACCAAGCGCTTTGAAGCCACCGGTGTGCCATTCCACAAGTTCTGGGTCGGCCTGGCGATGTTCCTGGTCATCCCTGCGCTGTGTGCGCTGGTTTTCGGCGCACCGGTGCACTGGGAAATGCCGAAGCTGCAAGGCTTCAACTTCGTCGGTGGCTGGGTGTTGATCCCGGAACTGCTGGCGCTGACCCTGGCCCTCACCGTGTACACCGCGGCGTTCATCGCCGAGATCGTGCGTTCGGGCATCAAGTCGGTCAGCCATGGCCAGACCGAGGCGGCGCATTCCCTCGGCCTGCGCAACGGTCCGACCCTGCGCAAGGTGATCATCCCGCAAGCCCTGCGCGTGATCATTCCACCGCTGACCAGCCAATACCTGAACCTGGCGAAGAACTCCTCGCTGGCGGCCGGTATCGGTTATCCGGAGATGGTCTCGCTGTTTGCCGGGACCGTGCTCAACCAGACCGGCCAGGCGATCGAGGTGATTGCCATCACCATGAGCGTGTACCTGGCGATCAGTATCAGCATTTCCCTGCTGATGAACTGGTACAACAAGCGCATTGCGCTGATCGAGCGGTAAGGAAAAGCGCATGAGTACTCATACTTTCAAACCTGACATGCCGCCACCGAACCGCAGCATCGGTGCGGTGGCGTGGATGCGCGCGAACATGTTCTCCAGCTGGCTCAACACCCTGCTGACCCTGTTCGCGTTCTACCTCATCTACCTGGTGGTACCGCCGATCCTGCAGTGGGCGATCCTTGACGCCAACTGGGTCGGCACCAGCCAGGCCGACTGTACCAAGGAGGGCGCCTGCTGGGTGTTCATCCAGCAGCGCTTCGGCCAGTTCATGTACGGCTATTATCCGCCGGTACTGCGCTGGCGCGTGGACCTGACGGTGTGGCTGGCGATTGTCGGCGTGGCGCCGTTGTTCATCTCGCGCTTTCACCACAAGGCGGTGTACGGGCTGAGCTTCCTGGTGCTGTACCCGATCATTGCCTGGTGCCTGCTGCATGGCGGCGTATTGGGGCTGGACGCCGTGGCGACCAGCCAGTGGGGCGGCCTGATGCTGACCCTGGTGATCGCTACCGTCGGTATCGCCGGCGCGTTGCCACTGGGCATCGTCCTGGCGCTGGGCCGTCGTTCGAACATGCCGGCGATTCGCGTGGTCTGCGTGACCTTCATCGAATTCTGGCGCGGCGTGCCGTTGATCACGGTGCTGTTCATGTCCTCGGTGATGCTGCCGTTGTTCCTGCCTGAAGGCATGAACTTCGACAAGCTGCTGCGGGCGCTGATCGGCGTGATCCTGTTCCAGTCGGCCTACGTGGCCGAAGTGGTGCGCGGCGGTCTGCAAGCGATTCCAAAAGGTCAGTACGAAGCAGCGGCGGCGATGGGCCTGGGTTACTGGCGCAGCATGGGCCTGGTGATTCTGCCGCAAGCCCTGAAGCTGGTGATTCCCGGCATCGTCAACACCTTCATCGCGCTGTTCAAGGACACGAGCCTGGTGATCATCATCGGCCTGTTCGACCTGCTCAACAGCGTCAAGCAAGCCGCCGCCGACCCGAAATGGCTGGGCATGGCCACCGAAGGCTACGTGTTCGCCGCCCTGGTGTTCTGGATTTTCTGTTTTGGTATGTCGCGCTATTCCATGCATCTGGAACGCAAGCTCGACACTGGCCACAAGCGCTAAGTCGCTACCTAATTTAGGAAGTTTTGTGATGAGCGAAGCAATCAAACAGCCTGTGAGCCCTGAAGGCATTATTCAGATGCAGGGCGTGAACAAGTGGTACGGTCAATTTCACGTACTCAAGGACATCAACCTCAACGTCAAGCAGGGCGAGCGTATCGTGCTGTGCGGGCCGTCGGGTTCCGGCAAGTCCACCACCATCCGCTGCCTCAACCGTCTGGAAGAACACCAGCAGGGCCGCATCGTGGTCGATGGCGTGGAGCTGACCAACGACCTCAAGCAGATCGAAGCGATCCGTCGTGAAGTCGGCATGGTGTTTCAGCACTTCAACCTGTTCCCGCACCTGACCATCCTGCAGAACTGCACCCTGGCGCCGATGTGGGTACGCAAGATGCCCAAGCGCAAGGCCGAGGAAATTGCCATGCACTATCTGGAGCGCGTACGCATTCCGGAGCAGGCGCACAAGTACCCGGGGCAACTGTCCGGCGGTCAACAACAGCGTGTGGCGATCGCCCGTGCGCTGTGCATGAAGCCGAAAATCATGCTGTTCGACGAACCGACTTCGGCACTTGACCCGGAGATGGTGAAAGAGGTACTGGACACCATGATCGGCCTGGCCGAGGACGGCATGACCATGCTCTGCGTGACCCACGAAATGGGCTTCGCCCGCACCGTGGCCAACCGCGTGATCTTCATGGACAAGGGTGAAATCGTCGAACAGGCTGCGCCGAACGACTTCTTCGACAACCCGCAGAATGATCGCACCAAGCTGTTCCTGAGCCAGATCCTGCATTGATCGACCCCAGGCACTGAAATAAACCCGGACTGAGTTCCGGGTTTATTTTTGCCCGCAGAAATCATGCCCCTGTAGGAGCGAGCTTGCTCGCGATGGACTTGAGAGCGCCGCGGGGTAACTGAAAACCAGCATTATCGTTCACGTCCATCGCGAGCAGGCTCGCTCCTACAGGGATCGCCTTGCTCTCTCGGGTGAAGCTGACTAACATGTCAGGTAATTCATCCTATGATTGGATGAGAGGGCGAATTCCATGTCAGAAATTTCTCCATTGGTGAAGCGATCCCTGGTCGATCAGGCTCTGGATCAGTTGCGTCTGCGCATCAATCAGGGCAACTGGACCGTGGGCCAGCGTTTGCCCACCGAGCCTGAGTTGTCCGCCGAGCTGGGCATCAGCCGCAACACCGTGCGCGAAGCCATGCGGGTGTTGGCGTTTTCCGGGTTGATCGAGATCCGGCAGGGCGACGGCAGTTACCTGCGGGCGGTGGTCGATCCGCTCGATACCTTGAAGGCGCTGTCCCGTTGTTCCCTTGAGCAGGCCCGGGAAACCCGGCACATCCTCGAAGTCGAGGCCATCGGCCTGGCAGCCATGCGCCGTACCGATGAAGACCTGGTGGCATTGCGCGAGGCCCTGGGCGTCAGCGGCAGCCACTATCACGGAGACCTCGACACCTACATCGCCTGCGACCTGGTGTTTCACCGCCGTCTGGTGGACGCCGCGCACAACCCGGCCCTCAGCGAGCTGTATCGCTATTTCTCCAGCATCATCGGCGCGCAATTGCGCCAGACCCTGAGCATCGTCCCGCGCCGTCAGGAAGTGTTCGACCTGCACATCGAGTTGCTCGATGCCGTCGAGCAACGCGACCCGGAACGGGCCAAGGCCCTGTCGAGGCAGTTGATCAATGAACCTTGAAACCGAGAAGTCCATACACCGCAGTGAGTTATCCACAGCCTCCAAACGTTCGGCCGAGCTGGAGGAGCTGCTGATCGATGCCGAGGCCGATGACGAACAGGTCCAGCAAACCCACCCGGTTCTGCGCCGGCCCTGGCTGTTGCTGCTGGGCCTGATTCTGGTGGCGCTGAACCTGCGCCCGGCGTTGTCGAGCATGGCGCCGATGCTCAGCGAGGTCTCGAAGTCCCTTGGTTTGTCGGCGTCCGCGGCGGGATTGCTGACCACGTTGCCGGTGCTTTGCCTGGGCTTGTTTGCGCCGTTGGCACCCGTGCTGGCGCGGCGATTTGGTGCGGAGCGGGTGGTGCTGGGCATTCTTCTGACCCTGGCGGGCGGGATCATCCTGCGCAGTTCGTTCGGTGAGATCGGCCTGTTTGCCGGCAGTGTGCTGGCCGGTGCCAGCATCGGCGTGATCGGCGTGTTGCTACCGGGCATCGTCAAGCGCGATTTCCCGAAACAGGCCGGGACCATGACCGGTGTCTACACCATGGCCCTGTGCCTGGGCGCGGCGATGGCGGCGGGTGCGACCGTGCCGTTGAGCGAACACTTTGACAAGAATTGGGCGATGGGCCTCGGCTTCTGGGTGATTCCGGCATTGGCGGCCGCGCTGTTCTGGTTGCCGCAAGTCGGCCAGAAACACGGCGCGCACAACGTGGCCTACCGGGTTCGGGGATTGCTACGCGATCCACTGGCCTGGCAAGTGACCTTGTACATGGGCCTGCAATCGTCCCTGGCCTACATCGTATTCGGCTGGTTGCCGTCGATCCTGATCGGGCGCGGTCTGACCCCGACCCAGGCCGGGCTGGTGCTGTCGGGCTCGGTGATCGTGCAACTGGTCAGCTCCCTCGCCGCGCCATGGCTGGCGACACGCGGCAAGGATCAGCGCCTGGCGATTGTGATCGTGATGGCCTTGACCCTCGGCGGTTTGTTCGGCTGCCTGTATGCGCCAATCGATGGCTTGTGGGGCTGGGCGATTGTGCTGGGGTTGGGGCAGGGCGCCACGTTCAGCCTGGCCTTGACCCTGATCGTGCTGCGCTCGCGGGACTCCCACGTTGCGGCAAATCTGTCGAGCATGGCCCAGGGCTTCGGTTATACCTTGGCGTCCATGGGGCCGTTCGCGGTCGGTATCGTGCATGACTGGACCGGTGGCTGGGCAGCCGTGGGCTGGATTTTCGGTGTCATTGGCCTCGGTGCGATCATCGCCGGCCTCGGAGCCGGGCGAGCGCTGTATGTGCAGGTGGTCAGCGAGAGAACTTAAAAGCGGTCAAGCGCTACAAATACAGGACTTCCAGTGTCGCTGAACCATCAAGGATCACTTTGTCGGTGAGATCCAGGGTCGAAGTGGGGGCAATGACCGCCTCTACCGTTACCTTCGTGGTGAAGTTCTGGATCGGCACCGGGCCTGAGAGGCTGCCAGCATTATGGGTAAATCCCAGAATACTTCTCTGAGCCATCGGTATCGGGTTCGAACTGGCGCGGCTCCAGGCCGCGCCGTCGGTGGTGGAATCGGTTCGGTACAGGCGGGCGAAATCGTCGGCGCTGGCATCGGTGGGGTCGACGTTCAGTGAATACAGGCCGATTTTATTGCTGCTGTTGTCCAGACCGAGGCCGTAGTAAATCTCGCTGTTGACGGTGGCCGAGCCTGCGCGGTTGTCGTGCATGAGCAGGGCAAAGGGGGTCGGTGCATCGCAGCCAACCTGTAGTGTCAAGCCCTTGGGTGGCAGGCGAGTGCTGTTGTCGCGATCAATATCGTTTTTCGACATCCGACCGAAATCCACCCGACCGCCATTGGACAGTTTCACGTGACAGGCGGCGGGCGCAAAACGTGCACGCAGGGTTATCTCCGCGGAGCGCCCCGCGGCGACCGGCTCGAACAACCCGGAGGTTTCCCAGACAGCGGCGTCACGCAGCTGCGACACCTGCGCCTGTGTCCAGGCTGTCAGTTGAAGTTGGGCTGACAGGTTTTGCCCTTGCACGGCGGCGCCACTGCGCACTGGAACGATGGCCTGCCCAGGTCGCCAAGGCAGGCCTGAGGCTGTGGACTGCGGTGCTTGGCCGGCAGTGGAAATCAAACCCAGGTCCACCGATTGTCCATCTAGCACCGCATCACTGATGTGCACGGTATAGCTGCCGTGGTCGGCGAGCCGAAAGCGCTCTGCTGTCGCAGCGATGGCGCGATAGAACACACTCATGTCGGCGGGTTGCGGGCAGTTCAGGTTCAAGCTCACGCGACGCTCACCCAAGGTTTGCTCCTGGAGTTCGGGAGTGCGAATCGCCCTTTGCATCGAACCGTAATCAAGTACCGACTGGCTCAGGCTCAGCCGGCATTCATCGGCGAACGCCCGGGCATTGGGCGTGAGCCCGCCCAGCGTCAGGGTGGCGAAGGTCAGCATCAAAGGTGCGGACAGTTTCATGCAGTCATCCTTATGGCGTGCGGCATTGGGCGAGGGCGGTTTCGAAGTACGCCTGGGAGTCGGCCTTGGCCGGCAGCTCGAAGTGCAACTCACACCGGCCCAGGCCAGGTGCGGTTATCCACAGGGTGGGAGTCGCCAGGACATTGGGCAGAAATACCAGCCCGCCTTCCTGTACAAGCGTGACGAACTCGCCATCGCCAGTGTTCACCGTCGCGCCACGGGGCAGCGATGCGCCGTTGTCCTGGGTGACTTTGAGCAAGGCGCGGCGAGTCTGGATGACCCCGAACTCGACCTTGTCGACGGCGCCGCGCCCGGCGGATATCACCGCCAGACCGTTGTTGATATCGAGATTGCGCGGCAGCGAGCGGGTTTCGACTTCCACCGGGTTGCGGCCATAGGCCGTCACGTGTGGAACCACGGCTCGACCTTGCCAATCGGTCCACACCGGGCCGCTGGGGGTGGAGACTTTGATGGCGGCGGCATCGCCTACCGACAGCAACGCGAAGGTATCGCGCACGGGATAAGGCGACAGCGTCAGGCCATCGCCATGCAACACCGCCCCACCGCGTGCTCCCACCTGGTAACTGGGGCGCTCGGCATCAGTGCGGGTGTAGCTTACGTCCAGTTGGCTGTAGCGTGGCAGGATAGAAACACCGGCGGAAGACTGCACTTGTCTGTCGCGACTGTCATGCTCAACGCCGACCCGGTAACTCAAGTGATCGTTGAGTTGTTCGTTCAAACCCACACCGCTGCGATGTTCGCCGGCAGAGCTGCGAACCCAGGTTCGCCCCCGACGGTTTTCACCCAAAGGAATGCTGAGGTTCAGATAGGCACTGTCATCGATGTTCCGGGCGCCGCTGACTTGCCATTGCACCGTGGCAGAGACCGATACCCCGCCGATGAGGGTGCCCCAGGATGCCATGGCGCGGCTGCTGCTTTGTCCGTCGAAGGACGTTGAGCGGCTGAGGCTGGCGCTGAGTGCACCAGTCCCGGGAGGCGACCACGACAGCCCCAGGTTTTGTTGATCGCGATAACGGGACCGGTTGCGCGGCGACTCGGTTTCGAGCATCGCTTGCGACAGTTCGCGATAACCGAAGGTTCGATGGGACATCCCGGCATTCATCGACCATTGCTCACCCAAGCGATGCGAAAGGTTCAAATCGGCCTGAATGCCTTTTTCGGGGTGACCGGAACTGACTTCGGAGGTTTGCAGACTTGTCTGCAGCTGCGTATCGGTCCAGGGCAGCAAGCCCACGCCTGCGGCCATTGCACGATAATCGGCGGCACCCGTGGCGCCCGTGCTGAGCATGACGTGCGGATTCAATGCCCCGCTCCAGCTCCCGCTGATCAGCCAGGGATCGTTGGTCTGTGAATCGCCGAGGTGACGTAGCTGGCCGGCAGTCAGCGAAAAGCCAGACGCCGGGAGGTCCATCCCGAGCAGAGACGCCGGGACGGTAAAGCGCTGCTCGCTGCCAGTGGTTTCCTTGACCACGACTTCGACATCGGAACGGCTGTCGAGACGCTGAACGTTGCTCAGGGAGAAGGGGCCGGCGGGCACCACGGTCGAGTGGATCAGCGACCCGTTCTGCCGAATTTCGATCCGGGCCTGGTCCTGGGCAATGCCTTCGATGGGCCTGCCTTGGCTTTCGGTCTGCAGCGCCTGCTCGGTCATCAGCTGCACGCCGGTAATCTGCGCAGTGGCCAGTACCGGGTTATAGAGGTTGATCTGACCGGCCTGAAGCACTGCTTGATGACCGGTGAAGGTTCGTTGGGCGTACGCCGCCAGGTGGCTGGTGCGGGACACATCATTGTGCCAGGTCTGCACCTGGCGGCTGCGGACGATCCAGTCGCCGGCATTGAAACCGACTTCGGTATTGGCCGTCAGGTAGCGATTCGATTGGTCACCGTATTGGCTGTAAAGGCTGTTGACGTCATAGTTGAGCAACCCGGCGACGCCACCGGTTTGATAACCCGAGAAGTCCCGAACCTTCGCACGCATGGCGTCCGTGGGCACGATCAATGACAGACCGAGATTGGCGGGGTCCTGTTCGATCAGTGTTTGCGGCCAAGTGCCGAGAACGTCAAAACAACGAGGGTCGTTGGTGGGAGCGGTGGGCTCGCTCAGGTTTGCCGCATCAAGCAAGGCATGGTCAAAGCACAAGTCGCCCTCATTGTTGAACGTAACGTCTACGCGTCCCTGGCGCTGACCATTAACTGTGAGTGTGATCGGATGGCGGCCGGCGGTGAATCGCGGGGCGTTCAGCAGCTGGGTCGCCAGCGCCGGATCGATACCGCGCTGGAGCAGCGTCTTCTGGTCGAACGAGGTCAGCAACGAAGCACTGCCGGGATCTTCGGCGCGGGCATCGAGCACCATCAGCGTGTTGGTCATCAGCAACACCACGCCGGTGCGCAGAGGCGGCAGTCGAGGACGAGTGTCGGCACGCCTGAAAGCAGGCATGGCTTCGCCACCACGGTATTTCAATACAGTGTTCATGGGGTTCATTTGGGTTGACCTGTGCGCTGGCCTGAACCACTACGGCATCAGGTTCGCGTTGGAACATCAGCGCCCGCTTTTCCCGGTTGGGGCTATCGGTGTTCCGGTTCTAAGGGGGGATCGGGGCGTCGTAGGGCGGCACTGCAAAGCCGTAGACGGTCGCCGGTTGAAAGCGTACCTGGGTGGCGGTTCTTGCTGGCACGGACACGCTGATCCGGTCACCGGGCAACAGGTAGGTTCGCGGTAGCATTGCGCGGTCCCCGGAAGGCAGCATCTGTAGTTCCTGAGCCAGGCGTACGACGTAAGGTGTCTGGTTGCTCACGGTCAGTTGGCCATCTTGCAGTGACCATCGCAGGTCGGTCCACGGTGTGCGGTTAGGCGCCAGGCCGGCCGGGTGAAGGATGACGGGCAGGTTCTGGCGCACCGTTACACCCACTCGGGCATGCCCGGCCTCGGCAACGGGCTTGCCTTGGGGGATGCCTTCAAAGATCACGCGTTTCAACCGCTGAGTGAGCAGGGGCTTTTCCGATTGCAGGATGAAGCGGATCAACTGGGTCCTGGACGGTTCAACCCGTGCCAGCGGTGGCGTCACGAACACCAGGGGCTCGGTGTCTTCTGGAATGTTTTCAAGGGTGACGTGCAGCAACGCCAGGCTGTCATCGGTATTGGTCACGGATACGGATGCCTCACCGTTGGCCTCGTTGACGATCACCACGGAGGTGTCGGGAACCATGCCGTCGGCTTGAGCCAGCTGGGGCGGGAACCATGCAAGTGCACCGACACCGAGGGGGATCAAATGGCGTGCGAATTTTAAAAACATCGTCATGACGTGCCTTATTGATGGTCACGAAAAAAGATCGCTGACATGGGCCGTACTCGGGAATCACCGATAGCGCGAAAGGCAGAAGCGAGGACTTTGGCGGGAGCCCTTCAGAGCACGGGCAACGGCTGGAGTCAGCCGTTGCCCGAAGACGCTATCGAATTACAGGTAGGTGATTTGCAGGGTTGCCGAACCGTCGATTTTCTGTTCGTCGGTCAGCGTAAGGCCGCTGGTTGGAGCTATGGCGGTCAAGAGCAAAATGTCCACAATGACATCCTGAACATCGTGGGGCGCCGTGACGCCCGCGTTACTGCTGCCGAATGAAAGCAGGTTGTCAGGTTTCAGTGCGGAGTCATCAGGTTCAAACCAGGTTTGGCCGTTGTCCTGAGACTGAATCGCCAACGAAGGAACATTTGCGACCGGATTCACGTAGTGCAAAAAATAACGTCCGAGCTTTTCGTTGCCGTTGATCAGGCCTAACCCGAAGGCACCGGCAGTAGACGAGGTGCCGGCTCTGTTGTCGACGGGAACAATTGCAAACTTCACAGGTGCGTCGCAGCTCACGGTCAGTTGGACGGTTCTGTCTTGAAACTGGGTGTGGGTGTCCGGATTCAGGTCCTTTGAAGAGATTTTTCCATAATCCACAACACCACCACCGGACAGGCTCGGTGTACAGGCAGCCGGTGTAATCACGCCCGTGACAGTCAAGTCGGTGCTGGAGCTGCCGTAAGCGAACGAAGTCACGCTAAAGAGTAATGCAGTGCCTAGGGTCGTCAGTGTCTTGTTCATGTATTCACTCGTTCTTGAATAAAGGTTGTATGAGGTGGCGGTGGGTCCGGCACAACGCCGGTGCAGACAGGCTGCTCGATAGGCACAACTTAGCGAGAAGGGTGTTTGGGAGGAATGCAACAAATACGAAAAGGGGCAATTGTCTGTATGAAAGAGTGTTGCGAGAAAAAAGTATTCTTTCGGAAGACGCTCAGGAGTTAGTCCAGCTCTGTAGCCTTTCGCGCGAAACGATGTAGGTTATTTCTGTTGTTTGACAGGTAAAAAGCCCTGGCCCTTGAATACATTGAGGAGAGTAAAAACGAGGGTTTTTCAGGGTGTTGTGGAGGGTGGAGAACAACGCTATTTTCCGACTCTTCCAGCCACAAATAGGAGGTTTCCCACAGTGCGAGTCGTAATTGCTGATGACCATTGCGTCGTTCGCATCGGTCTGCGGATGCTCATCAGTGCCAGCCGGCAATGTGAAATTGTGGGAGAGGCTGATGGTACGGACAGCCTGATGAACCTGCTCGCAGAAACGCCCTGTGATTTGCTGATTACCGATTTTGCCATGCCAGGCGGGCAGCATGCCGATGGTCTGAAAATGCTGAGTACGATTCAACGACGCTACCCGAAACTGCCGATCATTTTGGTGACGATGTTCAGCAGTGCGACGACGGCGAGGGCGGCATTGGCTCAAAGGGTGTCCGGAATCGTCACCAAAGACGACTCGGCAAACGAACTGCTCCTGGCAATCAGCGCTGTGAGTAACGGACGACGCTACCTCAGTGAGCGCTTGCGCACGATGTTGGCAAATACGAGCAACCCGTTGCGCGAGTCGCGGTTGTCGGCCAAAGAGCATGAAGTGGTCCGGATGCTGGCCAGCGGCATGACCGTCAGCGAAATCGCCAGCCACTTCAAACGTAGCGTCTCAACGATCAGCAAGCAAAAAAACATGGCCATGCTCAGGCTGGGCCTCTCTACGGATGTCGATCTTTTCTCCTATGCCCGTGACAACGGAATGTCGCTCTAGGCCTGTGGTAGATAGGCAGTCCCGATATTTGCGTGGCGAATGCCAATAGTGTTCAGCGCATTTACGGATTATCGTGCAGGCATTCTCGATTTTACGGAGCTTGTGCATGAGTGACGCCAACAGCGCATTGATTACCCGGTTCTATCAAGCGTTTCAGCGGCTGGATGCCGAGGCCATGAACGCCTGTTATACCGATGACGTGGTATTCAGTGATCCGGCGTTCGGTGAACTGCGTGGCCGGGATGCCGGCGACATGTGGCGGATGCTCGCCACCCGTGCCAAGGATTTCTCCCTGACATTCGACAACGTCCGCGCCGATGATCGTACCGGTAGCGCCCATTGGGTCGCGACCTATCTGTTCAGTCAGACCGGCAATACCGTGGTCAATGACATCCAGGCACGCTTTGTCTTTCGCGATGGCAAGATCTGCGAGCATCACGACAGTTTCGACCTGTGGGCATGGTCGCGCCAGGCCCTGGGTTTCAAAGGCCTGCTGCTGGGCTGGACGCCACTTGTTCGCAACGCTGTTCGCTCACAGGCCTTGAAGGGGCTGAAGGCATTCCAGGCCAGTCGCTGATAAGATCGCGGCTTGTTTCCCTTCAAGCCCTGATCGTTACGTGACCACCCTAAGCGAAAGCCCTGTCGACGCCGACACCCCCACGAGCAAAACCTGGTTCGTCTACCTCGTTCGCGCGGCCAACGGTTCGCTCTATTGTGGGATCAGCGATGATCCCGTGCGTCGCTTCGCCAAGCATCAAAGCGGCAAGGGCGCGCGATTCTTTCTTTCCAGTCCTGCCATGGCCCTGGTCTACACCGAGCGCTGTCGCGACAAAAGCGATGCGTTGCGTCAGGAGCGGCTGATCAAAAAACTCAAGAAGAGCGCCAAGGAATGCCTGGTGGCGAGCGCAGCGAGCGCAGCCCCTGGCCTATCACTCTGACTGATCAGTTCCCATCAGGCAGATCTGTAGGCTGCCAGGTGATTGCGCGCTAAGCTGCTGGCTCCTGATCCTTGCGGCGGAGCCGAGCATGTCCGAGTTGATTCTGCATCATTACCCGACGTCCCCTTTTGCCGAGAAGGCCCGCCTGCTGCTGGGTTTCAAGGGTTTGTCCTGGCGTTCGGTGAAGATTTCGCCAGTAATGCCCAAACCGGATCTCACGGCGTTGACCGGTGGCTACCGCAAGACACCGGTGTTGCAGGTCGGTGCCGATATCTATTGCGACACGGCATTGATTGCCCGGCGACTGGAGCAGGAGAAAGCCTTGCCGGCGTTCTTCCCGGAAGGTCAGGAAATGATCACCGCATCGTTTGCCGCCTGGGCTGATTCGGTGGTGTTCCAGCATGCGGTGAGCCTGGTGTTCCAGCCGGAGTCGATCGCGGTGCGCTTTGGCAATTTGTCGCCGGAAGCGATCAAGGCGTTTCTGGCCGACCGCGCCGGTTTGTTCAGTGGTGGTAGCGCGACAAAATTGTCTACCGAACAGGCGAAGCATCAGTGGCCAACGATCATGTCGCGCCTGGAGTTGCAACTGCAGCGCGAAGAGGGGGATTTCCTGTTCGGTGAGCCGTCGATTGCCGACTTCGCCCTGGCTCATTGCCTCTGGTTCCTCAAGGCCACGCCGGTGACGGCTCCGCTGGTCGAAGCTTATCCGGCAGTCAATGCATGGCATGCGCGGGTATTGGGCTTCGGTCATGGTGCATCCAGCGAGATGAGTTCCGAGGAGGCTCTGGCAGTGGCGCGTACGTCCACGCCAGCGGCCTTGCCGGATGAGCAGTTTGTCGATCCCAATGGATTCAAGGCGGGGCAGCAGGTAGTGATCGCCGCCACGGACTACGGCGTGGATCCGGTGGCGGGGGAGTTGCTGTTTGCCGGCCGCGAGGAGCTGATTGTACGGCGAGAGGACGAGCGTGGCGGGGTGGTGCATGTGCACTTCCCGCGGTTTGGTTTCCGGATCGAAGCCAGCTGACAAAAACCTTGTGGGAGCGAGCTTGCTCGCGATGGCGGACTGACATTCAACAAAATTGTTGGCTGTGTTGGCCTCATCGCGAGCTCGCTCCTACAGAGTTACTTCAACGCCGCCAGAATCGCATCCGGGTCATACCCGCGAATCAGCGTCCCGTTCACATCGATGATCGGAATGCCGCCACCGCCCAGCGCCTGATAGTCCCCGCGCGCGACGGCATCCTTCTCGATATCGAACTCCTTGTATGGAATGCCTTTCTGATCGAGGAAGCGCCGGGTCAGCTTGCAGTAACCACACCACTCGGTGGCGTAGAGCACGACGTTGGCCTTGGCCTGGGTCTGCTCCGGCAGCACTTGCGATGGGTTGAACACCCGCTCGATCTTGCCCCAGTTCTGATAGGCCACGACCACCAGCAGGATCAGCAGGAATTTCTTCAGTACGCCGCCGAGCATCAGTTGCGACGCTTCAGCTGATCGGTGAGCGAAGTGGGCAGGCCCTTTATGATCAACGTGCCGGCTTCTTCGTCGTACTCGATCTTCGAGCCCAGCAAGTGGGCTTCGAAACTGATCGACAGGCCTTCGGCGCGGCCAGTGAATCGGCGGAACTGGTTCAGGGTGCGTTTATCGGCCGGGATTTCCGGCGAGAGGCCGTAATCCTTGTTGCGGATGTGATCGTAGAAGGCCTTCGGGCGCTCTTCGTCGATCAGCCCCGACAACTCTTCCAGGCCCATTGGCTCACCGAGTTTGGCCTGGCTGCTGGCGTAATCCACCAGGGTCTTGGTCTTCTCGCGGGCGTCGTCTTCCGGCAGATCTTCGCTTTCAACGAAATCACTGAAGGCCTTGAGCAACGTGCGGGTTTCACCCGGACCGTCGACGCCTTCCTGGCAACCAATGAAGTCGCGGAAATACTCCGAAACCTTTTTGCCGTTCTTGCCTTTGATGAACGAAATGTATTGCTTGGATTGTTTGTTGTTCTGCCACTCGGAAACGTTGATCCGCGCGGCCAGGTGCAACTGACCAAGGTCGAGGTGGCGGGACGGGGTTACGTCCAGTTCGTCGGTCACGGCCACGCCTTCGCTGTGGTGCAGCAGGGCGATGGCCAAATAGTCGGTCATGCCTTGTTGATAGTGCGCGAACAGCACATGGCCGCCGACCGACAGGTTCGATTCTTCCATCAGCTTTTGCAGATGCTCGACCGCCACACGGCTGAATGCAGTGAAATCCTGGCCGCCCTCGAGGTACTCCTTCAGCCAGCCGCTGAACGGAAACGCGCCGGATTCCGGATGGAACAGGCCCCAGGCTTTACCCTGTTTGGCGTTATAGCTTTCGTTGAGGTCGGCGAGCATGTTCTCGATGGCCGCGGACTCCGCCAGTTCAGAGTCACGGGCGTGGAGAACTGCGGGTGTGCCGTCGGGTTTTTTGTCGATCAGGTGGACGATGCAATGACGGATCGGCATGGGCTTCTCGGCTGAATGAAGAGAGGAGGGCGTGCTCCCCCGAAAAAGCGCCCAGTGTACCGCAACCACTGGTTTTGGCGCGGTGCGAAGGGCAATTGACGGGCGACCGACGGCGCTTATGCGTTTTTTTCCTGTTTTAGCGCAATAAAGCTGACCAAATGGGTAGCTAGAGGCGGATATTTCCACGTCTGTGTGCTAGCTTTGCCCGGTCTTGCGCGAAGTCACTGCGTTAAGCGTGCAGTCAGCATTTGTCAGGTCGAACCAAACCCTGATTTCGGTATCTATAACCCCGATCCCGAGGTTATTTGGCCGAGGGTGCCAGATCCAGAAGATCGGGCTCGATGGCTGACATTGCACTCTGCAATCCATATGAATTTGATAGGGAAGGAACACTAAATGGCTCTTACTAAAGACCAACTGATCGCCGACATCGCTGAAGCTATCGACGCGCCGAAAACCACCGCGCGTAACGCTCTGGACCAACTGGGCCAAATCGTTGCCGATCAGCTGGAAAACGGCGGCGAAATCACTCTGCCAGGTATCGGCAAACTGAAAGTGACTGAGCGTCCTGCCCGTACTGGCCGTAACCCTTCGACTGGCGCTGCCATCGAAATCGCTGCCAAGAAAGTGATCAAGCTGGTTGTGGCCAAAGGCCTGACCGACGCTGTTAACAAGTAAGACTTGTTAAGAAAAAACCGTGCACCGGAGCGATCCGGGCACGGTTTTTTTGTGTCTGCGATTTATCGTAAACAACCTGCAACCATTGTGGGAGCGAGCCTGCTCGCGAATACGGTGTGTCAGTATCATCGAATTCGACTGACACAGCGCTTTCGCGAGCAGGCTCGCTCCCACAATTGATTTAACTCAGTTTTTGAGCGCCCAACGCTCACGCCAGGCCTGTTGCTGCGCTTTGGTCTGGAAGGTCCAGGCGACGAAGCGGCTCTGCTTTTGGCCCTGGCCCATTTCCACCACCTGAATGTCCAGTGCGCCAGCCTTGCTCAAGGCCGTCTGGATCGCTGGCAGGTTCGACGCCTTCGACACCAGCGTACTGAACCACAGCACCTGTTGTGCCACGTGCGCGCTCTCGCTGATCAGTTGCGTGACGAAACGCACCTCCCCGCCCTCACACCACAATTCCGCCGCTTGCCCGCCAAAGTTCAACACCGGCAGCTTGCGTTTCGGATCGGCTTTGCCCAAGGCGCGCCATTTGCGCGTACTACCCCGCGTAGCCTCGTCCAGCGAGGCGTGGAATGGCGGGTTGCACATGGTCAGGTCAAAGCGCTCAGTGCTCTCCAGCAAGCCTGTGAGGATCTGCTTGGGGTTGCTCTGCTGGCGTACCTGGATCGCTTTGTTCAGGCCATTGGACTGAATGATGGCCTTCGCCGCGGCGATGGCGGTCGCATCGATATCGGAACCGAGGAACTGCCAGCGATAGTCGCTGTAACCGATCAGCGGATACACGCAGTTGGCGCCCATTCCGATGTCCAGCACCTTCACGCAGGCGCCACGGGGAATCACACCGTCATTGCTGCTGGCCAGCAGATCGGCGAGGAAGTGCACGTAATCGGCACGGCCTGGCACCGGTGGGCACAGGTAGTCGGCCGGAATGTCCCAGTGAGCGATGCCATAGAATGACTTGAGCAGCGCCCGATTGAACACCCGCACGGCTTCCGGGCTGGCGAAGTCGATGCTTTCCTTGCCGTACGGATTGATGATCACGAACGTCTTCAGTTCCGGGGCGCTTTTGATCAGCGTCGGAAAGTCGTAGCGACCCTGATGGCGATTGCGCGGGTGCAGGCTGGCCTTTTCCTTCGGGGCGACGGCCGTGGCCGGAGTCTTCGGGGCTGGCTTTTTGCGCGCAGGCTTGGGGGAGCGGGGGGCGGTCATGGCGGTGGTCGATTCGGGTATGGCTGAAAGTGGCGGGCATTGTCCCACATCTGTGGGGCAACACCGATCAAATGTGGGGGCGAGCCTGCTCGCGAATGCGGTGGGTCAGTCGCCATCATCGGTGATTGATACACCGCCATCGCGAGCAGGCTCGCTCCCACAGGGGATCTGCATTGGATGCAGGAAAGTGAAAGGCATAAAAAAGGGAGACCATTGTTGGCCTCCCTCTTTCATCGCGATCTGCCGTTACAGGCTGGCAATCCGCGCATGCTGCTCGGCCAGCTTGCCCAGGGCCTGTTCGGCCTCGGCCAGTTTGGCGCGTTCTTTCTCGATGACTTCGGCTGGGGCCTTGTCAACGAAACCGGCGTTGGACAGCTTGCCGCCGACTCGTTGCACTTCACCTTGCAGACGCTGGATTTCCTTGTCCAGACGCGCCAGTTCCGCACCTTTGTCGATCAGGCCGGCCATTGGCACCAGCACTTCCATCTCCCCGACCAGCGCGGTGGCGGACAGCGGTGCTTCTTCGCCGGCAGCCAGTACGGTGATCGATTCGAGGCGCGCCAGCTTCTTCAGCAGGGCTTCGTTCTCGGTCAGGCGACGCTGATCCTCGGCGCTGACGTTCTTCAGGAACAGCGGCAGGGGTTTGCCCGGGCCGATGTTCATTTCGCCACGGATGTTGCGAGTGCCGAGCATCAGGCCCTTGAGCCATTCGATGTCATCTTCGGCCGCCTGATCGATGCGCGTTTCGTTGGCCACTGGCCAGGGTTGCAGCATGATCGTCTTGCCATCGATGCCGGCCAGCGGCGCGATGCGCTGCCAGATTTCTTCGGTGATGAACGGCATGAACGGGTGCGCCAGGCGCAGGGCGACTTCCAGTACGCGCACCAGGGTGCGACGGGTGCCGCGCTGGCGTTCGACCGGTGCGTTTTCGTCCCACAGCACAGGCTTGGACAGTTCCAGGTACCAGTCGCAATACTGGTTCCAGATGAACTCGTACAAGGCCTGTGCGGCCAGGTCGAAACGGAACTGATCGAGTTGGCGGGTCACTTCGGCTTCAGTGCGTTGCAGCTGCGAGATGATCCAGCGGTCAGCCAGCGACAACTCGTAGGCTTCGCCGTTCTGGCCGCAGTCTTCGCCCTTGTCCAGCACGTAGCGCGCCGCGTTCCAGATTTTGTTGCAGAAGTTGCGATAGCCTTCGACGCGACCCATGTCGAACTTGATGTCGCGGCCGGTGGACGCCAGCGAGCAGAAGGTGAAGCGCAGGGCGTCGGTGCCGTAGCTGGCGATGCCTTCGGCGAACTCGTCGCGGGTCTGCTTTTCGATCTTCTTCGCCAGTTTCGGCTGCATCATGCCGGAGGTGCGTTTCTGCACCAGGGCTTCGAGTTCGATGCCGTCGATGATGTCCAGCGGGTCCAGGACGTTGCCCTTGGACTTGGACATCTTCTGGCCCTGGCCGTCACGCACCAGGCCGTGCACATACACGGTCTTGAACGGAACCTGCGGCGTGCCGTCTTCGTTTTTCACCAAATGCATGGTGAGCATGATCATCCGGGCAACCCAGAAGAAAATGATGTCGAAGCCGGTCACCAGGACGTCGGTGGAGTGGAATTTCTTCAGGAACTCGGTTTTTTCCGGCCAGCCGAGAGTGGAGAACGTCCACAGGCCCGAGCTGAACCAGGTGTCGAGAACGTCGTTGTCCTGTTGCAGCGCAACGTCCGGGCCGAGGTTGTGCTTGGCGCGCACTTCGGCCTCGTCGCGACCGACATAGACCTTGCCCGATTCGTCGTACCAGGCCGGAATCCGGTGGCCCCACCACAACTGACGGCTGATGCACCAGTCCTGGATGTCGCGCATCCACGAGAAGTACATGTTTTCGTACTGTTTCGGCACGAACTGGATACGACCGTCTTCAACGGCGGCGATCGCAGGCTCGGCCAAAGGTTTGGTGGACACGTACCACTGGTCGGTCAGCCAAGGCTCGATGACAGTGCCGGAGCGGTCGCCTTTCGGTACTTTCAGGGCGTGATCGTCAACGCTGACCAGCAGGCCGATAGCGTCGAACGCGGCCACGATCTGCTTGCGCGCTTCGAAGCGGTCGAGACCGGCGTATTCGGCCGGGATCTTGCCGTCGATGCTTTCGTTCAGCGTGCCGTCGAGGTTGAACACCTGGCAAGCCGGCAGGACTGCTGCGTTCTTGTCAAAGATGTTCAGCAGCGGCAGGTTGTGACGCTTGCCGACTTCATAGTCGTTGAAGTCGTGGGCCGGGGTGATTTTCACGCAGCCGGTGCCGAATTCGGGGTCGCAGTAATCGTCGGCGATGATCGGGATGCGGCGGCCAACCAGTGGCAGCTCGACAAATTGGCCGATCAGGGCTTTGTAGCGTTCATCGTTCGGGTTAACGGCCACGGCGGAGTCGCCGAGCATGGTTTCCGGGCGAGTGGTCGCGACGATCAGGAAATCGTTGCCTTCAGCAGTCTTGGCGCCGTCGGCCAGCGGGTATTTCAGGTTCCACAGGAAACCTTTCTCGTCGTGGTTCTCCACTTCGAGGTCGGAAATCGCCGTGTGCAGCTTGGTGTCCCAGTTGACCAGGCGCTTGCCACGGTAGATCAGGCCGTCTTCGTGCAGGCGTACGAAAGCTTCTTTAACGGCTTCCGAGAGGCCGTCGTCCATGGTGAAACGCTCGCGGCTCCAATCTACGGACGAACCGAGGCGACGGATCTGGCGGCTGATGTTGCCACCGGACTCATCTTTCCATTCCCAGACTTTCTCGAGGAATTTCTCGCGGCCCAGGTCATGGCGGCTCTGGCCCTTGGCTTCGAGCTGACGCTCTACCAGCATCTGCGTGGCGATACCGGCGTGGTCGGTACCCGGCTGCCACAGGGTGTTGCGACCCTGCATGCGGCGGAAACGGATCAGGGCGTCCATGATCGCGTTATTGAAGCCGTGACCCATGTGCAGGCTGCCGGTGACGTTCGGCGGCGGGATCATGATGGTGTAGGACTCGCCCGCGCCTTGCGGGGCGAAGTAATTCTCTGACTCCCAGGTGTTGTACCAGGAAGTTTCAATGGCGTGCGGCTGGTAGGTCTTATCCATGCGCGGCGGGACCCTATTGGCATTTATTCAGGAAAAGCCGGGAAGTATAGCGGGGATGAGCCGATGCGCGTAGAGCGAGGTGACAATGGGTGGGGGAAAAGTTGTGACAAATCGACCCACAGGGATACATCTCCCTGTGGGAGCGAGCCTGCTCGCGATAGCAATCTGTCAGGCGACGCGATTCAAATCGTTATGTCGAGTTTCTTTCAGGCACAGCACGGCAATCAAACTCAACACCGCTGCCCCGGACACGTACCCGCCGACATAACTCAAACCCCCCATCGCAACCAGCTTCTGCGCGAAGAACGGTGCCGCCGAAGCACCGACGATACCGCCCAGGTTGTAGGCCGCCGAGGCGCCGGTGTAGCGCACGTGGGTGGGGAACAGCTCCGGCAACAGCGCACCCATCGGCGCAAACGTCACGCCCATCAGAAACAGTTCGATGCACAGGAACAGCGCCACACCCCAGGTCGAACCTTGGGTCAGCAGTGGCTCCATGAGGAAACCGGACAGGATCGCCAGCACACCGCCGATGATCAGCACCGGTTTGCGCCCGTAACGGTCGCTGGCCCAGGCCGACAGCGGGGTGGCGGCAGCCATGAACAGCACCGCGAAGCACAGCAGGCCGAGGAAGGTTTCGCGGCTGTAGCCGAGCGTTGCCACGCCGTAACTCAGGGAAAATACCGTGGAGATGTAAAACAGCGCGTAGCACACGACCATCGCGCCGGCGCCCAGCAAGACGGGCAACCAGTATTGGCCGAACAGCTCGAACAGCGGGATCTTCACGCGTTCCTGGCGCGCCATGGCGTTGGCGAATACCGGGGTCTCATGCAGCTTGAGGCGAACGTACAGGCCGACCATCACCAGTGCGGCGCTGAGCAGGAACGGAATACGCCAGCCCCATGAGCGGAACTGTTCGTCGTCCAGTGCCACGGCCAAAGTCAGGAACAGGCCATTGGCCGCCAGAAAACCGATGGATGGACCCAGCTGCGGGAACATGCCGAACCACGCACGCTTGCCTTTGGGCGCGTTCTCCGTGGCCAGCAATGCCGCGCCACCCCATTCACCGCCCAATCCAAGGCCCTGGCCGAAGCGCAGGACGCAAAGCAGGATCGGTGCCCAGGCGCCAATGCTGTCGTATCCCGGCAGCACGCCGATCAGCGTGGTACAGACGCCCATCAGCAGCAGCGAGGCGACCAGGGTCGACTTGCGGCCGATACGGTCGCCGAAGTGACCGAAAAGGGCCGAACCCAGGGGGCGCGCAAGGAAGGCGATGCCGAACGTGAGAAACGCAGAAAGCATCTGGGCGGTGCCGGATGTCTGCGGAAAGAACACCGGACCGATCACCAGCGCGGCGGCGGTGGCGTAGACGTAGAAGTCGTAGAACTCGATGGCGGTGCCGATGAAGCTTGCGGTGGCCACGCGGGTGGCGGAGTTCGTCGGTTGCGCAGGTGTGGAGTCGCTGTAGGTCGTGCTGGTCGTCATGCGGTTATCCCTGACTGTCATGTGCTCCAGTGGAGCGAATTATTATGGTCGAGAACCCAGGGATGTGGGTGGAGGCACGGTCGCTGTTCAAGGTAGGAACAGTCGTCGGTTTGTAGCGGACTTTGCGGGTGGACGGGCCGGAAGCTGCGAAGTGCGGGGTAAGCACGGGGGCCGGCGAGGCTTGGGTAAGCGCTACGATTATAGAAAGGTGGCTAACGATCGAACAAGTGGCTTGAGTGGCCACAAAAGATTTGCCCGATAGTTAGATAACCACAGGCATCGAGCTGGTCTGCCAGATCAGCACCCGCGTGACACGGTTGTCCTCGGTCTCGAGAATTTCCAGGCGATACCGGCCGATCTTCAGGCACACCGCGCTTTCGGGAATGGTTTCCAGCGCCTCGGTGACCAGGCCGTTCAGGGTTTTCGGGCCATCGCTGGGCAGGTGCCAGCCGAGGCTCTTGTTCAGCTCGCGAATGGACGCGGCACCGTCGATCACCAGGCGCCCGTCGGCTTGCGGATGAATGTGCGGATTGTCCAGGCTCTGCTGGCTTTCGAACTCGCCGACGATTTCTTCGAGAATGTCTTCCAGGGTGACGATGCCCAGCACTTCGCCGTATTCGTCGACTACCATGCCCAGGCGCCGCTGCTGCTTGTGGAAATTGAGCAGTTGCAGCTGCAACGGGGTGCTTTCCGGCACGAAGTACGGCTCGTGGCTGGCCGCCAGCAACGCTTCCCGGGTCAGGCTCGCATCGGGCAGCAGGTGAAGGATGTGTCGGGTGTTGAGGACGGCTTCGACCTGGTTGATATCACTGTGGAACACCGGCAGACGCGTGCGCCTGTTGTGGCGCAATTGTTCGATGATTTCTTCGATGGAGTCATCGAGATTGATGCCGTCCACGTCGCTGCGCGGTACCAGGATGTCATTGACGGTGATGTTGTCCAGCGCGTGGATGCCTGGCAGCGGGTGAGGGCGGCTTGCGGTTTCAGAGGGCGCATGCCGCTCCGTCAGCGCTTCGTCCTCACTCTGTTGCACCACTTTGGCCTTGCGGGCGAATGGCCGTGTCAGCAACTGGCTGATGCTATTGAGCAGCCATGCCGCGGGATAGATGATTTTCAGCGGTAGCCGCAGCAGGTTGTTGCCCTGGGCCAGGATCGCATCCGGATAGCGAGTGGCGAGGGCACGTGGCAAGTAGTCGGAAAACACCAGCAACATGGCGCCCGCTCCGAGGCAGGCGACCCACGGGCCGTTCTCGGCCCAGGTGAAAATGGCCAGCAAGGTACTGATGACCACCACCAGCGCACGGCACAGGGTGTTGCAAAAGATCAGGCTGGCCAAGGGAAAGCTGAGTTTCGCCACCGGTTTGTCGCTGGAACGCGTTGCGGTGCGCTGGGCCAGCAAATGCTGGTGCGCCGCTTCGATGGCGGTAAACAGCCCCGACCATAAAACCAGCAGGGTCAGTACCGCGAGCATCGGCCCTATGGGCAAGTCGTCCATTAATGCCGCCCGTCAGATATGCAGGATGTATTCACGAACCAGCTTGCTGCCGAAATACGCCAGCATCAACAGGCAAAAACCGGCCAGGGTCCAGCGAATGGCTTTGTGCCCGCGCCAGCCAAGGCGATTGCGTCCCCACAGCAGCACGCTGAAAACGATCCAGGCCAGGCAGGCCAGCAGGGTTTTGTGCACCAGATGCTGGGCGAACAGGTTTTCGACGAACAGCCAGCCGGAAATCAGCGAGAGCGACAACAGCGTCCAGCCGGCCCAGAGGAAACCGAACAGCAGGCTTTCCATGGTTTGCAGCGGCGGGAAGTTCTTGATCAGCCCGGAGGGGTGCTTGTGCTTGAGCTGGTGGTCTTGAATCAGCAGCAGCAAGGACTGGAACACCGCGATGGTGAACATGCCATAGGCCAGGATCGAAAGCAGGATGTGGGCGAGGATGCCAGGCTCCTCATCGATGACCTGTACCGTACCGGCGGGGGCGAAATGCGCCAGCATCACGGTCAGGGCTCCAAGGGGGAGCAGCAGGACCAGCAGGTTCTCTACGGGAATCCGCGAACAGGCCAGCAGGGTCAGTGCGATGACCGCCACGGCAATCAGGCTGGCGGCACTGAAGAAGTCCAGGGCCAGGCCGGTCGGGGTCAGCAGGTGGGTGAGCAGGCTGACGCTGTGGGCCAATACGGCGAGCACGCCGAGCATGACCAGCAGGCGTTTGTTGACCTTGGCGCCGGACGCCAGGCGAGTGCCCTGGTAAATGGTCGCAGCGGCATACAAGCAGGCGGCGGCGAGGGTAGTTAGCAAGCTGGGTGACAAGGGGAGCATAAATCCTGTTAGGCAAGCCCGAAAGTCGCTGAGTTTGGCATAGAACCCCCACCGCACGAAAGACCGCGCAACCTGACAGCGAGGTGTCCGCCGGCCACAGTCTTCGCTATAATCCGCGACCTGCCCACGCCGCAGGCTCGCCGAGCACACGTTTAGTCCGGTCCGGGCCGCCATTATCCCGGTCTACACAGGGCCTGAAAGGATCGCGCAATGTTTGAAAACTTAACCGACCGTCTCTCGCAGACGCTGCGCCATGTCACCGGCAAGGCCAAGCTGACTGAAGACAACATCAAAGACACCCTGCGTGAAGTGCGCATGGCGTTGCTCGAAGCCGACGTCGCCCTGCCGGTGGTCAAGGACTTCGTCAATTCGGTCAAGGAACGCGCCGTAGGCACCGAGGTGTCGCGCAGCCTGACGCCGGGCCAGGCCTTCGTGAAGATCGTCCAGGCCGAACTTGAAAGCCTGATGGGCGCGGCCAACGAAGATTTGAACCTGAGCGCCGTACCGCCAGCGGTCATCCTGATGGCCGGTTTGCAGGGCGCGGGTAAAACCACCACCGCCGGCAAGCTTGCGCGCTTCCTTAAAGAGCGCAAGAAGAAGACGGTCATGGTCGTGTCCGCCGACGTTTATCGTCCAGCGGCGATCAAACAGTTGGAAATGCTTGCCGGTGAAGTCGGCGTTACCTTCTTCCCGTCCGACCTGAGCCAGAAGCCGGTCGAGATCGCGCAAGCGGCTATCAAGGAAGCGAAACTCAAATTCATCGACGTGGTCATCGTCGATACCGCCGGTCGCCTGCACATCGATGAAGAGATGATGGGCGAGATCAAGGCGCTGCATGCCGCGATCAATCCGGTCGAAACCCTGTTCGTGGTCGACGCCATGACCGGTCAGGACGCCGCCAACACGGCCAAGGCCTTCGGTGATGCATTGCCGCTGACCGGTGTGATCCTGACCAAGGTCGACGGCGACGCCCGTGGCGGTGCCGCGCTTTCGGTGCGCGCCATCACCGGCAAGCCGATCAAGTTCATCGGTATGGGCGAGAAGAGCGAAGCACTCGATCCGTTCCACCCTGAGCGTATCGCCTCGCGCATCCTCGGCATGGGCGACGTGCTCAGCCTGATCGAGCAGGCGGAAGCGACCCTCGACAAGGACAAGGCCGACAAGCTTGCGAAGAAATTAAAGAAGGGCAAGGGCTTCGACCTCGAAGACTTCCGCGACCAGCTGCAACAGATGAAGAACATGGGCGGCCTCGGCGGGCTCATGGACAAGCTGCCAAACATGGGTGGCGTGAATCTGGCGCAGATGGGCAACGCCCAAGGCGCGGCAGAGAAACAATTCAAGCAGATGGAAGCCATCATCAACTCCATGACCCCGGCCGAGCGCCGCGACCCTGAGATGATCAGCGGTTCGCGCAAGCGCCGGATCGCCATGGGTTCCGGCACCCAGGTGCAGGACATCGGCCGCTTGATCAAGCAGCACAAGCAGATGCAGAAGATGATGAAGAAATTCTCCGCGAAAGGCGGAATGGCCAAGATGATGCGCGGCATGGGCGGAATGTTGCCCGGTGGCGGCATGCCCAAAATATAGTGTCCTTTCACGCCAATACTGTTCAGTTTTGGCGAGAAAGGACACACGAATCCGCGCCGGCCATCAGGTCGGCGCTGCCCCACACGGACGTGGGATACACAGCAAACCCGCACTTGGCGGGAGCTGACCGGCCGTTTTCAACGACGGCTCTATAGCAAATCTGCATGGCGGCCGATAGACCGCCGGAAAAAGTCATTTGCAAAAGTCCGGATATTCCTTAGAATATGCGGCCTTTCGGGCACCCATGCCCGCTGTGCCTTTAGATTTGCAGCACCGACTACAGGAACGATGTTCACATGCTAACAATCCGTCTTGCCCTTGGCGGCTCCAAAAAGCGCCCGTTTTACCACTTGACCGTAACCGACAGCCGCAACCCGCGCGACGGTTCGCACAAGGAACAGGTTGGCTACTTCAACCCTGTTGCCCGTGGTCAGGAAGTTCGTCTGTCCGTGAACCAAGAGCGCGTAGCCTACTGGCTGAGCGTTGGTGCACAACCTTCTGAGCGCGTTGCTCAGTTGTTGAAGGAATCTGCCAAGGCTGCGGCCTGAGCAATATGAACGCGACGCCAGCTGTTGCCGATGATTTGATCGTTATTGGCAAAATTTATTCTGTTCATGGCGTTCGCGGCGAGGTGAAGGTGTATTCCTTTACTGATCCGACTGAAAACCTGTTGCAGTACAAAACCTGGACGCTCAAGCGCGAAGGCAATGTGAAACAGGTCGAGCTGGTCAGCGGACGTGGGAACGACAAGTTCCTGGTCGCGAAGCTCAAGGGTCTTGATGATCGTGAAGAAGCTCGTCTTCTGGCTGGTTATGAGATCTGTGTGCCGCGCAACCTGTTCCCTGAATTGACCGACGGCGAGTACTACTGGTACCAGCTGGAAGGTCTGAAGGTTATTGATCAACTCGGGCAATTGCTCGGGAAAATCGATCATCTTCTGGAAACCGGCGCCAATGATGTAATGGTGGTCAAGCCTTGCGCTGGCAGCCTGGATGATCGCGAGCGCCTATTGCCCTATACGGAGCAATGCGTGTTGGCTGTCGACCTTGCCGCAGGCGAGATGAAGGTGGAATGGGATGCGGATTTCTAAACGTGGCTAACCTGCGCGTAGAAGTGATCAGTCTGTTTCCCGAGATGTTCTCCGCCATCAGCGAGTACGGCATCACCAGTCGGGCGGTGAAACAGGGGCTCTTGCAGCTCACCTGTTGGAATCCGCGAGACTACACGACGGATCGACATCACACTGTGGACGATCGCCCGTTTGGCGGTGGTCCGGGCATGGTGATGAAGATCAAGCCCCTGGAAGATGCTCTGGTTCAGGCCAAGGCAGCAGCCGGGGAGGCGGCGAAGGTAATTTACCTGTCCCCCCAAGGCCGTCAACTGAATCAGTCGGCGGTACGCGAGTTGGCGAATCTGGATGCATTGATCCTGATTGCCGGCCGCTATGAAGGCATTGACGAGCGTTTTATTGATGCTCATGTCGATGAAGAGTGGTCGATTGGCGACTATGTACTGTCTGGCGGCGAGCTGCCGGCGATGGTCCTGATCGATGCGGTTACACGACTGCTGCCTGGAGCTTTAGGGCATGCGGACTCCGCCGAGGAAGATTCCTTTACGGATGGTTTGCTGGATTGCCCGCACTACACCCGACCGGAGGTGTATGCGGATCAGCGTGTTCCCGACGTATTGCTAAGTGGCAATCACGCGCACATCCGGCGTTGGCGTTTACAGCAGTCCCTTGGTCGGACCTTTGAACGACGCGCCGATCTTCTGGAAAGCCGCTCGCTTTCTGGAGAAGAGAAGAAGCTGCTCGAGGAATACATCCGCGAGCGGGACGATAGTTAACAACGTATCGATGGTAGATCCGACGATTTACCTTAGGAGCACAGCATGACTAACAAAATCATCCTTGCACTCGAAGCAGAGCAGATGACCAAAGAGATCCCTACCTTTGCCCCGGGCGACACCATTGTCGTTCAGGTGAAAGTGAAGGAAGGCGACCGTTCGCGTCTGCAAGCGTTCGAAGGTGTTGTTATCGCCAAGCGTAACCGCGGCGTAAACAGTGCATTCACCGTTCGTAAAATCTCCAACGGTGTTGGCGTAGAGCGTACTTTCCAGACCTACTCCCCGCAAATCGACAGCATGGCTGTCAAGCGTCGCGGTGACGTACGTAAAGCCAAGCTGTACTACCTGCGTGACCTGTCGGGTAAAGCAGCTCGCATCAAGGAAAAACTGGCTTAAGTCCAGCTTCCGATGCAAAAAAAAGCAGCCTGCGGGCTGCTTTTTTGTTGCCTGCGATTTGATGATGGCCAGGGTCTGCGCGAAACCCTGTAGGAGCGAGCCTGCTCGCGATGGACGTCAACGATAACGCGTCCTTTCTGGATGGCCGCGTTATCCAGACGTTTTTCGCGAGCAGGCTCGCTCCCACAAATACGCGTGGCCCTGGAGGCTGCGATCTTTCAGCGATTCAGGATTGCTGAGTCTCTGGCTGAATCAACGCCAACAACGTCCACCCCGCTGCGGGCTTGATCGTGCTTTCTGGCGTCACTACATGCACCCAACCGCTGTCGTCGCGCACGAACAACAAGGTCGCACGCTCGCCATGCAGCGCGCGGTAATCGTCCCAGCTGAAACCATCCGTCAACGTTGTGCTGTACAGTTCGGCGCCCTGGCTCAGCTGGCTGGCGAGTTTGGCGTAGGTCAGCGCTTCGCTGCCCAATTGATTGCCGCGATGTTCCAGGCTGGTACGGTGCTTGTCGGTGCGGCGGCTTTCCTGGCCACTGGCCAGGCCGAACATGCGCTGATGGCCCAGTTCATGTCGAAAGCGCATCAGCGCCAGGGTGTTCATCTCGCCGGAGGGTGACAGCGCCAGTAAATGCCCGAGGCCGACCAGGTCCAGGTGCGCATCGGCATGTTGCGACGCCGGGTTGCCAAAATAGGTCGACAAGCCTTCCATCCGCGCTGCACTAATGTTTTCCCAGCTCGAATCCGTCAGCAGCACCCGGCTGCCCAGTTGTTGCAGTGCCTTGCCCAGTGTGCGCGCAGGCCCGTTGGCGCCGATGATCAGGAAACCGCTCGGTGCCGGTTCCGCCACCTTCAACAGGCGAGCCAGCGGTCGTGCCGTCGCGCTTTGCAATACCACCGTGCCGATGATCACCGCAAAGGTGAGCGGCACCAGCAGCAACGCTCCCTGATGACCGGCCTCATGCAGGCGAATGGCGAAGATGGCCGACACCGCCGCTGCCACGATGCCCCTTGGGGCAATCCATGCCAGCAGCGCTCGCTCGCGCCAACCCAGGCTGGAGCCCGCCGTGCTCAGCAGCACATTCAAAGGGCGGGCGATGAACTGAATGACCAGCAGCAAAATCAGCACCAGAGGCCCGAGGCCGATCATGGCGTTCAGGTCCAGCCGGGCCGCCAGCAGAATGAACAGGCCGGAGATCAGCAGCACGCTGAGGTTCTCCTTGAAGTGCAGGATGTGCCGCACGTCCACGCCTTTCATGTTGGCCAGCCACATGCCCATCAAGGTCACGGCCAGCAATCCGGATTCGTTGGTGACTTCGTTGGAGCCAATGAAAATACCCAGTACTGCCGCGAGCGCTGCCAGGTTGTGCAGGTATTCCGGCAGCCACTGGCGGCGAATCAGGGTGCCGAGCAACCAGCCACCAAAAACACCGAACAGGCTGCCGCACAAGATCACGCCACCGAAGGTCAGCAGGCTTTCCTTGAGGCCGTTACCTTCGGAGCTGGCGATGATGAAGCTATAGACGACCACCGCCAGCAAGGCCCCGATGGGGTCGATGGCAATGCCTTCCCAGCGCAGGATGTTGGCAATCGACGCTTTCGGGCGCACGACGCGCAGCATCGGTACGATCACGGTCGGCCCGGTCACCAGGGTCAGACTGCCGAACAGGATGGCCAGCATCCAGTCGAAATCCAGCAGCCAGTGAGTGGCGACAGCAATGACCACCCAGGTAGAGAGGGCGCCAATGGTGACCAGGCGATGGACGACGCTGCCGATTTCGCGCCACTCGGACAGATGCAGTGTCAGGCTGCCTTCGAACAGGATCAGCGCCACCGCCAGGGACACCAGGGGCATCAACAGTGGCCCGAACATCTCCTGCGGGTCGAGCAAGTGCAGCACGGGGCCGGCCAGGATACCGGTCAGCAGCAGAAAAAGAATCGCCGGCAGTTTCAAGCGCCAGGCCAGCCATTGGCAAAGCAGCGCCGCCGCGCCTATCCCGCCAAATGCCAATAAAATCTGCTGCTCGCTCATTGCTGCTCCCTGTTCCTTGAATTGGCGGCCTATGAAAGACTAGCGGCCGTTTCCATGTCCAATTTTAATTTTGTGCGCGGCCTCCAGGCTGCGTGATTCGAGTGCCCATGCCTGCCATCGATCACCCGCTGATAGACCAATTCCTCGATGCCCTGTGGCTGGAGAAAGGCCTTTCCGATAACACCCGCGATGCCTATCGCAGTGACCTGGCGCTGTTCAACGGCTGGCTACAGGACAAAGGACTGGAGTTGGTCAATGCCGGGCGCGAGTTGATACTCGACCACCTGGCCTGGCGCCTGGAGCAAAACTACAAGCCTCGTTCCACGGCGCGATTTCTCTCGGGTGTGCGTGGCTTCTATCGCTATCTGTTGCGGGAAAAGATGATTGCCGTCGATCCAACGCTACGGATTGATATGCCGCAACTCGGCAGGCCGCTACCAAAGTCCTTGTCCGAGACCGATGTGGAAGCCTTGCTGAAGGCACCTGATTTGAGCGAGGCCATTGGCCAGCGCGACCGGGCCATGCTTGAAGTGCTGTACGCCTGTGGCTTGCGGGTGACCGAGCTGATCAGCCTCACCCTGGAACAAGTCAATTTGCGTCAAGGCGTGTTGCGAGTGATGGGCAAGGGCAGCAAGGAGCGGCTGGTGCCGATGGGCGAGGAGGCGATTGTCTGGGTCGAGCGCTACATGCGTGATGCCCGCGGCGAACTGCTTGGCGGGCGTCCCAGCGATGTGTTGTTCCCGAGCCAGCGTGGCGAGCAGATGACCCGCCAGACCTTCTGGCACCGGATCAAGCACCAGGCCAAGGTGGCCGGGATCGGCAAGTCGCTGTCGCCCCACACCTTGCGCCACGCCTTCGCCACGCACCTGCTCAACCACGGCGCAGACCTGCGGGTGGTGCAGATGCTGCTGGGGCACAGCGATTTGTCGACGACGCAGATCTATACCCATGTTGCCAGGGCACGGTTGCAGGACCTGCATGCCAAACACCATCCCAGAGGTTGATGCAGAACCTGTGGGAGCCACAAATGTCTTGCATCAGGTGCATTCGGCCATGCGGACCTTATGTGATAGGCTGGGCCGGTTTGCACGATGGGCGGTTATGACCCGGTGTTTCGGCACGGGCGTTCTGATCGTCCCATATGTTCGCCTTCAGGAGTTCTCATGCGTCTGACCCAGATTTTCGCCGCCGCAGCCATTGCGTTGGTCAGCACCTTTGCCGTCGCCGATGACGCGGCCGACAAAGCCATTCGTAAAAGCCTGGAAAACCTCCAGCTCGAAGTGCCGGTAGAGACCATCACCGCCAGTCCGTTGCCAGGCCTGTATGAAGTCAAACTCAAGGGCAGCCGTGTGCTGTACGCCAGCGCCGACGGCCAGTACGTGGTCCAGGGCTACCTGTTCGATCTCAAGGACGGCAAGCCGGTCAACCTGACCGAGAAGACCGAACGCCTGGGCATCTCCAGGCTGATCAACGCCATCCCGGTTGCCGAAACCGTCGTCTACCCGGCCATTGGCGAAACCAAGTCGCACATCACCGTATTCACCGACACCACCTGCCCGTATTGCCACAAGCTGCACGCCGAAGTACCTGAGCTGAACAAGCGCGGCATCGAAGTGCGCTACGTCGCGTTCCCGCGCCAGGGCCTGGGCTCGCCGGGTGACGAGCAGCTGCAAGCGGTGTGGTGCTCGAAAGACAAGAAAGCGGCCATGGACAAAATGGTCGACGGCAAGGAAATCAAGGCCGCCAAGTGCGATAACCCGGTTTCCAAACAGTTCGCCCTCGGTCAGTCCATCGGCGTGAACGGCACACCGGCCATCGTTTTGGCCGACGGTCAGGTCATTCCGGGCTACCAGCCTGCGCCACAAGTCGCCAAACTGGCGCTGGGCGCGAAGTAAATTCGCATCGTCACGGCAAGCCTTGACGATCATGGTCCGGCAGCGACATTCGCCGGGCCATCAATAGAGAGCCGCGAACATGCGGTTGTTTTCACGGCCGGCCTCGAGTCGGCCGTTTTATGGGGAGTTCACAGTGAAACCGGTCAAAGTAGGCATCTGTGGGTTAGGAACCGTCGGTGGCGGTACCTTCAACGTACTTCAGCGTAACGCCGAGGAAATTGCTCGTCGTGCCGGGCGTGGGATCGAAGTGGCACAAATTGCCATGCGCACGCCAAAGCCTCAGTTCCAAACGACCGGTATTGCGATTACCAACGATGTCTTCGAAGTGGCCACGAACCCTGAGATCGACATCGTTATAGAGCTGATGGGCGGCTACACCGTTGCCCGCGAGCTGGTACTCAAGGCCATCGAGAATGGCAAGCATGTGGTCACCGCGAACAAGGCGCTTATCGCCGTTCACGGTAATGAAATTTTCGCCAAGGCCCGCGAGAAGGGCGTGATCGTTGCGTTCGAAGCGGCGGTGGCCGGTGGCATCCCGGTGATCAAGGCGATCCGCGAAGGCCTGTCCGCCAACCGCATCAACTGGGTGGCCGGCATCATCAACGGCACCGGCAACTTCATCCTGACGGAAATGCGCGAGAAGGGTCGCACCTTCGAAGACGTTTTGGCCGAAGCCCAGGCACTGGGTTACGCCGAAGCCGATCCGACCTTCGACGTCGAGGGTATCGACGCCGCCCACAAGCTGACGATCCTGGCGTCCATCGCGTTCGGTATTCCGCTGCAGTTCGACAAGGCCTACACCGAAGGCATCACCAGGCTGACCACCGCCGACGTGAACTACGCCGAAGCGCTGGGCTACCGCATCAAGCACCTGGGCGTGGCGCGCAGCACCGCGGCCGGTATCGAACTGCGCGTGCACCCGACGCTGATCCCGGCCGATCGTCTGATCGCCAACGTCAACGGCGTGATGAACGCGGTGATGGTCAACGGCGATGCTGCCGGTTCGACCCTGTTCTACGGCGCCGGCGCCGGCATGGAGCCGACCGCTTCGTCGGTGATCGCCGATTTGGTGGACGTGGTTCGCGCCATGACTTCCGACCCGGAAAACCGCGTGCCACACCTGGCGTTCCAGCCGGATTCGCTGTCGGCTCACCCGATCCTGCCGATCGAAGCCTGCGAAAGCGCCTACTACCTGCGCATCCAGGCCAAGGACCATCCGGGCGTATTGGCTCAGGTCGCGAGCATCCTCTCGGAGCGCGGCATCAACATCGAGTCGATCATGCAGAAGGAAGCCGAGGAGCACGACGGCCTGGTGCCGATGATCCTGCTGACCCACCGCGTGCTGGAACAGCACATCAACGATGCCATCGCTGCGTTGGAAGCCCTGGCGGGTGTGGTCGGTCCGGTCGTACGGATCCGTGTCGAGCACCTGAACTAAGCCGATATCGTTGACCGGGCTCGCTAGCGGGCCCGGCACTACGAACACTGTCCATTGGAGTCAGTCATGCGTTACATCAGTACCCGCGGCCAGGCACCGGCCCTGAATTTCGAAGACGTCCTGCTGGCAGGCCTTGCCACCGACGGCGGTCTGTACGTCCCGGAAAGCCTGCCACGTTTTACCCAGGAAGAAATCGCTTCCTGGGCCGGCCTGCCGTATCACGAGCTGGCCTTCCGCGTCATGCGCCCGTTCGTCACCGGCAGCATTCCGGATGCCGATTTCAAGAAGATTCTCGAAGAAACCTACGGCGTATTCGCCCACAGCGCCGTTGCGCCGCTGCGTCAGCTGAACGGCAACGAATGGGTGCTGGAGCTGTTCCACGGCCCGACCCTGGCGTTCAAGGACTTCGCCCTGCAACTGCTCGGTCGTTTGCTCGACTACGTGCTGGAAAAGCGCGGCGAGCGCGTGGTTATCGTGGGTGCCACCTCCGGTGATACCGGTTCGGCCGCCATCGAAGGCTGCAAGCACTGCGAAAACGTCGACATCTTCATCCTGCATCCGCACAACCGAGTGTCCGAAGTGCAGCGTCGGCAGATGACCACCATCTTCGGTGAGAACATCCACAACATCGCCATCGAAGGCAACTTCGATGACTGCCAGGAAATGGTCAAGGCGAGCTTCGCTGACCAGGGCTTCCTCAAGGGCACTCGCCTGGTCGCCGTGAACTCGATCAACTGGGCGCGGATCATGGCCCAGATCGTTTACTACTTCCACGCGGCCCTGCAACTGGGCGGCCCGGCGCGTTCGGTGTCGTTCTCGGTGCCGACCGGCAACTTCGGCGACATCTTCGCCGGTTACCTGGCGCGCAACATGGGCCTGCCGATCAACCAGTTGATCGTCGCCACCAATCGCAACGACATCCTGCACCGCTTCATGAGCGGCAACCAGTACGTCAAGGAAACCCTGCACGCCACGCTGTCGCCGTCCATGGACATCATGGTGTCGTCGAACTTCGAACGCCTGCTGTTCGACCTGCACGGTCGCAACGGCGCGGCAATCGCCGGGCTGATGGACTCGTTCAAGCAGGGCGGCGGCTTCAGCGTCGAGCAAGAGCGCTGGACCGAAGCCCGCAAGTTGTTCGACTCGCTGGCCGTGGATGACGCGCAAACCTGCGAAACCATCGCCGAAGTCTACGAGCAGACTGGCGAAGTGCTGGATCCGCACACGGCCATCGGCGTGAAAGCTGCGCGGGAATGCCGTCGCAGCCTGGACATTCCAATGGTGATCCTGGGCACCGCCCACCCGGTCAAATTCCCGGACGCCGTGGAAAAAGCCGGTGTAGGAAAAGCTCTCGAGCTGCCGGTACATCTTTCTGATTTGTTTGAGCGAGACGAACGTTGCACCGTATTGCCAAATGACCTGAAGGCCGTGCAGGCCTTTGTCAGCAAGCATGGCAACCGCGGCAAGCCGCTGTAACCTTCAGCGCTGTAACATTTTGAAGCCCGTCTCCTGACGGGCTTTTTCATTTCTGCATGCACACTTGTCGTGTTATCGCCGCGAAGGGACTGGCGAGTGGATCACCAAGGACGTGGGAATGCTGTTTACAAGTGTGTTCAAGCCAGTTGTGCGCTGGCTGTTTTTATTCGGCATGCTGGGAATCGCCGAATGGGGAGGGGCGAACCCTGCATCTATTCCGGAACGCGGGATGTCTACCCCCCGCACAAAGGTCGTGCTGAATGACCAGGAGTTGCAATGGATGGCCAGCCATCCACGGGTCGTGGTCACGGCACTGGAATACCCGTTGTACCTGTTCAAGGATGAACATGGCCAATGGACGGGCTTGAACAGTGACCTGCTCAAGCGCATCAGTGACATGACGGGGTTGCGGTTCGTTTACCAGGAGTCTTTTTCCACCGATCAGATGCTGGCCCATCTGGAAAGCGGCACCGCGGATTTGAGTACGACCCTGGCGATGAATGACGAGCGAAAGGCGTTTCTCGATTTCAGCCATGCGTTCGGTGGTGCAGGATGGGTCTTTGTCGGGCAGGCCGGGGCACCGCCGGTGCAGTCGCTGGAGGATATGGCGAAGCGGGTGCTGGTGCTGCCGACCCGGCATGCACTGGAAGCGATGGTGCGTCGCAATTACCCGTCCATCGAGTTGCGTTCGGTTAAAACCTACGCCGAAGCCCGTGCCTGGGTGGAAAGCGGCGAAGCCTACGCCACCCTCGAAAGCGAAATCGGCGCCCAGCTTATTCCGTCGGGTCGGCTACAGATCGGCGCCGTGGTGCCGGGCAAATGGGATGCGGATTATCTGGCGGTGCGCAAAGGCCAGCCGCAGCTGCTGAGTATCCTCAACAAAGCGCTTGAGGCGTTTCCTGAACAGGAGTTGCGCGACCTTCGCCGGAAGTGGTTCGGCGGCGCTGCCGTGCCACGGGCGCCGGGCCTCTGGCAGCGGATCGACCAGTGGGTTTGCTGGGGCGTGTTGGTGGTCAGCCTGTTCGGGCTGTTGTCCCTGCTCTGGAATCGGCGGTTGGCGGTGGTGGTCAGGCAACGGGGCGAGGCCCAAAGCAGCCTGCGCGATCAGCTCGCCTTCCAGCACGCCCTGATGGATGCCATGCCTGACCCGATGTTTGTCCGTGATCTGCAAGGGCGCTTGATCATGTGCAACAAAAGTTATGAGGACGCCTTGTCGATGCGCTTTGACCAGATGCAGGGGCGGCAGTTGATCGAGGTCGACGCCATGCCCAGACAAACCGCGGAACTGCTGCATGCCGAGTACATGGCGCAATTGAGTACACGCAGGACGCGCTTTTTCGAGCGTCAATTGATGTTCAAGGACGGTGTCAGGGATATCTACCAGTGGACAGTGCCGTTTTATACGGCCGATGGCCAGCTACGAGGATTGTTGGGAGGCTGGGCCGATATCGCCCGGCGCACCCGACAGACGTGATGGTGGCGTTTTTTCTCTGTCATGTTCGCCGTGCATGCTCACTTGACTGGGTTGCAGGTTCGCCTGCGGTCAGTATCCAGAACTTTCTTCTCGGGCCAGCGGTCATTTGTTGCAGGCCTGCCCCAGGCACGTTGTTTTTGGACTATTGAGTGGTGATCGGGATGGAAAGTATCAGTCTGTTGCTCGGTGAGGCGCTGAGCCCGTATCAGGTTACGTTGACCCCGTCGGGCATTCGTGGCGAATGCCGGGTGACCCTGAAGAATGCTATCGGCGCGACCGTGGTCGAGCGCGAGTTCAATCAGACCCAGTTGAACGACAAACGCCTGCTGACGGATGTGGTCGACGGTTTGCATCGCGACGTGCTGATCGCTGAAGGACGCCTTGAGCCTTGTGTCATCGCGGCATTGCGTAATGCGGCGCAGGACAAGCTGTTGGCCAGCCGCAATTGAACGGATTTTTGTGGGAACCTTCCCGCGCCCAGGTCAGTCAGACTTTGTAACAGCAGGATCAAGCATTGTGCTCCGGTGCTTGTAGCTTGCTGCTACTGGTCTGCAAACAGACCACGTTTAACCCCGAGTCGTCTCCCCACTTCTCGGGGTTTCTTTTGCCCGGCATTTGTCAGGGTTGCGCCAGGTTGTCGAAAAACGCCTTGGTGTCTTTCAGGTAATCGCTGCGACTCTCCGGATCCAGCCAGGCGGCGTAGGCCTCGTCAAGACGTTCACGGGGAAGGGTGCGCAGCACCTGGTTGATCTCGACAATGGCCTGCCGGCCCTTTGGTGTGTCGGTGCAACCGATGTAACCGGACAGGTATTTGCCTGTGCCACGGATCGGATAGAACTGCAATTCATCCTCGGCAATGCCTTGCAGCGAGGCCTGGTAGCGAATTTCCGGGCGATAGCCCAACAGCAGGCGCAAGCGACCCAGGCGCTGCATCTGCAGCAGGCTGCCCAAGGCATCATTACCGTAATGCGCGGTCAGCGCGTCGGCTGGCGCTTGCTTGAGCAGTGCGTCGAGGTATTCGCCATAATTGCGCTCGGCAATGACCCCCAGTTTTTCATTGCCGCTGGCGAGCAGCGCTGCGAGGTCCACTTCGCCGTCCTTGATAAAGGGCGCCAGTACTTTCTGGTCGACGCGCCGCACGGCCAGGCCATTGCTCATGGCGCGGAAGACCGGGATGGAAAAGGCGATCCACTGTTCCCGTTCCTTGCTCCAGTTCAGTGCCGCGTCGCAGACGAGGGACGGCTCGTGGAGCATTTGCAGTCCACGTGCGCGATTGACCCTCATCACGTTGTGTTGGTATTGCGGCATGCCGGCAATCAACAGTGGAAGCAGTTGATCGATAACGCCCTGGCCCTTTTTCGGCCCGTCGAAGATTGTCAGCGGCGGCAGGTCGCGCTTGAGCCAGATCAGGGTTTCCCTGGTTTGCGCCAGAGCTGAGGGGGCCGGTTCAAGGAGCAGGAGCGAAATCGCCAGTACACACAGCCACCACCCGCCCCGTGACGGGCAGTGCCCAACGGCCCATGCAGGCAGGCGCCTCAGTTCAGATGGCTCCGTCTTTGCGCAACTGTGCGATCTGCGTCGCGTCATAGCCAAGTTCCTGGAGTACCTGTGTGTTGTGCTCACCCAGTTGTGGCCCGACCCATTCACATTCCCCGGGTGTCTCTGAGAGTTTCGGCACAATGCCCGGCATCTTGAAGTCTTTGCCGTCCGGCAGCTTGGCTTGAAGGAACATTTCCCGTGCCAGGTACTGAGGGTCATTGAACATGTCTTCGGCGCTGAAGATCCGGCTGGCCGGCACTTCGGCCTGATTGAGCTGCGCCAGCACCCTGTCCAGCGGCAACGAATTGACCCAGCGATCGATGACGCCATAAATCTCGTCGCGTCGGGCATCGCGGCCATCGTTGCTGGCAAGCTGGAGGTCGTTGGCCAGGTCTTCCCGGCCAATGATCAGCATGAAGCGTTTGAAGATCGCGTCGCCATTGGCGCCGATCTGCACGTGCTTGCCATCGGCGCTGGTGTGGATCGAGGACGGGGTGATGCCGGGCATGATATTGCCCGTGCGTTCGCGGATGAAGCCGAACACGTCGAACTCCGGGACCATGCTTTCCATCATCGCGAAGATGGCTTCGTACAGCGCTACGTCCACCACTTGCCCCTGGCCGCCGTTGACTTCGCGATGACGCAGGGCCATCAACGCGCCAATCACGCCCCAGAGCGCGGCAATCGAGTCGCCGATGGAAATGCCGGTGCGCACCGGAGGCCGGTCTTCGAAACCGGTGATGTAGCGCAGGCCCCCCATGGACTCACCGACCGCGCCAAAGCCGGGCTGATCTTTCATCGGGCCGGTCTGGCCGAATCCCGAAAGCCGCACCATGACCAGTTTCGGGTTCAGGGCGTGCAGGACGTCCCAGCCCAGGCCGAGTTTTTCCAGGACGCCGGGACGAAAGTTCTCGATCAGAATGTCGGCTTCAGCCAGCAGCTGTTTCAGGATCGCCTGGCCGTCGGGATGCTTGAGGTTGAGGGTCAGGGACTTTTTATTGCGGGCCTGGACGAACCACCACAATGAAGTGCCTTCATACAGCTTGCGCCATTTTCGCAACGGATCACCGCCGTCCGGGGATTCGATCTTGATCACATCGGCACCGAATTCCGCGCAAATGCGCGAGGCAAACGGGCCGGCAATCAAGGTGCCCAATTCGATGACTTTCAGACCGGAAAGCGGTTTGGCGGTGAGCGGCATGCTGGATCCTGTGGGGCAAGGGTTGAGCGGATAGAGCGTTTTAACATAGCCGACTGTCAGACGCTCCCGCTTGATTGTGTTCAATTCGTGGATTGCCCGTCGCATCGGTTAGACTTGCCGCCTTTCCTCGTATCAAGAAGCCCGTTCATGGCCCAGCCGTCCACGACCTACAAGTTTGAACTGAACCTCACCGACCTTGACCGCAGCGTCTATGAGAGCGTGAAGCAGACCATCGCCCGTCACCCTTCGGAAACCGAAGAGCGCATGACCGTGCGCCTGCTGGCCTATGCCCTCTGGTACAACGAGCAGTTGTCTTTTGGCCGTGGTCTGTCGGAAGTGGATGAGCCGGCCTTGTGGGAAAAAAGCCTGGATGACCGCGTGCTGCACTGGATCGAAGTCGGCCAGCCGGATGCCGAGCGCCTGACCTGGTGCTCGCGCCGCACCGAGCGCACCAGCCTGCTGGCTTACGGCAGCCTGCGAGTCTGGGAAACCAAAGTGATTCCGGCGATCAAGAACCTGAAAAACGTTCACATCGCCGCCGTGCCCCAAGAAGTGCTGGAAACCCTGGCCAAGGACATGCCCCGCGTTATCAAGTGGGACGTGATGATCAGCGAAGGCACGATTTTCGTCACCGACGACCGTGGTCAGCACGAAGTCCAGTTGCAATGGCTGAGCGGTGAACGCGGCTGATTTTTCGCCGCTGCCCCGCGTCACCCGGTTTTATCCTACGTATTGAAGAGAAGCATCTTTCACCCCATGCGCATCGAACCTCGCCAGCTGCCCGACACCCTGCCATTCCTCGGTGATATTCCACCGCTGTTGACCCGCCTGTACGCAGCTCGGGGCGTGCAGTCTGAGGCAGAACTGGACAAGAGCCTGGCGCGGTTGATTCCGTTCCAGCAACTCAAGGGCATCGATGCCGCCGTGGATCTGCTGGTGACTGCGCTCGAACAGCGCCAGCGCATTCTGATCGTCGGCGACTTCGATGCCGACGGCGCGACGGCCAGTACCGTGGGCACGCTGGGTCTGCGTTTGCTGGGTGCGGCACATGTCGATTACCTGGTGCCCAACCGATTCGACTACGGCTATGGCCTGACACCGGAAATCGTCGCAGTGGCGCTTGAGCGTCAGCCGCATTTGCTGATCACCGTCGACAACGGCATCTCCAGCGTCGAAGGCGTGGCAGCGGCGAAAAAGGCCGGACTCAAGGTGCTCGTCACCGACCACCACTTGCCCGGCGACGAGCTGCCGCTGGCCGATGCCATCGTCAATCCGAACCAGCCCGGTTGCGAATTTCCGAGCAAGGCACTGGCCGGTGTCGGGGTAATTTTCTATGTGCTGATGGCCCTGCGTGCGCGGTTGCGCGAGCTGGGTTGGTACACAAGCAAGCCGCAGCCGAATATCGGCGAACTGCTCGATCTGGTGGCTCTGGGCAGTGTGGCCGACGTGGTACCGCTGGATGCCAACAACCGGATTCTGGTGCATCAGGGCCTGGAACGGATTCGTGCCGGACGTGCCCGGCCGGGGATCAAGGCGATTCTCGAAGTGGCCAAGCGTGACCATGCGCGCATCACCTCCACCGATCTGGGTTTCATTGTCGGCCCGCGCCTGAACGCGGCGGGGCGTCTGGATGACATGAGCCTGGGCATCGAATGCCTGCTGACCGAAGACGCAGGTCTGGCCCGTGAGATGGCGGCGCAACTGGACGGCATGAACCAGGATCGCAAATCCATCGAGCAAGGCATGCAGCGCGAAGCGCTGGCGCAGCTCAAGGATTTGCCGGTGGAGTCGATGCCGTTCGGCTTGTGCCTGTTCGATCCCGAGTGGCATCAGGGCGTCATCGGTATCCTCGCGTCACGGATGAAAGAGCGCTACTTCCGCCCGACCATCGCCTTTGCCGATGCCGGGGATGGCCTGCTCAAGGGCTCGGGGCGTTCGGTCCAGGGCTTTCACATTCGCGATGCCTTGAGTGTGGTGGCGGCGCAGCACCCGAATCTGATCACCAAATACGGTGGCCACGCGATGGCGGCCGGCCTGACGCTGCCGGAAGCGAATTTCCCCTTGTTCGCCGAAGCCTTTGACGCTGAAGTGCGCCGGCAGATGCGCGAAGAAGACCTGACTGGCCGGCTGTTGTCGGACGGCACCCTGGCGGTGGAGGAGTTCCACCTGGAGCTGGCCCGTGCCCTGCGGCATGCCGGCCCTTGGGGGCAACACTTCCCGGAACCCTTGTTTCATGGGGTATTCCAGTTGGTCGAGCAGCGTGTCGTTGGCGAGCGACACCTTAAAGTCGTGCTCAAAAGTGAATGTGGCTCGGTAAAGCTCGACGGCATTGCCTTCGGGATCGACCGGGACATCTGGCCGAATCCGACCATCAAGTGGGTGGAACTGGCCTACAAGCTCGACCTCAACGAGTTTCGCGGCAACGAGACGGTCCAGCTGATGATTGCCCACATCGAACCGCGTTGACCCCCTGTAGGAGCGAGCTCGCTCGCGATGGTCGTGAACGATGGCGCTGGGGACCTGACACCCCGCGGTGTCCTGTCGTCCATCGCGAGCGAGCTCGCTCCTACAAGAGGGCGACATCCCCCGATGTCGACTAGGCTCTAAACACTGCTTGATTTTGGCCTTGTGACGTTTTGTCGAATTTTTTGCCCGCGGGGGCGGGTGTTGTACCTTTTTCCTGTCACTCGTCGACTATTCAAACAGAACCTGGAGCCTGCCCACTGATTCGAGAGGTGCCCCATGAGTCTGCTGCTTGAACCCTTTACCCTTCGCCAATTGACCCTGCCCAACCGCATCGCGGTATCGCCGATGTGCCAATACTCCAGCGCCGATGGCCTGGCCAATGACTGGCATCTGGTCCACCTCGGCAGCCGCGCTGTCGGCGGGGCCGGGCTGGTGTTTACCGAAGCCACGGCGGTCACCGCCGACGGGCGTATCACGGCCGAGGACCTCGGTCTGTGGAATGACGAACAGATCGAACCCCTGCAACGCATCACCCGCTTCATCACCGCTCAGGGCGCCGTTGCCGGCATCCAGCTGGCCCATGCCGGGCGCAAGGCGAGCACCTACCGGCCGTGGCTCGGAAAACATGGCAGCGTCAAGCCCGAGGAGGGCGGCTGGGTGCCGGTCGGCCCTTCACCGATTGCATTCGATCCACAGCACACCCAGCCCAGGCAACTCGATGATGGCGAGATCGCCAAGGTCATCCAGGCCTTTGTCGATGCGGCAAAGCGCTCACTGACGGCCGGTTTCAAAGTGGTCGAAGTGCACGCGGCCCATGGTTACCTGCTGCATCAGTTTCTGTCGCCGTTGAGCAATCAGCGTCGCGATCAATATGGCGGTTCGTTTGAAAATCGCATTCGGCTGGTGCTGCAGGTCACCGAAGCGGTGCGTGCGGTGTGGCCTGAAGAGTTGCCGGTGTTTGTCCGGGTCTCAGCCACCGACTGGGTGGAGGACGGCTGGAACCCCGATGAAACAGTGGAACTGGCACGCCGTCTCAAAGCCCTGGGGGTCGACCTGATCGACGTCTCGTCGGGCGGGACGGCGGTGAATGCCGAGATTCCCACAGGGCCGGGTTACCAGACCCGCTTCGCCGAGCGTGTGCGCAAGGAGTCGGGCATGGCCACCGGCACGGTCGGCATGATCACCGAGCCGGCCCAGGCCGAGCACATCCTGCGCACCTGTCAGGCGGACATCATTTTCCTCGCTCGTGAATTGTTGCGCGACCCGTATTGGGCGCTGCACGCGGATGACGACTTGGGCGGGCACAAGGCCGTGTGGCCGGCGCAGTATCAGCGGGCGACTCACCGTGAGCAGCCCATTCATGAATCGGATTTGCGCGACTGAAATCCTTCGATACGAAAAAGCCCCTGAATCGTGAGATTCAGGGGCTTTTGTATATGCCGGTGATCGATCAGGCGGCTTCGATCTTGCTGCGGTTCTGTTCGACCTTGTTCAGGTAATCCTTGAGCTTTTCCTGTTCCGCCACCGTCGTGAACAAACCGAGCTTGCTGCGACGCCAGAGGATGTCGTGGGCGCTGGTGGCCCATTCTTCGCTGCACAGATAATCGACTTCTCGGGTGTAGAGACCGCCGCCGATGTGCTCGCCCATATCGCTGAGGTTCTGTACGCCTTCGAGCATGCGCCAGGTACGGCTACCGTAGGTGGTGGCCCAGCGGCGCGCGATCTCGCTCGGCACCCAGTCGAATTTGTCGCGGATACGCGAGCTCAAGGCTTGCGGGGTGGTCATGTCTTCACCGCCCGGTAGCGTGGCGCTGGCGGTCCAGCTTGGCTGGATGTGCTTGAAGTAGGGTGCCAGTTGCGCCAGCGCCGACTCGGCCAGTTTGCGATAGGTGGTGAGCTTGCCGCCGAATACCGACAGCAACGGAGCTTCTTCGCCGGTGCCGGACAGCGCCAGGGTGTAGTCGCGGGTCACGGCCGACGGGTTGTCGGATTCGTCGTTGCACAGCGGGCGCACACCGGAATAGCTGTGCAGGATGTCGTCGCGGCCGATTTGCTTTTTGAAATGGGCGTTGACCACGTTCAACAGGTAATCGGTTTCGCCATCGGTAATTGCCACTTTCGCCGGATCGCCGGTGTACTCGCGGTCGGTGGTGCCGATCAGGGTGAAGTGATTCAGATACGGAATGGTGAACACGATGCGCTGATCTTCGTTTTGCAGGATGTGCGCGTGTTCGCCTTCGTACAGTTTTGGCACGATCAGGTGGCTGCCCTGGATCAGGCGGATGCCGTATGGCGATTCCATCTTCAAGTCATCGCGAATGAACCTGGCGACCCATGGCCCGGCCGCATTGACCAATGCCTTGGCGCGGATCGAAAACAGGCTGCCATCGGCGCGTTCCAGGTGCAGGTGCCACAAACCCTTGGCGCGGCGCGCGCTGACGCAGCGGGTCTGGGTGTGAACGTGGGCGCCTTTTTCCCGGGCGGTCATGGCGTTCAATACCACCAGGCGTGCGTCGTCGACCCAGCAATCGGAGTATTCGAAACCCTTGGTGATCTCGCTTTTGAGCGCGCTGTCGGGGCCGAACTTCAGGCTTTTCGAGCCTTGCAGTTGCTCGCGCTTGCCCAGGTTGTCATAGAGGAACAGACCGGCGCGGATCATCCATGCCGGGCGCAGGTGCGGGCGGTGCGGCAACACGAAACGCATTTGCTTGACGATGTGCGGAGCCTTGGCCAACAGCACTTCACGTTCGGCCAGGGCTTCACGCACCAGGCGGAATTCGTAATGTTCGAGGTAGCGCAGGCCGCCGTGGATCAGCTTGCTACTGGCCGATGAGGTATGGCTGGCCAGGTCGTCCTTTTCGCAAAGGAACACCGACAGGCCACGGCCGGCGGCATCCGCTGCGATCCCCACGCCATTGATCCCGCCACCGATGACGGCGATATCGTAGACCTCGGCGAGAGGGGGCGTAGGCAAGGTGGAAGTGGGCATCGGCACGGCCTCGGAATTTTTTGATGTTCTGTATTTGAATTCGAACATTAATGTTCATTTACGAAAATACTAGCCCATAAAGACACGCACAGCCAGTCAGCTTCGATTGAAAATACTCATCGAAGGGCCGTTAAAGGAAAATTTACGAACATTTTGTTGTGCATTGATGACCGCCATCGCAAGCAAGCTCGCTCCCACAAGGGGTGGAGTCGGTCACAAATCTTGTGCACGCCATCAATCACTGTGGGAGCGAGCTTGCTCGCGATGGCGCCAATACAGACGCCGAAGAAGTGGGGGGCTTAAACGACTTCCAGCCGAACCTTGTGCTGGTTCAACAACTGAGCCAGCGCCGGGGAAGGCTGCTGATCGGTGACCAGGCAATCGACCAGGCTGATCGGCCCCAGGCGAATCATGGCGTTGCGCCCGAACTTGCTGGAGTCGGCCGCGAGGATCACTTGCCGGGCATTGGCGATGATCGCCTGGGATACCCGCACTTCCTGATAATCGAAGTCCAGCAGGCTGCCGTCCTCATCGATGCCGCTGATGCCGACCAGGGCGAAGTCGACCTTGAACTGATTGATGAAATCGACACTGGCCTGACCCACCACGCCACCATCGCGCCGCACGTTGCCGCCGGTCAGCAGGACATCGAAATCGTCCTTGGCGCTGAGCATGGAGGCGACGTGCAGGTTGTTGGTGATGATTTTCAGGTGACTGTGGTTGAGCAGTGCCCGGGCAATGGATTCGGTGGTCGTGCCGATGTTGATGAACAACGAGGCATGGTCGGGAATCTGCGCGGCAATGGCTTCGCCGATACGCTGTTTCTCATCGCGCATCTGATCGGCGCGCATGGCGTAGGCGGTGTTTTCAACGCTGGAGTCGTAAGCCGCGCCGCCATGGTAGCGACGCAACAAATTGGCTTCCGCGAGCTGATTGATGTCGCGGCGAATGGTCTGCGGGGTTACTACGAACAGAGTGGCCATTTCCTCGATGCTGACATAGCCGCGCTCGCGGACCAGTTCGAGGATTTGCTGCTGACGGGGAGGCAGATTCATGGGGCGTCCTTTGGGCTGCCGTGCAAAATTTGCCCATGATGCCGCAGGAATCCGCTCCCGACCAGTTACATACAGATACGAGCTTGCGTCCGGGCTTATTCAGCCTCGTCTTCAGCCGCCCAATCGCGGGTACGACTGACCGCTTTTTTCCACCCTGCGTAGAGTTTTTCCTTCGCCGTTTCATCGAGCGTCGGTTCGAACTGGCGCTCGATCACGGCCTTGCCGCGCAACTCTTCCAGGCTGCCCCAGAAGCCACAGGCCAGGCCTGCCAGGTAAGCTGCGCCCAGTGCCGTGGTTTCGCGCATTTGCGGACGCTCGACCTGTGTGCCGAGGATGTCGGCCTGGAACTGCATGAGGAAGTTGTTGGCCACCGCGCCGCCATCCACGCGCAGGGCCTTGAGGCGTTCGCCGGAGTCCTGCTGCATGGCGTCGAGTACGTCGCGGGTCTGGTAGGCAATCGACTCCAGCGCGGCACGAATGATGTGATCCACGCGTACGCCGCGGGTCAGGCCAAACAGTGCGCCACGGGCGTACGGGTCCCAGTAGGGAGCGCCAAGACCGGTAAAGGCCGGCACCAGGTACACACCGTTGCTGTCCTTGACCTTGTTGGCGAAGTATTCGGTGTCGTGGGCGTCGTTGATGATTTTCAGCTCGTCACGCAGCCACTGCACGGTAGAACCGCCGTTGAACACAGCGCCTTCCAGTGCGTAGGCCACTTCGCCACGTGGGCCGCAAGCGATGGTGGTGAGCATGCCGTGTTGGGATTTCACGGCTTTGTCGCCGGTGTTCATCAACAGGAAGCAGCCAGTGCCGTAAGTGTTTTTCGCCTGGCCTGGTTCGACGCACATCTGGCCGAACAGGGCGGCTTGCTGGTCGCCAGCGATGCCGCCGATGGCGATGCCGCTTTTGGTACGGCCATAAATTTCCGAGGACGATTTAACTTCCGGCAGCATTTCGCGCGGAATATCCAGCACCTCCAGCATCTTCGCGTCCCACTCCAGGGTGTGGATGTTGAAGAGCATGGTGCGCGAAGCGTTGGTGTAGTCGGTGACATGCACCTTGCCGCCGGTAAATTTCCAGATCAGCCAGCTGTCGACGGTGCCGAACAACAGTTCACCGTTGCGCGCGCGCTCGCGGCTGCCTTCGACGTTGTCGAGGATCCACTTGAGCTTGGTGCCGGAGAAATACGGGTCGGTGACCAGGCCGGTGGTGTCGCTGATGTATTGCTCGTGGCCATCGCGCTTGAGCTGCTGGCAGATCTCGGTGCTGCGTCGGCACTGCCAGACGATGGCGTTGTAGATCGGGCGGCCGGTGTTCTTGTCCCAGACCACGGTGGTTTCGCGCTGGTTGGTGATGCCGATGGCCGCCACCTGGTCGTGGTGCAGGCCGGCTTGTGCCAGGGCCTCGACCATCACGGCGCTTTGGGTAGCGAAGATTTCCATCGGGTCGTGTTCGACCCAGCCGGCTTGCGGGTAATGCTGCGCGAACTCCCGTTGGGCGGTGCAGACCACGTTCGCGTCGCGGTCGAAAATGATCGCGCGGGAGCTGGTCGTACCCTGATCGAGGGCAATGATGTAGTTCTTATTCTGTGTGTCGGTCATGTCGATTGCCTTGGACGAAATAAGGGAGTGAGGTCTGGCGCGCGATCAAAGGGCAGGGGCACGCGCCAACGGTATCAAGAAGTTCTGGGTTTGCCGTCAATGGCAGCTGTTGCATCCTTTGTAGCAGGTACGGCGCTGGGCAGATGGCGGGCAATCAACCCGCGATAGGCTGCAGCACCGAGGCAGGCACCGACAATCGGTGCAAAAACAGGAATCAGGAAATACGGAATATCGCGTCCGCCGGTGAAGGAAATTTCACCCCAGCCAGCGAAGAAAGTCATCAGTTTAGGGCCGAAGTCTCGCGCAGGGTTCATGGCAAAACCGGTCAGTGGTCCCATCGAACTGCCGATCACCGCAATCAGCAGGCCGATCAGCAGCGGTGCCAGCGGGCCTTTTGGCAGACCATTGTTGTCATCGGTCAGGGACATGATCACGCCCATCAGGATGGCCGTGATGATCACCTCGACCAGAAATGCCTGGGCGGTGGTCAGCACAGGATTCGGGAAGGTGGAGAACACGGAGGCCAACTCAAGGCTGGCTTGAGTGCCGCGAACCATGTGGTGCGTTTGTTCGAATTCGAAGAATAGATTGCTGTAGAGCGTGTAAACCAACAGCGCTCCACAGAAGGCACCCGCCACTTGGGCGAGTACGTAGAAAGGCAATTTACGTTTTTCGAAGTCCGCGAAAATGCTCAGGGCAATGCTGACGGCAGGGTTCAGATGAGCCCCGGAAACCCCGGCGGTAAGGTAGATCGCCATGCTGACGCCGACGCCCCAGATAATGCTGATTTCCCACAAGCCAAAACTGGCACCCGCGACCTTGAGCGCGGCAACGCAACCTGTACCGAAAAAGATCAGCAGCGCCGTACCCAGAAACTCGGCCATGCATTGGCTCGAGAGCGACGGTTGTTGTAAAGCAGTTGTCATTGAAACCTCATTTTTTTTGTTGTCTGGCGCTTTTTTCCATCATGGTCGGAGCGCGTTTTTCGCCGAGGCAGGATCCCCATCCTGATCGCGGTTTACTGCTGGGTGCAGCGGTAGGACGTTTCGTGCAGTTTCAGAAACGAAAAAATATAGACAAGAAACGCTGCTGTCAAAGGTCGAAAGTGAACCGTCGGTCACAAAAAAACTATTCGTTGCATGAATGAATTAGTTGCTGCGCAATTGGATGGTCAGGCATTGGCGTTATGGATGCGCCGCCGTAGAGCCTTTTAACGGTCAATGTCCTAGAATCGGGCGCAGTATTTTTCTTCTGCCGCCCAGTCTGGAGCTGTCATGACCCCCGCATTGGATTTGTTGAAAAAGGTTCGGGCCGAACATCGCGTACACAGTTACGAACATGACCCCAAGGCCGCTTCCTATGGGTTGGAAGCGGCGGAAAAACTCGGGCTCGATCCGGCGCAGGTGTTCAAGACCTTGCTGGCGGCCAGCGAGAAGGGCGAGTTGCTGGTGGCCGTGGTGCCGGTTGTCGGCAGCCTGGACTTGAAAGGGCTGGCCCACGCCGCGGGCGTGAAAAAGGTCGAAATGGCCGACCCGGCTGCAGCGCAGCGCTCTACTGGCTATCTGTTGGGTGGGATCAGTCCGCTGGGGCAGAAAAAGCGTTTGCGTACCTTCATTGATAATTCGGCTCAGCCCTTCGCCAGCATTTTTGTCAGTGCGGGCCGACGTGGGCTGGAAGTCGAACTGGCACCGGCGGTGCTGGCCGAACACACCCAGGCGAAGTTTGCCGATATCGGCCGTGCGTGAGCTTCGAAGCAGGTGCAGCGCTGTATGGTGAAAATCAGTCGGCTCTGTCACTGGTGCCGGCTGAGCCAGCGCGGCATGCTCGGTGGTCTGACAAAGGGAGAAGGTTATGCAGCTTGAGTTTCATCAGGTCGACGCGTTCAGCAATCAGCCATTCAGCGGCAATCCGGCGATGGTCTATCGGCTCGATACATGGCTCGCCGATGAGTTGATGCAAAAGATTGCCGCCGAGCACAACCTCGCCGAAACGGCGTTTGTCGTGCGTGAAGGGCAGGGCTGGCACATCCGCTGGTTTACGCCGACCACCGAGGTGCCATTGTGCGGTCACGCGACGCTGGCCAGCGCCTATGTACTGTTTGAGATCTATAAGGAGCCTGTCGAACGACTGGACTTCACCTGCAAGTCCGGCCCGTTGAGCGTAACCCGTGAAGGTGGCCGCCTGTGGCTGGATTTCCCGTCGATCAATGCGTCGCCAGTGAACCTGATCCCGGACATCGAGCGTGCACTGGGTGTGAAGGTTGTCGAGGTACTGGGTTCAAATGAGCTGTTCGTGGTGCTGGAGTCGGAGCAAGCCGTGCTCGACTGCCAACCGGACATGGTGGCCCTGGCGAAACTGCCATGGCTGGGCGTGATCGTGACGGCGCGGGGCGAACAACACGATTTCGTTTCCCGCTACTTCGCCCCGGCAATCGGCATCAACGAAGATCCGGTCACCGGATCGACCCATTGCCTTCTGATTCCGTACTGGTCAAAGCAATTGGGCAAGTCGAGCCTGACGGCTTTCCAGCGTTCGACGCGGGGTGGGGAATTGTTCTGTCGGCTGGAAGGGGAGCGGGTGAAAATCGGCGGCAATGCGACGCTCGTGGCAAGCGGAACGCTGATGCTGGGCTAACGCAAACCCACTGTAGGAGTGAGCTTGCTCGCGATGGACGTCAACGATAACGCGTGCAACCGGAATGAACGCGTTATCCAGACTTTTTTCGCGAGCAAGCTCGCTCCTACAGGGTTTTTTGTGTATCAGTTGGCCGTGCTGTAGCGGCGGACACCGGATTCAGCCACCGGAATCTGCGCCGCCGTGCTGCCTGACGCCTGAAACAACACCAGGTGTTCAGCCGCGACACGAATCCCCACATCCGCTCCAACCTGACGGTCGACATGGCTCGGGAAGATCGATTCCAGCTGTGCGCCTGTCGGCAGTTGCAAGCGATACAGGGTCGATGCACCCAGGAACGTCTTGCCGGCGATTCGCGCCTTCAGTGCGCTGTCCGGCGCATAGACGATATCGTCCGGGCGCAGCAGTACGTCCACTGCGCCGCCTACCGGCCAGGTGTAGGCCCGATTGCCGCGCAATTCACCCAACTCGGTTTGCACTGATTCCGGGCTGCTCAACTGACCGCGAATGAAATAGCCCTGGCCGATGAAGCTCGCGACAAAGGGTGTCAGCGGTTCGTGGTACAGGTTGTAGGGCGTATCCCACTGTTCCAGGCGACCTTCCTTGAACACGCCAACGTGGTCGCTGACCGCGAAGGCTTCTTCCTGGTCGTGAGTCACCAGAATTGCACTGGTGCCTCGGGCCTTGAGGATGTCGCGTACTTCATGGCTGAGCTTGCGGCGCAATTCGCCATCAAGGTTGGAGAACGGTTCGTCGAGCAGCAGCAGTTGCGGTTCCGGCGCCAGGGCGCGGGCCAGGGCGACACGTTGCTGCTGACCACCGGAAAGCTCGTGGGGGAAGCGCTTGCCGAGGTTCTTCAGGTTGACCAGTTCCAGCAGCTCTTCGGTCACGCGATCCTTTTGTGGATGCTTGCGTATGCCGAAGGCGATGTTGTCGGCCACGCTCAAATGCGGAAACAGCGCGTAGTCCTGGAACACCATGCCGATGCGACGTTTCTCCGGCGCAAGGGTGAAGCCGGCGCTGGAGATGATCTCGCCAGCCAGCTGGATTTCACCTTCGTGAACCGGTTCGAAACCGGCAATCGCCCGCAGGGTGGTGGTCTTGCCGCAGCCCGACGAGCCCAGCAGGCAACCAATGTCGCCTGCGTTCAGGTGCAGGTTGAGGTTCTGCACCACGCGCTGGTCTTGATAGCCGCAGGCGAGGTTGCGCAGGTTAAGCAGTAATGGCTGGCTCATGCGTGGTGATACGAAGGTGGGACGAGGAACTCGAGCAGGGCTTTTTGCGCGTGCAGACGGTTTTCGGCTTGATCCCAGGCCACCGAGCGTTTGTCATCGAGCAGGTCGACGCTGATCTCCTCGCCACGGTGCGCCGGCAGGCAGTGCATGAACAGCACGTCGTCAGCGGCCAGGTCGAGCAGGGCGCGGTTGACCTGGTACGGTGCGAACAATTGCAGACGCTTGGCGGTTTCCTCTTCCTGGCCCATGGAGGTCCAGACGTCGGTGCTCACCAGGTGTGCACCCCGCACGGCTTCCTTCGGATCGCGAACGATGGTGACCCGGTCGCCAGCCTTGGCCAGGAACACCGGGTTGGGCTCGTAGCCTTGCGGGCAGGCAACGCGCAACTGGAAGTCGAACTGGATCGCCGCTTCTATATAGCTGTTGCACATGTTGTTGCCGTCGCCGATCCAGGCCACGGTCTTGCCCTGGATGGAGCCGCGGTGTTCGAGGAAGGTCTGCATGTCGGCCAGCAGCTGGCACGGGTGCAGGTCATCGGACAGGCCATTGATCAGAGGAACGCGCGAATTGGCGGCGAACTCGGTCAGAGTGCTGTGGGAAAACGTACGGATCATTACCGCATCGAGCATGCTCGACATGACAATCGCGGCGTCGCCGATCGGCTCGCCACGGCCCAGTTGGGTGTCACGGGGCGACAGGAAGATCGCCTGGCCACCGAGCTGGATCATGCCGGCCTCGAAGGAGATCCGGGTACGGGTCGAGGATTTCTCGAAAATCATCCCCAGGACGCGGTTTTTCAGCGGCTCGAACAGTACGCCGCGGTTACGCAGGTCCTTGAGCTCAACGCCTCGACGGATCACGCTGACCAGCTCTTCGGGCGTGCAATCCATCAGGGAGAGAAAGTGCCTTGCGCTCATCATTGACTACCTTTTGCTACAAACCGCAGATGCTCAAAGCCTTGTTTAACGGAACAACGGGCGAGACCTGCGGCGTAAGCCGCACGGGGCGACGAAATAGGGGAAGGCGCGATCTTATAATTAAATGTCGCGTCTTACCAATAGGGCTACAGTTTTTAGGGAGTTTCAGAGGTGCTACGGGTTCACCGAGGTAGCGCTTTTGAAGCCTGTTTCCTGATAGCAGCGGTTCATTTGTACACCGGCCCCTCGGGGCTTGGCAATCAGGCAGGGCGGCAATGGTGCGCTGACAGTCGGTTTGCGACCTGTCATTCATCAGTGCCGGGCTCGACGGTCGAACTGAACTCGGGTGGCCATCGGCTGGCCTGATAACCCTCGATTCACAAGACGAACGTCGCTGGCGTGGCGGCGGCTCTGGCGCCATAGTTTTGTTTCCGCGGCCGACGTCGCCCGCCCAAAACAAGACAGAGACTGGCCATGACCAAGACTCTCCATCACCGTGCGTGCCATTTGTGCGAAGCCATCTGTGGCCTGACCATCGAAACCACCGAGGTCGAAGGCGGTAACGTCCAGATCACTTCGATCAAGGGCGACTCCCAGGACACGTTCAGCCGTGGGCACATCTGCCCCAAGGCCGTAGCCCTGCAAGACATCCAGAACGATCCGGATCGCCTGCATCAGCCAATGCAGCGGGTGGGCAATGAGTGGCAGCCCATCGAGTGGGAAGCGGCATTCAATCTGGTTGCCGAGCGCCTCGCGGCCATTCAGGAGCGTCATGGGCAAAACGCCGTGGCGGTCTATCAGGGCAATCCGAGCGTGCACAATTACGGGCTGATGACCCACAGCAATTACTTTCTCGGCCTGTTGAAAACCCGCAACCGGTTTTCCGCGACGTCGGTCGATCAATTGCCCCATCACCTGACCAGTCATTTGATGTACGGCCACGGTTTGTTGCTGCCGATCCCGGACATCGATCACACCGATTTCATGCTGATCCTGGGCGGCAACCCGCTGGCTTCGAACGGCAGCATCATGACCGTGCCCGATGTGGAAAAACGCTTGAAGGCGATACAGGCCCGGGGCGGCAAGGTGGTGGTGGTCGATCCGCGCCGTAGCGAGACGGCGGCGATTGCCGACCAGCATCTGTTCGTTCGCCCGGGTGGCGATGCAGCGCTGTTGTTCGGCCTGCTCAATACCTTGTTCGCTGAAGGTCTGACCCGCGACAGCCATCTGCCGGTGGATGGCCTGGAGGACGTACGGGAGGCCGTCGCGCCGTTCACCGCCGAGGCCATGAGTCCGTTGTGCGCCGTACCGGCCGAACAGATCCGCCAATTGGCGCGAGACTTCGCCGCGGCACCGAGTGCAGTCTGCTATGGCCGCATGGGCGTTTCGACCCAGGCCTTCGGTACGCTGTGCCACTGGGTGGTGCAGTTGATCAACCTGGTCACCGGCAATCTCGATCGTGTGGGTGGCGCCTTGTGCACCGAGCCTGCGGTGGACCTGGTGGCGACGACTTCGGGCGGGCATTTCAATCTGTGGCAGAGCCGGGTTTCCGGGCGCCCGGAGTACGCCGGAGAGTTGCCGGTGTCGGCGCTGGCGGAGGAGATGCTCACCGAAGGGGAAGGGCAAGTCCGCGCGCTGATCACGGTGGCGGGCAATCCGGTGCTGTCCACACCCAATGGCCGAAAGCTCGAGCAGGCGCTGGACGGGCTGGAGTTCATGGTCAGTATCGACCTGTACATCAATGAAACCACGCGTTACGCCGACTTGATCCTGCCATCCACATCGGCGCTGGAAAACGACCATTACGACACCACGTTCAACCTGTTCGCGGTGCGCAATGTCAGCCGTTTCAACCGCGCGATCCTCGCCAAACCCCAAGGTGCATTGCACGACTGGGAAATTTTCGTCGGGCTGGCCAAGGCGTTTGCCGCCAGAACCGGCAAAGAGTTGAAGCCCACCATCGCCCCAGCGCAAATGATCGATCGCGGCCTGCGCATGGGGATGTACGGCGACAATTCAGAGCACAAACTGTCGCTGGCGACTTTGTTCGATTATCCCCATGGCGTCGATCTGGGCGCGCTCAAGCCTAACCTGACGCCCCGCCTGAAGACTGCCAGTCAACGCATCCAGGCCGCACCGGCCGCGATTCTCGCTGATCTGGTGCGCTTCGCAGCCTTGCAGGCACCGGCCGCCGACGAGTTGTTGATGATTGGCCGCCGGCATGTACGCAGCAACAACTCATGGATGCATAACTATCATCGGCTGGTGAAAGGCAAGCCACGCCACCAGTTGCTGATGCATCCGGACGACCTGGCCAGTCGCGGGCTCAGTGACGGGCAGCGCGTTCGGGTCAGCTCGCGGGTGGGTGTGATCGAAGTCGAAGTGCTTGGCAGTCTGGACATGATGAAAGGTGTGGTCAGCCTGCCTCACGGCTGGGGTCACGCGCGGCCGGGCGTGCAAATGACGATTGCCAGCAGCCAGCCAGGCTCCAGCGCCAACGACCTGACCGACGACTGCCAGCTTGACGAGTTGTCGGGAAATGCTGCACTTAATGGTGTGCCGGTGACCGTGGCGGCGGCTTGAGTCAGTCTGACGGAGAGACCGAGCAGGGCGCTCGGCTTTCCGTTACAATGCGCCACCGTGCCGACCCATGAGTCGGAAAGTTCAGCCGAGGTGCTCCATGGATATCATCGAAACGATTAAAGAGCAGATTGCCAACAACACCATTCTGCTTTACATGAAAGGCTCGCCGAATGCCCCGCAGTGCGGCTTCTCCGCGAAAGCCGCGCAGGCCGTGATGGCGTGTGGCGAAAAGTTTGCGTACGTGGACATCCTGCAGAACCCGGAAATCCGCGCCAACCTGCCAAAATACGCCAACTGGCCAACCTTCCCGCAACTGTGGGTCGGTGGTGAGCTGGTCGGCGGCAGCGACATCATGACTGAAATGGCGGCTGACGGTTCGCTGCAAGCCACCATCAAGGCTGCTGTCGAAGCCGCTGCTGCCAACAAGTCCGAAGCCTGATTCGCTTCCTGCTTCCTGTAGGAGCGAGCATGCTCGCGATGGTCGTTAACGATAACGCTGGGAGCCTGGTTCCCCGCAGCGCTCTCTAGTCCATCGCGAGCATGCTCGCTCCTACAATAAAAGCAGCAGGCACAAAAAAGCCCCGCCTCTTAAAAGAGAGCGGGGCTTTTTATAGCATCGAGATTAACGGAACGAAGTTACTCGTCTTCGCCCATCTGCGATTGCAGGTAGTTTTCAAGACCCACTTTATCGATCAGCCCTAACTGGGTTTCCAGCCAGTCGATATGTTCTTCTTCGGACTCGAGGATATCTTCAAGCAGTTCACGGCTACCGAAATCGCCAACTGTTTCGCAATGCGCGATGGCTACTTTCAGATCGGCATGGCCGGTTTTTTCGATACGCAGGTCGCACTCCAGCATTTCCTTGGTGTGCTCGCCGATGTGCAGCTTGCCCAGGTCCTGGACGTTCGGCAGGCCTTCAAGGAACAGGATGCGCTTGATCAGCTTGTCCGCGTGCTTCATCTCGTCGATGGATTCGTGGTATTCGTGCTTGCCGAGCTTGTTCAGGCCCCAATCTTCATACATGCGCGCATGCAGGAAATATTGATTGATCGCGACCAGCTCATTGGCAAGGATCTTGTTGAGATGCTGGATGACTGTAACGTCGCCTTTCATGATGGGGTCCTGCCCTGTATTAGCTGTCAATAGAGCAGAGTTTGAGCCGGGTATTTAATAGTGTCAAACCTAAGTTATTGAAACTTAAATGAAAATTAATCGGAATAAGAATGTTTGTGTTCCGCGTCTGGAGCATAACTAGTTGATTTTGAGGCATAAAAAAACCGGACATATGTCCGGTTCTTTGAAATTCGATATTTAAGCGGCTGTAAATTCTGCTGGAAAAGGAATTGCAGCCTGGGCCGATTGCAGTTTGGTCAAGGTCTCGCGGACCACTTCCTTGGCGAGGCAGGCACATTTGCCGCACTGACTGGCAACGCCGGTAGCCACACGGACTTCCTTGTAGCTGCAGCATCCTTCATAGATCGCATCGCGGATTTGACCGTCGGTGACGCCAGTGCAGAGGCAAACATACATAAGGAAGGTCCGTCGCTGATTGTGACTCAATTGCGATGGATCTTAATGTTAACGAGAATGATTGTCAAAGTGGTTTCAGAGCACTTTTCGCCATAAGCGGGTATGGCTGACGAACGGTCGGCCTGGCAAATCGGTGATCCAAAACCGTCGGGGATTTCATCGGACGGGGAAAAAAACAGCTAAGCCAGCTCAAACACGCGGTGTATGATGGTCGGTCTTTTGCGACCGGGGATCGTGTCACAGGGCTGTCGCCTCAGGGTGGCAGGCTGATGCGAACCCTGTTTCTCACGCTATTACACCAGGAGATATCCAATGAGCGTACTCGTAGGCAAACAAGCCCCTGACTTCACCGTACCGGCCGTACTCGGCAATGGCGAGATCGTTGACAGCTTCACCCTGTCCTCGGCGATCAAAGGCAAATACGGCCTGGTGTTCTTCTACCCGCTGGACTTCACCTTCGTTTGCCCGTCCGAGCTGATCGCTCTGGACAACCGCATGTCTGAGTTCAAGGCACGCAACGTTGAAGTGATCGCTGTTTCGATCGACTCGCACTTCACCCACAACGCATGGCGCAACACTCCAGTGAACAGCGGCGGTATCGGCCAGGTTCGCTACACCATGGCTGCCGACATCAAGCAGGACATCATGAAGGCCTACGACGTTCAGTCCGCTGACGGCGTGGCATTCCGTGGCGCGTTCCTGATCGACGACAAAGGCGTTGTCCGTTCGCAGATCATCAACGACCTGCCGCTGGGTCGTAACATGGAAGAGCTGATCCGTCTGGTCGACGCTCTGCAATTCCACGAAGAGCACGGCGAAGTCTGCCCTGCCAACTGGAAAAAAGGCGACAAAGGCATGAACGCTTCGCCAGAAGGCGTTGCCGCTTACCTGACCGAGCACGCTGCCGCTCTGTAAGGCGTACGCTCCCGCTGTAAAAAGCAGGTATAAAAAAACCGGCCGTCGAGGCCGGTTTTTTTATGGGCGTTTTTTGCTCTCTGTAGGAGCGAGCTTGCTCGCGATGGACTTGAGAACACCGCGGGGTGTCAGGCTCCCAGCGTCATCGTTGAAGACCATCGCGAGCAGGCTCGCTCCTACAAAGAGCCAGCAACATCAATCGTTGAAGTCTTCCCAGCCACCCATCTGTTTCCAGCGATTGACGATGCCGCAGAACAGCTCTGCCGTCTTCTCGGTGTCATAGCGAGCCGAGTGAGCCTCGCGACCGTCGAAGTCGATGTCCGCTGCCTGGCAAGCCTTGGCCAGTACGGTCTGGCCGTAAGCGAGGCCGGCGAGCGTTGCGGTATCGAAACTGGAGAACGGATGGAACGGGTTGCGCTTCATGTCCAGCCGCGCAACCGCTGCATTGAGGAAGCCCAGGTCGAAGCTGCTGTTATGCCCGACCAGAATCGCCCGTTTGCAGCCATTGGCCTTGAGGGCCTTGCGCACGCCACGGAAGATATCGTTCAGGGCTGACTCTTCGCTCACCGCCATGCGCAGCGGGTGATCGAGCTTGATCCCGGTAAACTCCAGGGCCGCCGCTTCGATGTTCGCGCCTTCGAACGGCTCGACACGGAAGAAGTAGGTGTGATCCGGGTAAACAAAACCCTTTTCATCCATGGCGATGGTGGTCGCGGCGATCTCCAGCAGGGCGTCGGTGGCCGAATTGAAGCCACCGGTCTCTACATCGACGACAACCGGCAGGTAACCACGGAACCTTGCCGCCATTGGATGACGAGGGCCGCCTCCGCCGCCATTGCCTTCCAGTTCGTCGTCGAAATGGTCTTCACTCACGCGTGTTCCTCCAGCAGGCGCCAGCGCAGTTTTTCACCGGCGCGCAGCGGGATAACGGTCAGCTCGCCAAATGGCAGGCTGGTCGGGGCGGTCCACTCTTCGCGGACCAGGGTGATGCGATCGGTGTTGGCCGGCAGGCCATAGAAGCGCGGGCCGTTGAGGCTGGCGAAGGCCTCGAGCTTGTCCAGCGCATTGCGCTGTTCGAAGGCCTCGGCATACATCTCGATGGCCGCATAGGCGGTGTAGCAACCGGCGCAACCGCAGGCCGCTTCCTTGGCGTGCTGGGCGTGGGGGGCCGAGTCGGTGCCGAGGAAGAACTTCTCGCTGCCGCTGGTGGCGGCGTCGAGCAGGGCTTCCTGGTGGGTATTGCGCTTGAGGATCGGCAGGCAATAGAAGTGCGGCCGAATCCCGCCCACCAGCATGTGGTTGCGGTTGTACAGCAGGTGATGCGCGGTGATGGTCGCGCCCACGTTGGCCGAGGCCGAGTTGACGAACTGCACGGCGTCCGCGGTGGTGATGTGTTCGAAGACCACTTTGAGGGTCGGGAAACGCTCGACCACACGACGCATGTGCTCGTCGATGAAGATTTTTTCGCGGTCGAACACGTCGACATCGCCCCGGGTGACTTCACCGTGGACCAACAATGGCATCCCGACTTCGGCCATGGCCTCGAGTGCAGGGAAGATCTTGTCGATGCTGGTGACGCCAGAATCCGAGTTGGTGGTCGCGCCGGCCGGGTACAGCTTGGCGGCGTGAATGAATCCGCTGGCCTTGGCCTCGCGAATTTCTTCAGGCTGGGTGCGGTCGGTCAGGTACAGGACCATCAGTGGCTCGAACAGGCTGCCGGCCGGGCGGGCAGCGAGAATCCGCTGGCGATAGCCGTCGGCTTCGGCCGCGTTGCGCACTGGTGGAACCAGGTTGGGCATGATGATGGCGCGGCCAAAGGTGCGCGCGACATCCGCGACGGTATTGGTCAACACGGCACCATCGCGAAGATGAATATGCCAGTCGTCGGGACGCAGCAGGGTCAGGCGGTCGGACATGAGGGGATTCCAGGCGGGTCAAACTCAAGGGAATGCTACCGGAAAAGACTCTTGCAGGCACTCGCTATCAAGTTTTGCAGGAAGCTTCCGATATCCAACAGGTATGCCGTAAACATGTGTGTGTCAGTCTTTTTGTTGTAGAAGCCAGTGGAGCCTCCCGTGCGCCAGCGTTATTTAGCCTTGCTCAGTGTGTTTGCCAGCCTTCCGGCGATGGCGCTCACTTTCCAGACCCGTCTGGAGAACATTGAGTGGACGGTAGAAGGTGACAAGTTCGAATGCCGCCTGACTCAGCCGATCACCGATTTCGGTTCGGGCGAGTTCGTGCGTCGTGCCGGCGAGCAGGCGACGTTTCGTCTGAAGGCCTACAACCCGATGATTGGCGGTGGCTCGGCGACGCTGCTGGCCGCTGCGGCGCCGTGGCAACCGGGGCGTGAAGACATCAACCTGGGCACCGTGAGGATTGGTAGTGGCAACGTATTGTTCAACAGCTCTAAGGTTCAGGCCGGGCGCCTGATCAGTGGCCTGATGGACGGTCGCAGCCCGGTGGTTCGACATTCCTCGGGGGATGGGCGGGTGTCGGAAGTACGCTTGTTGCCGGTCAGGTTCACGAAAGCGTTTGCCGACTATCAGGGGTGTGTCGCGAAACTGTTGCCACAGAATTTCGAACAGGTGAAACAATCCGAAATAGGCTTCCCCGGCGGCGGAATCGAACTCGACAGCGCCGCAAAAGCCAAATTGCAGGTGATGCTGGAGTACATGAAGGCCGATCCGACGGTCAATCATATCGAGCTCGACGGTCACTCCGACAACAGCGGCAACCGCCTGACCAACCGCGACCTGTCGCGGCGCCGAGCCCTGGCAGTGATGGAATTCTTCAAGGCCAACGGCATCCAGGAATCGCAAATCACTATGCGTTTCCATGGCGAGCGTTATCCGGTGGCGCCTAACACCAACAACACCAACCGCGCGAAGAACCGTCGAGTGGCGGTGCGCCTGGAGCGCGGAGCACCAGTGGAACAAGTCGCCCCGCAAGCGACGAAAGCGGCCGTTTCGGCAACTTCCTGACTATTTGGTCATCGTCGCGCCCTCGACATAATCTGTCGCTTCGTCGTCATAAGCTGTCGCGCCACTGTAAATTATTCTGCATGAGCGGTAGACTTCACGGCTTTCCGTAGAACCCCGTGGAGTGATGGCATGGCGGACGTAAACAAGGTCGTTCTGGCGTATTCCGGCGGCCTGGACACTTCGGTGATCCTCAAGTGGCTGCAGGATACTTATAACTGTGAAGTGGTGACCTTCACCGCTGACCTGGGTCAGGGCGAAGAGGTCGAACCTGCACGCGCCAAGGCTCAGGCCATGGGCGTCAAAGAGATCTACATCGACGATTTGCGCGAAGAGTTCGTGCGCGATTTCGTTTTCCCGATGTTCCGCGCCAACACCGTTTACGAAGGCGAGTACCTGCTGGGTACTTCCATCGCTCGTCCGCTGATCGCCAAGCGCCTGATCGAAATTGCCAACGAAACCGGCGCTGACGCCATTTCCCATGGCGCCACCGGCAAGGGTAACGACCAGGTTCGTTTCGAGCTCGGTGCATACGCCTTGAAGCCTGGTGTGAAAGTGATTGCCCCTTGGCGCGAATGGGACCTGCTGTCCCGTGAAAAGCTGATGGACTACGCCGATAAGCACGCGATCCCGATCGAGCGCCACGGCAAGAAGAAGTCCCCGTACTCCATGGATGCCAACCTGCTGCACATCTCCTATGAAGGCGGCGTGCTGGAAGACACCTGGACCGAGCACGAAGAAGACATGTGGCGCTGGACCGTTTCCCCGGAAAACGCTCCAGACAAACCGCAGTACCTGGAACTGACCTACCGCAACGGCGACATCGTCGCGCTGGACGGCGTCGAAATGACTCCGGCCACCGTACTGGCGACCCTGAACCGTATCGGTGGTGAGCACGGTATCGGCCGTCTCGACATCGTCGAAAACCGTTACGTGGGCATGAAGTCCCGTGGCTGCTACGAAACGCCTGGCGGCACCATCATGTTGCGTGCCCACCGTGCGATCGAATCGATCACCCTGGACCGCGAAGTGGCTCACCTCAAAGACGAGTTGATGCCCAAGTACGCCAGCCTGATCTACACCGGCTACTGGTGGAGCCCTGAGCGTCTGATGCTGCAACAGATGATCGATGCGTCCCAGGTCAATGTGAACGGCGTTGTGCGCCTGAAGCTGTACAAGGGCAATGTGATCGTCACTGGCCGCAAGTCCGACGACTCGCTGTTCGATGCCAACATCGCTACCTTCGAAGAAGATGGCGGCGCGTACAACCAGGCGGATGCAGCGGGCTTCATCAAGCTCAATGCCCTGCGCATGCGCATTGCGGCGAACAAAGGCCGGAAGCTGTTCTGAGACCTTTGAAATCGTGATGGATACCTGACCTCGTCCTCGACGGGGTCAGGTACCTGAAAACGGGGTATGACACCAGTTACTGCGTGGTCGGGTGTTTTCGTTTGCGCTGATGATTTCCTGTTTTTATCCTTCCAATAGCCTGTTCTATGGGTTGTTGTTTGCCGGTTGCCCGGCCTGATCAATGACCGACAACCTGTGCGAGTCCGGATTGTAGGCCACATGAAAGTCGGCACTGCGCTTGCTGGCCTGCTTTGAATGTACAAGCGCACTGGCTTTCAGTAATTTCTCCGAAACGGCACAAGTGACAAACAGAATCACGTACGCCGTCTTTTCCCGTGGCCTCTGGATTTTCTCCAGCAGCGCTCCAAACTCGACCTCTTCGCTCATCCAGCGTACATCAACGATGTACAGGTCTTTTACCGGTTCCGGTAACTGAAGGTGATGCTGAACGGAGACAGTGGTTTGCAGACCGATCCCGGTTGGCGGGTCCTGCGCGCCACAGGGCATGCGAGCTGACTGCCAGTCATTCGTCGACGTTTCCAGACCGGGGTTTTCAGACGGCTTTGCGCACGCTTTTTTTTCCGAGCGCCCAACATCATCCATAACCTTCATGAAGTGCTTGCCCTTTTCAAAGTCCGAGGGCGCATAAAGTGATTTATAGTTGAAGTTGAGTGTCGCGAAAAAAAGTAAAAGCAGATAGAACGGAAAACTGATCAGGAACCAGACGTAGAGTTCTCTTTCTTCCTGATCAAGGAAGGGTAGAGAGACGGCTGCCGAAGTCTCAGAGAGCGCTGCGAATATCGCGATAATTGTCATTGGGTTGGTGATTCGTTTTTTTATCATGTTCTGTACTCATGCCGGATTGTCTGTTCTCGAGTGGTTTATGGGGTTGGTCTGATGTGGTGGTTATTGTAGTGATTTTTATTGCTTGTTGGTTTTTGACTGGTTTTATTTGTTTTCTGTATTGCTCTTCGAATTCTTGAATGGGGGGTGTTTTAATGATTGCTCAAAAAATATTATTTTCTGTAAGAGTAATTGGATGCTGGGTGTGTGATATTTCTGGTGTGAGTGTTGAACACGAAAATATCAGTTACGTTTTAACGGGGAGATAGCGGCTAGTGTTTGTCGGGGCACGACCGATCAAACTGGCACTCGGAAAATTTTGGTCGTAAATCGACAGGGATGGCTGCTGGAAAGTGCGACACACTGACGCTGATACAGTTTTCAATTCACTCTGTTCGAGGGATTTTTGTAGGAGAAATCCGTGTTGTTTGTAGGGTATGTCTCTTGGTGTGGGTGGCCGGGAGGGGCGACATGCCATGGGTGAAACGACTAGGCTATTGTGCGGGCTCTAAAAATTCGAACAGCGAAAATTGGACTTGCCCATGAATAAAGTGCTGATCGTGGATGATCACCCCGTCATTCGTCTTGCGGTACGTATGCTAATGGAGCGTCATGGCTACGAAGTTATTGCAGAAACCGATAATGGTGTGGATGCACTGCAACTAGCCCGTGAACTTATGCCGGACATTGTCATTCTGGATATCGGGATTCCGAAGCTGGACGGGTTGGAAGTCATCGCGCGTTTGTCTTCGACTTCAATGCCGATGAAAGTGCTGATTTTGACTTCCCAGGCGCCGGGACATTTTTCGATGCGTTGCATGCAATCCGGTGCAGCCGGTTATGTCTGCAAACAACAAGACCTCACGGAGTTGCTCAGTGCAATAAAGGCCGTGTTGTCAGGTTACAGTTACTTTCCTAATCAAGCCTTGCATACCGTGCGTTGCAGTTTGGGGAATGCCAGTGAGGCCGATATGGTTGATCGCTTGTCGGGACGGGAAATGATGGTCCTGCAACAGTTGGCCCGAGGAAAGACCAATAAAGAGATTGCCGATGGGATGTTTCTCAGTAATAAAACAGTCAGTACTTACAAGACTCGCCTGTTGCTCAAGCTGAATGCGCGGTCTCTGGTCGATCTGATCGAGCTGGCACAGCGCAATGGTCTGGTGTGATGGCGTAACGGCGCGACAAGGAGCGCCTGGCGGGGTATGGCACTTAGAAAAAAGCCTCCGTTTCGGGAGGCTTTCAGGTGTCATAAGTCAAAATCGTAATCGGCCAATTGCTTTTGCAGTCGGCGCTCCTCCAGCAGGTTGTCGATGGTGCGGCGTTTGCTCAGATTAGTTTTCGCAACTTCAACCACCGGCTCAGCGTCATCGGTTTCGGCGGTGGTGAAATCGTCTTCTACGTCCAATTGCTCTTTGCCAGTACTCATTTAGTTGCTCCAGGCTAAGAAGGCCTTTGGCGCTCCTTATATCGACAATCTCCCGGCGGGTAAAAAAGATTTTTTCAATCGACAAATCAATAAACCTAATAGCGCCTCAATCGTCGGAGGTTTTGTGCTTGTATTCGCACAAGTCCTCGATCCGGCAGCTTCCGCAACGGGGCTTGCGGGCCAGGCAAACATAGCGGCCATGAAGGATCAGCCAGTGATGGGAGTCGAGCAGGTACTCCTTGGGCACGAATTTCATCAGTTTCTTCTCGACTTCCACCACATTCTTGCCGGGAGCAATACCCGTCCGGTTGCTGACCCTGAAGATATGCGTGTCGACGGCCATGGTCAGCTGACGGAATGCCGTATTGAGCACCACATTGGCGGTCTTGCGGCCGACGCCGGGCAGTGCTTCCAGCTCTTCGCGGGTTTGTGGCACTTCACCGGCGTGACGCTCGACCAGCAAGCGGCAGGTTTCGATCACGTTTTTCGCTTTGCTGTTGTACAGACCGATGGTCTTGATGTACTCCGACAACCCCTCTACACCCAGGGCATGGATCGCTGCCGGGGTATTGGCGACCGGGAACAGCCTGGCTGTGGCTTTGTTGACGCCGACATCGGTCGACTGCGCCGAGAGAATCACGGCAATCAGCAATTCGAACGCTGAGGAATAGGCCAGCTCGGTCTTCGGTTCCGGGTTGTCCTCGTGCAGTCTGCGGAAAATTTCCAGACGTTTTGCGGCATTCATGGGCAGTACGTTTCCTCGAAGGCAATCAATGTGTGGGCGCTGGGCGCGAGGCCTGCCAGGCGGCGATCAGCAGTCCGAGCAGAATGAACCCGCCGGGGACCAATGTGGCCAGGCGCAGGCCACCATCAGCCGCCAGCACCCAGCCTTGCCAGTCAGTTTGTGTTGCGTCGAACAGCCACGATAGATGGTTTCCAAGTGTTCCGTTGCCGATGAGTTCGCGCAGCAGGCCCAGCGCGATCATTAGCGCGGCAAACAGGCCGTTGAGTCGCAGACGTTGACGCCAATCGTTCTGAAAGAACCCGGTGTGTTCCAGTACGACGCATTGCAAGGCGATCAAGGCGCTGTAAAACCCCAGATGCTGCTGCCATTGCAGCGACCAGGCTTGTGCCATGAGTTCCGCGCAACTGGTGAGCGTGGCCGCCAACAGGATGCTGGCCAGCAAGCGGGTCGCCGGGACCAGTCGGGATCGCAGGGCGCCCATGGCCAGACTGAACAGCTGAGTCACCACCATGAACATCAGGCACAGACCAACCGCGGCCATCAGCGAGTGAGTGGCGCCGATCAGTGGCGTCAGCATCAAGGCGTTGCGCAGAGTCGATGAATTATCCATGGGCAGGGATTCCAAGCAGATGTTGCCGGTGTTCATCGAAGTAGCGCAAGGCGTCGTGGACGGCATTGATCACCGCTCTTGAGGTGATGGTTGCGCCTGCGATCTGATCGAATTGCCCCTGATCCTTTTTCAGCGCCCAGCCGCTGTCACCGGGTTCTGTTCGAGACTTGCCGGAAAAAACCTGGAGCCAGGCATTGGGCCAGTCGGCGATCCGCGCGCCCAGTCCTGGTGTTTCCGACTGTTTGAGGGTTTTGACGCCCAGCAACCTGCCGTTGGCATCGACAGCGATCAACAGCTCGATGGCACCGGCGTAGCCAAGGGTTTGACTGCGCAGCAACACCGCGACGGGTTGATCGCCCCGGGTCGCCAGATAACCACCCAGCAAGGTGCTGTTGGTCAGTGCGGCTGCTTCAATTTTTATCGGGTGTTCGAGTGGTTGATTGTCGTAGCTGTCCGGCGCGATCAGGTCCAGCAGATGACGGCTGTCGATCAGGTGCTGTTCGGCTGCAATGCGTGGAGCGCTGCCGAGTTGCACGAAGTAGGTCATGCCAGGGCCCAGAGCGGCCAAAAGCACCACAAGCGCGAAGCTTGATGTCCGGCTCATGGCGCCTCCGGTTGTTGCCTGGCCGCCACGAACCGCTCCAGCGCCGGCACGCACAGGTTCATCAACAGCACGGCGAAGGCGATGCCGTCCGGGTAGCCACCCCAGGTACGAATCAGATAAGTCAGAAGCCCGACGCCGACGCCGAACAGTAACTTCGCGCGAGGGCTTCTGGCGCCGGACACCGGTTCGGTAATGATGAAGAACGCCCCCAGCATGGTCGCGCCGGTCAGCAAATGAAACAACGGCGAGCCATGGGAGTCGGAGCCCGAACCGTTCCAGCACAGCAGGCTGATGATGAACAGGCTGGCCAGCATGCCGACCGGTGCATGCCAACTGATCACCCTTCGCTGCAGCAGAAACATTCCACCCGCCACAAAGGCCAGGTTCACCCATTCCACTCCCCGACCGCCTAAGTGGCCGAATGCCGGGTTGCCGGCAAACAGTTCATCCATGGTCAGGCTTTTGTTGATCCGCAGACTGTCCAGTGCCGTGGCCTGCACCCACGCATCCGGCGCGTGGCCGACGCCGAACACGTGCTGTAAACCGCTCAGCAGATCCATGCCATGGGGCGATGGCCAAAGGGTCATTGGTTGGGGAAAGGTCACCAGTACCAAGGCAAAACCGAGCATCGCCGGGTTGAAGGGATTCGAAGCGACGCCGCCATACAAGTGCTTGCCGAACACCATCGCAAAAGTGGCAGCACTGAGGGTCAGCCACCATGGGCAGTAAGGCGGCAGCGCCAGAGCCAGCAATGTGGCACTGACCAGCGCGCTACCGTCACTCAAGGTTGGCCCCGGCGGTCGCTGGCGCAAATGCACGACGGCGGCCTCGACGGCCAACGCGGCAGTGGCCGCCAGAACCAGATTGATCAACACGCCCCAGCCATACAGCCAGAACGCCGCCAGAACTCCCGGCAGCGTGGCCAACAGCACCAGTTTCATCGCCTGTTGCAGGCGATCATCCACGGCATCAAGGGCTGGCATGGGCGTCCACCAGGCGTTCGGCTTCACCGAGTGCGCGCTCCAGGGCTTCGATTTGCTCCGCCGGTGCTTCGTTGGCCCGAGCCTTCTTGAGTTCGGCGCGGCGCATGGCCAACTGGATCTTGGCCCGTTTCAGATCGGCATCATTTGACGACACAACTGCGGCCGTCGGCGCCGGGGCAGCTGGGGCGACGCTTTCCAGTTGCGCCAGGTTTTGTTCGGCGGCTTCGAACTGCTGTTGCAGGACGATCAACTGCGATTGCTGTTCAAAGGTCGGCGGATGCCCAAAGGCCTTCAGCGATTTGTGCAACTGCGCCCGACTCATCGCTACATCGATCTTGGCCTTTTTCAGCGCGGCATCGGCATTGGCGGTTTTCTGTGCGCGGACGCGCTCGAGAGCCGCCTGCACCGGGTCGGCTGCCGCCGCCGCAGGTTGCGCGGCTCGTTGCCTTGCCTGGCGCTCGGCGATTTTCTGTTGCTCCTCACGCTGCAAGCGAGCATTGCGTTGTTCGAAGCGGCGCCGTGCATGATCGCGCTTGAGGGTACGGGCCTGCCGCGCCTGCGGTGTGAGGGCCAGGCCCCCGACAACGGGCAGTACCGTGTTCGGCAGCAACGGGCGCATTTCGATACAGTCCACCGGACAGGGTGCCACGCAGAGGTCGCAACCGGTGCACTCATCGATGATCACCGTGTGCATCAGTTTGGCCGCGCCGACGATGGCATCGACCGGGCAGGCCTGAATGCACTTGGTGCAACCAATGCACTCGGCCTCGCGGATGTAGGCGATCTGCGCCGGGGCCGAGCCACGGCTGACATCCAGCTCCAGCACCGGCACCTTCAGCAGTTCGGCCAGGGCATTAATGGTTTCGTTGCCGCCGGGCGGACATTTGTTGATCGGCTCGCCATTGGCGATGCCTTCGGCGTACGGCTTGCACCCGGGGTGGCCGCACTTGCCGCATTGGGTTTGCGGCAAGAGTGCGTCGATGCTTTGAATCAGACTCATGTTTTGATCAGTCCGCTGAATCCGAGAAAGGCCACTGCGATCAGGCCGGCGCCGATCAGGTCGATCGGCAAGCCGCGAAAGGGCAGGGGAACATCGTTGTCGACCGTGCGTTCACGCAAATCGGTGAACAGGCTCAACACCAGCCAGAAGCCCAACCCTGCACCGAGGCTCAGGGCTGTGGCGTGAAAGAAGCCCTTGTCTTGCTGAGCATTGAGCAAGGCCACGCCGAGCACGCCGGCATTGCCCAGCAGCAACGGCCAGAGGCCTTCGAACGGCAGTGTCGAAAACACCCGTGCCAGCAACTTCAGCAGCGGGCTGATCAGCAACACGCTCAAAGGCAGAAATACAAACAGACGCAGCGGCGTCAACTGCAGTGGCACCAGCAGCCATTGATAGAGCGCGTAGCCGAGCATGCCCACGACCAGCATCAGGCAGGTCGTCGCAATGCCCAAGGCATGGACCTGACGGCGCTGACCGGCCAACAGCGGATCGACGGCCAACGGCCAATGCAACACGATGTTGTTGATCAGGGCGGCGCTGATAAGCGTAAGAAGTGCTTCGGTCATGATCGTGCCGGCAAGAACGGTAGTTTTTGTAGGAGCGAGCTCGCGATGGACTCAGGAGCGCCGCGTTCAACCTGTGGGCACGCATTATCGTTGACGACCATCGCGAGCAAGCTCGCTCCTACAGGAGCTTAGGCATTATCCGGCAAGGACGGAGGGTGGGCCAGACATGAAAATCCCACAGCCGCGCCAGGCACGACTGTGGGATCGATTTGCCGCAGACCTTACTTGATGCGCTGGCCCGGTTTGGCGCCGCTGTCAGGGCTGAGCAGGTAGATCTCTTCACCGCCAGGGCCGGCCGCCATCACCATGCCTTCGGAGATGCCGAACTTCATTTTCCGTGGCTTGAGGTTGGCGATCATCATGGTCAGGCGACCATCGAGCTTCGACGGATCCGGGTAAGCGCTCTTGATCCCGGAGAACACGTTGCGCTGCTCGTCACCGATGTCCAGGGTCAGGCGCAGCAGCTTGTCGGCGCCTTCCACGTGTTCGGCCTTGACGATCAGGGCGACACGCAGGTCGACGGCGGCAAAGGTGTCGAACTCGATTTCCGGCGACAACGGATCCTTGGCCAGTTCGCCATTGCCGGCAGGCGCGGCTGCGCCGGTGTCGGTCTGGCTGGCGGTCAGGTCTTCTTTCGAGGCGTCGGTCATGGCTTGCACCTTGACCGGGTCGATCCGGGTCATCAACGGCTTGAACTCGTTCAGTTGGTGGTTGCCGAGCAAGGTCGCGTGGTCGTTCCAGGTCAGCGGCGCGACGTTCAGGAACGCCTCGGCGTCGGCGGCCAGCAGCGGCAGCACTGGCTTGAGGAAGATCACCAGTTGGCGGAACAGATTGACGCCGGTGGCGCAGATGGCCTGGACTTCATCCTGTTTGCCTTCCTGCTTGTTCAGCGACCACGGTGCCTTGTCGGCGATCCAGGCGTTGGCGCGATCGGCCAGGCCCATGATTTCGCGCATGGCGCGGGCGAAGTCGCGAGCTTCATAGGCGTCGGCGATGCTTGGCGCGGCGGCCAGGAAGGCTTCGGTCAGCTCAGGCGCGGCGTTGGTGTCGACCATCACGCCGGCATTGCCCTTGTTGATGAAGCCGGCACAACGGCTGGCGATGTTGACGACCTTGCCCACCAGATCGGAGTTGACCTTCTGCACGAAGTCTTCGAGGTTCAGGTCGAGGTCGTCGACGCCGCGGCCCAGCTTGGCCGCGTAGTAATAGCGCAGGTATTCCGGCGACAGGTGGTCCAGGTAGGTCCGGGCCTTGATGAAGGTGCCGCGGGACTTGGACATCTTCTGGCCGTTGACGGTCAGGTAGCCGTGCACGTTGATCCCGGTCGGCTTGCGGTACCCTGCGCCTTCGAGCATGGCTGGCCAGAACAGGGCGTGGAAGTTGACGATGTCCTTGCCGATGAAGTGGTACAGCTCGGCGGTGGAGTCCTTGCCCCAGAACGCGTCGAAGTCCAGCTCCGGCGTGCGGTTGCACAGGTTCTTGAAGCTGGCCATGTAGCCGATCGGCGCATCCAGCCACACGTAGAAGTATTTGCCCGGCTCGTCGGGGATTTCAAAACCGAAGTACGGCGCATCGCGGGAGATGTCCCACTGTTGCAGGCCGGCATCCAGCCATTCGGCGATCTTGTTGGCCACGGCGTCTTGCAGGGTGCCGCTGCGGGTCCAGGTTTGCAGCATTTGCTGGAAGTCTGGCAGCTTGAAGAAGAAGTGCTGGGAATCCTTGAGCACCGGGGTGGCGCCGGAGATTGCCGACTTCGGATCCTTCAGGTCGGTCGGTGCGTAGGTCGCGCCGCATTTTTCGCAGTTGTCGCCGTACTGGTCTTCGGTGCCGCATTTCGGGCAGGTGCCCTTGATGAAGCGGTCGGCCAGGAACATTTTCTTTTCCGGGTCGAAGTACTGGGTGATCGAGCGCGTGGCGATGTGCCCGGCGTCACGCAGCTTCAGGTAGATCTGGCTCGACAGCTCACGGTTTTCTTCGGCGTGAGTGGAGTGGAAGTTATCGAAGTCCACCAGGAACTCGGCAAAGTCGGCGCTGTGTTCAGCCTGGACGTTGGCGATCAGTTGTTCCGGGGTGATGCCTTCCTTTTCCGCGCGCAGCATGATCGCCGATCCGTGGGCGTCGTCGGCGCAGACATAAATGCATTGATTGCCGCGGTGCTTCTGGAAGCGCACCCACATATCGGTCTGGATGTACTCCAGCATATGGCCAAGGTGGATCGAACCATTGGCATAGGGCAGGGCGCTGGTGACGAGGATCTTGCGTGGCTCGGACATGGGGCTCGGCTACTTGATGAAACGGAGGTCGGCCACTATAAAGCGCCGGCGCATATTTTTCACCCTGTGAGCCTGTTTCATTGGATGAGTAACAGGTGAAGGCTGCGATCTTTTCAACATCCCGCCAAACGTCTGGAACAGGTACGATACCCTCTATCTTTTCCAGTCCTGTTTTCGGAGTTGCCCATGAGCGCCGTCAATCGCGCAGCGGTGGAAGCCGTCCTTCGCCAATACACCGACCCTTACCTGAACCAGGACCCGGTCAGCGCCGGGTGCGTGCGCAACATCGAGATCCAGGGCGAGCGCGTCAGCGTTCAGCTTGAACTGGGTTACGCCGCCGGTCTGTTCAAGAGTGGCTGGGCGCAGATGCTGGAAATGGCCATTCAGGGTCTGGATGGCGTGGCGAGTGCCAAGGTCGAAATCACCAGTGTGATCGCCGCACACAAGGCCCAGGCACAGATTCCGGGCCTGGCGAACGTGAAAAACGTGGTGGCCGTGGCCTCCGGCAAGGGCGGCGTGGGCAAATCCACCACGGCGGCCAACCTGGCCCTGGCCCTGGCCCGCGAAGGCGCCAAGGTCGGGATCCTCGATGCGGACATCTACGGCCCGAGCCAGGGCATCATGTTCGGCATCCCCGAGCGCACCCGCCCCGAGGTCAAGGACCAGAAGTGGTTCGTTCCGCTCAAGTCCCATGGCGTCGAGGTGATGTCCATGGCCTTCCTGACCGATGACAACACGCCGATGGTCTGGCGCGGGCCGATGGTCTCCGGCGCCCTGCTGCAACTGGTGACGCAAACCGCATGGGGTGACCTGGATTACCTGGTCATCGACATGCCACCAGGCACCGGTGACATCCAGTTGACCCTGGCGCAGAAAGTCCCGGTGGCCGGTGCGGTCATCGTGACCACCCCGCAGGACCTGGCATTGCTGGACGCACGCAAGGGCGTGGAAATGTTCCGCAAGGTCAACATTCCGGTGCTGGGCGTGGTGGAAAACATGGCCGTGCACATCTGCTCCAACTGCGGACATGCCGAGCATCTGTTCGGTGAAGGCGGGGGCGTGAAGCTGGCCAACCAATATGGCGTCGAACTGCTGGCTTCGCTGCCGCTGTCGATGGTCATCCGCGAACAGGCCGATGGCGGCAAGCCAACGGTGATCGCCGAGCCTGATAGCCAGATTGCGATGGTTTACCAGGAACTGGCCCGTCACGTTGGCGCGCGGATCGTGTTGCAGGAAGCGTTGACGCCGGCGATGCCGAACATCAGCGTCAGCGACGACTAAATAAACTGAAATACGAATCCCTGTAGGAGCGAGCCTGCTCGCGAAGGTGTATCAGTCGACACCGCGGTGCCTGACACACCATCGCGAGCAGGCTCGCTCCTACAGTTGTTCTTTGTCGCGTCTTAGATCCGCAACCCGCCATCCATCTCCAGGATCCGACCGGTGTAATAGTCGTTCTCGAAGATGTAAGCCGCCGAATGGGCGATTTCCTCAGGCTTGCCCATGCGCTTGAGCGGAATCCCGGCGGTCATCTTCTCCAGCGCCTCAGGCTTCATGCCCAGGGTCATTTCGGTTTCGATGAAACCCGGTGCAATGCCGGCCACGCGAATGCCGTAGCGTGCCAGTTCCTTGGCCCAGGTCACGGTCGCCGCGGCAACACCGGCCTTGGCCGCGGAGTAGTTGGTCTGACCGACGTTGCCGGCGCGGGAAATCGACGAGATATTGATGATCGCGCCGCTGTTGTTCAGCTCGACCATTTTCGCTGCGACTTCGCGAGTGCAAAGGAACACACCAGTCAGGTTTACGTCGATGACGGCCTGCCACTGGGCCAGGCTCATCTTGGTCATTTCGCCATCCTTGACCTTGAGCAACAGGCCGTCGCGCAGGATCCCGGCGTTGTTGATCAAGCCATGGATCGCGCCGAAGTCTTCAGCGACCTGGGCAACCATGTGGGTCACTTGCTCTTCGTTGGCCACGTTGCACAGGTAGGCGCGGGCCTCGACACCCCGGGCCTTGCAGGCCGCGACGGCGTCGTCGAGTTTTTCCTGGTTCAGGTCCACCAGCGCGAGCTTCGCGCCCAGGCCTGCGAAATACTCGGCCATGGAACGGCCTAAGCCCTGGCAACCGCCAGTGATAATGATTACTTTGTCAGTGAGTTGCATTCGCATGCCCCGGTAGCAGGTCTGAGTGGTTTCCTTTAGAGAGCCTCTCGATCTGCGCCTGACCTGGCTTGGCTGCACATGAGAACTGCCCCGATGGCGTGCTGGAACTTTCCACCAGCAGCCCGTCCGTTTTTCTGACGGATTCTATATAAGGAGTCATAAATTGAGCGTAGAAGCGGCTAAGCATGCACGAGAATTGCTTCTCAAGGAATACCGCGGAGTGCTCTCCACGCACTCCAAATCGATGCCCGGCTTTCCGTTTGGCTCCGTGGTTCCGTACTGCCTGGACGAGAAGGGCCGGCCGCTGATCCTGATCAGCCGCATCGCCCAGCACACGCATAATCTGCAAAAAGATCGGAAATGCTCGCTGTTTGTCGGCGAACGTGGCGCCGAAGATGTCCAGGCCGTTGGTCGACTGACTTACCTGGCCGAGGCCCGGCAGCTCGAAGACGAATCTGCCATCGAAGCCGCCTCCGAGCGTTACTACCGCTATTTCCCGGAGTCGCAGGGTTATCACAAGGCCCACGATTTTGATTTCTGGGTGCTTGAGCCTGTACGCCACCGTTACATCGGCGGTTTTGGCGCAATTCATTGGGTCAACGACCTGACCCTGGCCAACCCGTTCGCGGGCAAGGCCGAAGTGAGCATGGTCGAGCACATGAACGCCGATCACGCCAAGGCCATCGCCCATTACGTCGACCTGGCCGGGCTGCCGAAAAACGTGCCGGCACAAATGGTCGGTATCGATACCGAAGGCATGCACCTGCGTATCGGTCAAAGTCTGTACTGGTTGCCGTTTCAAGGGTCTTGTAATACGCCGACACAAGTTCGTGAAGCCTTGGTTTCTCTGGCCCACGCCGATCATTGGCCTCAAAATGAAGTGACCGACGCTTGAATTCACGAAACGGCGACGTCATCTAAGGTGAACTGGCAAGGCATTCTTGCGTTGAGGAACCATTTGATGCGCCCTTTTTTGTTGCTCTTTCTGCTGTTCCCGGTGTTGGAGCTGTTCGTATTCGTCAAGGTGGCAGGGTCCATCGGGTTTTTCCCGGCTCTGCTGCTGATCATTCTCGGCTCGATGTTCGGCGTGTTTGTGCTGCGCATCGCCGGCCTGGCGACGGCCCTGCGTGCCCGTGAAAGCCTGAGCCGCGGCGAACTGCCGGCCCAGACCATGCTCGAAGGCCTGATGCTGGCATTGGCCGGTGGCCTGCTGATTCTTCCCGGTTTCATCAGCGATGTGATCGGCCTGTTCTTGCTGCTGCCGTTCAGTCGTCGCCTGCTGGCCAATAAAATGCGCCAGCGCACCGAAGAGCAGGCGATGCGTCAGCGAGCGTTCGCCGACGACCTCCAGGCCCGTGGTGGCCCGGCGCCTCGCGAGCCGCTGGGCCGTGAGCCCAACGTGATCGAAGGCGAGTTCGAACACCGCGATACCAAGTAATACGCACATCGACACGGCACCTTCGGGTGCCGTGTTCGTTTGCGGGGTATCGACATGAAAATTTTTCGATGCCCGCCCTTGTAATCAGCTTGTGCGCCCTTATGTAACGGTCACCGCAAGGTTTCTGGCGAACACGCCAGACAGACTTCCGCGGTTCGTTGACGAACCGCACCCGGCACCGCCGGACTTTGTTAAACCCGCCGGGACTACACCGGCCGATGAAAACCACAATTAGGAGAGATCGACAATGAAGCTTCGTCCTCTGCATGACCGCGTCGTCATCCGTCGCAGCGAAGAAGAAAAGAAAACCGCTGGCGGTATCGTCCTGCCAGGTTCGGCTGCTGAAAAAGCCAACAGCGGCGAAATCCTCGCTGTAGGTCCAGGCAAAGCACTGGAAAGCGGTGAAGTGCGTGCACTGTCCGTGAAAGTGGGCGACAAGGTTGTGTTCGGTCCTTACTCCGGCAGCAACACTGTGAAAGTCGACGGCGAAGACCTGCTGGTAATGAGCGAGAACGAAATCCTCGCTGTTATCGAAGGCTGATACCCCCGTTCATTTTCCGCTACTACAAAGTATTTAAGGAATATCGATCATGGCTGCTAAAGAAGTTCTGTTTGGCGATTCCGCCCGCAAGAAAATGCTCAAAGGCGTCAACGTCCTGGCTGACGCGGTAAAAGCGACCCTGGGCCCGAAAGGCCGTAACGTGATCATCGAGAAGAGCTTCGGCGCTCCGACCATCACCAAGGACGGCGTTTCCGTCGCCAAAGAAATCGAACTCGAAGACCGTTTCGAAAACATGGGCGCGCAGCTGGTCAAAGACGTTGCCTCCCGTGCCAACGATGACGCTGGTGACGGTACTACCACCGCTACCGTTCTGGCTCAGTCGATTGTCAACGAAGGCCTGAAAGCCGTCGCTGCCGGCATGAACCCGATGGATCTGAAGCGCGGCATCGACAAGGCGACCATCGCCATCGTCAAAGAGCTGAAAAACCTGTCCAAGCCATGCGCTGACACCAAGGCAATCGCTCAGGTTGGTACCATTTCGGCCAACTCCGACAACTCCATCGGCGACATCATTGCCGAAGCCATGGAAAAAGTCGGTAAAGAAGGCGTGATCACCGTTGAAGAAGGCACTGGCCTGGAAAACGAACTGTCGGTTGTAGAAGGCATGCAGTTCGACCGTGGCTACCTGTCCCCGTACTTCGTCAACAAGCCGGAAACCATGGTTGCCGAGCTGGACAACCCGCTGGTGCTGCTGGTCGACAAAAAGATCTCGAACATCCGCGAAATGCTGCCAGTTCTGGAAGCCGTTGCCAAAGCCGGCCGTCCACTGCTGATCGTTTCCGAAGACGTTGAAGGCGAAGCCCTGGCGACTCTGGTTGTGAACAACATGCGTGGCATCGTTAAAGTCGCAGCCGTCAAGGCTCCAGGCTTTGGCGACCGTCGCAAGGCCATGCTGCAGGACATCGCCGTTCTGACCGGCGGTACCGTTATCTCCGAAGAGATCGGCCTGAGCCTGGAAGCAGCCACCCTGGAAAACCTGGGCAGCGCCAAGCGCGTGACCATCTCCAAGGAAAACACCATCATCGTTGACGGTGCTGGCGTAGCAGGCGACATCGAGTCCCGTATCGCTCAGATCCGTGCTCAGGTTGCCGAAACTTCCTCGGACTACGACCGTGAAAAACTGCAAGAGCGTCTGGCCAAGCTGTCCGGCGGCGTTGCGGTGATCAAGGTTGGCGCTGGCTCCGAAGTAGAAATGAAAGAGAAGAAAGCTCGCGTTGAAGACGCCCTGCACGCAACCCGTGCAGCCGTTGAAGAAGGCGTGGTACCTGGCGGTGGCGTTGCGCTGATCCGCGCTCTGCAAACCCTGAACGATCTGAAAGGCGACAACGCTGATCAGGACGTGGGTATCGCTGTTCTGCGCCGTGCCGTTGAAGCACCGCTGCGTCAGATCGCTGCCAACAGCGGTGACGAGCCAAGCGTTGTGGTCAACGAAGTCAAGAACGGCAAAGGCAACTTCGGTTACAACGCTGCGACTGGCGAATACGGCGACATGATCGAAATGGGTATCCTGGACCCAACCAAGGTCACCCGTTCCGCGCTGCAAGCTGCATCGTCGATCGGCGGTCTGATCCTGACCACCGAAGCTGCTGTTGCTGACGCACCGAAGAAAGAAGGTGCATCTGGCGGCGGTATGCCAGACATGGGCGGTATGGGCGGCATGGGCGGCATGATGTAAGCCAGCCTTACCCCCTGTACGAAAAAACCCCGCCTGCGAAAGCAGGCGGGGTTTTTTATTGCCCGGACTTTGAAGCCTGTATCAGTTCATTGTGGGAGCGAGCCTGCTCGCGAAAGCCATGTATCAGTCAACATCATCATTGAATGTTGAACTGCTTCGCGAGCAGGCTCGCTCCCACATTTGATCTGCATATCAGACGGCTACAGGTACTGCACTGGCCCCGCGTTCAGCCCTCAAGGCCGGTCGATACAGAACGAAGTAATACGACCCCAGACAAATCAGCCAGCAGAACACCGCCGTCCACACGTTGTGCGAGAAGAAATGCGCGCCCTGCATCATCCGGCCGATGGAGAACACCGAGCCGAGGGCAAAGGCGAAGACAAACGCTGCGCGAGCCATGCGCGGGCGACGGTCACGCAGTACGAAAAACAGCGCAAACAGGGTGAAACCGGTGGCCGCATGGCCGCCGGGCCAGCAACGCCCCGGTTTTTCGGTGGGCGGGCGAGGGCTCAGCAGTTCGCTGTAGGTCTCGTGACCGCCGAATTGCTCGAGGCTCCATGGGCATTGCACCGCGGTCACCGCTTTCATGGGCGTGACAAAGGAAGTTGCCAGCCCGAGGGACAGCACCAGGCAACCCAATTCCCGTTTGAGCGGTTTGAGCCTGGTCGAGAAGAACGAAGCAATGAAGCCGAGGATGGCAAACACCGAGAAGGCGATCACCACTTGCTTGGCGCGATCGTGCAGGATGTCCTCGAGGAAGTAACTGTGGCGACCGATGAATTCCCCGGCGACCGGGTCGTAAAACAGCTTGGCCAGGTCCATGTCCAGACTGGTCAATTCGAGCAATACCAGAATGATCGCAGCTACGGCGGGAACCCCAAGGCACACCCAGAAGTTGAGCGGACGAGGGGCAGGGCGGGCAAGGGTCGAAACCATGCTAGTTCCTTGATCAGTGAAATGTTCTCAAATGCGCAGCCGCGCAGAGTCTGGACCCGAATCTGTCGCTTGTGTGTGAATCCCGGGTGAAAAACTTGTTAAGGCTGCAATCGGTCAATTTCCACGCTTTTGCACTTTACTCAGCCCTAGCCGTGCGCTGAACTTCGCCTTAAGCTGCGCGGGCCACGACGGCCGTTACTGTGGACGGAGAGATACCCATGCGAATTCTATTGGTTGAAGACAACCGCGATATCCTGGCCAACCTGGCCGATTACCTGGGGCTCAAAGGCTATACCGTGGATTGCGCGCAGGATGGTTTGTCGGGCCTGCATCTGGCGGCCACCGAGCACTACGATTTGATCGTGCTCGATATCATGTTGCCCGGCATCGATGGCTACACCCTGTGCAAGCGCCTGCGCGAGGATGCTCGCCGCGAAACGCCGGTGATCATGCTCACGGCCCGCGATCAGCTGGATGATCGTCTGCAAGGCTTCAAGTCCGGCGCCGATGACTACCTGATCAAACCGTTCGCCCTGTCGGAACTGGCAGCGCGTATCGAAGCGGTCATGCGCCGTACCCAAGGCGGTGGGCGGCGGACCTTGCAGGTCGGCGACCTGAGCTACGACCTCGACACCCTGGAAGTCACTCGCGAAGGCCGCTTGCTGAAACTCAACCCGGTCGGCCTGAAGTTGCTGGCGGTGTTGATGCAGAAAAGCCCTCATGTGCTGCGCCGTGAAATTCTTGAAGAAGCGCTCTGGGGCGACGACTGCCCGGACAGCGACAGCCTGCGCAGTCATGTCCACCAACTTCGCCAGGTGATCGACAAGCCGTTCGCCAAGCCATTGCTGCAAACCGTGCACGGTGTGGGGTATCGCCTGGCCGAGGGCCGTGATGGAGTTTAAGCAGAGCCTTGCTCAACGCATCATCATTGCCTTTGCGCTGATGAGCGCACTGGTGGCGGGCGCTTTTGCCATGGGCATCGTGGCGACCGTGCACCTGGTGGAGGAAAAGCTGATTTCCGCCGGCCTGGGCGGCGATTTGCAGCGCCTGCTGCTGATGGACAATGTCACGGACTGGAGCCACCGCCCCGAACCGGATCAATTGTTCTACTTCAGCAATGGGCCAGGCGATTTCAGGTTGCCCAAGGACTTGCGGCACCTGGAGCCGGGTTTCCACGAAGTGTTCCGTGAAAACCTGTCGTACCACGCCATGGTCGAAATCGTCGACGGCCGACGTTACGTGCTGTTGCAGGACCAGAGCGACTTCGAAGAGCGTGAACGGGTGCTGTTTGCCGTGGTGCTGGTGGGTTTCGTACTGAGCCTGGCACTGGCGGTGTTTCTTGGCTGGGTCCTGGCACGCAGGGTCATGGCGCCGGTGGTTCGGCTGGCCCGTCAGGTACGCCATCGTGATCAACTGCTGGGTTTGGCTCCCCCCTTGGCGCCGGATTATGCCGCCGACGAAGTGGGCGAACTGGCCGTGGCCTTCGACGCCACCCTCGGGCGTTTGCGTCAGGCCCTGAGCCGTGAGCGATTGTTCACCAGCGACGTCAGCCACGAATTGCGCACGCCCCTGATGATCCTGGCCAGTTCCTGCGAGTTGTTGCTGGAAAACCCTGGTCTGGATCAGCGTGGTCGCGCCCAGGTCGAGCGCATCGCCAGGGCCTGTGAAGAAATGCGTGAACTGGTGCAAACCTTCCTGATGCTGGCCCGTACCCAGCGCGACGACGCCAGCATGTCGCCGCAGCAGTCCCTGGGCCAGGTAGCCGAGGGCCTGGTCGGTTTGTGGCGCGAGCCCATTGAAAGCAAAGGGCTGAAGCTGATCTTCGAACCGGGCAACCCCGAGGCCAATAGCTACAATGCGACGCTCCTGCACGCAGTGATGGGTAACTTGCTGCGCAACGCCTTGCACTACACCGAACGGGGCTTCATTCGCCTGAGCCTGTCGGGCACGGGATTTCTGGTCGAAGACAGCGGTGTGGGCATTCCCGAGGAAAAACGCGAGGCGATGTTCGAACCCTTCGTTCGGGGCACTGAAAAACGCGGGGAAGGTCTGGGCCTGGGGCTTTCACTGGTGCAACGGATCTGTGAAAACCAGGGCTGGAGCGTCAGCCTGACTACGATGGAGCCCAGTGGCTGCCGTTTTCAGGTGGAGCTGTCCCGAACTTGATCTATTGAGTCAGGTGTCCAGCAAACCCTGTCAATTCTGAAAAACCCTGTAATACTTCCGGGTTCCCCTAACGATATTTTCACAAATGGATGACCAGTCGCCGACACTTCAAAATCTAAGGTAGCTGCTATCAGAAGTTCAGGAGACCTGATGATGGACGGCCCGATCAAGCTCGATTTTTCGGAAAAATACGACGATCAACACGCGAAACGCTATTTGCGCAAACACCAGGAAGGTCTCGGCCGTCGATTGTCCCATTGGCGTGACGAGCAACTGGCGCGTAAGGCGCTGGCTCTGGTTGGCGAGCCTGGTCTGGTCCTCGATTTGCCTTGTGGTGCAGGGCGTTTCTGGCCCTTGTTGGCGGAAAAATCCAACCGCGTGATCATCGGTGCCGATAATTCGGAGTCCATGCTGAAGATCGCAACCCAGGCGCAACCTGCCGATGTGGTGAAACGGGTACAACCCTTGCACACATCCGCATTCGACATCGCCTTGCCGGACAACGCCGTCGACAGCATTTTTTGCATGCGCTTGCTCCACCACATCGGTGAAGCCGAGCATCGCATGGTTATTTTGCGTGAGTTCGAGCGGGTTACCCGTGATAGCGTGATCCTTTCGCTGTGGGTCGATGGCAACTTCAAGGCGTGGAAACGCAAGCGTTCGGAGAAAACCCGTGGGCAGGAAGGTTACCAAAACAGGTTTGTGTTACCGGCCGCTACCGTAGAAAAGGAATTTGAGCAGGCGGGTTTCCGCATCCAGGAACAACTGGACTTTTTGCCGCTCTATGCCATGTGGCGAGTTTACGTATTACGCAAGAGGTAACAGGATGGCAGTGCAGTGTGCAGCAGAAACGGAAGTCGTTCCCCAGGACCGCTTCGATTACTTCTGGAGTCAGCGTGGTGAGTGGGTAGAAGAACCCAACGTCCGTCGCGGCGGGGAAAGCGGCGTTCAACGCCTGATGGGCAGTGATGGTCAACTGCTCTACGTCAAGCGCCAGACCGGGCATATCCATCGTAGCTTGCAGCACCCTTTCGGGCGGCCTACGGTAATGCGTGAGCATGCTGCGCTCATAGGCGTGACCGCGCTTGGCGTACGGGTTCCGGAAATCGTTTTCTGTGGCGCACAGCCCGATCCTGTTCACAAGTGGCGTGCCTTGTTGGTCACCAAGTCGCTGGACGGCTACGAGGAAATCGATCGCTGGTACGACGGTGGCGGTCGCGAGCGTCATGGTGCAGCCATAAACGACCGAGTGCTCAATGACCTGGCTGAAAACCTGGCTCGCATGCACAAGGGCCGCTGGCAGCACGGTTGCCTTTACGACAAGCATGTTTTCGTTCGTGTGACCGGTGAGGGCGAGACGGCCAAGGTCGAAGTGGCCCTGATCGATCTGGAGAAGTGCCGAAAGCGTTTGACGGCCTATCGCGCAGCTGTCCATGACTTGAAACAGTTGCGCCGCCACTCGTCGTTCAACGACGCAGACTGGAAAAAGCTCATCTACTTTTATGAGACGGCGTTTGGCAGCGCTATCAAGGGTTTATAGCGATGAAACTCGAAATTGCACGAGGTTTGTTTCTGGTAGGAGCCTTGGCAGTTGCATCGATCGCGATGGCAACCTGGGAGCAACCACGCCCCCAGGTTCTCAGCTCGATAAACGCAGAAGAACATTGTCCGTTGCCACGGGTTGCCAAGGCATCCGTGGCCACTCGACCCGATCATGACTTGTTGCTGTTCATGTTCGGACTTTCTCAGGGATTGAGGCCGCAGAGTTGAAACGATTGAAGCCAAAATGAAAGGCCTCGTTGATGCGAGGCCTTTTTTTTGTCTTTGGAAATCTACCGGAGTGCATAGGGCCTTTGTGGGAGCGAGCCTGCTCGCGAAAGCGATGTATCAGTCAACATCCCTGTTGAATGGTAAGCCATCTTCGCGAGCAGGCTCGCTCCCACAGATTCATCTCCTACAGGTTGTTCTGCGTCAGCGCTTATCGGGTTTAGCCAGCAAGGTGTAGACGCAAGGCAACACAAACAGGGTGAACAACGTCCCGATTGACATGCCCGTCGCGATGACCGTTCCGATGTCGAACCGGCTGACCGCACCAGCACCGCTGGCGATGATCAATGGCACCATGCCGAACACCATCGCCGCGGTGGTCATCAACACCGGACGCAGCCGGATCGCCGCCGCTTCTTCCACCGCTTCCCGTGCGGTCAGGCCCTTGGCCTTGCGTAGCTGGTTGGCGAACTCGACGATCAGAATGCCGTGCTTGCTGATCAGCCCGATCAAGGTCACCAGCCCGACCTGGGTATAGATGTTCATGCTCGACCAGCCCAGGAACAGCGGAATCAATGCGCCGCAGATAGACAGGGGCACGGTGACCAGGATCACCAGCGGGTCGCGGAAGCTTTCGAACTGGGCCGCCAGCACAAGGAAAATGATCGCCAGTGCCAGGGCAAAGGTGACCCACAGGGCACTGCCTTCCTGAACGTACTGCCTCGATGCGCCGGCGTAGTCGAAGGCAAAGCCGGGGGGTGCCTCTTCCCGGGCGATCTGGCGCACGAGGTCGATGGCTTCCCCCATGCTCACCAGTGGCACGCCGGACAGGATGGCCGAATTGAGTTGCTGGAACTGGTTCAGCTGTCTCGGTCGAGCGCGGTCGGTGACGGTGATCAGGGTCGACAACGCCAACAGTTCGCCCTTGGTGTTTTTCACGTAGTAATTGTTCAGCCAGTCCGGATTGTCACGGAACGGCCGCTCGACCTGGGCAATGACCTTGTAACTGCGACCTTCAATGGTGAATCGGTTGATCTCGCCTTCACCCAGCAGGGTCGCCAGGGTTCCCCCCAGATCCTGCATGGAAACCCCCATCTGCGCGGCCTTGGCGCGGTCGATATCCACCACCACCTCCGGCTTGTCGAAGGCCAGGTCAACGTGGACAAAGGCAAACTTGCCGGATTCCTTTGCACGTTTTTTTACCCGGTCGATCACTTGCAGCAGCAATTCGTAATCATTGGCGGAGTTGATGACGAACTGGAACGGCACGCCTTCGCCGGTGCCCGGCAGTGACGGCAGGTTGAAGCCGAAAATCTGCAGCCCCGGGATCTTTTCCAGTTTGGCCTGCACCTCGGGCAGGATCGCCATTTGCGTGCGACTGCGATCGTCCCATGGTTTGAGCAGGAAACCGCCGATGCCCGATTGCACGCCGTTGAAGCCGTTGATCTGGAACGACGAGTAGTACTCGGGAAACGCCTTGAAGATCGAGACGAACTCGTCGGTGTAGGTGTTCAGGTAGTCAAGGTTGGTCGGTTGCGGGGCGTTGGCAATCATGAAAATGATGCCCTGGTCCTCATCCGGCGCCAGTTCCGATTTGGTGAATTTGAGAAGGACCGGAATCAGGCACAACACGATCACGGCGAACACCAGCACCACCGGCCGGGTGTTGAGGGTGCCGTGAAGCAGGCTCTGGTAGCGGCGCTTGAGGCGTTCGAAAATCATGTCCAGGCGATGGGCCAGGCCACTGGGGTTCTCGTCGTGACGCAGCAGAAACGCACACATCATCGGCGACAGGGTCAGGGCGACGATACCGGAAATCACCACCGCGCCGGCCAGGGTCAGGGCGAACTCCTTGAATAACGCCCCGGTCAGGCCGGTCAGGAAACCGATCGGGGCGTACACCGCCGCCAGGGTGATGGTCATCGAGACCACCGGCATGGCGATTTCCCGGGCGCCTTCAATGGCGGCTTCGAGCGGTGTCTTGCCTTCCTCGATGTGACGGTGAATGTTTTCCACCACCACGATGGCGTCGTCCACTACCAGGCCAATGGCCAATACCATCGCCAGCAGGGTGAGCAGGTTGATCGAGTACCCCATCATCTGCATGAAGAACATCACGCCGATCATCGACAGCGGGATGGTCACCACCGGGATCACCACCGAGCGCAGGGCACCAAGGAACAGGAACACCACCACGATCACGATCAGCACCGCTTCGAACAGGGTTTTCACCACTTCGTCGATCGAGGCCTGGATGAACAGGGTGGCGTCGTAGGCGATTTCACCTTTCAGGTTCGGCGGTAGCTGGGCCTCAAGGTCCGGCATGATCTTGCGCACTTCCTTGATCACTTCCAGCGGGTTGGCACCGGGAGTCCCCTTGATGCCGATGTACACCGAAGGGGTGCCACCGAACGAGCTGATGGTGTCGTAGTTTTCCGCACCCATTTCCACGCGCGCCACATCCCGCAGCAGCACCCGGCTGTCGCCATCGACCTTGAGCGGAATTGCCCCGAAGGCTTCGGCGGACTTGAGTTCGGTATTGGCGTTGATGCTGGTGACCACGTATTCGCCTTTCACCTCGCCGGCAGCCGAGAGGAAGTTGTACTGGCGCACCGCGTTGGTCACATCACTGGCACTGAGGCCGAAACCCGCCAGCTTCATCGGGTCCAGCCACAGGCGCATGGCAAAGACCTGGTTGCCGAGGATCTCGGCTTCGGCCATGCCGGGCAAGGTCGCCAGTTTCGGCTGGATCACTCGCGACAGGTAATCGGTAATCTGCGGGTTGCTCAATTCCTTGCTGAAGAAGCTCATGTACATCAGCACTGACGCATCGGCAGATTCTTTGCTCAGCACCGGGTCTTCAGCGTCCTGGGGCAGCTGGCTCTTGACCTCGTTGGCCTTGGCCAGCAGTTCGGTAAACAGACGGTCGCTGTTGGCGCCGATGCGCGCGTAGATCGAGATCACCGAGAAGTTCTGGCGACTGACCGAGGTCATGTAGTCGATGCCCTCGGCGCTGGCCAGGCTTTGCTGCATCGGTTGGGTGATATAGCCCTGGATGGTTTCGGCGTTGGCCCCGGGGTAGGCGGTGGTCACCGTGATCAGGGCGTTTTCCATTTGCGGGTACTGGCGCAGCGGCAACTTGCCCCAGGCCTGGAAACCCAACAGCACAATCAGCAGGCTGACCACTGTTGCAAGAACCGGGCGACGGATGAACGGATCGGTAAAAGCCATGGGGATTCCTTGATCAGTTCGCGCGTGGCGGGCTGTTCTGCCCGGCCAGGGTCTTGTCGTCGCTGATGGCAACGCGTGAGCCGTTATCCAGTTTGAGCTGGCCGGCGGTCACCACTTTTTCGCCGCTCTGCACGCCTTTGGTGATCATCACTTGCCCGTCGCGGCGTTCGCCGGTCTCGACAAAACGCCGTTCGGCGATCAGCACCGGTTGGCCCTTGTCGTCCTTTACCAGGCTGCCATCCTCGGCCTTCCTGGGTACGGCCACATACACCGAGTTGCCGTAGAGCGTGTAGGTAATCGCGCTTTCCGGCACCACGATGCGCGGCTGCGGGTCGGGCAGGAGCACCTGGAGGCTGGCGAACATGCCTGGCATCAACTTGCCATCGGGGTTGGCCAGGGTGGCGCGGACCTGCACGTTACGGGTGCTGTTCTCGACCTTGGGGTTGATTGCACTGATGGTGCCGGGGTACTCCTGGGTCGGATACGCCGCGACAATGACCTGCACTGGCTGGCCGAGCGCAATCTTCGGCACCGACTGCTCAGGCACGAAAAAGTCGACATACAGGCTACTGAGGTCTTGCAGGGTGGCGATCATGGTGCCGCTGGCCACATAGTCGCCGACGTCCACCTGACGAATGCCGATGGTGCCGCTGAACGGCGCGATGATGCGTTTTTTCTCGAGCGCGGCCTTGAGCTGATTGACCGTGGCCCTGCTCTTTTTCAGGACCGCCGAGAGTCGGTCGAATTCGCCTTTGGAAATCGCCTGGCTGCCCACCAGCTGGCTGCCACGGTTGTAGTCCAGCTGGGCCAGCCCGAGGTCGGCCAGGGCGGTTTCGAGCAAGGCGCTTTCCACGGCGCTGTCGAGCCGGACGATGGGCTGACCGGCCTTGACCTTCTGCCCTGACTCGAACTGGACATCGATGACGGTGCCATCGGTCTCCAGGCTCAGGTCCACGCCCTGCAATGCCTTGAGCGTACCAACAGTAGGCAGGCGGACTTGCCATGGGCGTTCGGTGGCGGTGGCCACGGCAACGCTGATGGCCGGCCTGGGCGCAGAGAAGCCTTGAACCATCGTGTAGATCGAGAAGGCTTTGTACGCAGCCAGGACCAGCACAATCAGTAGAACAACACCCAACATGATCAGCATGCGGCGACGCAGCATATCCAGTTCCTTGGAGAAAATCAGGTGAGACAGTGGGGCACACTACCGGGAGTGTAGAGGGTAATCCAACTGCCGTTTTTACAGGTTGTGAGGTATTAGAGGGGTGAAAGCCTGAAAAGATTCGCCGCCTCGGGTCGCGTCTGCGGGGTGTATGTCATCCCGATACTGGCGCGGCCGAGGGCGGCGATCTTTTAATGATTCAGGCCATCAGATGCAGATGGTTGTCCCAGAGCCCTGCGGGTAGCTCCAGTGGTTTTGCGACCAGGTTTGTCTGGCGGCAGTCGTAGTAGCGGCAGCGCCCCTGGCCCGAGGTCACGACAAAACCATCGGCCACGGCGCCGACCCCGGCGCAATCGGGCAGTGGCGCGTCCAGGCGTACCTCGCCGCTGTCCAGGTCCCAGATGAAAAAGCGGTTGCCCCGCGGCGCAGTCAATGCCACCAGGCGCAAGTCGCTGTGTACCGCGACGCTGGCGGTGTAGTGTCCCATGGCCTGCAACTGATGCTCGGGTACCGGGAACGCGACGAAGGGCTGGCCGGGCCGCTTGATCGCCAACAGCTCCGACGACTCGTGGGCCGCGCCCATGAACTGCTGGCTGGCGACGATGGTACCGTCGCTGGCGATGGCCAGATGGCGCACGCTGTTCATCTGCTGGGCGAGGGTTTCCTTGCTCAGCAGGGTGCCGTCGCGGTGCATCAGGACCAGGCTCGGTTCCATGGCGTTGAGGTTCATCTCCACCCGGCTTTCGGCCTCGGTGCGAATTCCGCCGTTGGCCACCACCAGGGTTTCGCCATCGGGCATCCACGACACCTGGTGCGGACCGAGGCCGTGGGTGGAAATCTCGCCGCTGTGCACCAGCCGTTCGCCTTCGAATCTGTACACGCCGAGCAGGCCGCGACCCGGATCGGTGGTGTCGTTTTCGGTGGCGTACAGCCAGTCGCCGCTGTGGTGAATGACCGCGTGCCCGTAGAAGTGCCGGTTCGGCTGCGACGCCACGGTTTGCAGGAGCGTGCCGTCGCGCAGATCGATCAGGTAGCTCTCGGTGCCCGGACGGCGAGCGACGAACAGCGCAATCGGCAGTGTCGGGTGGTTGACGATGTCGTGACAACGCTGGCCGACCCGGGTGGCGAACACCTGGGTACCATCCAGACGATAACCGACGGCGTAATGCTGGCCGTCGGTGTCGTCCCGTGCCGAAAGCAACAACGGACTCTTGTCTTTTTGCCTGAACAGCTTCCAGCCGCCCAGCGTCACTGCACCCAGCAGCAAACTACCTAATGTCAGAACCTGGCGTCGCAGCATGGAACCGGCCCTCATCAGTCACCGTCGTTGGCGTTGAAGCCCAGTTGGATGCCCAGTGCCTTGGCCAGATCGGCCTCGTGCAGGCGATGGACAACGTTGAGGCTGTCATACAGCTCGTTGAGTTGCTGGCGGCCGGCTTCGTCATTGAGCATGTCGGTCAGCGAACGCTGGTTGCCGGCAAACAGTTTCAACGAGGCGGCATAGGCCGCATCGATCTTGTCGGCCAACGGCTTCTGCTCGCTCGGCAACAGGCCGCGCAGGCCTTTGTTGTCCACGCCTTCCCAGACCGTTTTGGCGGCCGCGAGGCTGGCTTCGAGGCTGGTCAGGGATGCCTGGCTGCGCCATGCATCGGCCTGGAATGGTTGCGGCACGCCCTTGCTCTGGCGGCCCATCGGCGTGCCGAGTTTTTTCTTCAGGGTGTCGATGGCCGTGACTTGTACGCGCAGCAGATCGGCGATCGCTTCGTGGGAGTCCGCATAACGCTGGTTCGGGAATTTGCTCATTTGCGCGAGCATGCCGTCGGTGTTGTTCCAGGTTTGCAGAATATCTTCAGCCAATTGCTTCTGGCGTTCGCCGATGGCGATCAGCAGCGGGCAATATTTGCTCTTCTGCTCAGCGTTGGCCACGTCAGGCTTGCTGTCGAACAGAATGTATTCGTAGGCCGAGAGCCCCTGTACCACAACGCTGGACTTGGCCAGGGCGGCGGCATCGATTTGCGGCTGGGCGGTGACCAGTTGCTCGACCTGACGGCCGACCAGGTTTTTCTTGTCCGGCCAGAACTGCACTTGCCACGAACGGTTGCCTTCGGCCAATGGCCCGATCAGCAGCGGTTGCAATTCGGCCCAGGCTTTTTGCGCATGCAGGAAGTCGGCACGGGCGGTTTCCAGGGTTTCCTTGCCTTCGCAGTAGGCGAGGGCGCTGACCGCCAATTGACGGTCGGCTTCAACCCAACGGGTGTAGGTCGGCAGGATCACCGACTTGGCGATGGCCGCCGACGTGACCGCTTGCGGGTCCTGGGGCGAGCAGGCGCCCAGAGCGAGGGCGGCAAGGCTGGTGAACAACAGTTTGGGACGGAACATGTCGGGCTCCCGCGAGTGGAATGCGTGTTAAAGGGAATTCAGGAACGCCAGCAACGCAGCGCGTTGCTCGGCATTGAAAGACAAAACCTGTTGCTGCGCCGCTTGTGCCTCGCCACCATGCCAGAGCACGGCTTCGAGCAGGTTGCGGGCACGGCCGTCGTGCAGGAACTGGGTGTGGCCGCTGACCGCCTGTGTCAGGCCGATGCCCCACAACGGCGGGGTACGCCATTGGCGACCGCTGGCCTGGAATTCGCTACGGTTGTCGGCCAGGCCATCGCCCATGTCATGCAGCAGCAGATCGCTGTACGGACGAATCTCTTGATTGGCCAGTTCAGGTTCGGCGGCATTGGCGGCGGTGGTGTATTTCGGTGTGTGACAGGTTTGGCAACCAGCCTGATAAAACAGGGTCTTGCCGGCCAGCACTTCTGGCGCGTTGACATTACGGCGGGCCGGCACGGCGAGGTTACGGCTGTAGAACAGCACCAGGCGCAGGATGTTGTCGCTGACTTCCGGCTCGCCATTGGGGCCGTTGCCACTGGGTGCCTGTTTGCAGGCCGTTTGCGCGTCCGTGCAGTCATCAATGGGTCTGAGGCTGGTCGTGAGCCCCATATCACCCGAAAACGCGTGGACATTCTGCTGGTTGAGGTTCGGTTGTCCGGCTTTCCAGCCAAATCGCCCCAGAACGGTCTTTTGCTGGGCGTCATCCCAGACCCGGTTCGGTTGTCCGCTGACGCCCTTGTTCGCCTTGGCCTGTGCCTCGGCGTTGGCCAGGATTGCTTCCTCGGGGATCGCTTCGAGCAGGCCCAGGCCAATCATCGGCGGCGCCACGCGGGCCGAGAAGCGGGTGTCGGGGTGCATCGGGCCGTAGCCCAACTGGGTGATGTTCAGGTTCGGTTTGCGCAACTCGACTTCGGTGCCGTCCTTGAAGCGAACCGGCACGGCGGTGTAATCGACCCGTACTTTGCCTTCGGGGGCCACACCGGGGACAGCCATGTCCTGGAACTGGCCGCCGTAGACGGGCTCCGGCACCACTCCCAACTGTTCGATGACCTTGGCATATGCCGGGGCGTCGGGAATCGACAGGCGTACCAGCATCGACACGGCGTTCACATCGTCGGGAGTCGGCGGATGGCCGCGGCCGTCCTTGATGTGGCAGCCCTGGCAGGCATTGGTGTTGAACAGTGGGCCGAGGCCATCGCGAGCGGTCGTCGTCGATGGAGCGATCACCCAGGGGCTGCGGAAGAAGCTGTTGCCGACGCTGAAATCCACGCGCCGTGACGGCGGCAGGTTCGCCGAGGGCATGGAAAACGCGTTCTGATCGGTCTTGCGCACCGTCGCACTGCCGCCGGAGCGGGCTTCACCGGGTTCGGCCCGGGTGAATTTCGGGGCGTCATCGCAGGCACTCAGGCCCAGAGCCAGAAACAGTGCGGACAAGCGAAGAGGCAGCGAGGGCATCAGACATCCTGCAAGACGAGCAAAACAAGGGCGCAAAGTCTAACAGGGGATGGGAATTTGAATAAGAGGAATTATCGTTTGCTTGATGTGGGACAGGTAATTTGGCTTGCCCATAACCCCCTGTAGGAGCGAGCCTGCTCGCGATTGCAATGTGTCATCCAAAACTGATGTCGACTGACATGGCCCTATCGCGAGCAGGCTCGCTCCTACAGTTGTTTGTGTTATGGCCGACAAAAAAGGCGACCCGAAGGTCGCCTTATTACTCACTCAGCCAGCGTTGATCAGAATTCGTGATCAGCGTTGTCCGGGTTCAGGTCGTTGATGCCCAGTTTGCCAGCGGCGGCTTCGATCGAACCGGTCTGCTTGACCAGGGAAGCGATGGCGTCACGGACGATCTGGTTGCCAGCGGTGTTGCCGGCTGCGATCAACTGGTCGTAGTGCTCACCCTTGTTGGCGTGGTCGACCATGATCTGAAGCTTGGCTTCGGTGGCGGCCAGGTCGTCTTTCAGCGCGGTGTCGGCAGCCGGATCGGCTTTGGCCACCAGGGACGACAGGCTGGCGCCGGTCATTTTGGTGCCGTCGACGCGAGTGTATTCGCCCAGGTACACGTTACGAATGCCTTTGGCATCGTAGAAGTGCGAGTTGTGGGTGTTGTCGCTGAAGCAATCCTGTTCGTCTTCCGGGGAGTTGGCTTCCAGGGAAACCTTCATGCGCTCGCCCGCCAGTTCACCCAGGGACAGGCTGCCCATGCCGAACAGCATTTTGCGCAGGCCGGTTTCGGCCGGTTCTGCTTCCAGGGTGGCGCGGTAGTTGTCGGCCACGTTCGGCTTCCAGTTACCGACCATTTCTTCCAGGTCGCTGACCAGCAGCTGAGTCACGGACTTCAGGTAGGCACGACGACGATCGTTGTGACCGCCGGTAGCGCCTTTGCCTTCCAGGTAGTCCGAAGCCGGACGGTTGCCGGCGCCAGGGCCGGTGCCGTTCAGGTCCTGGCCCCAGAGCAGGAATTCGATGGCGTGGTAGCCGGTGGCGACGTTGGCCTCGGAACCGCCCAGCTCGTTCAGGCTGGCGAGTTTTGCCGGGGTGATGTCTTTGACATCGACCTTGTCTTCGCCGATCTGCACTTGAGTGTTGGCGATGATGTTGGCAGTGGCACCCGGGTTGCCCAGGGCGTGTTCGTAGGACTTGTCGACGTAGTCGATCAGGCCTTCGTCCAGCGGCCAGGAGTTCAACTGACCTTCCCAGTCGTCAACGATGGTGTTGCCGAAGCGGAACACTTCGCTCTGCAGGTAAGGTACGCGAGCAGCAACCCAGGCAGCCTTGGCGGCTTTCAGGGTGTCGGCGTTCGGCTTGGCGAGGAAGGCGTCTACGGCGGTTTGCAGGGTCTTCGCGGTGGATTCGGCATCGCTATAAACGGCGAACACGATGTCGGCGTAATGGGCGACAACGGCTTTGGCGGCGGCTTCGTCGACTTTACCGACGGCAGCAGGCGCAGCGGCTGGAGCAGCCGGGGCAGCCGCAGTGCTGGCAGCTGGCGCGGCAGCTTTTTCTTGGTCTTTGCCTTCGCCGCAACCGGCGAGGGAAATAGCGATGGCCAACAGACTGGCGGTAGCCAGAGGCATACGAATCATGGCGAACATCCTGCTTCGATAGGGGTGGAGTCGTGCTATGCACACGTAAAACTGCGACATAATGCAAATCTTTCGCATTATGTGTAAAGGGTTGTACCTGTAAATATTTCTTATTCACTGTGGGAGCGAGCCTGCTCGCGATGGACGTGAACGATGACGCGTTCATTCTGAATGAGCGTATTGCTCTCAGGTTCATCGCGAGCAGGCTCGCTCCTACAGGGGATTACAAAATAGCGGCGTTGCTGCGTTGGGCCTGCTTGAGGTAAACGGCCAGTTCCCGTGCCGGCAACGGCTTGCTGTAGTGATAGCCCTGACCTTCGTGGCAGCCTTCGGAGATGATGTAGGCCTCTTGCTCGGCGGTTTCCACGCCTTCGGCAATCACCTGCATGCCCAGGCTCTTGCCCAGCTGGATGATGGCGCGAACGATGGTCGCATCGTCGTCGTCATCGAGCAGGTCCTGGACGAAGCTCTTGTCGATCTTGATCTTGTCCAGGGGCAGGCTCTTGAGATAGCTCAAGGACGAATAGCCGGTTCCGAAATCGTCGATGGCGATCAGCGCGCCGGAGCGGCGCAGGCTGAGCAAGTGCTGGGCCGCGGTGCTGATGTCTTCCATCAGGCCGGTTTCGGTGACTTCCAGTTCCAGGCTGCGCGGTGGCAGGCGGTACATCTGCAGCAGGTTGTTGACCACCCGTGGCAGTTCGGCGTGGTGCAATTGAACCGTAGACAGGTTCACCGCCATGCGCAGGTCGGAGAAGCCCTGGTCATGCCACTCGCGGAGTTGTTTGCAGGCCTGGTCCAGCACCCATTCGCCGATGGCAATAATGGTGCCGTTCTGCTCGGCCAGCGGGATGAACAGGTCCGGCGGCACCATGCCGTGCTCGGGGTGTTGCCAGCGAATCAGGGCTTCGACGCCCACCACGCGGTTGTCGCGGTAGCTGATCTGCGGCTGGTAGACGAGGTAGAACTGATTGCGTATCAACGCATCGCGCAGGTCTTTTTCCAGTTCGCGGCGGCGGCGCATTTCGGTGTCGACGCTGGCGATGTAGAACTGATAGCGGTTGCGCGAGCGGGTCTTGGCCAGCGTCATGGTCTGCTCGGCCTTTTGCAGCAACTTCTCGGTGCTGTCGCCGTCCTCGGGGAACAGGGTGATGCCGATAGTGGCGCGCAGGCGGATCTCCTGATGGTCGAGGGCAAACGCCGCTTCCAGGTCATCGAGAATGCTTTGCGCGAGCTCGGCGGCTTCGTAGGGCTGCTCGATATCGGCCTGGACCAGGGCGAACTGGTCGCCACCGAGGCGGGCGAGGGCGCCCAGGCGACCGCTGTGACCGCGCAGGCGATCGGCCAGGGCCAGCAACAACTGGTCGCCGGTCTGGTAGCTGAACTGCTCGTTGATGCCCTTGAAGTCATCGAGGCCGACACACAGCACCGCGACCCGGCGCTGCAATTTGCCGGCGTCGATGAGAATCCTGTCCAGTTGCTGCTGCAATTGCTGCCGGTTCGGCAGTCCCGTCAGGAAGTCGTACTGGGACATGCGCAACAGGCTGTTTTCCGCTTCGTGACGCAGATGGGTATTGCGTTCGATGGATTCGAGCAACTGGTTGGCGGTGTTGATCCATATACCCAGTTCGTTTTTCTCGTGCCCCTTGAGCAGCGGAATCTTGTGTTCGCTGGGACGATCCGGATTGATTTCCGTGAGGTGCTCGATGATCCGCGACAGCGGCTTGGTCAGCAGCCAGTGGTAGACCAGGTACAACACCAGCCCCATGGCGAGTGCGCGCAGGACGCCCGAGATGAAGATGATCACCGAACTGACAATGAACCCTTGGCCGTAGGTGGCGGTATCGAGGGTGATGCTCAGGTCGCCGTAATACTCGCTATAAGGGCCGCGACCGACCAGTTGGGTGGTGAAGGTGCGTTCCTTGCCAAGAATCGGGTCGGTCAGCCAGCGGCTGTGGGAGTGCTGCAATTCGCGTTTTTTTTGCGCGAGCATGGCTTCGTTGGGATGGCCGATGGACGCCTTGCGCACGGCGGCGTCCTGAAACAGGCCTTCGATCACTTGCATGCCCATTTCCCGGTCCAGGCTATAGACGGCCTGGGTCGAGGGGTCGCGAAACATGTCGAGGATCCGTTCGGCATCGCTGGCGACGGCCTGGCGTGTTTTATAGGCATCGAACACAATCTGCGCGCAGCTCAAGACCACGCCGACGATCAATGCCGACAGGAGCACGACCCGGAGCAACTTCACCGACAAGCTGTTCTTGAGTTCCAGCTTCAAAGGGTTATTCCTTGTTCCGTGCGGGTAGCATCAAGTTGCCATGAGTATTGGCAATCCCGTGATGGCAGTCAAAGGGACAATCATCCTTGTGGGATTTTGCCTGCAGCTTGGCCGATTTGCAGGTGTCCTGGCGAGTTAGCCTATTCGTACTGTGTCGGTTGTCGAGTCCTTCAACTTGAGGGGCGGGGTGGAGATATTTTCCTTCTGTTTGATGTTAGCCGTCTGTGGCGGTGGGGCAAGGGGGTGGCGGCTTATGGTTTCGCCCTTACGGCGAGTCCCTTTTAACAAGCGCCCGGCCCTGTAGGAGCGAGCCTGCTCGCGATGGACGTCAACGATAACGCGTGCTGCCTGAATGCCCGCGTTGTCCTGGCGTTTTTCGCGAGCAGGCTCGCTCCCACATGGGATGGCGCGGTGTAGGAAAGCGCCAGAAGTTTCCCACGCAGTTTTCAGGTTGTCCGTCGGAAGCGGGCTGAATAACCTTTGGTGATCGCTGAAATGCTTCAGCGATCGGGTGTGAGAACCCGCAAGAGAGTGTTAATCCAGCGCCAGTACCACCATAATTGCCGCCAGCTTATCCGCTGCCAGCAATGCTTTATGGCGGCTGTGTGCGGGCAGACCTCGGTCTGGCCGGATTGCTCTCTTGCCGGTTTCTCACTCCGCACATAGCTGCCACCTCTTCGCTCGCGTGAGAAACGGCGAGAGATGGCTCCAATCGATAAGGAGCATGTTTTGGATAAGTTAATCCCTGATCCGCCCTACACCACCACCAAACCCTACAGCCCTCGCACCATGTTCATGATCGTCCCCGACATGGACACTGAAAGCCTGCTTGCCCATGCCTGTGAATCACTGGCTTCAGCCAATGTCATGGCGAGTGATTTCGCCACCTGCCTGACTGGCCCCCAGCGCAACACGGCGCTGGCCATTTCGCAGATTGTCATGTTGGCGGAGTTGGCGGTGAATCGCGCGTTGGATAACGTCGATCCACGGTAGCTGGCAGGCTGACCGCGTCATCGTTCATCGCGAGCAAGCTCGCTCCCACAGTAGTCCGGTGTAGACCGATCCAATGTGGGAGCGAGCCTGCTCGCGATGGGGCTCTGCCGAACGCTGAAAATCCCGGGCAATAAAAAACCCGGCTAAAAAGCCGGGTTTTTTGTCTGGCATCGAGCTTAAGCGGTGAAGGTTTTGCCTTCGAACTGCTCAGCCACGAATTTCCAGTTGACCAGGTTCCAGAACGCTTCGACGTACTTCGGACGCAGGTTGCGGTAGTCGATGTAGTAAGCGTGTTCCCAGACGTCGCAGGTCAGCAGCGGGGTGTCGCCGTTGGTCAGCGGGTTGCCGGCGCCGATGGTGCTGGCCAGGGCCAGGGAACCGTCAGCCTTCTTCACCAGCCAGCCCCAACCGGAACCGAAGGTGCCGATGGAAGTCTTGCTGAACTCTTCCTTGAACTTGTCGAACGAACCGAAAGCTGCGTTGATGGCTTCAGCCAGAGCGCCGGTTGGTTGACCGCCAGCGTTTGGCGCCAGGCAGTTCCAGTAGAAAGTGTGGTTCCAGACCTGAGCGGCGTTGTTGAAGATACCGCCCGAGGAAGTCTTGACGATTTCTTCCAGGGTCTTGCCTTCGAACTCGGTGCCTGGCACCAGGTTGTTCAGGTTCACGACGTAGGTGTTGTGGTGCTTGTCGTGGTGGAACTCCAGGGTTTCCTTGGAGATGTGCGGCTGCAGGGCATCGTGTGCGTACGGCAGTGGCGGCAATTCGAAAGCCATGATGATTCTCCTAATCAGGTCAGTTGCGGTGAGCGCAAGGCCGATCACGGGCGGCCAGACAAGCGCCGGGGAGTTTGTACTCTTTGCGGCGCAGGGAGTCGGATCATAGCACCGGGGGGGCGGCATAACCACGCAACAACTGTGTGGAATAGAGGTTCCGCCAATCAGATGGCCGCGATCAATTGCAGCGCTACGGCAAACATCATCACCGCCACCAACAGATCGAGAATTCGCCAGGTGCTGGGGCGAGCGAGCCAAGGTGCCAGCCATGCTGCGCCGAGTGCCAGGGTGAAAAACCACAGCAGCGAGGCGCTGGCCGCACCTACGACATAGGCGCCGGGCTCGGTTTGTTGGGCGCCCAGAGAGCCGATCAGCAAAACGGTGTCCAGATAGACGTGCGGGTTGAGCAAGGTCACCGCCAGCGCGCTGAGCATGACCGCCCGTAGCGAGCGTACGGTCTGGCCTTCGCCCTGCTCAAGGCTCTGCCTGGAAAAAGCCCGGCGCAGCGCCTGGCTGCCGTACCACAACAGGAACGCTGCGCCGCCCCAGCGGGCGATGGCCAGCAGCGTCGGGTTCTGCGCCAGCACGGTCGCCAGGCCAAACACCCCGGCGGCCACCAACAGGGCATCGCAGGCCACGCAGAGCGCCGCCACCGGCAGGTGATGTTCACGCCGCAGGCTTTGCGCCAGGACAAACGCATTCTGAGTGCCGATCGCCATGATCAGGCCGAAGGCCACAAGCAGGCCGTTCACATAACTTTGCCACATGATTTTTTACTCCGCGTTGGCTGCCAGATCCCGCAGCACTTGCAGGGCTCGGTCGGCGTCGGCCTGGCCGACGAACAAATGGTCGTGGTAGTAGCCGGCAATCACGTTGCAGCTGATTCCGGCCTTGCCCAGTGCCGTGGCGAACGCGGCGGTCAGGCCGACCGCTTCGAGGGCCGAATGTACGTTCAGGGTGATCCAGGCGGCGATGTAGTCGAAGCTGAATCCGGCTTTTTCGGCGTGGGAACGTTCGAGGATCACGGTCAGGCCTTCCTGTTCACGGAAGCTGCCGACAATCTCCAGATCCCTGGGCAACTTGCCGTCTCGCAGGGTGCAGAACACGTATTCGCCGGCGTTGAGTTGCGGGCTCATGCTGCGCAGCAGCGTTGCCAATGAAGTTTCGCCAGCCATATGGGTGATCCTTGTTCAAGAGTTCTTGCTGGTCATTGTCCTTGTGAAAGCTGTATAAGAAAAACCAATCTTTCTGATCGCTCATTAGGAAAACTGATGTTCGACTATAAATTGCTTTCTGCCTTGGCCGCTGTGGTCGAACAGGCCGGTTTTGAGCGGGCGGCCCAAGTGCTGGGCTTGTCGCAATCGGCGATTTCCCAACGCATCAAGCTGCTGGAGGCGCGGGTTGGCCAGCCGGTGCTGGTGCGGGCCACACCGCCAACGCCGACGGAAATCGGCCGGCGGTTGCTCAACCACGTGCAGCAGGTGCGTTTGCTTGAACGGGATCTGCAAAGCCTGGTGCCGGCGCTGGATGAAGAGGGCCTGCCGGAACGCCTGCGGATCGCCCTGAACGCCGACAGCCTGGCCACATGGTGGGCGCAGGCGGTGGGCGAGTTTTGCGCCGAGCAACATCTGTTGATGGATCTGGTGGTCGAAGACCAGACCGTCGGCCTCAAGCGCATGCGCGCCGGTGAGGTGGCGGCCTGTGTCTGTGCCAGCGAGCGCCCTGTGGCTGGCGCGCGCAGCGTGTTGCTGGGGGCCATGCGTTACCGTGCGCTGGCCAGCCCCGCTTTTATTGCCCGGCATTTTCCGCAGGGCGTACGCGCCGATCAGTTGGCCCGGACCCCGGCGCTGGTGTTTGGTCCGGACGACTTCCTGCAGCATCGCTACCTTGCATCCCTCGGCGTCGAGGGTGGATTCGAACACCATTTATGCCCGTCCTCCGAAGGGTTCATTCGTCTGACGGAAGCCGGGCTGGGCTGGGGTCTGGTCCCGGAGCTGCAGGTGCGCGAGCAACTGGAAAGGGGCGTATTGCAGGAGCTGCTGCCAGATAAGCCGATCGATGTGCCGCTGTACTGGCATCATTGGCGTAATGGCGGTCAGTTGCTGGGGCTGCTCACCGATCAATTGGTCAGCGCATCGAAGCAATGGCTGGTGCCCTTGGACTGACGCGCAGCGTCAAGACCTCACGTAATACGCAAAACGAAATATTCGGAGCAATTCATGAAGATTCTGGTTACCGGCGCAAGCGGCTTCATCGGCGGGCGCTTTGCGCGTTTTGCCCTGGAGCAGGGCCTGGACGTGCGGGTCAACGGTCGCCGGGCCGAGAGTGTGGAGCATCTGGTACGCCGCGGTGCGGAGTTCATCCAGGGTGACTTGAGCGATCCGGAACTGGCGCGCGAGCTGTGCTCGGACGTCGAGTCCGTGGTGCATTGCGCCGGTGCTGTCGGTTTGTGGGGGCGTTATCAGGACTTCCATCAGGGTAACGTCCAGGTCACCGAAAACGTGGTCGAAGCCTGCTTGAAGCAACGGGTTCGGCGGCTGGTGCATTTGTCGTCGCCGTCGATCTACTTCGATGGTCGCGATCACTTGGGCCTGACCGAAGAACAGGTGCCCAAGCGCTTCAAACATCCTTACGCCGCCACCAAGTACCTGGCCGAGCAAAAAGTCTTCGGTGCCCAGGAGTTCGGTCTCGAAACCCTGGCCTTGCGCCCGCGTTTCGTCACCGGAGCCGGCGACATGAGCATCTTCCCGCGCCTGTTGAACATGCAACGCAAGGGACGCCTGGCAATCATCGGCAACGGTCTGAACAAAGTTGACTTCACCAGCGTGCAAAACCTCAACGAGGCATTGCTCAGTAGCTTGCTGGCCAGCGGTTCTGCGTTGGGCAAGGCCTACAACATCAGCAATGGCACGCCGATACCCCTGTGGGACGTGGTCAATTACGTCATGCGTAACATGGAAGTCCCACAGGTCACCCGCTACCGTTCCTACGGCTTGGCCTATAGCGTGGCGGCGCTCAATGAAGGCGTGTGTAAGGTGTGGCCGGGGCGTCCCGAACCGACGTTGTCACGCCTGGGCATGCAGGTCATGAACAAAAATTTCACCCTGGACATCAGCCGCGCGCGGCATTATCTGGATTACGATCCCAAGGTCAGCCTCTGGACGGCGCTCGATGAATTCTGTGGCTGGTGGAAAGCCCAGGCTGTTCGCTGACGCTGGAACAACGTCCCCTGACTGAACCGGATTCGGCCTTGGGGGTCAATGGTTGCGGCTGTGGGGTTTATACTGCGCGGCATAAAGCCATTATGTGATTCACTAAGGTTGATTCAATGTCCATGCGAAACGATGCCAACGACGACTTTGATGATGTGCCGAGCTTGCGTGCAGACGTTCTCGATGACGACTTTGCGCCCACCGCCCGCACGGTCGTGCACTCGCGCACGGCGCCGGTGGTGAAGGTCAAGGCGGTGAGCACCGGTGCCTTGTGGGCGCTGGTCGGGGCGTTGTTCTTTGCCTTCGCGGGCCTGGCCTGGTGGAGCTTTCAGCAGATATCCCTGATGGAACAGCAACTGGTGGCGACCCAGGAAAGCTTCGCGCGAATCAGTGAGGAAGCGGCAGGGCGCCTGCAGGATATTTCCGGCAAGGTTGTCGCCGGCCAGACCAGTGTCAACACCGACAGCGAGGCCTTGAAGCTGCAGATCCGCCAGCTGGAAGGCAAGCTCCAGGACCAGAATGCCCGGCAGCAGGGTGTTGCCGGCCAGGCCTCGGACCTGGACAAGCGACTGGCGCAAATGACCGCGCAAACCACCGAACTGGACAAACGCCTGGCGCAATTGACTGCCCAGGACACCGAACATCAGGCGGCCAATACGCAGTTGCAGGCCCAGGTCAAAGCCTTGAGCGCTGAATTGGCCGCCCTGAAAAGCGCCCCGTCGGACTCGGAAAAACTCGATGCACAGTTGAAAAGCCTGGGTGCCGATATTGTCGCACTGAAGAAACAAGGCAACCCGAGCGCAGCGATCGAACGTCTCGAGCAAGACATGATCGTGCTCAAGAGCGTGCAGGACAACCGTCCGGCAGTCGCGCAGGGTTCGGCCAACACCGCCGAGTTCGATGCCTTCCGCAGCCAGGTCACCCGTAACATCAATACCCTCCAGGCGCAGATCCAGAACCTTCAGCAGCAACTTCGCGCCCGGCAGTAATTGACCGCTACAGGAACATCAAAAGGATCCATACATCCCCCCATTGCCGTCTACGCTCCTGAAACACCATCAGGAACGAGGGATGCGCAATGGGGTTTGTGTACAGGTTCACCTTGCTGTGCGGCATGTTTTTGTTGTGCCTGGGCCAGGCGCAAGCCTCCGGGACGGAAAAGGACGACAGCAAGGCGGCCATTGCCCTGCTGGAAAAAGCCCTGGCCTACTACCACCAGAATGGCGACCAGGCCCTGGCGGCGTTCAGTCGCCAGGGTGAGTTTGTCGACAAGGACCGTTATGTCTTCGTGCTCGATACCAAGGGCTTGATGCTTGCCAGTGGCGGGCCGTCGTCGGCGCTGATTGGCCGGGACGTATCGCAAGTGCTCGGGCCGGATTTGCAGAAAACCTTCAAGGACGCCCTGAAGGTACCGGAAGGCAATGGCATTCAGCAGGCGGAATATCGCTGGCAGAACTGGAACGACGGCAAGGTCGAGCGCAAGCACGTCTACTACCAGCGCATCGGCCAGCGGATTCTGGCGGTCGGTTATTACTTGCCACGGGCTTCCGCCGAACAGGCCATGGCCTTGCTGAACAAAGCCGCGACCGATCTGGCCAAGGACGAAAAGGGTACCCTGACGGCGATCAATTCCCTCAAGGGCGGCTACCTGCAGGATGACCTGTATGTGTTTGTCGTCGACCTGGACACCCGGCGTTACGTGGCCCACGGCACCAACCTGCGGTTGATCAATACCGACTTCAGCAAGATCGTGGACCCGGAAGGCAAACCGGTGGGCGAGCCGATTCTGGCATTGATGGCCCAGCAGGATAACGGCGAATATGAATACCGCTGGAAAAACCCGGTGACCGGCAAGGTCGAGAACAAACATGCCTACCTGAAGAAGGTCGGGCATTTTCTGGTGGCGGTCGGGTATTACAGCCCTTGAATGGTAGTGACTGTTAGACCGCCTTCGCGAGCAGGCTCGCTCCCACATTAGACCGGGTTGTCCATAAGTACGCGGTCATCTGTGGGAGCGAGCCTGCTCGCGAAGGCGGGCGACTCGGTCTGGCTACCGAACCTTGTCCTCACGCCCACGCAACAGCATGTTCGGCATGGCGATCGCCGCCACCAGCCCCAGCAATGAAACGGCAGCGCTGACCGTCAGCAAGTGCCGGAACGTCAACAACAACTCGGCACGCAAGGCGTTCTGCGTATTACCTGGCGCGGCATTCAAACCGTCCAGCAGCACATTCCCCGAACTGCCTTCGGCAATCAGCGACGAACCGGCCAGGTGCGCGAAACTCGAATCCTGCAACAACGCCAACAACAGCGCCGACATCAATGCCACGCCGACAGCTCCACCCAGCGAACGGAACAGATTGGTGGTGCTGGTGGCGACGCCGATGTCCCGCTGTTCTACCGAGTTCTGCGTGCCGACCAATGACGTCGGGAACTGCATGCCGGAGGCAATCCCGCAGAGCAGCATGAACAGACTGCTCACGAGAAACGCCTGCGGCGGGCTGAACGCCATGCCGATAATCGAGACAGGCATCAGCGCCGCACCGGCAAGGATCATCGGTTTGTAGCGCCCGGTCACCGAGGTGCGACGGCCGGCGAAATACGCGCCGATCGGCAAGCCCATGGCCAGGGGCAGCAGGTGCAGGGCGGCGCTGTCGGCACCGGCGCCGGTGACGCTCTGGAAACGCAGCGGCATCAATACGATCAGCGAGATGGCCTGGAAACTGGTGAAGAAAATCGTGCACCAGCACAGGATCGCGTTGCGGTTGGCGAACAGATGCATGGGCAACAACGGCTCCCGCGCCCGCCGCTCATGCACGACGAGCAGCCCCAGTACCAGCACCGCACAAGCCAGCAGCGCCAACACTTCGGCGCTGCGCCACGAATGGCCCTGGCCGACCTGGGTGATGCCCAGCAACAATGCGGTCAGCCCGATGATCATCAGCACGGTGCCCAGGTAATCGATGATCGGTTTGCGTTGCGGAATCGGCAGCCCCACCAGCGTGCGATGGGCCACCAGCCAGGCACCCAGGCCTAGTGGCAGATTGATCAGGAACACCCAGCGCCAGGACAGGTATTCGGTCATGTAGCCGCCAAGCACCGGGCCGGCTACGCTGGCCACGGCGTACATGCTGCTGAAATAGCCCTGATAACGACCGCGCTCCCGTGGCGGTATGATGTCACCGATGATCGCCTGGCTCACCGAAATCATCCCGCCGGCCCCGATGCCCTGGAGGATCCGCGCCAGCACCAGTTGCTCCATGCTCTGGGCCATGCCGCAGAACACCGACGCCAGGGTGAACAGGCCCATGCCGAACAGCATCAGCTTGCGCCGCCCGTACAAATCGCCCAGTTTTCCGTAGATCGGCACCGCCACGGTCATGGCCACCATGTAGCCGGAAATCACCCAGGCCAGAAGGCTGACGTCCTTGAATTGCGCGGAAATGGCCGGCATCGAAACGGCGACGATGGTCTGGTCCAGCGCTCCGAGAAAGATCGCCAGCATCAGGGCGATCAGCACGCTGCGAATGGCCGGTTTGGGCGTTTCAGGCTGGTGGAGATTGGTCACGGGAAAACCTGCGGGCAGTGATTGACCCGCAAGTTGCAAGGCGAGCGGGGATGCTCGCCAGTGTAAGTCGATAGCAAGCTATTCGATAGCCTCGTAGGGAAGCCCGACGTAGTTTTCTGCAATGGTTTTGCGACCCGCTTCGGAGCCGACAAAATACTCCAGCTCCGACTCGGCAATGCGCTGGCTAAAGGCATCGTGGTCGTCGAAACGGTGCAGCATCGAGGTCATCCACCAGGAAAACCGTTCGGCCTTCCACACGCGGCGCAGGCAGATTTCCGAGTATTTCTCCAGCAGATCAAGGCGATCTTCGCGGTAAACCTTGAGCAGGATGTTGAACAGCGTACTGACGTCACTGGCCGCCAGGTTCAGGCCCTTGGCGCCGGTGGGGGGGACAATGTGTGCGGCATCACCGACCAGGAACATCCGCCCGTACTGCATGGGTTCGACGACGAAGCTGCGCAGCGGCGCGATGCTTTTTTCGATGGACGGACCCGTTACCAGTTTGTCCGCCAACTGTTGTGGCAGTCGCGATTTGAGCTCGTCCCAGAAGCGTTGATCCGACCAGTTATCCACATGATCGCTGGTGGGCACTTGCAGGTAGTAACGAGTGCGTGTCGGTGAGCGCATGCTGCACAGGGCAAAACCGCGCTCGTGGCGGGCGTAGACCAGCTCTTCGTGGACCGGCGGGGTATCGGCCAGGATCCCGAGCCAGCCGAAGGGATAGATCCGTTCGAAGACTTTCAGGCTGTCGGCGGGAATCGATTGTCGCGCCACTCCATGGAAGCCGTCGCAACCGGCGATGTAGTCGCAATCGAGACGATACCGTTCGCCGTCTTTCTCAAAAGTGACAAACGCTTCGTCGGTTTTCATGCCGTGGGGAACGACGTTGTCGGCTTGATAAATCGTCTGCGCGCCGGCCTCCCGACGAGCGGCCATCAGGTCACGGGTGACCTCGGTCTGGCCATAGATCATCACCGTCTTGCCGCCGGTTAACGCTTGCAGATCGATGTGTACCTGGCGTCCGTCGAGGGCCAGTTCGAAGCCGTCGTGGACCAGGCCTTCTGCGTCCATGCGCTGACTCACGCCAGCCTGACGCAACAGCTCTACCATGCCTTGCTCAAGCACGCCGGCGCGGATTCGGCCGAGTACATAGTCCGGGGTCTGACGTTCGAGAATGAGGGTGTCGATGCCGGCGTTGTGCAGCAATTGGCCAAGCAACAAGCCAGAAGGGCCAGCACCGATAATGGCAACTTGAGTTTTCAGCGTTTTCATTGTTTTTATGACTCGCAAGCTTCACGTGGCCAGGGCCGGTGAATGATTTTTATGGATCGAGTGCTTGCATTTTTCCCTTGCGGGTCTGTCAATTGAAGGTGAAAACTGAGCCGATAGCTGTACATTCTGCCAATCGGTGCGATTATCGCCCGTCATCTACTCCGAGGCCTGGATTGAAGTGATGAACAAGCCTGACCTGCCTTCGATTCCAGTGTTCAAGCTCTACGGTGAAAGCCTGGATTGGCCGACCCCGGACTTGCTGCACTGTGAAACCATTTCCAAACGCAGTCGCGAACATCATTGGGAAATCAAACCCCACCGCCACGCTGATTTGTGCCAGTTGCTCTTCGTATTCAAAGGTCAGGCCGAGCTTGAAATCGAAGGCAAGCGAACGCAACTGGTGGAACCGGCCATCCAGATCCTGCCACCGCTGTCGGTGCACGGCTTTCGCTTTTCCGAGGACGTGGAAGGGTTTGTCGTGACCCTGGCCGCGCCGCTGATCGCCCACCTGCAGATGCAGTTGGGGCAATCGGTCAATGCCTTGGCTCAGTCCGAAAGCTACCCGGCAGGCAAGGACGCCGAGTACCTCAACAGCTTGTTCAGCGCCTTGCAGAACGAATACACCAGCCACCAACCGGCGCGGGAAATGCTCATGCATTCGCTGGTCAGTGTGATCGTGGTGTGGGTCAGCCGCCAGGTGATCCAGCGTCGCACCGCCATGGCGCGACCGCAGCGGGCCCGGGAATACCTCAACGGGTTTATTCAGTTGGTGGAAGAGACCTATCGCCAGCACGTCAAGGTCGAGGATCTGGCGCACCGGCTGGGGATTTCCGTGTCCCACCTCAACGGCACCTGCCGTGAGCTGGCGGGGCAACCGGCGTTGCAGATCATGCACGAACGGCAATTGCTGGAGGCCAAGCGTTTGCTGACCTACACCAGCATGACCATTTATGAAATGTCCGACGTTTTGGGGTTTTCCGATCCGACCAACTTCACGCGCCTGTTCCGGCGTCGTGTGGGAATTTCGCCCAAGGCGTTCCGCGACCGCCTGAAGGCCGATCAGGGCAATGAAGCCTGACCCCCTTCGTTACCGGAGGGCGTTGAGGGTGGCGTTATGGGGGATGCAGCGTTCGAAGTTGCAGCTCGCGGCTTCGCGGGGCAGGTTGCGCAGTTGCTCGACGCGCCAGGCCGCAGCGCCATAAAGCCCGAGCGTGACCGCACAGGTGATGAAAATCGCGAGGTATCTTCTTGTTCTGATGTTCATGGCGTTGACCTCTGAACGAATACCTTTCGGTATTACTTTGAGCATAGGTCAGCGCGGGTGAGTTACCAGCAAAGCGGGTACGGCAATTGACGCGGTATTCAAAACGCTGATGAACCCATGTAGGAGCGAGCCTGCTCGCGATAGCAATCGTTCATTGACGAAGATGTTGACTGATCCAACGCTATCGCGAGCAGGCTCGCTCCTACAGTTTTAATCGGGTTACAGGCCCACATCCCACGCCGGTTCCTCCGGAAACCTCACCACCAGAAAATCCAGCAAGCTGCGCAGCGCCGCCGGCATGTGCTTGCGCGAGGCATACACCGCATACACGTTCATTTGTCGGGGTTCGGCCGTCGGCAGCAGGCGAATCAACTCGCCGCTGTGGATATGCACGCCAGCCTGATACGTGGGCAGCATCGCCACCCCGGCACCGGCGATCGTTGCGCGCAGCAGCGTACTGGCCTCGTTGGCGCTGATGTTGCCCTGCACCGGTACAGAAACCTGCTCGCCGTCCTGCTCGAAGTGCCACAGGCTTTTGCCGAAGTAGGAATGGGTCAGGCAATTGTGCAGGCTCAGGTCCTCGACCCGTAGCGGCGCAGGGTGCTCACGCAGGTAAGCGGGGGAGGCGCAGATCACCGAGCGGCAAACCGTCAGGCGGCGGGCGATCAGGTTCGGGTCCAGGTCGTTGCTGGTGCGGATCGCCAGGTCGATGCGCTCATCCACCAGGTTCACGGTGCGGTCGAGCATCTGCATATCGATGCTGACACCGGGGTAACGCTTGACGTAGGCGGCCATGGCATCGGCCAGTTGTGCCTGACCGAACGAAGTGCTGACGCTGATCCGCAGCAAACCGCGCGGTGCGTCATCCGGTTCGCTGACGGCGGCTTGCATGTCGGTGGACAAATCGAGCATCTGCCGACAGCGGGGCAGGATCTCGTTGCCGGCGGCGGTCAGGCTCAACTTGCGCGTGGTGCGATGCATCAGGCGCGCGCCGACCCAGTCTTCCAGTTCCGCCAGATACCGCGACACCACCGGCCGCGACAGCTCCAGATGATCGGCGGCGGCCGACTGACTGCCGAGGTCGACCACCGTGACGAACACACGCATTGCTTGAAGACGATCCATGATTTGCCCGCTTTCAGAAACAAACTATGTTCAAGCATCGCATTTTTTGTACTGAGTCAGGCAACTAAGCTCTGTTCCACTGTAGGAGCGAGCTTGCTCGCGATGGATTCGAAGACGCCACGTTTAACCGGTAACCCGCGTTATCGTTAACGACC
>NZ_MRCS01000020.1 GCF_002303925.1 Pseudomonas sp. ACN8
GGCGATCCGAAAAGTGATCTACACGACCAACGCCATTGAGAGCATCAACGCTCAACTGCGCAAGATCATCAAGACCCGAGGTCACTTCCCGACCGACGATGCGGCGACAAAACTGATCTGGCTTGGGTTGCGCAATATCACAGCAAACTGGGGCTCAGCGGCCCATGACTGGAAAAGTGCGATGAATCAATTCGCGATTCTGTACGGAGATCGATTTATCAGGCCGACCTGGTAAAGCACGGCCTGCCTAACGGCAGGCCGTTACCGGCCCGCACACAAAATATCTGACAGTCCCAAGCAGCCCCTCTATTGAGCCAACTCCCGCATCCGCTGTAGCACTGCATTCAAACCATTGCTACGAGACTCGGACAACTGCCGCCCCAACCCCAGTTGATTGAACCAGTCCGGCAAATCCACCTGCTGCAACTCAGCCGCCGACAACCCGTTGACCCGCGCCAGCAGCAATGCCACCAACCCGCGAATCAAGCGTGCATCGCTGTTGGCGTTGAACTGCCAATGGCCGTCGCGCAATTCACCCACCAGCCACACCTGGCTTTCACAGCCGTGCACCCGATTGGCATCGCACATCTGCGCATCACTCAAGGCCGGCAGACGCTCGCCCCATTGCATCAACAGGCGTGCGCGTTGTTCCCAGCCGGCCGCTTTCTGAAAGGTGTCCAGTGCCGTCACGGCATCGGCGGGCAAGTTCATCGCAAGAGCTCCAGCGCCTGATCCAGGGCTTCAAAGAACCGCTCCAGGTCTTCGGAATCGTTGTACAGCGCCAACGACACCCGAATCGCTCCGGCCAGTTCGAAGCGTTTGAGTAGTGGCATGGCGCAATGATGGCCGGCACGCACCGCGATCCCTTGTTCGGTCAGCAAATGCGCGAGATCGGAGTTATGCACACCCTCGACGGTAAAACTGGCCAGCGCCACTTGCGGCTTGCCCAGAAGGCGAATGCCATTTCGCGCCTCAAGGCCCTTTAACAGAGTGGCATGCAACGCCGCTTCATGGGCGGACACCGCGTCCTGATCGAGCCCGGCAAGGTAATCCAGGGTCGCTCCCAGGCCGATCACACTGGCAATCGGCGGCGTCCCGGCCTCGAAGCCCAGCGGTGCCGGGCGAAAGCGTGCGTCGTGGTAATTGGCATCCAGCACCATTTCGCCGCCAAACTGCCAGGGACGTAGCTGTTGCAGCGCTGCATTGCGCCCGAACAGCACGCCCAGGCCATCGGGGCCATAAAGCTTGTGGCTGGAAAATACATAAAAATCGCAGCCCAGCGCTTGCACGTCGTGGCGGCCATGGACCACGCCCTGGGCGCCGTCGATCACGGTCAGGGCGTTGTGTGCCTTGGCCAGTGCCATTAACTCTGGCAGCGGCTGCCACGCGCCAATCACGTTGGACAACTGGCTGACGGCCAACAGACGTGTGCGCGGGCCGATCAGACCAGCCGCGGCTTCCAGGTCGATCACGCCGTCGGCATCCAGCGGCAGGATTACCAGTTTCAGCTCGCGACGGTGCGCCAGTTGCTGCCATGGCAGCAGGTTGGCGTGATGCTCCAGGGCGCTGATGACAATCTCGTCGCCTGGATTGAAAAGATGTTCCAGGCCATAGGCCAGGAGATTCAGCGCGGACGTCGCGCCGTGGGTAAAGATGATTTGCCCGCAATCGCCCGCATTGAGCCATTGCGCGACTTTGCGGCGGCTGTCCTCGAACGCCTGGGTGGCGTGGGCGCCGGGCAAATGCTGCGCCCGATGCACGTTGGCCGCGCCGTTGGCGTAGTAGTGCGCCAGGGCATCGAGCAGGGCTTGAGGTTTTTGCGTGGTGGCGGCATTGTCCAGATAGGTCTGGTCTTGCCGTTGCAGGGCGGCGATGGCCGGAAAATCGGCACGCCAGGGAGAGAGAATCATCATGTGTTCAGCCCTGTGAACTTGGGCGGGTGTACACCGGACCCCTGTAGGAGCGAGCCTGCTCGCGATGGACGTGAACGATAACGCGCATTATTTGGCTAAACGCGTTGCCCTTACGTTTTTCGCGAGCAGGCTCGCTCCTACAGGTGAACTCGTGTGCTGCTTAGTTGTGAGCGTGCAGCGCTTCGTTCAGTTCGATGGCCGATTTGTGGGTTTTGCATTCCACGGCACCGGTCTGCGAATTGCGACGGAACAGCAGGTCCGGCTGGCCGGCCAGGTCACGGGCCTTGACCACTTTGACCAGTTGATTGTTCTCGTCCAGCAGCGCCACTTTGGTACCAGCGGTCACGTACAGGCCCGACTCGACGGTGTTGCGATCGCCCAACGGGATACCGATACCGGCGTTGGCGCCGATCAGGCAGCCTTCGCCGACCTTGATCACGATGTTGCCGCCGCCCGACAGGGTGCCCATGGTCGAGCAGCCACCGCCCAGGTCCGAACCCTTGCCGACGAATACGCCAGCGGATACGCGGCCTTCGATCATGCCCGGGCCTTCGGTGCCGGCGTTGAAGTTGATGAAACCTTCGTGCATCACGGTGGTGCCTTCGCCCACGTAAGCGCCCAGGCGCAGACGCGCAGCGTCAGCGATACGCACGCCGGCCGGAACCACGTAGTCGGTCATTTTCGGGAACTTGTCCACCGAGAACACTTCCAGCAGCTCGCCGCGCAGGCGGGCTTCGAGTTGCAGTTCGGCCAGCTCGCTCAGGTCGACCGCGCCCTGGCTGGTCCAGGCCACGTTTGGCAGCAACGGGAAGATCCCGGCCAGGTTCAGGCCGTGTGGCTTGACCAGGCGATGGCTCAGCAGGTGCAGCTTGAGGTAGGCCTCAGGGGTGGACGACAACTGGGTGTCTTCAGCCAGCAAGGTGGCAACCAGCGGCTTGTGGCTCTCGGCCAGGCGGGTCAGCAGGGCAGCCTGGGCAGCGTCGACGCCTTTGAGCGCTTCAGCCAGTTGCGAGGCCTGGGCGGTGCTGAACGCGATAGCCTGATTGCCTTCGGTGTAGCCCAGGATCGGTGCGATAGCGGCCAGGACTTCAGCCGAAGGCTTGAGTACCGGGGCGGCGTAGAACACTTCCAGCCATGCGCCTTGACGGTTTTGAGTGCCGACGCCGAAGGCCAGGCTGAACAGGGTAGTGGACATGTGTATACCTCTAACAAAATTGAACGGGCTGCTTACTTGAGCGCGGCCGCGTAGATATCTGGCTTGAAGCCAATCAGGGTTCGGTCACCGAGATCGAGCACCGGGCGCTTGATCATCGAGGGTTGTGCAAGCATCAGTTCGATGGCTTTCGTCTGGTCGAGATCGGCTTTGCGTTCGTCGTCGAGCTTGCGAAAGGTCGTGCCTGCACGGTTCAACACCACTTCCCAGCCGTGCTCGCTGCACCATTGGGTCAGGTGTTCACGGTCGATACCGACCGCCTTGTAATCATGAAAGTCATAGCTGACAGCGTGTTCATCGAGCCAGGTGCGCGCCTTTTTCATGGTGTCGCAGGCTTTGATGCCGAAAAGGTGCAACGTTTTGCTTGAAACGGTCAAGGAATCGCCCCCTTTACAGGTGCTGGGTTTAAACGGTGTCGGATTATGCCATGGCCAAACCCGGCCAGGTGAAGCAACACCTGGACCTGAGCGGCGGCGGGGTTATTTGCGGCGCTGGATGAATGCGCGAATCCGCTCGGCAGCTTCGACACATTCGGCAAGCGGCGCCACCAGTGCCATGCGTACACGCCCGGCACCCGGGTTGACGCCATCGACATCCCGCGACAGATAAGAACCTGGCACCACGGTCACGTGCTCCTGCTCGAACAGGTCACGGCAGAAGGCGGCGTCGTCACCGGCTACATTTGGCCACAGGTAGAAGCTGCCATCCGGCCGCTGTACGTCCATGACCGGGCTGAGGATTTCCAGTACCGCATCGAACTTCTCGCGATACAGCGCCCGGTTGGCGCGCACGTGCACCTCGTCATTCCACGCAGCAACACTGGCCAGTTGTGTTTGAACCGGCATCGCGCAGCCGTGGTAGGTGCGGTAAAGCAGGAAGCCTTTGAGGATGTCGGCATCGCCCGCGACAAAACCTGAGCGCAAGCCCGGCAGGTTGGAGCGCTTGGACAAACTGTGGAACACCACGCAACGCTTGAAGTCCTTGCGATCCAGTTCCGCGCAGGCGCTGAGCAGGCCAGGCGGCGGGGTTTGTTCGTCGAAATACAGTTCGCTGTAGCACTCGTCCGCGGCGATCACGAAATCGTGTTCATCGGCCAGGGCAATCAGCTTTTTCAGGGTCTCGACCGGGATCAGGGCGCCGGTCGGGTTGCCGGGCGAGCACAGGAACAGGATCTGGCAGCGTTTCCAGATGTCCGGCGATACGGCGTCGAAATCCGGGTTGAAGCCGTTTTCGTCCAGGCATGGCAGGTAATGCGGCTTGGCCCCGGCGAGGAACGCCGCGCCTTCGTAGATCTGGTAGAACGGGTTCGGGCTGACCACCAGCGCGTCATCGCCACGGTTGACCACAGTCTGGGTGAAGGCAAACAGGGCCTCGCGGGTGCCGTTGACCGGCAGCACGTTGCGCGCCGGGTCGATCCAGCCGCTCGGAACACCGAAGCGACGCTCGCACCATGCCGCAATGGCTTCACGCAGCTCCGGGATGCCGAGTGTGGTCGGGTACACCGCCATTTTTTCCAGATTGTTGGCCAGGGCCTCGGCGACAAAGCTTGGCGAACGGTGTTTCGGCTCGCCGATGGACAGCGCGATCGGACGCTTGTCCGGATTGGGCGTCACGCTGCCGAGCAGGGCACGGAGTTTCTCGAACGGGTAGGGCTGGAGCTGGGACAGAGCGTTGTTCATCGATGTATCTCGTTCGGTGTAGGAGCGGGCAAACCCTGGTTCCTGTAGGAGCTGGCTTGCCAGCGATGGGCGTCAACGAAAACGCTTGCTTACCGGGTAAACGTGGCGCTTTTGATTCCTTCGCTGGCAAGCCGGCTCCTACAAAGGGCAGGTTCGCCCCCCGGATAGGGGTCGGTTGATTCAGATGCTGATGCGCGACAGTTTGATATCAGGTTCCTGATTGACGCTCAGTTGTTCGACGATGGCATCCTGCAGGCGGCTGCACAGCAGCGGGTCGGACAACGGCTGATTGTTGGCGTCGGTGATGAAGAACACGTCTTCCACGCGCTCGCCGAGGGTGGCGATCTTGGCGTTCTGCAGCGACAGGTCGAACTCCAGGAAGATCGTGCCAATCCGCGCCAGCAGGCCCGGGCGGTCGGGTGCGGTCAGTTCCAGCACCGTCACCGGACGCTGGGCGTCATTGTGGATCGTCACCTGAGGTGCAAAGGCGAAATGCTTGAGCTGACGTGGCACCCGGCGCTGGATGATGGTCGGGTAGTCGTCCGGGTTGCGCAGGGCTTCGGTCAGGCCATCGCGGATTTGTTTGATCCGTGCCGGGTTGTCGCCAATCGAGTCGCCGTCGGCGTCGAGCACGATATAGGTGTCGAGGGTGAACTGGCTGCTGGAGGTGATGACCCGGGCGTCGTGAATGTTCAGGTTGAGCTGGTCCATCGCGGCCACGGTCACGGCAAAGAAGTCGTGCTGGTCCGGGGCGTAGATGAAGATCTGCGTTCCGCCTTCGAACTCGCGCTGGGTGGTTTCCTTGATCAGTACCAGAGGCCCGCCGTCGGTCGGTTGCTGGAGGATCGCGTCGCTGTGCCAGGCCACATCGCCGGCTGTGTGGCGCAGGAAATAGTCATCGCCCAGTTGCGCCCACAGTTGCTCGACATCGTCCGGGTCGGTGCCGCCGCGCACCAGGATATCCAGGGCGGCGCTCTGGGTCTGGCGGATCTGCTCTTCGCGGTCCACCGGGTTTTCCAGGCCTCGACGCAGGGCGCGCTTGGTTTCGGTGTAGAGCTGGCGCAGCAGGCTGGCGCGCCAGGAGTTCCACAGGGTCGGGTTGGTGGCGTTGATGTCGGCGACGGTCAGCACATACAGGTAGTCGAGGCGGGTTTCGTCGCCGACGATCTGGGCAAAATCGTGGATCACCTGCGGGTCGGACAAGTCCTTGCGCTGGGCGGTGGTCGACATCACCAAGTGGTTCTGCACCAGCCACACGATCAGGCGGCTGTCCCACACTGGCAGCTGATGGCGCTGGCAAAACGCCTCGGCATCGACCGCTCCGATGTCCGAGTGGTCGCCATGCCGGCCTTTGCCTATGTCGTGGTACAGGCCGGCCATGTAGATCAGCTCGGGTTTGGGCAGTTTGCCCATGAGCTTGCTGGCCAGCGGGAATTTTTCCGACACCTGGGTGTACTGCAACTTACGCAGGTGCTTGATCAGGTTCAGGGTATGGGCATCGACCGTATAGATGTGGAACAGGTCATGCTGCATCTGCCCGACGATAAAGCCGAATTCGGGCAGATAGCGCCCCAGAATGCCGTAACGGTTCATCCGCCGCAGGTTACGGTGGATGCCGATCTTGCACTTGAACAGCTCGATAAACAGGCTGGTGTTGCGAATGTCGTTGCGGAAGTCGTCGTCGATCAGGTGACGGTTTTCCCGCAGTAGACGAATGGTGTCGGCGCGTACGCCCTTGATTTCCGGCTGCTGGGCCATCAGCACGAAGATTTCGAGCATGGCGAACGGCGTGCGTCGGAAAACGTTGTCGTTGCGTGCCTCGATGTAGCCGTCATGCAACTGGAAGCGCGAGTTGATCGGCTGCGGTGGTGATTCGTCTTCCGGTGCGAGGATGACTTCCTCGAAGTGCTGGATGATCAGGTCGCTGAGCTGGGCGATGCTCATGACCACCCGGTAATACTGCTGCATGAAGTTTTCGATGGCTTGCTTGGCGTCGTCGCCCTTGAAGCCCAGCAGCCCGGCAATGGTGCGCTGGTGATCGAACAGCAGGCGATCTTCGGAGCGGCCAGCCAGCATGTGCAGGGCATAGCGAACCTTCCACAGGAACTCCTGGGAGGAGGCGAGCAGGGCGTTTTCACTCTCGACCAGGAATCCTTCGCCAGCCAGTGCCCGCAGGTTCAGGGTGCCGTACTCGCGACGGGCCACCCACAGAATCGTCTGGATATCCCGCAGGCCGCCGGGTGAGCCTTTGACGTTGGGTTCCAGGTTGTATTCGGTGTCGTTGTACTTGTGGTGGCGAGCCTTTTGTTCGGCGCGCTTGGCCAGGAAGAAGTCCTTGCTCGGCCACATGTGTCCGGTGCTGGTGACGTCCAGCATGCGCTGGCGCAAACGCTCGGGGCCGGCGATGGTGCGGCTTTCCATCAGGTTGGTGACGACCGTCAGGTCGGCGCGGGCCTCGACGGCGCATTCGTCGACCGAGCGAACGCTCTGACCGACCTCCAGGCCGATGTCCCACAACAGCGTCAGAAAACGCTCGATGGAATCGCGGAAAACCTCGTGGTCGGCACTGTCCAGCAGGATCAGCAAGTCGATATCGGAATAAGGGTGCAATTCGCCACGGCCGTAGCCGCCGACCGCGACCAGCGCGATGTCGGCGTCCTCACTCCAGCTGAACTGCTCCCAGGCCTTTTGCAGGATGTTATCGACGAACCAGGCACGATCCTCGATCAATCGGCGAATGTCCCGGCCATCGCGAAAGCGCGTATCGAGCACCTCACGGGCCTGGCGGATCGCCTTCTTGAAGGCCGAAATCGGGCTTGCCTTCAGGGCCAGTTCAGCCTGGAACTGGCCGCGGTCGAAGAGTTCGGGATCCACCTGCGGCATCGATTGGCTTTCCTTTCTATAGGCGAGGTTCGGTGGTGGGATCAGGCCGAAACGCGAGGGATGGTGTCATCGCTGCGCAGGGTGAAGATCTCGTAACCGGTTTCGGTCACCAGCAGGGTATGTTCCCACTGCGCCGAGAGCTTGCGGTCCTTGGTGATCGCGGTCCAGCCGTCGCCCAGTACCTTGGTGTCGGCACGGCCCTGGTTGATCATCGGCTCGATGGTGAAGGTCATGCCGGCCTTGAGTTCCATGCCGGTGCCCGCGCGGCCGTAGTGCAGGATCTGCGGCTCTTCGTGGAACACCTTGCCGATACCATGGCCGCAGAATTCACGAACCACCGAGAAGCCGTTCTTTTCCGCGTGCTTCTGAATGATTTCGCCGATGTCGCCCAGGCGGCAGCCGGGTTTGACGATTTCGATCGCCTTGTACATGCATTCCTGGGTCACCTGGGACAGACGCTCGGCCCAGACCGGCACGGTGCCGACGTGGAACATGCGGCTGGTGTCGCCGTGGTAACCGTCCTTGATGACGGTGACGTCGATGTTCAGGGTGTCGCCATCCTTGAGCGGCTTGTCGTTCGGGATTCCATGGCAGACCACATGGTTGATCGATGTGCAGATCGACTTCGGATAGCCCTTGTAGTTGAGCGGGGCAGGGATGGCCTTCTGCTCATTGACGATGTAGTCGTGGCAGATCTGGTTCAGTTGATCGGTGGTAACGCCCGGCTTGACGTATTCGGCAATCATTTCCAGCACATCGGCGGCCAGTTTGCCGGCGATACGCATTTTGGCGATATCCTCGGGGGTTTTGAGGGTGACGGTCATACAGGCTCTCTCTGCGCCAGGCGGCGCTTTCTAAACGGAAAGGGCATTGCGTGATGGAACTTCGCGGCCCTGAAAAATGCGATTCTACCAGACGATCAGCGCAAATCTGCGCCTGTGTGCATCGCTTCTCTCTATAGAATGGTGCATTCTTGGCGGATTCCAAGGGCAGGAGCGAAGCGCTCGCCAGGATTTCAGAATCCGGGTTCCGTTTTGCCCTGTCTTGTGATATAAAATGCGCCGCTTTCCGGGGATGTCCCGTAAAGCCTAAATCCACACACGTGTCGACACGATGACCTGGGTGCCTTCAGCTGATGCTGCTGGTTGGTCATTGGGATACGTGGAGGCCAAACCCGACTTATTAAGGAACTATCATGTCCCAAGTCAACATGCGCGATATGCTGAAGGCCGGTGTGCACTTCGGTCACCAGACCCGTTACTGGAACCCGAAAATGGGCAAGTACATTTTCGGCGCGCGTAACAAGATCCACATCATCAACCTTGAAAAAACCCTGCCAATGTTCAACGAAGCTCTGACTTTCGTAGAGCGTCTGGCCCAGGGCAAAAACAAGATTCTGTTCGTCGGCACCAAGCGTTCCGCTGGCAAGATCGTTGCTGAAGAAGCAGCACGTTGCGGTTCGCCGTACGTCGATCACCGCTGGTTGGGCGGCATGCTGACCAACTTCAAAACCATCCGTGCTTCCATCAAGCGTCTGCGTGACCTTGAAGTGCAAGCCGAAGACGGTACTTTCGCCAAGCTGACCAAGAAAGAAGCGCTGATGCGCACTCGTGACCTGGAAAAGCTGGATCGTTCCCTGGGTGGTATCAAGGACATGGGCGGTCTGCCAGACGCTCTGTTCGTTATCGACGTTGATCACGAGCGCATCGCGATCACTGAAGCCAACAAGCTGGGCATCCCGGTTATCGGCGTAGTCGATACCAACAGCAGCCCGGAAGGCGTTGACTACATCATCCCAGGCAACGATGACGCAATCCGCGCTATCCAGCTGTACATGGGTTCGATGGCTGACGCTGTCATCCGTGGTCGCAACAATGTTGCCGGCGGCACTGTAGAGTTCGCAGCTGAAGAAACTCAGGCTGCAGCTGAGTAATTGACGCCCTGGCGTTGACTCAGTAAGCAAAAAGGGGGCTTGGCCCCCTTTTTGCCACCTCGAAAACCATTTGTCGGCGCCCACTGCTCTATCTGTAACGTGTGGCAGCTAACAAGGGTGGTTCGGGAAGAATTGATCGCCCGTTCGATCGGGTGGAATGGTTGAAAACCTATCCAAGAGGATTTTGAAATGGCAGAGATTACTGCAGCGTTGGTCAAAGAACTGCGCGAGCGTACTGGCGAAGGCATGATGGATTGCAAAAAGGCCTTGACCAAGGCTGGCGGCGACATCGAGAAAGCCATTGATGACATGCGTGCTTCGGGCGCCATCAAGGCTGCCAAGAAAGCCGGCAACGTTGCCGCTGAAGGCGCTATCGCTCTGAAGGAAGACGGTAAATCCGCCGTTTTGCTGGAAGTGAACTCGCAGACCGACTTCTTGGCCCTGCAGGACGACTTCAAGGAATTTGTTGCAGCAAGCGTTGAAAAAGCGTTCGCCGACAAGATGACTGAAGTTGCTCCGCTGATCGAAGCTCAAGAAACTGCTCGCCTGGTACTGGTCGGCAAGGTTGGCGAAAACGTCAACATCCGTCGTCTGGTACGCGTTGAAGGTGACGTTGTCGGTGGCTACCTGCACGGCAACAAGATCGGTGTTGCAGTTGTCCTGAAAGGCGGCAGTGTTGAGCTGGCCAAGGACATCGCTATGCACGTAGCGGCTACCAATCCTGAATTCCTGCTGCCATCGGAAGTTTCCGCTGAAGCGATCGAGCGCGAGAAAGGCGTGTTCCTGACGCTGAACGCTGACAAGATCGCCGGCAAGCCGGAAAATATCGTTGAAAACATGGTCAAAGGCCGTATCAGCAAGTTCCTGGCCGAAGCCAGCCTGGTTGAGCAGGCTTTCGTCAAGAACCCTGAAATCAAGGTCGGCGAACTGGCCAAGAAAGCCGGCGCTGAAATCGTTTCCTTTACTTACTTCAAAGTAGGCGAAGGCATCGAGAAGCCAGTGGACAACTTCGCAGAAGAAGTTGCTGCCCAGCTGGCTGCCGCCAAGCAATAAGACGGTTTTTTAACTGTCGCCCAGAAGAGGCTGCCCGCTCACGCGCGCAGCCTCTTTTCAGATGGGGTATCAATTTTTATTTGGTTTCCCTTTGGAACTGGCTTACAAAGCCGTGTTCCGATGGCGCTGAAGCAGCGCCAAGCTAGAGTGAACGCCAGCTGTAAACAGCTCGCAAAGAATTTTTAAAATACGCCGCAGGAGAGATTCGCAATGGCTCAGCAGGGCAGTGGTTATCAGGCTCGCTATAAACGCATTCTACTCAAGCTCAGCGGCGAGGCCCTGATGGGCTCGGAAGAGTTCGGGATCGATCCGAAGGTCCTGGATCGCATGGCATTGGAAGTTGGCCAACTGGTCGGCATCGGTGTTCAGGTCGGTCTGGTCATCGGTGGTGGCAACCTGTTCCGCGGTGAAGCGCTGAGCAAGGCTGGCATGGACCGTGTCACCGGCGACCACATGGGCATGCTGGCCACTGTGATGAACGCCCTGGCCATGCGCGACGCCCTCGAGCGCGCCAACATTTCGGCCATCGTGATGTCCGCTATTTCCATGGTTGGCGTGACCGATCACTATGATCGTCGCAAGGCCATGCGTCACCTGAACTCCAAGGACGTGGTGATTTTCGCGGCCGGTACCGGCAACCCGTTCTTTACGACGGATTCGGCAGCCTGCCTGCGTGCAATCGAAATCGATGCCGACGTCGTGCTCAAGGCGACCAAGGTCGATGGTGTCTACACCGCTGATCCGTTCAAAGACCCGCATGCCGAGAAGTTCGATCATCTGACTTACGATGAAGTGCTGGATCGCAAGTTGGGCGTGATGGATCTGACGGCCATTTGCCTGTGCCGCGACCACAAGATGCCGTTGCGTGTCTTTAACATGAACAAGCCCGGCGCCCTGCTGAACATTGTGCACGGCGGCGCTGAAGGGACCCTGATCGAGGAAGGTCAACAATGATCAACGAAATCAAGAAAGACGCTCAAGAGCGCATGCAGAAATCCCTGGACTCTCTGGCCCATGCTTTTGGTCAGATTCGTACCGGCAAGGCCCACCCAAGCATTCTGGGCAGCGTGATGGTGCCGTACTACGGTGCTGACACCTCCATCACTCAAGTGGCCAACATCACTGTTAAGGACTCGCGCACCCTGCAAGTCGTGGCGTTCGAGCGCAACATGCTCGCGGCGGTCGACAAAGCGATCCAGAGCGCTGGCCTGAACCTCAACCCGACCAACCTGGGCGAGTTGTTGTTGATCTCCATGCCTGCCCTGACCGAAGAAACCCGCAAGGGCTTCACCAAACAGGCGCGCAGTGCTGCCGAAGACGCTCGTGTTGCCGTGCGCAACATTCGTCGCGATGCCTTGGGCGACCTGAAGAAACTGGTTAAAGACAAAGAGATCAGCGAAGACGAGGAGCGTCGTGCCGCTGCCGATATCCAGAAGCTCACCGACAAGGCTGAAGCCGATATCGACGCGGCTACCAAGCAGAAAGAAGCGGATCTGATGGCCGTATAAGGGTCGAGTTTTTAATGGACAAGACCAAGCAGACTGCGCCGTCCGCGGTGCCGCGCCATGTCGCGATCATCATGGATGGCAACAATCGTTGGGCGAAAAAACGCTTTATGCCGGGTGTCGCCGGGCATAAAGCGGGCGTGGATGCGGTACGTGCCGTCATTGAAGTTTGTGCCGAGGCCAAGGTCGAAGTGCTGACCCTGTTCGCCTTTTCCAGCGAGAACTGGCAGCGTCCGGCCGATGAGGTCAGCGCTTTGATGGATCTGTTCTTCAAGGCGCTGCGTCGTGAGGCCAAACGCCTCAACGACAACAACATCAGCCTGCGGATCATTGGCGATCGCTCGCGCTTTCATCCCGAGTTGCAGGCTGCCATGCGTGAAGCCGAGTCCATGACGGCCGGCGCCAATCGATTCGTCCTGCAGATCGCCGCCAATTACGGCGGTCAGTGGGATATCGCGCAAGCTGCGCAACGACTGGCGCGAGAGGTCCAGGCCGGACACCTGCGTCCGGAAGACATCACGCCTGATCTGCTGCAGACCTGCCTGGCCACGGGCGACCTGCCGCTGCCGGACCTGTGTATCCGCACCGGTGGCGAGCACCGCATCAGCAACTTCCTGCTCTGGCAGCTGGCCTATGCCGAGCTGTATTTCTCCGACCTGTTCTGGCCGGACTTCAAACACGATGCCATGCGCAATGCGCTGGCCGATTTCGCTTCCCGCCAGCGCCGCTTCGGTAAAACGAGCGAGCAGGTCGAGGCTGGAGCCCGGGTTTAATGCTTAAACAACGAATCATCACCGCACTGATCCTGCTGCCGATTGCCCTGGGCGGGTTTTTCCTGCTTGAGGGTTCCGGTTTTGCACTGTTTATCGGGCTGGTCGTGACCCTTGGTGCCTGGGAGTGGGCACGTCTGGCGGGTTTCGCCGGTCAGGCATTCCGCGTTGGCTATGCCGCCGTGGTCGCTCTGGCGCTGTTCCTCATGTACATCCTGCCAGGCCTCGCGCCTTGGGTGTTGGGCGCGTCAGTGCTGTGGTGGGCTGTGGCGACGTATCTGGTGCTGACCTATCCGCGTTCGAGCGAGCACTGGTCCGCTGCGGCCACCAAATTGGTGATCGGCCTGTTGATTCTCCTGCCAGCCTGGCAAGGTCTGGTGCAGATCAAGCAATACCCATTGGGTAACTGGCTGATCATGGCGGTGATGGTGCTGGTCTGGGGTGCCGATATTGGCGCCTACTTCTCCGGTCGTGCTTTCGGCAAGCGCAAGCTCGCACCGCAGGTCAGTCCGGGCAAAAGCTGGGAAGGCGTGTACGGTGGTCTGGCGCTAAGCCTGGTGATTACCACAATCGTTGCTCTGGTGCGCGACTGGACGGTGGCCGAGCTGTTCAAGGGCTTGATCGGTGCCGCGCTGATCGTGTTCATTTCGGTGGTGGGTGATCTCACTGAAAGCATGTTCAAGCGACAATCCGGGATCAAGGACAGCAGTAACCTGCTTCCGGGGCACGGCGGCGTGCTGGATCGTATCGACAGCCTGACGGCAGCGATTCCAGTGTTCGCGGTACTGCTGTGGATGGCGGCGCCATGAGCCGTCCGCAACAGATTACCGTTCTGGGCGCGACCGGTTCGATTGGCCTGAGTACGCTCGACGTCATCGCTCGTCACCCCGATCGATATCAAGTCTTTGCCTTGACTGGCTTCACTCGCTTGAGCGAATTGCTGGCGCTCTGCGTGCGCCATGTGCCGCGATTTGCCGTGGTGCCTGAAGTCGCAGCTGCCCGCGCCTTGCAGGATGATCTGCATGCGGCAGGCCTTTCGACCCGTGTTCTGGCGGGTGAAGAGGGTTTGTGTCAGGTCGCTTCCGATCCGGAAGTCGATACGGTCATGGCGGCCATCGTCGGTGCGGCCGGATTGCGTCCGACACTGGCGGCGGTCGAGGCCGGAAAGAAAATCCTTCTGGCCAATAAAGAAGCGCTGGTCATGTCCGGCGCGCTGTTCATGCAGGCCGTGCGCAAGAGCGGTTCGGTGTTGCTGCCGATCGATAGCGAGCACAACGCCATTTTCCAGTGCATGCCGCTGGATTATGCCCGTGGTCTTGAGGCGGTCGGCGTACGCCGGATTTTGCTGACGGCTTCCGGTGGTCCGTTCCGACAGACGCCAATGGCCGAGCTGGCGCATGTTTCTCCCGATCAGGCGTGTGCTCACCCGAACTGGTCCATGGGGCGAAAAATCTCCGTTGACTCGGCCAGCATGATGAACAAGGGGCTTGAGCTGATCGAAGCCTGCTGGTTGTTCGATGCCAGACCTTCGCAGGTCGAGGTGGTGATTCACCCGCAAAGCGTGATTCATTCGCTGGTCGACTATGTCGATGGTTCTGTCCTGGCACAGTTGGGAAATCCTGACATGCGCACGCCCATCGCCAATGCCCTGGCGTGGCCTGAGCGGATCGATTCGGGTGTGGCGCCGCTGGATCTGTTTGCCATTGCGCGGCTGGACTTCCAGGCGCCCGATGAAGAGCGTTTCCCTTGCTTGCGTCTGGCCCGTCAGGCGGCCGAAGCGGGTAACAGCGCGCCGGCCATGCTCAATGCGGCGAACGAAGTGGCGGTGGCGGCATTTCTCGACGAGCGGGTTCGTTACCTGGAAATCGCGAGTATCATCGAGGAAGTACTGAATCTGGAGCCCGTAGTGGCTGTGGATGATCTCGATGCAGTGTTCACGGCAGACGCGAAGGCGCGATTGCTGGCCGGACAATGGTTGAGCCGTCACGGGCGGTAAATGCTGCGGATAGTTGGCCGAGGCAGCAGCGGATAGGATTGCGGAGAAAGTAGATGAGCGCGCTCTATATGATTGTCGGCACCCTGGTCGCTCTGGGTGTGCTGGTTACCTTCCACGAGTTCGGCCATTTTTGGGTCGCGCGTCGCTGTGGGGTCAAGGTGCTGCGCTTCTCCGTAGGCTTCGGCATGCCTTTGCTGCGCTGGCACGACAAGCAGGGCACCGAATTTGTCGTCGCCGCCATTCCGTTGGGCGGCTACGTCAAAATGCTCGACGAGCGCGAAGGTGAAGTACCGCTCGATCAGCTTGATCAATCCTTCAATCGCAAGTCCGTTCGGCAGCGCATTGCCATCGTAGCGGCGGGGCCGATTGCCAACTTCCTGCTGGCATTGGCGTTCTTCTGGGTGTTGGCAATGCTCGGCAGCGAGCAGGTGCGTCCGGTCATCGGCGCTGTCGAGTCCGGCAGTATTGCGGCCAAGGCAGGTTTGAGCCCCGGCCAGGAAATCGTGGCGATTGATGGTGAGGCGACTTCCGGCTGGGCGGCGGTGAACCTGCAGTTGGTGCGTCGCCTGGGCGAAAGCGGTCAGTTGCAGATAATGGTGCGCGAACAGGGTTCCACCACCGATTCTCCTCGTGAACTTGTACTGGACAAATGGCTCAAAGGGGCCGATGAGCCTGATCCTATCCAGTCGTTGGGGATTCGTCCGTGGCGCCCGGCATTGCCACCAGTCCTGGCTGAACTCGATCCGAAGGGGCCGGCCAAGGCTGCCGGCCTGAAGACCGGTGACCGGTTGCTGGCGCTAGATGGTCGTGGGCTGGATGACTGGCAGCAGGTTGTCGATACCGTCCGTATGCATCCTGATACCAAAATCATGCTGCGGGTTGAGCGCGACGGTGCTCAAATCGACGTCCCGGTAACGCTTGCCGCTCGCGGCGAGAGTAAATCACCCAGCGGCTATTTGGGGGCAGGGGTGAAGGCGATCGACTGGCCGCCGGAGATGATCCGCGAGGTCAGTTACGGGCCATTGGCAGCAATTGGCGAGGGGGCTCGACGCACCTGGACCATGAGTGTGCTGACCCTCGATTCACTGAAGAAAATGTTGTTCGGCGAGCTCTCGGTAAAAAACTTGAGTGGACCGATAACCATTGCTAAAGTGGCGGGCGCTTCGGCCCAGTCGGGTGTCGCTGATTTCCTGAATTTCCTTGCTTATCTGAGTATTAGCCTGGGGGTTCTGAATTTGTTGCCCATTCCAGTACTGGATGGGGGGCATTTGTTGTTTTATCTGATCGAGTGGGTGCGTGGTCGTCCCTTGTCAGATCGGGTGCAAGGTTGGGGGATACAGATCGGCATCAGTTTGGTGATCGGGGTGATGTTGCTTGCTCTGGTCAATGATCTGGGTCGACTGTAACGCTTCGCTGAATTGCGAATCTGCCGCATTTTGCGGCAGTTTGTTTATTGCCAGTTGGAATAAGAAAGGACTTCATGAAACGTCTGCTGCTAACTGCGGTTCTCACCGTATTGATGATCGCCGAAGTTCACGCCGAGTCCTTCACTATCTCTGATATTCGCGTCAATGGCCTCCAGCGGGTCTCCGCGGGTAGCGTCTTTGGTGCTTTGCCGTTGAACGTCGGTGAACAGGCGGACGATCGTCGCCTGGTGGAATCCACTCGTGCGTTGTTCAAAACCGGTTTCTTTCAAGATATCCAGCTGGGCCGCGATGGCAACGTCCTGGTCATCACGGTAGTCGAGCGCCCGTCGGTCGCCAGTATCGAGATCGAAGGCAACAAGGCGATCTCTACCGAAGACCTGATGAAAGGCCTCAAGCAATCCGGTCTGGCCGAAGGCGAGATCTTCCAGCGTGCCACCCTTGAAGGTGTGCGTAACGAACTGCAACGCCAGTACGTCGCCCAGGGTCGCTACTCGGCTACCGTCGACACCGAAGTGGTGCCACAGCCGCGTAACCGCGTCGGCCTGAAGGTCAACATCAACGAAGGCACCGTTGCGGCTATCCAGCACATCAACGTGGTGGGCAACACGGTCTTCCCTGATGAAGACCTGATCGACCTGTTCGAGCTCAAGACCACCAACTGGTTGTCGTTTTTCAAGAACGACGACAAGTACGCCCGTGAAAAACTGTCCGGTGACCTGGAGCGCCTGCGTTCCTACTACCTGGACCGTGGCTATATCAACATGGATATCGCTTCGACCCAGGTCTCCATTACGCCAGACAAGAAGCACGTCTACATCACCGTCAACGTCAACGAAGGCGAGAAGTACACCGTTCGTGACGTCAAACTCAGCGGTGACCTGAAAGTCCCTGAAGACCAGGTCAAGTCCCTGCTGCTGGTGCAAAAAGGCCAGGTGTTCTCGCGCAAGCTGATGACCACCACCTCCGAGCTGATCACCCGTCGCCTGGGTAACGAGGGTTACACCTTCGCCAACGTCAACGGCGTGCCTCAACCCCACGATGAAGATCACACCGTAGACATCCTGTTCGCGGTCGATCCGGGCAAGCGTGCCTACGTGAACCGCATCAACTTCCGTGGCAACACCAAGTCCGAAGACGAAGTGCTGCGTCGTGAAATGCGTCAGATGGAAGGCGGCTGGGCTTCGACCTACCTGATCGACCAATCCAAGACCCGTCTGGAGCGTCTGGGCTTCTTCAAGGAAGTCAACGTCGAGACCCCGGCCGTGCCAGGTGTCGATGACCAGGTGGACGTCAACTACAGCGTTGAAGAACAAGCCTCCGGTTCGATTACCGCCAGCGTCGGTTTTGCCCAGAGCGCCGGTCTGATCCTCGGTGGTTCGATCACCCAGAACAACTTCCTGGGTACCGGTAACAAGGTCAGCGTCGGCCTGACCAAAAGCGAATACCAGACCCGCTATAACTTCGGCTTTGTCGACCCCTACTGGACCGCCGACGGCGTGAGCCTGGGTTACAACGCGTTCTACCGCACGACTGACTACGATGAGCTCGATACCGACGTCGCCAGCTACGCCGTGGACAGCCTGGGTGCCGGTGTGAGTGTCGGTTATCCAATCAGCGAGACTTCGCGTCTGACCTTCGGCCTGAATGCGCAACAGGACACGATCAAGACTGGCGTTTACACCGTCGATGAAATCTTCGACTTCGTTAACCAGGAAGGCGACAAGTACCTGAACTTCAAGGCTTCGGCCGGTTGGTCCGAGTCCACCCTGAACAAAGGCGTTTTGGCGACTCGTGGTCACTCCCAAAGCTTGACGGCGGAAGTCACCGTGCCGGGAAGCGACTTGTCGTTCTTCAAACTCGATTACCGTGGTCAGTTGTTCCAGCCGCTGAGCGAAAACTACACCATGCGCCTGCACACCGAATTGGGTTATGGCGACGGCTACGGTTCGACCGAAAGCTTGCCATTCTATGAAAACTACTATGCTGGTGGTTTCAACTCGGTTCGTGGCTTCAAGGACAGTACACTGGGGCCGCGTAGTACTCCGAGCCGCGGCGTACTCGAAACGGGCAATGCCGGAACGCAGGCTGACCCGGACCAGGATCCACTGCCGTTCGGTGGTAACGTCCTGATCCAGGGTGGTGTGGAAGTTCTGTTCCCGCTGCCGTTCGTCAAGGATCAACGATCCCTGCGTACCTCGGTATTCTGGGATGTGGGTAACGTATTCGACTCCAAGTGCGAGCAGACGACCAATACCAACCCTGCGTCGAAGTCCAATACGCAGTGTAACGATGTCAGTCTGAGCAATATGGCCAGTTCCGTCGGTGTGGGAGTGACCTGGGTCACCGCGCTGGGGCCTCTGAGTTTCGCCCTGGCCATGCCAGTCAAGAAACCGGATGACGCTGAAACCCAAGTGTTCCAATTCTCTCTCGGCCAGACGTTCTAAGCGTCTGACCCAGGATAACGACAATGAATTTTGTAGGAGTGCATCGTGCGTAAGTTGACTCAATTGGTTCTCCTGGCCAGCGTACTGGTCGCTGGTCCGGCGTTCGCCGACATGAAAATTGCTGTTCTGAACTATCAGATGGCTCTGCTGGAGTCCGACGCGGCCAAGAAATACGCCGTGGATGCCGAGAAGAAGTTCGGTCCTCAGCTGACCAAGCTCAAGACACTGGAAAGCAGCGCCAAGGGCATTCAGGATCGCCTGATGGCCGGTGGCGACAAAATGCAGCAGGGCGAGCGCGAGCGTCTAGAGCTTGAGTTCAAGCAAAAGGCCCGTGACTTCCAGTTCCAGTCCAAGGAACTGAACGAAGCCAAAGCCGTTGCCGACCGTGAAATGCTGAAGCAGCTCAAGCCGAAACTGGACAGCGCTGTGGAAGAAGTCATCAAGAAAGGTGCTTTTGACCTGGTCTTCGAGCGTGGCGCAGTGATTGATGTCAAGCCTCAGTACGACATCACCCGCCAGGTTATCGAGCGCATGAATCAGCTGAAGTAACCCATGACCGTGACCATTAAGCTCGGCCAGTTGGCCGAGTTCCTCGGCGCTACACTACGTGGCGACCCCGAGAAAGCAATTACTGGGCTAGCCACCTTGCAGGAGGCTGGCCCAGCTCAGTTGAGCTTTCTCGCAAACCCCCAGTATCGTAAATACCTGGCAGGCAGTCAGGCTGCAGCCCTGTTGCTCAAAGCTGCTGATGCCGAAGGCTTTTCCGGTAATGCGTTGGTGGTGCCTGACCCGTACGCAGCCTACGCCCGTATTTCTCACTTGTTCGATCCCAAGCCCAAAACGGCTGCCGGTGTTCATCCGACGGCGGTGATCGCGGCGGATGCGGTGGTTGACCCGACGGCGAGTATCGGTGCTTTTGCAGTCATCGAAAGCGGGGTGCATATTGCTGCCGATACCACCGTTGGTGCGCACTGTTTCATCGGTGCCCGTTGTGTGATCGGCGAAGGTGGCTGGCTCGCTCCGCGCGTGACCTTGTATCACGACGTGCGCGTCGGCAAGCGTGTGGTGATTCAGTCCGGTGCCGTACTCGGTGGTGAAGGTTTCGGTTTTGCCAACGAGAAAGGCATCTGGCAGAAAATCGCCCAGATTGGTGGCGTTTTGATCGGCGACGATGTGGAAATCGGCGTGAATACCGCCATTGACCGTGGCGCACTGGCCGACACCATCATTGGTAACGGTGTGAAGCTCGACAACCAGATTCAGATCGCCCACAACGTCCAGGTCGGTGATCACACCGCCATGGCCGCGTGCGTGGGGATTTCCGGCAGCACCAAAATCGGCAAGCACTGCATGCTTGCCGGTGGCGTAGGGCTGGTGGGGCATATCGATATTTGCGACAACGTGTTCATCACCGGGATGACCATGGTGACTCACTCGATCACCGAGCCGGGCGCTTATTCATCCGGTACGGCGATGCAACCAGCGGCCGAATGGCGCAAAAGCGCGGCACGTCTGCGTCAGCTCGATGACATCGCGCGACGTTTGCGACAGCTGGAAAAGCAGGCAGGGGAAGTGACCCCTGGCGGTAAAGCTTCATCAGATGGCTGATACCATTTCCATATCAAGTGTGCACAGCCGCTAGACTGCGTCCTTGATTTGCTAGAGGAGCGCGCGCCAGTCGCGCGCCCCCAATCTTTACATAGGCTTCCCCCCGAAATGATGGACATCAACGAGATTCGCGAATACCTGCCTCACCGTTACCCGTTCCTGCTGGTGGACCGGGTAGTGGAGCTGGATGTTGAAGGCAAGCGCATTCGCGCCTACAAGAATGTCAGCATCAACGAACCGTTCTTCAATGGTCACTTCCCTGCGCATCCAATCATGCCGGGCGTATTGATCATCGAGGCAATGGCTCAGGCTGCCGGGATCCTTGGTTTCAAAATGCTCGACGTGAAGCCGGCCGATGGCACGCTCTACTACTTCGTCGGTTCCGACAAACTGCGTTTCCGCCAGCCTGTGCTGCCGGGCGATCAGTTGATCCTTGAAGCCAAGTTCATCAGCTGCAAGCGTCAGATCTGGAAGTTCGAATGCCAGGCTTCGGTCGATGGCAAACCGGTCTGCTCTGCTGAAATCATCTGTGCGGAACGCAAGCTATGAGTTTGATTGACCCTCGTGCAATCATCGATCCGTCGGCTGTTCTGGCTGACGGCGTCGAGGTCGGCCCGTGGTCGATCGTCGGCGCAGGTGTGGAAATCGGCGAGGGGACAGTCATCGGGCCACACGTGATTCTCAAGGGCCCGACCCGAATCGGTAAGTACAATCGCATCTACCAGTTTTCCTCGGTGGGCGAAGACACACCCGACCTGAAGTACAAGGGCGAGGAAACCCGCCTGGTGATCGGTGATCACAACGTCATCCGTGAAGGCGTGACGATTCACCGTGGCACTGTCCAGGACCGTTCGGAAACGACCCTGGGCGATCACAACCTGATCATGGCCTATGCCCACATCGGCCACGACAGCGTTATCGGCAACCACTGCATCCTGGTGAACAACACCGCACTGGCGGGCCATGTGCACGTGGAAGATTGGGCGATCCTCTCCGGTTTTACGCTGGTTCACCAGTATTGCCACATTGGCGCCCACAGCTTTTCAGGCATGGGTACGGCGATCGGCAAGGATGTTCCTGCGTATGTCACGGTGTTCGGCAATCCTGCCGAAGCCCGCAGCATGAACTTCGAGGGCATGCGCCGTCGGGGCTTCAGCGAAGATGCGATCCATGCGCTGCGTCGTGCCTACAAGGTGGTGTACCGCCAGGGCCTGACCGTGGAGCAGGCACTCGCCGAACTGGCCGAGCCTTCTGCGCAGTTCCCGGAAGTAGCGGTGTTCCGTGACTCCATCCAGTCTTCGACTCGCGGCATCACTCGCTGACCATGGCCAATCTGCGTATTGCGCTGGTAGCGGGTGAAGCTTCCGGCGACATTCTGGGTGCGGGCCTCATGCGCGCGCTCAAGGCTCGTCACCCGGCTGTCGAGTTCATCGGTGTCGGTGGTCCGTTGATGCAGTCTGAAGGCCTGACCTCGTATTTTCCGATGGAACGTCTGTCCGTCATGGGCCTGGTGGAAGTGCTGGGCCGGTTGCGCGAACTGCTGGCGCGGCGCAAGAAGCTGGTCGCCGACCTGATCGACGCGAAACCCGATGTGTTCATCGGTATCGACGCGCCGGACTTCAACCTCAATATCGAACTCAAGCTGCGTCAGGCCGGAATCAAGACCGTGCATTACGTCAGCCCGTCGGTCTGGGCCTGGCGGCAGAAACGCGTGCTGAAGATTCGCGAAGGCTGCGACCTGATGCTCACGCTGTTCCCGTTCGAAGCCAGGTTCTACGAAGAGAAGGGCGTGCCGGTGCGGTTCGTCGGCCATACCCTGGCCGATGCCATTCCACTGCAGGCCGATCGCGCGGCTGCCCGGGCCGAACTCGGTTTGCCCGACGGGCCGCTGGTGGCGTTGATGCCCGGCAGCCGCGGTGGTGAAGTTGGCCGGCTCGGTGCGTTGTTCCTCGACACGGCCCAGCGCTTGCGAGCGTTGCGCCCGGGTGTGCGGTTTGTCATGCCATGCGCCAGTGCGCAACGTCGCGCACAGCTTGAAGAACTGTTGGCCGGTCGCGATCTGCCCCTGACCCTGCTCGACGGCCAGTCTCATCTGGCCCTGGCAGCGTGCGATGCGGTGTTGATTGCCTCGGGCACCGCAACGCTTGAAGCGCTGCTGTACAAGCGACCGATGGTGGTCGCCTATCGCCTGGCGCCGCTGACGTTCTGGATTCTCAAGCGCATGGTGAAAAGCCCCTACATTTCGTTGCCGAACCTGTTGGCCCAGCGTCTGTTGGTACCCGAGTTGTTGCAGGACGATGCCACGGTCGAAGCGCTGGCCCAGACCTTGTCGCCGCTGATCGAAGGTGGGGAAGAACAGACCCGCGGTTTCGACGAGATTCACCGGACCCTGCGTCTGGATGCCTCCAACCAGGCTGCGGACGCAGTGCTGAACCTGATCGGCCAAGTAAAATGAGTAAAACGAATATGCAGATGGGGCTGGATTTCACCTTGGTCGCTGAAATCGAAGAGTTGGTTGCCGGTGTCGATGAAGTGGGGCGCGGCCCGCTCTGTGGCGCGGTGGTGACGGCGGCAGTGATCCTTGATCCAAACCGCCCGATTCTCGGCCTGAACGATTCGAAGAAACTCACCGAAGCCCGCCGTGAAAAGCTCTTCGACGAAATCTGCGAAAAAGCCCTGAGCTGGTGCATCGCTCGCGCCGAAGTCGAAGAAATCGACGAGCTGAATATCCTGCACGCCACCATGTTGGCCATGCAGCGCGCGGTCGCCGGGCTGCACGTTCAGCCAAAACTGGCGATGATCGACGGCAACCGTTGCCCGAAACTGCCGATGCGCTCCGAGGCTGTGGTCAAAGGCGATAGCAAGGTCCCCGCCATCGCCGCCGCATCGATTCTGGCCAAGGTCAGTCGCGACCGGGAAATGGCTGCGTTCGAATTGATCTACCCGGGTTACGGTATTGGCGGGCACAAAGGCTACCCGACCCCCGTTCATCTGGAAGCGCTCGCCCGTCTTGGTCCTACCCCGATTCACCGGCGTTCGTTTGCTCCGGTCCGGATGGCGTATGAAGCGTTGGAAATCATCATCGAGAGTTAGTCGCAAGGCTGATTTTTTCTACCAAGGCCCGGTACAATCCGGGCCTTGTTGTCTTCACGCTTACAGACAGGATCACTATGCCGGCTTCATTCGTTCACCTACGCCTGCACACTGAATACTCCCTGGTCGACGGTCTGGTGCGGATCAAACCGCTGGTCAAGACCCTGGTCGGCATGAACATGCCTGCCGTGGCGGTCACCGACCAGAACAACATGTGTTCCCTGGTCAAATTCTATAAAAACGCCATGGGTGCCGGGATCAAGCCGATCTGCGGTGCCGACCTGTGGCTGTCGAACAAGGATCCGGACAACCCGCTGAGCCGGATCAGCCTGCTGGTGATGAACGCCGAAGGCTATCGCAACCTTACCGAACTGATTTCACGCGGCTTCATCGACGGTCAGCGCAATGGTGCGGTCATCATCGAACGCGAATGGGTTGCTGAAGCCAACTCGGGCTTGATCATGCTGTCGGCGGCCAAGGAAGGCGAGATCGGCCAGGCCATGCTCGGCGGCAACCCGGCCGAGGCCGAAACCCTGGCTCGCGAATGGATGGAAGTGTTTCCGGACCGTTTTTATCTGGAAATCCAGCGCACCAACCGCCCCAACGATGAAGAGCAACTGCACGGCGCCGTGGCCCTGGCCGAGAGGCTCGGTGCGCCGCTGGTCGCGACCAACGATGTGCGCTTCATCAAGCAGGAAGACTTCGCCGCCCACGAAACCCGCGTTTGCATCGGTGAGGGCCGCGCCCTCGATGATCCGCGGCGTTCGAAGAATTACAGCGATCAGCAGTACCTCAAAAGCGCCGAGGAAATGGCCGAGCTGTTCAGCGACATTCCCGAGGCGCTGGAAAACACCGTCGAGATCGCCAAGCGCTGCAACATCGAAGTGAAGCTGGGTACGCACTTCCTGCCCAACTTCCCGATCCCCGATGGCATGACCATCGACGAGTACTTCCGCAAGGTATCCTTCGACGGCCTGGAAGAGCGCCTTAGTGTTCTGCTGCCCAAAGACACCACCGAAGACTACGAAGCCAAGCGTCAGGTCTATGTCGACCGACTGAATTTCGAACTGGATATCATCATCCAGATGGGGTTCCCCGGTTACTTCCTGATCGTGATGGACTTTATCCAGTGGGCCAAGAACAACGGCGTACCAGTGGGCCCTGGCCGTGGATCGGGTGCCGGGTCGCTGGTGGCCTACGTACAGAAGATCACCGACCTCGACCCGCTGGAATATGACCTGCTGTTCGAACGTTTCCTCAACCCGGAACGGGTATCGATGCCCGACTTCGACGTCGACTTCTGCATGGACGGTCGTGACCGGGTCATCGACTACGTAGCCGAGAAGTACGGCCGCAACGCCGTGAGCCAGATCATCACCTTCGGTTCCATGGCGGCAAAGGCTGTGGTCCGCGACGTGGCGCGGGTGCAGGGCAAGTCCTATGGCCTGGCGGATCGTCTGTCGAAGATGATTCCGTTCGAAGTCGGCATGACCCTGGAAAAGGCCTACGAGCAAGAAGAGATCCTGCGCGACTTCATCAAGGTCGATGAAGAGGCCGCGGAAATCTGGGAGATGGCCCGCAAGCTCGAAGGCGTTGTGCGTAACGTCGGCAAGCACGCCGGTGGTGTGGTTATCGCCCCGACCAAGCTGACCGACTTCTCGCCGATCTATTGCGACGAGGCCGGTGACGGCCTGGTAACCCAGTTCGACAAGGATGACGTCGAGGCGGCGGGCCTGGTGAAGTTCGACTTCCTCGGTCTACGGACCCTGACGATCATCGACTGGGCGCTGAAAACCATCAACCGTGACCGTGCCAAGGTCAACGAGCCGCCGCTGGATATCGCGTTCATTCCGCTGGATGACAAGCCGACCTACACCTTGCTGCAAAAAGCCGAAACCACGGCGGTGTTCCAGCTTGAATCCCGGGGCATGAAGGAGCTGATCAAAAAGCTCAAGCCCGACTGCCTGGAAGACTTGATTGCACTGGTGGCGCTGTTCCGTCCGGGTCCGCTGCAATCGGGCATGGTGGACGACTTCATCAACCGCAAGCACGGTCGCGCCGAGCTGGCGTATCCGCACTCGGACTACCAGTACGAGGGCCTCAAGCCCGTACTGGCACCGACTTACGGCATCATCCTGTATCAGGAACAGGTGATGCAGATTGCCCAGGTCATGGCCGGTTACACCCTCGGTGGTGCGGACATGCTGCGTCGAGCCATGGGTAAGAAAAAACCCGAGGAAATGGCCAAGCAGCGCGGTGGCTTCATTGAAGGTTGCGCCACCAACAACATCGATGCGGACCTCGCCGGTAACATTTTCGACCTGGTGGAAAAATTCGCCGGTTACGGCTTCAACAAATCCCACTCCGCCGCCTATGGCCTGGTGTCGTACCAGACCGCATGGCTGAAGGCACACTACCCGGCGCCGTTCATGGCGGCGGTACTCTCGGCGGATATGCACAACACCGACAAGGTCGTGACCTTGATCGAAGAAGTGCGGACCATGAAGCTGCGTCTCGACGCGCCGGACGTGAACACGTCCGAATTCAAGTTCACGGTGAACGACGAAGGCCGGATCATTTACGGCCTGGGCGCCATCAAGGGCGTGGGCGAGGGGCCGGTCGAGGCGATCACCGAAGCGCGTCTGGCCGGTCCGTTCAAGGATCTGTTCGATTTCTGCGCCCGGGTCGACCTCAAGCGCATCAACAAGCGCACCCTCGACGGTTTGATCCGCAGCGGTGCCCTGGATCGCCTCGGGCCGTATTTCCACGATGAGCAGAAAGCCTACCAGGCCAACATCGACCGCAATCGCGCGGTGCTGCTGACGGCCATGGAAGAAGCGATCAAGGCGGCCGAACAGACCGCGCGCACTCAGGACAGCGGTCACTCCGACCTGTTTGGCGGTCTGTTTGTCGAAGAGGACGCCGACGTCTACGCCAACCACCGCAAGGCCAAGGAGCTGACCCTCAAGGAGCGCCTGAAAGGGGAGAAAGATACCCTCGGCCTGTACCTGACCGGTCACCCGATTGACGAATACGAAGGTGAAATCCGTCGCTTCGCCCGCCAGCGCATCATCGATCTGAAACCGGCGCGTGATACCCAGACGGTTGCAGGGATGATCATCGCCTTGCGGGTGATGAAGAACAAAAAGGGCGACAAGATGGGGTTCATCACCCTCGACGACCGCTCCGGGCGGATCGAGGCCTCGCTGTTTTCCGAGGCGTTCCATTCCGCGCAGTCGCTGTTGCAGACCGACGCGATGGTGGTGGTCGAAGGCGAGGTCAGCAACGACGACTTCTCCGGTGGCCTGAAGTTGCGGGTCAAGCGGGTGATGAGCATGGAGGATGCTCGCACCAATCTGGCCGAAAGCCTGCGCCTGAAGTTGCATGCCAAGGACCTCAAGGGCGATCAGCTACGCTGGCTGGGTGAGCTGTTGAAGCGTCACCGCGGCGCGTGCCCGGTCACCATGGACTACACCAGCCCCGATGCGAAGGCCATGTTGCAGTTCGGCGAAGGCTGGCGAATCGATCCGGCGGACGCGTTGATTCAAGCCCTGCGTGACCAGTTCGGGCGAGACAACGTCTTCCTCCAATACCGTTGACGGTCAGTGCTATCAGAATGCCCTGACCTTGACCTGAATTTTTAATCTCGACCTCAACGCGCCTGTCCCTTAAGGTAGGGCGCGAATAGACAACCGGCCGGCCCAAGAACCCTTGGGACTCGACCCAAGACGGACGCCTATGAACCCGAATTTTCTAGATTTCGAACAGCCGATCGCCGACCTGCAAGCCAAGATCGAAGAGTTGCGCTTGGTCGGTAATGACAATTCGCTGAATATCGGCGATGAGATCTCCCGCCTGCAGGACAAGAGCAAAACGCTGACCGAAGACATCTTCGGCAAGCTGACCAGCTGGCAGATCGCACGTCTGGCGCGTCACCCGAAACGTCCGTATACCCTGGACTACATCGAACACATCTTCACCGAGTTCGACGAACTGCACGGTGACCGTCACTTCTCGGACGACGCCGCGATCGTTGGCGGTATTGCCCGTCTGGACGACAAGCCGGTGATGATCATCGGTCACCAGAAAGGCCGTGAAGTGCGCGAGAAGGTTCGCCGCAACTTCGGCATGCCGCGTCCGGAAGGCTACCGCAAGGCTTGCCGCTTGATGGAAATGGCCGAGCGTTTCAAAATGCCGATCCTGACCTTCATCGACACCCCGGGCGCTTACCCTGGCATCGACGCTGAAGAGCGCAACCAGAGCGAGGCGATTGCCTGGAACCTGCGTGTCATGGCTCGCCTGAAAACCCCAATCATCGCCACCGTGATCGGTGAGGGTGGTTCCGGTGGTGCACTGGCGATCGGTGTCTGCGACCAGTTGAACATGCTGCAATACTCGACCTACGCGGTGATCTCGCCGGAAGGTTGCGCTTCGATTCTGTGGAAAACCGCCGAGAAAGCACCGGATGCCGCAGAAGCGATGGGCATCACCGCCGAGCGCCTTAAAGGCCTGGGCATCGTGGACAAGGTGATTGGCGAGCCACTGGGTGGCGCGCACCGTGACCCGGCCGCCGCCGCCGCATCGATCCGCGCCGAGCTGAGCTCGCAACTGTCGATGCTGAAGAAGTTCGACAACGATGCGCTGCTCAAGCGCCGCTACGATCGACTGATGAGCTACGGTCTCTAAGTCGAACACGCAGTGCCCATGTGGGAGCGAGCCTGCTCGCGAAAGCGGTATGACAACCAACGAATGTGTTGAATGTTGCACCGTCTTCGCGAGCAGGCTCGCTCCCACATTTGATTTGTGCAAGGTGATGGATATGAGTCGGTCCAATATTGATCTGCCCGCCAGACTCTTGTTGAATCTTGCCTCGTGGCGCAATGCGGCCCATTGGCACATCGCCTTCTCCGGCGGCCTGGACTCCACCGTCCTGCTGCACCTTCTTGCACACCTCGCAAAAACCGAATCCCTCCCCGCCCTGAGCGCCATCCATGTCCATCACGGCCTTCAAGCCGTGGCCGATGCGTGGCCGGAACGTTGTCGTGCCGTGTGCGCTGCGCTGGGCGTGCAACTGCAAGTGGTTCGCGTGCAGGTGCAGCCGGGTGCCAGCCTTGAACGTGCAGCCCGGGATGCGCGTTATCAGGCCTTCACTCAAACCGTTCAGGCCAACGAAGTGCTGCTGACGGCCCAGCACCGCGACGATCAGGCGGAAACCCTGCTGTTTCGCTTGTTGCGCGGCGCGGGCGTGCGCGGATTGTCTGCCATGCCGCGTCAGCGCCCGTTGGGCAAGGGGCACTTACTGCGGCCATTGCTTGATGTCACGCGGGCTGAACTGGAGGCTTATGCCAGTGCGCATGGCTTGAGCTGGATAGAAGATCCCTCGAACCAGGACCGGCAGTACTCGCGCAATTACCTCAGGCATCAAGTCTTGCCCGTGCTGATCCAGCGCTGGCCACAAGCGGTGGCGACCATGGCCCGCAGCGCGGCGCATTTGACTGAAGCGCAGGGGTTGCTCGAAGAGCTGGCGGACATGGATTTGCGTGAGGCCAGCTCTGCCGGCGAATTCGCCTGGCTGGGATTGCGATCTCTTGAACTGGCGCCTCTTGCGCAACTGTCTGATGCCCGGCAGCGCAATGCCTTGAGTCATTGGCTCGAACCGCTGACCCGTTTGCCGGACACTGACCATTGGTCGGGTTGGAAGGATTTGCGCGACGCCACCGGTGATGCCTGCCCGGTGTGGCGGCTGGCCGATGGCGAACTGCATCGGGCGGGGGGGCGGATCTGGTGGCTGTCCGGCCACTGGCTGCGGCCTTTGCCCGGCGCCGGGGTGTGGCTGGATCCGGCTTCTGCGCTGGCTATTGCGGGCAACGGCGTGCTTTCGCTCACCGGTCAAATCCCCGATGGCCCGCTGCATATCCGCTATCGTGAAGGGGGAGAGATCATGGCCTTGCCAGGCCGGGGCCATCGGGACCTGAAACGTTTGCTCAATGAAAGCGCTGTACCGTCCTTCGTACGCGGCAGATTGCCGCTGCTCTACAAAGACGGGCAACTGCTGGCGGTAGCGAACCTCAAGGGGCTCGATGGTAGTGCGCTCGGCGACTGGCATTTGCATTGGCAGCCACTGAACGAAGATCAAGGTTTGAGCTGAAAGGGGCTTTCCGGTAGACTACGCTCCCTTCTTGATACAACTTCTGTGGATTCGCCTGAATTGCAGGAGTTGCCGATTACCAAGCAGTCTTTGCTGGGCGATTCCAAAAAATGTGTAGCGAGCAACGAACCGGTGTTTCATCTTCCGGTCTGTCCCAACGCGGCGGTTTTTTTGAAAGGTGCACTGTGATTAATGCAGGTGATCGGGGGCTTCGGCCTTCCTTCGCTTTCCCCGGCGGCTCGGACCGCTTTAACGCAGACTTCTAGGGTTTTTCATGACGCGCTACATATTCGTCACGGGCGGTGTTGTTTCTTCATTGGGGAAAGGCATTGCATCGGCATCATTGGCGGCCATCCTGGAGGCGCGGGGACTTAAGGTCACCATGCTGAAGCTGGACCCGTACATCAACGTCGACCCGGGCACCATGAGCCCGTTCCAGCACGGTGAAGTGTTCGTCACCCACGACGGCGCCGAGACCGACCTGGACCTGGGTCACTACGAGCGGTTCATCCGCACGACCATGACCCAGAACAACAACTTCACCACCGGCCGTGTTTACGAGCATGTCCTGCGCAAGGAGCGCCGTGGTGACTACCTGGGCGCAACCATCCAGGTGATCCCGCACATCACCGACGAAATCAAGCGCCGCATCATCAAGGGTGCAGGCGATGCCGACGTGGCAATGGTCGAGATCGGTGGCACCGTGGGTGACATCGAATCGCAACCGTTCCTCGAAGCCATCCGCCAGTTGCGTTTCGAAGTCGGCGCCAAGCGTGCGATGCTGATGCACCTGACACTGGTGCCGTACATCGCCACTGCCGGCGAAACCAAGACCAAGCCAACCCAGCACTCGGTGAAGGAACTGCGTTCCATCGGCCTGCAACCGGACGTGCTGGTCTGCCGCTCCGACCACCCGATCGATATTTCCTCGCGTCGCAAGATCGCGCAGTTCACCAACGTTGAAGAGCGTGCGGTGATCGGCCTGGAAGACGCCGATACCATCTACAAGATCCCGGGCATCCTGCACTCCCAGGGCCTGGACGATTTCGTCGTCGAGCGTTTCGGCCTGCAATGCGGCGGTGCCGATCTGTCCGAGTGGGAAGCCGTGGTCGACGCCAAGCTCAACCCTGAGCACGAAGTCACCATCGCCATGGTCGGCAAGTACATGGAGCTGCTGGACGCCTACAAGTCGCTGATCGAAGCGATGAGTCACGCCGGCATCAGCAACCGTACCAAGGTCAACCTGCGCTACATCGATTCCGAAGACATCGAGAACCAGGGCACTGCGCTGCTCGAAGGCGTCGACGCCATCCTTGTGCCTGGCGGCTTCGGTTTGCGTGGCGTTGAAGGCAAGATCACCGCGGTTCAATACGCTCGCGAAAACAAGGTTCCGTACCTGGGTATCTGCCTGGGCATGCAAGTGGCCGTCATCGAGTTCGCACGTAACGTGATGGGCTGGAAAGACGCCAACTCCACCGAGTTCGATCGTGCAAGCGGTCACCCGGTCGTGGGCCTGATCACCGAGTGGGAAGATGCCACCGGCGCCGTCGAAACCCGTACCGAAACCTCCGACCTGGGCGGCACCATGCGCCTGGGCGCGCAGGATTGCCTGCTGGAGCCAGGCTCCCTGGTCCACGGTTGCTACGGCAAGGACGTGATTGTCGAGCGTCATCGTCATCGCTATGAAGTGAACAACAACCTGCTGCCGCAAATCATGGAAGCCGGTTTGAAAATCTCCGGTCGTTCCGGTGATGGCGCACTGGTTGAAGTGGTTGAAGCGCCGGATCACCCATGGTTCGTCGCTTGCCAGTTCCACCCTGAGTTCACCTCGACGCCACGCGACGGTCACCCTCTGTTCAGCGGTTTCGTCAAGGCAGCGTTGACTCAACACCAGAAGAAGGCGTAACCCCGATGGCACAGAAGATCATCCGCGTCGGCGACATCGAGATTGCCAACGACAAGCCCATGGTGCTGTTCGGCGGCATGAACGTGCTGGAAAGCCGTGACATGGCCATGCAGGTTTGCGAAGAGTATGTGAAGGTCACCGAAAAGCTCGGTATCCCTTATGTGTTCAAGGCCAGTTTCGACAAGGCCAACCGGTCTTCTGTGACCTCCTATCGTGGTCCTGGCCTGGAAGAGGGCATGCGCATCTTCCAGGACATCAAGCAAGCCTTCGGCGTGCCGATCATCACCGACGTCCACGAACCTGATCAGGCCGCGGTCGTCGCTGAAGTCTGCGACATCATCCAGTTGCCGGCCTTCCTGTCGCGCCAGACCGACCTCGTGGTCGCAATGGCAAAGACCGGCGCCGTGATCAACATCAAGAAAGCCCAGTTCCTCGCCCCTCAGGAAATGAAGCACATCCTGAACAAGTGCGTGGAAGCGGGTAACGATCAGTTGATCCTCTGCGAGCGTGGTTCGAGCTTCGGCTACAACAACCTGGTCGTCGACATGCTCGGCTTCGGCATCATGAAGCAGTTCGAATACCCGGTGTTCTTCGACGTGACCCACGCGCTGCAAATGCCGGGTGGTCGCTCCGATTCCGCCGGCGGTCGTCGCGCCCAGGTCCTCGATCTGGCGAAGGCCGGCATGAGCCAGTCGCTGGCCGGCCTGTTCCTGGAAGCCCACCCGGATCCGGACAACGCCAAATGCGACGGTCCTTGCGCCTTGCGCCTGGACAAACTGGAGCCATTCCTGGCCCAGCTCAAGGCTTTGGACGAACTGGTGAAGAGTTTTCCGACGGTAGAAACCGCGTAATCCTCAATTCTCCGGTAAAGTACCGCACGATTTAACGCTCAGGCCCTCGGGCCTGAGCCTTGTCGTCTGCAAGACTGCCCGCTGCACCTCACTTGCCGACGATCATAGATTTCCTACAGCTGCGTCGTTTTCGTCAACTTTGGAGTGTTTACAACAATGGCTAAAATCGTCGACATCAAAGGTCGTGAAGTTCTCGACTCCCGTGGCAATCCCACCGTGGAAGCGGACGTGCTTCTCGACAACGGCATCATCGGCAGTGCCTGCGCGCCGTCCGGTGCTTCCACTGGCTCGCGTGAAGCGCTCGAGCTGCGTGATGGCGACAAGAGCCGTTACCTGGGCAAGGGCGTTCTGAAGGCCGTAGCCAACATCAACGGTCCAATCCGCGACCTGTTGAAAGGCATGGACCCAAGCGACCAGAAAGCGCTTGATCTGGCAATGATCAAGCTCGACGGTACTGAAAACAAAGGTTCCCTGGGCGCCAACGCGATCCTCGCCGTTTCCCTGGCCGCGGCCAAGGCAGCAGCACAGGACCAGGACCTGCCGCTGTACGCTCACATCGCCAACCTGAACGGCACTCCGGGTGTCTACTCGATGCCGGTTCCGATGATGAACATCATCAACGGTGGCGAACACGCCGACAACAACGTCGACATCCAGGAATTCATGGTTCAGCCGGTTGGCGCCAAGTCTTTCTCGGAAGGCCTGCGCATGGGCACCGAGATTTTCCACCACCTCAAAGCTGTGCTGAAGGCCCGTGGCCTGAGCACTGCCGTCGGTGACGAAGGTGGTTTCGCGCCGAACCTGGCTTCCAACGAAGACGCTTTGAAAGTGATCTCCGAAGCCGTGGCCAACGCCGGTTACAAGCTGGGCACCGACGTGACCCTGGCCCTGGACTGCGCGGCCAGTGAATTCTACGAAGACGGCAAGTACAACCTGTCCGGCGAAGGCCAGGTGTTCACCGCTGAAGGTTTCGCTGATTACCTGAAAGGTCTGACCGAGCGTTACCCGATCATCTCCATCGAAGATGGCCTGGACGAGTCCGACTGGGCTGGCTGGAAGATCCTCACCGACAAGATCGGCGAGAAGACCCAGCTGGTGGGCGACGACCTGTTCGTGACCAACACCAAGATCCTGAAAGAAGGCATCGACAAGAAGATCGCCAACTCGATCCTGATCAAGTTCAACCAGATCGGCACCCTGACCGAAACCCTGGAAGCCATCCAGATGGCCAAGGCTGCCGGTTACACTGCCGTGATCTCGCACCGCTCCGGCGAAACCGAAGATTCGACCATTGCCGACCTGGCCGTGGGCACTTCGGCTGGCCAGATCAAGACCGGCTCCCTGTGCCGTTCCGACCGCGTTTCCAAGTACAACCAACTGCTGCGTATCGAAGAGCAGTTGAACGGCAAAGCCAAGTACAACGGTCGTAGCGAGTTCCGCGGTTAAGCGGAAATCGATAAAAAGACACCGGATTGTGTCGAAAAAATCGCTACAGCGACGTTTTTGCCACTAATCTGATGCCTTATATGCACAAGCCTGGTTCTTCCAGGCTTCGTGCTATCAGAAGCTTCACGTTTTGGCATGGCTGTCTTTTTTCACTGGATACCTGATATTCGATGCGCAGTCCCAATTGGTTGTTCCTCATCCTGCTTTTGCTGCTGGCTGGCTTGCAGTACCGCCTGTGGGTGGGAAACGGCAGTCTGGCGCAAGTGGCCGAGTTGACTCAGCAGATTGCCGATCAGCAGGCTGAGAACCAGGCATTGCTGGAACGCAACCGGGTGATGGACGCCGAAGTCAGTGAGTTGAAAAAAGGCATGGAGACCGTTGAAGAGCGGGCTCGTCATGAGTTGGGCATGGTCAAGGACGGTGAAACCCTTTACCAGTTGGCCCAATGATTAATTCGTTACCGGCCTTCTGGGCCGTGATTCCTGCCGCGGGCGTCGGTGCCCGTATGGCCGCGGACCGTCCCAAGCAATACTTGCAATTGGGCGGGCGCACTATTCTCGAACACAGCCTTGGCTGTTTCCTTGATCATCCATGCCTCAAAGGCCTGGTGGTCAGCGTTGCTGTTGACGATCCTTATTGGCCGAACCTGGCGTGTGCCAGTGATCCGCGTATTGCGCGGGTCGAGGGCGGTGCCGAACGTTCCGGGTCGGTGCTCAATGCCTTGCTGCACTTGCATGCGCAGGGTGCCGACGATGAGGATTGGGTACTGGTTCACGATGCCGCACGGCCGAACCTCAGTCGTGACGATCTGGACAAGCTGCTGGCTGAACTGGCTGACGATCCTGTTGGCGGGCTGTTGGCGGTTCCGGCGCGGGATACGCTCAAGCGGGTCGACAAGCACGGTCGTGTGGTCGAAACCGTGGATCGCAGTGTGATCTGGCAGGCCTACACGCCGCAGATGTTTCGCCTTGGGGCGTTGCATCGGGCACTGGCTGACAGCCTGGTGGCCGATGCCGTTATTACCGACGAAGCTTCGGCCATGGAGTGGGCCGGTTCGTCACCACGGCTGATCGAAGGGCGGTCCGACAACCTCAAGGTTACGCGTCCTGAAGACCTTGAATGGTTGAGGCAGCGTTGGGCCAATCGTCGCTAAAAGATCTTAAATCCTGTACTCCGGCCTTTGAGCCAACCCCTCCTTTAAAAAATCCACCAACTTGCGCACCTTCGGCGACAAATGCCGCTGTTGCGGATACAGCGCCCAAACCGCTGTGTTCGGCGGTTGATGCGCCTCCAGCAACGAAATCAACGCACCGCTTTTCAAGTGTTCCAGCACGTAATAGTCCGGCAACTGACACAGCCCGACGCCTTGCAGTGCAGCGTCCAATACCGCTTGCCCACTGTTGCAGCGCCAGTTTCCCTGAACCCTTTGCGAAAATTCCCGTCCGTTCTGTTCCAGTTGCCAGAGGTCCGAACTGCCGATGAGGCAGTTGTGGCGGTTCAGCTCCGACAGGCTGTGCGGGCGACCGTAGCGTTCAAGGTAGGAGGGCGATGCACAGAGAAACATGCGTCGCGGCGCGAGGCGGGTGGCGACCAGCCGTGAGTCCTGCAAGCGCCCGAGGCGAATCGCCAGATCCAGGCCTTCGTGCACGAGGTCAAGCTGGCGATTGCTAAGTTCGATGTCGATACGCAGTTGCGGATACAGCCCCATGAAGCGGGTCACCAGCGGCACGATGAAGCGCTCACCGTAAGCCACGGCACAGGTCATGCGCAGCATGCCCTTGGGTTCGCTGGTCAAGTCACCGACTGCGCGCAACGCTTCTTCGCGACCATCCTGCAAACGCTGACAATGTTGCAGGAAGGTTTGCCCGGCTTCGGTCAGCGCGACCCGGCGAGTACTGCGGTAGAGCAGGCGGGTTTGCAGGCGTTCTTCGAGGCGTACGATTTGTCGACTGATGTGGGAGGAAGAAACCCCCAGGCGCTCCGCAGCAGCGGTGAATTGGCTGCATTCGGCGACGGCGACAAACTCGTCGATTCCTTCCCAGCGATTTTCGGACATTGATGATTATCCCTGTGCGGCAATAATATTTTGCATTTGTATCGATTATTCATCGTTGAGCCATGTATTACACTCCCTGTCTCGTTTAAATTCACCGGAGAGTCACCATGATCAAGTCGCGCGCCGCCGTTGCCTTCGAGGCCAGGAAGCCCCTCGAAATCGTTGAAGTCGATGTCGCCATGCCCAAGGCCGGCGAAGTCTTGCTGCGCGTGGTGGCCTCCGGTGTTTGTCATACCGATGCCTACACACTGTCCGGCGCAGATCCGGAAGGCATCTTCCCGTCGATCCTCGGCCACGAAGGCGGTGCGATCGTGGAAGCGATTGGCGAGGGCGTGACCTCCGTTGCAGTCGGCGATCATGTGATCCCGCTGTACACCCCGGAATGCCGTCAGTGCAAATTCTGCCTGTCGGGTAAAACCAACCTCTGCCAGGCGATTCGCGCGACCCAGGGCAAAGGCTTGATGCCCGACGGTACTTCGCGTTTTTCCTACAAGGGCGAAACGATTTTCCACTACATGGGTACTTCCACCTTCTCCGAGTACACCGTGCTTCCGGAGATTTCCGTGGCGAAGATCGCCAAGGAAGCGCCACTGGAAAAGGTCTGCCTGCTGGGCTGCGGTGTCACCACCGGCATCGGCGCGGTACTCAACACCGCCAAGGTGAAGCCGGGTGACACCGTGGCCATTTTCGGCCTCGGCGGCATCGGTCTGTCGGCTGTCATCGGGGCTGTCAAAGCCAAGGCTGCCCGCATCATCGCGATCGACATCAACCCGGCGAAATTTGAAATCGCCAAACAGTTGGGTGCAACCGACTGCGTGAACCCGAAAGACTTCGATCGCCCGATCCAGGAAGTCATCGTCGACATGACCGATGGCGGCGTAGATTTTTCCTTCGAGTGCATCGGCAATGTGCAACTGATGCGTGCGGCGCTGGAGTGCTGCCACAAGGGCTGGGGCGAGTCGGTCATCATCGGCGTTGCCGGTGCCGGCCAGGAAATCTCGACCCGTCCGTTCCAGTTGGTCACCGGCCGCGTCTGGCGGGGTTCGGCGTTCGGCGGCGTGCGCGGCCGTACCGAGTTGCCAAGCTATGTGGAAATGGCCGAGACCGGTGAGATTCCGCTGGATACCTTCATCACCCACACAATGGGCCTGGAAGATATCAACAAGGCGTTTGACCTGATGCATGAAGGAAAAAGCATCCGTTCCGTCATCCATTTCTGAGGTCCGCCATGAGCCTGGAAAACATCTCCTGCCAGAAAAGCTTCGGCGGCTGGCACAAACGCTATCGCCATCGCTCGGAAGTGCTTGGCTGCGACATGGTGTTCGCCGTGTACCTGCCGCCGCAGGCGGAGCAGGGCGGCAAGCTGCCGGTGTTGTACTGGTTGTCCGGCCTGACCTGCACCGATGAGAATTTCATGCAAAAGGCCGGCGCCATGCGCATGGCCGCCGAACTGGGGCTGATCATCGTCGCCCCGGACACCAGCCCTCGCGGCCCTGAAGTGCCGGGCGATCCAGATGGCGCCTGGGACTTCGGCCTCGGTGCCGGGTTTTACCTGAATGCCACCCAGGAGCCTTGGTCGCGGCACTATCGGATGCATGACTATGTCGTGCAGGAATTACCGGCGTTGGTCGAAGCCCATTTCCCTGCGTCGGACAAGCGCGGCATCAGTGGCCATTCCATGGGTGGCCACGGTGCGCTGGTCTGCGCCTTGCGCAATCCGGGGTGTTATCTGTCGGTGTCGGCGTTCTCGCCGATCAACAATCCGATGGATTGCCCGTGGGGGCAGAAAGCCTTCTCCCGCTATCTGGGAGAGGACCGTTCGAAATGGCGCGAATGGGATGCCTGCGCGTTGATTGCCGAGGCCGATGAAAAGCTGCCGCTGCTGGTCGACCAGGGTGATCGCGACGATTTCCTCGCCAACCAGCTCAAGCCCGAAGCCTTGCAGCAGGCGGCCAAACTGGCCGGTCATCCGCTGACGTTGCGCCTGCAACCGGGCTACGACCACAGCTATTTCTTCATAGCCAGTTTCATCGATGAGCACTTGCGGCATCACGCGCATGCTCTGGTTGGCTAATGCAGGTAGAATCACGCCCTGACAAAAATCGGGGCGTTTTTTTATGCGTATTGGCCACGGCTATGATGTGCACCGTTTCGCTGAAGGCGATTTCATCACTCTGGGCGGCGTGCGCATTGCGCACAGCTTCGGGTTGCTCGCTCACTCTGACGGTGACGTCCTCTTGCACGCCTTGAGCGATGCCTTGCTCGGCGCCGCGGCGCTGGGAGACATCGGCAAGCATTTCCCGGACACCGACCCGAAATTCAAGGGCGCCGACAGCCGTGCGCTGTTGCGTCACGTCGTCGCACTGGTCCATGCCAAAGGCTGGAAAGTCGGCAACGTCGATAACACCATCGTCGCCCAGGCGCCGAAAATGGCCCCGCATATCGAATCGATGCGCGCGCTGATTGCCGCGGATCTTCAAGTAGAGTTGGATCAAGTGAACGTGAAAGCTACCACCACCGAAAAGCTCGGCTTTGTCGGTCGCGAAGAAGGCATTGCCGTGCACTCCGTTGCCTTGTTGCTGCGCGCATGAACGAGGCGCAATTGCTCGGCCCGCGGGCTTACGGTGAAGCCCTCGGCACGGCGGTCCTGAAAGCGATCGCGGAAGATTTCCAGGTCGACGAAGTCCTCGACATTCCCCTCAGCGGCGAAGGCGAGCACCTGTGGATCTGGGTGGAAAAGCGCGGCCTGAATACTGAAGAAGCGGCGCGACGGATTGCCAAGGCTGCCGGCGTGCCATTGCGCACCGTCAGTTATGCCGGGCTCAAGGACCGTCAGGCGTTGACTCGCCAATGGTTCAGCGTGCAATTGCCGGGCAAGGCAGACCCTGATCTGTCGGCTGCGCAAAACGATACGCTGAAGATCCTCAAGACCGCCCGCCACAAGCGCAAACTGCAACGCGGTGCCCACTCGGCCAACGGTTTTACGTTGCGCCTGACGCAATTCGCCGGCGACAAGGCTGCGCTTGAAGAGCGTCTGCAACTGATCGCCAAACAAGGCGTCCCCAATTATTTCGGTGCCCAGCGTTTCGGTCATGACGGCGGCAACGTCGTTGATGCTCGTGCCTGGGCCGCGCGCAAGGCGCTGCCGGAGCAGCGAAACGTGCGCTCGCGTTTGCTCTCCACGGCGCGCAGTTTTCTGTTCAATCAGGTATTGGCCGCACGTGTCGCCGATGGCACCTGGCAGCGTGCCCAGGTGGGCGATCTGCTGGCGTTCACCGACAGCCGCAGCTTTTTCCCGGCAGGCGAAGCCGAGTGCAGCGACCCGCGCCTGGCGATTCTCGATCTGCACCCGACCGGTCCGCAGTGGGGCGAAGGTGACTCGCCGGCCACGGGCGCTGTCCATGAACTGGAGCAGGCGATTGCCGCGCGCGAAGCAGACCTTCGCGATTGGTTGATCAACGCCGGAATGAGCCACGAACGTCGCATCCTGCGGCTGCCCATTGCCGGGTTGACGTGGCATTATCCCTCGCTGGACATTCTGCAACTGGAATTCGTCCTGCCGGCCGGATGCTTCGCCACCGTATTGGTGCGCGAGCTTGTTGATCTGGTGCCGGTGGGACAGACGGACAGCCCATGCGTATTCTGATTTCTAACGACGATGGGGTAACAGCACCCGGTCTCGCCGCGCTTTATGCTGCGCTGGCGGATTACACCGAGTGCGTGGTTATCGCCCCGGACCAGGACAAGAGCGGCGCCAGCAGTTCGCTGACGCTCGACCGTCCGCTGCACCCGCAAACCCTGGCCAACGGCTTTATCAGCCTCAACGGCACGCCAACCGATTGTGTGCACCTGGGCCTCAATGGCCTGCTGGAGCGCGAAGCGGACATGGTTGTTTCCGGGATCAACCTGGGGGCGAACCTGGGGGACGATGTCCTGTATTCCGGTACGGTGGCGGCGGCCCTCGAGGGGCGTTTCCTGAAACACCCTTCGTTTGCCTTTTCGCTGGTCTCACGCCAGATAGATAACCTTCCCACAGCTGCCCATTTCGCGCGCAAACTGGTTGAAGCCCATGCTGACCTGGATCTGCCACCGCGTACGGTACTGAACGTGAACATTCCCAATTTGCCGCTGGATCGTATCCGCGGTATTCAGTTGACCCGCCTGGGCCATCGCGCCCGGGCCGCGGCACCGATGAAAGTGGTGGATCCGCGGGGCAAGTCCGGTTACTGGATCGCGGCGGCCGGGGATGCCGAAGACGGTGGCCCGGGTACCGATTTCCATGCAGTGATGCAGGGTTATGTTTCGATCACGCCGCTGCAACTGGATCGCACCTTCAATGATGCCTTCAGAAGTCTGGACGGCTGGCTGGAGGGGCTGCGCTGATGGGTCGCGAACAAGACGATATGCTGCGCCGCGGCATTGGCATGACCTCCCAGCGAACCCGGGAGCGGCTGATCCAGCGCCTGTACGAAGAAGGCATCTCCAACGCCAGGGTGCTGGAGGTCATTCGCCGGACCCCGCGCCACCTGTTCGTCGACGAAGCGCTGGCACACCGTGCCTATGAAGACACTGCGCTGCCGATAGGTAACAACCAGACCATCTCCCAGCCTTATATGGTGGCACGCATGAGCGAGCTGCTGCTGGAGGCCGGTCCCCTCGACAAGGTGCTGGAGATCGGCACCGGGTCGGGTTATCAGACGGCGGTGCTGTCGCAACTGGTCGAGCGTGTGTTCTCGGTCGAACGCATCAAGGTTCTGCAGGATCGGGCAAAGGAGCGTCTGGTCGAACTGAACCTGCGCAACGTGGTGTTCCGCTGGGGCGATGGCTGGGAAGGCTGGCCGGCACTGGCGCCGTATAACGGGATTATCGTCACCGCAGTGGCGACCGACGTACCCCAGGCACTGCTTGACCAGTTGGCACCGGGAGGCCGAATGGTGATTCCGGTCGGGGCCGGCGAAGTCCAGCAATTGATGCTGATCATCCGCGAGGAGCAAGGTTTTTCCAGGCATGTCCTTGGGGCTGTGCGCTTCGTACCGTTGCTCAATGGGCCACTGGCCTGAGCATTTGTTTCGGGACGCTGAATTCTCTTCGATTGCCTTTGTCTTACAGCGGCATCGTTTGGTTGAACGGGATTCATCGTCAGGCAGCAAACGTGTGCGCGACACCGATTCGCCACATTAAAGGTAAAGCGTGCACACCCCGTTATACTTGCGACAGTTCATTGCCGGACTCCGGTATTTCACATTTTCAGCCACCACAGAGGGAGCGGCGGGTGAGTCTCACAGTCATTGCGCAGCGTATGAGTAAAACGAGCTTTCAGCGCCTGGTGACTGGCCTTGTCTTGAGCACCTTGCTGGTCGGTTGTTCCAGCAACAAGTCCAGCGATGTTCGCGTCGTGGACCGCAACAATGCCGCGGCTCAGCGTCCAGCCGTGACCACCGGGCAATACGTCGTTCGACCCAAGGACACCCTGTTCTCCATCGCCTTCCGTTACGGCTGGGACTACAAGGCCCTGGCGGCACGCAACAACATTCCTGCGCCTTACACCATTCGTCCGGGTCAGACGATTCGCTTTGATGGTCGTACCGATTCAACGTCGACGGCGGTGGTCAGTTCGTCCAGTTCAACGCCTTCGTCGTCGAGTAAAACCACGGTCATTCGTCGTTCGGCAAACGGTACGACCACCAGCACAACGACAGTTGTACCGTCCGTCGCGAGCAAGTCTGCACCCGCTCCATTGCCCCCTCCCGGGCCAGCCCCGACCGGCTGGGGATGGCCATCTAATGGCATTCTGATTGGGAAATTCTCTTCAAACGGTAGTTTGAATAAAGGAATTGATATCGCCGGAGATTTGGGACAGCCTGTTTTAGCTGCGTCTGATGGGACGGTGGTATACGCCGGGAGTGGCTTAAGGGGCTACGGCGAATTAGTAATCATCAAACACAGTGAAACCTACGTAAGCGCCTACGGACACAACCGCAGGCTGTTGGTTCGGGAGGGGCAGCAGGTCAAGGTCGGACAGACAATTGCCGAAATGGGGTCAACGGGTACAGACCGGGTGAAACTGCATTTTGAGATTCGCCGCCAGGGTAAACCTGTAGATCCGCTGCAATTCCTGCCGCGTCGTTGATCGCTAACCAGCCTGTTCCGTCGCGTAGAGGGGACAGGCTCCAGCGTTGCCAGGGATAAAGGCGCCGCTTGAGCTTGAGGTCGAACTCACCAAAGGACTATAACAATGGCTCTCAGTAAAGAAGTGCCGGAGTTTGACATCGACGATGAGGTTCTCCTGATGGAGAGCAGCATCGATACGGATTCGATGTCGAATGATGAAGGGGCGGCTCCACCTTCCGTTCGTGCCAAATCCAAACACTCCGCATCCTTGAAACAGCACAAGTACATTGACTACACGCGGGCACTCGATGCCACGCAGCTGTATCTCAATGAAATTGGTTTCTCTCCCCTGCTTTCACCCGAAGAAGAAGTTCATTTTGCGCGCCTGTCGCAAAGTGGCGATCCGGCCGGGCGCAAACGCATGATTGAAAGTAACCTGCGGCTGGTGGTGAAAATCGCTCGGCGTTACGTCAATCGTGGGCTGTCGCTGCTGGACCTGATCGAAGAGGGTAACCTCGGCTTGATCCGGGCGGTGGAGAAGTTCGATCCGGAGCGCGGTTTCCGCTTCTCGACCTACGCGACCTGGTGGATTCGCCAGACCATCGAACGCGCAATCATGAATCAGACCCGGACCATCCGGCTGCCGATCCATGTGGTCAAGGAGCTGAATGTGTACCTGCGGGCCGCGCGGGAGCTGACGCAAAAACTCGACCATGAACCCTCACCCGAAGAAATCGCCAACCTGCTGGAAAAACCGGTGGGAGAGGTCAAGCGCATGCTCGGCCTTAACGAACGGGTTTCGTCGGTCGACGTCTCGCTGGGTCCGGATTCGGATAAAACCCTGCTCGATACTCTGACTGACGACCGTCCAACCGATCCATGCGAACTGTTGCAGGACGATGACCTGTCCCAAAGCATCGATCAATGGCTCTCGGAACTGACCGACAAGCAACGCGAAGTGGTTGTACGCCGCTTCGGCCTGCGCGGCCATGAAAGCAGCACCCTTGAAGACGTAGGCCTGGAAATCGGCCTGACCCGGGAACGGGTCAGACAGATTCAGGTGGAAGGCTTGAAGCGGCTGCGCGAGATCCTGGAAAAAAATGGTCTGTCGAGCGAGTCGCTGTTCCAATAAAGCACTCACTGCGATGGCATGAAAAACCCCGACTGGCTCGGGGTTTTTTATTGCCTGGCCAGCAGACCGAATCCCCTCGGAATTTTGGTTTCGTGCTGTAAGTCCAGGCTTACACTTGCGTAAGTGTTCGTTATTTTTACACCCTGGCAATTGTCCATGCTGAACGCTTCTTGCCTCTATCGTTTTGATTTATATAACTATTTTTTATTATTAATGACGTGTGACAGCTGGGTTTAGCGCCAAGGGGCGATTGATCCCGCAGGGGAACACTCTAGTATTGAGGTTGTGTCGACGGACAGACACGTCCTTCAAGGATGAGGGGATAGGGATATCGCAGGACGCGATTCATCAGGACGATGAAAAGGAACACAGGGAATAGGGAAAAAATGTGGGCGGGTCAAACCGCCCCTTTTTTCGCCTGCAGAAAAGCAAAAAGGCCCTTGTGGGGCCTTTTTCGCGAACGCGGGGGTAATCAGCGTTCGAGTTCTGCGATCTTGCCTGGCTTGCCGTCCCACTCTTCAGCGTCGGGCATCGAATCTTTCTTCTCGGTGATGTTCGGCCAGATATCGGCCAGCTCAGCGTTCAGCGCGATGAAGTTTTCCATGCCGGCCGGAACTTCATCTTCGGAGAAGATAGCCACGGCAGGGCATTCAGGTTCGCACAGCGCGCAATCGATGCACTCATCCGGGTGAATCACCAGGAAATTCGGGCCTTCGTAAAAGCAGTCCACCGGACAGACTTCTACGCAGTCGGTGTACTTGCACTTGATGCAGTTGTCGGTGACGACGAAGGTCATTTCTAATTTTCTCCTCAGGCGCGGCTTGCTGCGCCCCTTCTCGTAGGGGTCGCCAGGTTTGGGAGCGATAGTCTGCTGGCCAGGCTATTAGCCAGCAGCATCCCAAACCGCGCGAGATTCTAACAGCTTGCAAGCCGCTGCGTTAGATCCGTGTCTTTAGTGTATAGAGCATTTCGAGCGCACGACGTGGTGTCATGTTGTCCAGGTCGAGCTTGGCCAGGTCATCCAGCACCGGATGCGGCAGGCTGGCGAACAGGTCGCTTTGCTGTGGTGCGGCCGGTTTGCCTTTGGCCGGTGCCGGTGTTTCATGGGGCAGGGCGGTGTCTTCCAGACGGCTCAAGTGCTCGCGAGCACGGGTGATGACTTCGCTCGGAACGCCTGCCAGCTGCGCAACGGCCAGGCCATAACTCTGGCTGGCCGGCCCGGGCAGCACATGGTGCAGGAACACGATGCGCTCGTTGTGCTCGGTAGCATTGAGGTGCACGTTGGCCACCAGCGGCTGGGCTTCCGGCAGGACGGTCAGTTCAAAGTAGTGGGTGGCGAACAGCGTGTAGGCACGCAAATGCGCCAGGCGTTCTGCCGCCGCCCATGCCAGGGACAGGCCGTCGAAGGTGCTGGTACCGCGCCCGACTTCGTCCATCAGTACCAGGCTGCGCTCGGTGGCGTTGTGCAGGATGTTCGCGGTTTCGCTCATTTCCACCATGAAGGTCGAGCGCCCGCCGGCCAGGTCATCGCTGGAGCCGATCCGGGTGAAGATGCGGTCGACCAGCGACAGTTCGCAACTGGCTGCCGGCACGAAGCTGCCGATGTGCGCCAGGAGGACGATCAAGGCGGTCTGACGCATGTAGGTGGATTTACCGCCCATGTTCGGACCGGTGATCACCAGCATGCGGGTGTTGTCGTCCAGGCTCAGGTCGTTGGCCACGAATGGCGTGGTCAGCACTTGTTCGACCACCGGGTGACGACCCTGGGTGATGCGCATGCACGGCTCGCTGACGAAGCGCGGGCAGTTCAGGTCGAGGTTCAGCGCGCGTTCGGCCAGGTTGCTCAAGACGTCCAGCTCGGCCAGGGCGCCGGCGGTGTCCTGCAGCGGTGGCAGCTGGCTGATCAGGTCTTCGAGCAGCGCTTCGTACAGCATCTTCTCGCGGGCCAGGGCGCGGCTCTTGGCTGACAATGCCTTGTCTTCGAATGCCTTGAGTTCCGGCGTAATGAAACGCTCGGCGCCTTTGAGGGTCTGGCGGCGGATATAGTCGGCCGGTGCCGATTCCGCCTGCTTGCTTGGCAGCTCGATGAAGTAACCGTGAATGCGGTTGTAACCGACCTTCAGGTGCGACAGGCCGGTGCGGGCCTTTTCCCGCGTCTCGAGGTCGATCAGGAATTGCCCGGCGTTTTCGCTCAGCGACTGCAGTTCGTCCAGTTCGCTGTCGTAGCCGGTTTTCAGCACGCCGCCATCACGAATGACGGCGGGCGGGTTGTCGATGATGGCTTTTTCCAGGAGTGCCGCCAGTTCCGGGTAGGTGCTGGTGATGGTGGCGAGTTGCTGGAGGTGCGGGGCTTCGAGCTCCGTCATTGCCACTTGCAGTTCCGGCAGGGCGCCGAGGGCGTCACGCAGGCGGGCGAGGTCGCGGGGGCGGGCATTGCGCAGGCCGATCCGCGCAAGAATCCGCTCGATGTCGCCAATTTCCTTGAGCTGCGGTTGCAGTCTTTCGAATCGGTAGCCGTCGAGCAGGCAAGTGATCGAAGTCTGACGCGCCAACAGCACCGTCAGATCGCGCAACGGGCGATTCAGCCAGCGGGTCAGCAAGCGGCTGCCCATGGCGGTCTGGCAGCGGTCCACCACCGATTGCAGGGTGTTGTCGCGGCCCCCGGCCAGGTTGGTGTCGAGCTCCAGGTTGCGACGGCTGGCGCCATCGAGCACCACGGTGTCGTCCAGGCGTTCATGACGCAGGCTGCGCAAATGGGGTAGGGCGGTGCGCTGGGTTTCCTTGGCGTAGGCCAGCAGGCAACCGGCGGCGCCAATCGCCAGGGTCAGGTTTTCGCAACCAAAGCCCTTCAGATCCTGGGTCGAGAATTGCTGGCACAGGCTTTTGAGCGCCGAATCGCGCTCGAAATCCCACGGCGCACGACGACGCACGCCACGGCGTTTTTCCGCCGGCAAGTCCTTGGGCCAGTCATCCGGAATCAGCAGTTCCACCGGGTTGACCCGCTCCAGTTCCGCGAGCAGGTTTTCCCAACCCTTGATCTCCAGCACACTGAAGTTGCCACTGGTGATGTCCAGCACTGCCAGGCCGAACAGGCGTTCATCACCCAGAACGGCAGCGATCAGATTGTCCCGGCGCTCATCCAGCAGCGCCTCGTCACTCACCGTCCCCGGCGTGATGATGCGCACAACCTGCCGCTCCACCGGCCCTTTGCTGGTGGCCGGGTCGCCGACCTGCTCGCAGATCACCACCGATTCGCCAAGCTTCACCAGCTTTGCCAGGTAACCCTCGGCGGCGTGGTAAGGAATCCCGCACATCGGAATCGCCTGGCCAGCCGACTGCCCTCGGGCCGTCAGGGTGATGTCCAGCAACTTGGCGGCCTTCTTCGCGTCTTCATAGAAGATTTCGTAGAAGTCGCCCATGCGGTAGAACATCAGCTGGTCCGGGTGCTGGTTTTTCAGGCGCCAGTACTGCTGCATCATCGGGGTGTGGGAGGACAGGTCGGAGACGGCTTTATTCATCGGATTGTCAGGAAGCTCATTGAAAGAGGTGGGGCAAAAGCGAGGCAATGGCCGGGCTTTTCCGCGATGGGCGCAAGGTTACCATGGGCGGTCTGCCCGACGCAGGCACCACGGCCGGGTGACATCTTTTACGATGCAAAAATCGTGTTATGCATCGATTATGCAAATCGGCATTGTCTTCTTCGAGAAGAGCAAGCAGTATGTGGGTTATGCATAAACGCAACGTATCTACCGTATTAAGGGCATTGCTCGATCAGCACGGGATCTCCCCCACGGAGCTTCACCGTCGAACCGGCGTGCCTCAATCCACGCTCTCGCGCATTCTCAGCGGGAAGATCGTCGATCCTTCGGATAAACATATTTCGAAGATCGCCGAGTATTTTTCCTTGAGCACCGACCAGTTGCGTGGCCGCACGGACGTCTCGTCTGCCGCTAATGCCGGGCGGGCTCCCGTGCATTCGGAACTCAAGGATATAAGTCTGTGGGATGACGATACCCCTGTCGATGACGACGAGGTGTCGGTCCCCTTTCTTCGCGAGGTTGAATTGGCTGCTGGATCAGGAAGATTCGTCATCGAAGAAAGCGAGCGCTCTAGCCTGCGTTTCGGCAAGCGAAGCCTGCGCCATAACGGTGTGCAGTTCGACCAGGCCAAATGCGTGACAGTACGGGGCAACAGTATGTTGCCGGTGCTGCGCGACGGCGCCACGGTCGGGGTCAATGCCGGCAAATGCGGTATTGGCGATATCGTTGACGGCGACCTTTATGCAATCAATCACAACGGCCAGTTGCGGGTGAAGCAGTTGTATCGGCTGCCGTCCGGGATTCGTTTGCGTAGCTTCAATCGAGACGAGCATCCAGACGAGGATTACACCTTTCAGGAAGTCCAGGAGGAGCCGATCGTTATCCTCGGGCATGTCTTTTGGTGGGGCATGTACGCCCGTTAACACCCCTGCGCTCAGATAAAACCAGCTTTCCGGAGCGGGTTTTTTTCGCGTGCTGAAAACATTGGATCACCTATTCAATGCGTTAATGCATTGACTGTATATGCATTAATGCATAATCTGATTGCCTGTCCATTCAAGAGCGCGGTGTGATCGTTCACTCAAGGAGGCATGAAATGACCGCTGAGCAATATGCGTTGCTGGACATGCCTCTGTGGCTGGTCATCAGCTTGCCGATACTCGGTGGCGTTACCGGTGAAATGTGGCGTGCCGATAAAGAGGGCGTTCGCGGCTGGCCCCTTGTCCGGCGCCTGGGCCTGCGGTCTGGCTCCAGCATGATCTGTGGCGCTTCGGTCATCATGCTGCTGCACGCCGCCAATGTTTCCATCTGGGCTGCCTGTGCGGGTGGTTGCTTGGCGGCGATGGCCGGGACAGACGTCGTTTTAGGGTTGTATGAGCGTTGGGTGGCCAAGCGTATGGGGATCGGTCATGTTCCGTCTGGTGACGTGGACGATTGATTCTCCGACAGTCCCTTTCCAGAGCCTTCGATTCCTTACATTTTGATCGCTCCTGTCGCTTGCAAGTGCGGTCTGCTCGTGTACGTTTAACCTCATCCCGCCCGATCAGGAGATGACCGTGAACGAAATCACCCAGCTCGCCGCCGAACTTGGCAGACGCCTGCAGGTTCTCAATGCCCATGTCACCACGGCGGAGTCCTGCACCGGCGGTGGCATCGCCGAGGCAATCACCCGTATCCCGGGGAGTTCGGCCTGGTTCGAGGCCGGTTATGTCACCTACTCCAACCGGCAGAAAACCCTGCAACTGGATGTCCCGGTGGAGTTGTTCACCACCGTGGGCGCGGTCAGCCGCGAGGTGGTCGAGGCCATGGTCCGGGGGGCACAGAAGAAAAACAGCGCGTATTTCTCCGTGGCGGTCAGTGGTATCGCCGGGCCGGATGGTGGAACGGCGAACAAGCCGGTTGGCACGGTCTGGCTGGCCTGGGGCGTTGGAGACCAAGTGTTCTGTGAGCAGCAGCACTTCCCGGGTAATCGCGACGACGTCCGCCGACAAACGGTGAAGGCCGCGCTAGAGGGGCTGCTGCGGTATGCCGCGGCAGAAATCTCAAATCAGGGGTAGGCGATCCGGAATCGCTGTGGAATAATACTGGCTACTTATACAGGTGTTGGCCGTCAGGCCTTATTGATTACGTGAGGACTTTAATGGACGACAACAAGAAGAAAGCCTTGGCTGCGGCCCTGGGTCAGATCGAACGTCAATTCGGCAAGGGTGCCGTAATGCGTATGGGCGATCAGGATCGTCAGGCGATCCCGGCCATCTCCACTGGCTCTCTGGGTCTGGACATCGCTCTTGGCATCGGCGGCCTGCCAAAAGGCCGTATTGTTGAAATCTACGGTCCTGAATCTTCCGGTAAAACCACGCTGACCTTGTCCGTGATCGCCCAGGCTCAAAAAGCCGGTGCGACCTGCGCATTCGTCGACGCCGAGCACGCCCTCGACCCTGAATACGCCGGCAAGCTGGGCGTCAACGTCGACGACCTGCTGGTTTCCCAGCCGGACACCGGTGAACAGGCTCTGGAAATCACCGACATGCTGGTGCGTTCCAACGCGGTTGACGTGATCATTGTCGACTCCGTGGCCGCCCTGGTACCAAAGGCTGAAATCGAAGGTGAAATGGGTGATATGCACGTGGGCCTGCAAGCCCGTCTGATGTCCCAGGCGCTGCGTAAAATCACCGGTAACATCAAGAACGCCAACTGCCTGGTGATCTTCATCAACCAGATCCGTATGAAAATCGGTGTGATGTTCGGTAGCCCGGAAACCACCACCGGTGGTAACGCACTGAAGTTCTACGCATCGGTTCGTCTGGACATCCGTCGTACCGGCGCGGTGAAAGAAGGTGATGAGGTCGTCGGTAGCGAAACCCGCGTCAAGGTTGTGAAGAACAAGGTGGCTTCGCCGTTCCGTCAGGCCGAGTTCCAGATTCTTTACGGCAAGGGCATCTACCTCAACGGTGAGATGATCGACCTGGGTGTTCTGCACGGTTTCGTCGAGAAGTCCGGTGCCTGGTATGCCTATGAAGGCACCAAGATCGGTCAGGGCAAGGCCAACTCGGCCAAGTTCCTGGCAGACAACCCGGAAGTCGCGGCAAAGCTGGAGAAGCAACTGCGTGACAAGCTGCTGTCCCCTTCGTCGGTAGCCGACGCCAAAGCTTCTGCGGTCAAAGAGACCGAAGACGACCTGGCTGACGCTGATATCTGATCGAAGCAATGACCGCCGTACTAGATACACTCGTCGCGGTGCGGCGAACCGCAATGGACCTGCTCGCACGACGCGAGCACGGTCGTGTCGAGCTGACACGTAAACTGCGTCAGCGCGGCGCCCTCCCTGAAATGATCGAAACAGCCCTCGACCGATTGACGGAAGAGGGGTTGTTGTCCGAAACCCGTTATCTCGAAAGTTTCGTTTCCTACCGCGCCCGTTCCGGTTATGGCCCTTTACGCATTCGTGAAGAGTTGGGCCAGCGTGGTCTGCAGCGTGCCGATATTGAACTCGCCCTTCGTGAGAGTGGTATCGACTGGCAGGAGCAATTGATCGATACCTGGCGGCGCAAGTTCTCTGGGCAATTGCCGGCAGACGCCCGGGAGCGAGCCAAACAAGGCCGGTTCCTGGCGTATCGGGGATACTCCATGGAAATGATCAACCGCCTGTTCAGCGGTCGAGGGATGGACGATTGAACTGAAACGGCCTGCTATTTCGATAACGGGCCGTTTTTTATGCCTCACGTAACCTTTGACGGCTCCCGCGTGCGTTGCTGCACTTGGGGGGTTGAATGTGCCCAGTTTTCCGGCAGGTTGATGTAGTCCACAAGCTCGCGCAGACGGCCATGATTGCGGGCGTTGAAGTTGAAGACCAGCCGCGCCAGATGGCTGAATTCGGCTTCGTCGTGTTCCTCGCCGCTGTAAGTGCACTGATGGAAATGATCACTCAGGCACAGGTCGGCGAAAGCCTCCTGCATGTGTTCGAGTGCGTGGTCGCTGAGTGTGTGATTCATGCGAATCAGGAACTGATGCTTGAGCCAGCGACTGGAGTGGAAGTTGCTGTAGAACTGGTTGATGTGCTCTACCGCTTCTTCGACGTTGTAGACCAGTTTCACCAACTTCATGTCAGTGGGCAGGATGTAGTGGTTTTCCTCCAGTTGCTGGTGAATGAAGTCCAGTGCGCCTTTCCAGAATTTGCCGCCCGGCGCGTCGAGCAGCACCACGGGCACCAATGGACTCTTGCCGGTCTGGATCAACGTCAGCACTTCCAGCGCTTCATCCAGCGTACCGAAACCACCCGGGCACAGCACCAGGGCATCGGCTTCCTTGACGAAGAACAACTTGCGGGTGAAGAAGAAGTGGAAGGGCAGCAGGTTGGTCGTGCCGTCGACAGTGGGATTGGCATGCTGCTCGAAGGGCAGGGTGATGTTGAAGCCCAGGCTATGTGTCAGGCCGGCACCCTCGTGGGCGGCGGCCATGATGCCGCCACCGGCACCGGTAATGACCATCATGTCCGAGCGCACCAGCGCAGCGCCGAGTTCCCGGGCCATGCTGTAGAGCGGATGTTCCACGGGGGTACGGGCCGAGCCGAAAACAGTGACCTTGCGCCGCCCCTTGAATTGTTCGAGCACGCGGAAAGCCTGTTCCAGTTCGCGCAGGGCTTGAAGGGTGATTTTGGCATTCCAGCGGTTGTGGTCTTCCTGGGCCATGCGCAGCACGGTCAGGATCATGTCGCGGTAGATCGGGGTGTTCGGGCTGTTGGGTGAAATCAGCTTGAGTTGTTCTTCAACCTTGCTGATGAGGTCGTGGCCGCTTTCTTCGAAATGACGGCTCAGGAGGTCATTCGGTTGGTAAGGCATTCAGCTTCTCCTTCTGCACAGAACCCTCGGCCCGACAACGTAAGCCGGTGCCACGACACTTCATGTGTCGCCGTCTGCCCAGGCCCATGCCAGGGCGATCTACTTGACCCGAAAGGCATCGGATCATCCAAACAGGCTCTGTTTTCCCTTGGATGAAAAAAGTTCGCACTGCATGACAAGCGACGGCCAGCCCCTTTCCAGCCCTGAAAAAGTGAATGTGGATACCCTGAAATCCAGACTCTTACAGTGATTTGCGCTGTCTTGATCATTGCGCCACAAAGTCTTTCCTGGCAACCGCTTATTGACGATTTGCAAGGTGCTTTCACCGCTCGTCTGAACGTACGTCGTATGTGCTGCACTCTGATTTACTAAGTTACAGGTGCAACACGACAACTTTGCGTCAACGGCAAGGCGCACGGTACAAGCGATTCAAGGATTTATCACTCAGACATGAGTGAAGTGCAGGGAGGCGGGAAACCATGGCCAGAGTCGTTCTGGAGATCGATACGCAACTGTATCGATTGCTGAAGTCATCAGCCGAGACCCATCATTTGAGTCTCGAAGAGGAGTGCTGCCGACGTTTGCGCGGTGGCGAGCGTCGTTCACATTACTTGCAGGCGCTGCTGGCGGAACTGCGCGCCGAAGATGAACAGCGGCGCGCCAATTCCAGGTGATTACTTTTTCTTCTTGGTCGGTTGCAGGCAATCCGATTCCTGGAAGCTTGCGGAGCCGACCGGGCGGTTGGTCTTCACCTCGGTGAAGTCGTAACGCATGATTGCGCCCTTGGCCATCAGCTTGCGAAACCCTTCGTTTCGGCAGACAGAAGCCCCCAACTGGAAGTACACGGCTTTCGGGTCTGCACGCATTTTGTCGGCATGGCTGCTCTGCACGCTCAGGTGGTTGATCAGCTGTTTGCCGTCAACGGTGTAGCCTTGATCGAGAATGTCTTCGTTGATCGCTCGAGGAGTGCCGACGCTGCTCTGGGTGGCGACGTTTTGCAGCATTTTGTTCAGTTCCGTGTCTTTCAAGGACGCAGCCTGGGCGCTGAAGGACGACGCCAGCAAAATGGCCGCGGTAGGAACGATAAGGCGCAGCATGAAACTCTCCTGGTTCAGTGATGCGGGGTTGGACCCGTCACGTGGCTGTGCGTTCAGTGGCGGCGAATTATAGGGGAGCCGGGCTGGACGGTACAGGCTTGCGCCGGGCGCTCTGGTAAACTGCTGGCACTTTTTACCCTGTCGAGTGTTTTTCGTGTCGATTTCCCTTCTGTGTGGGCGTTGCCCACTATGAGTCATACCCCCGCGCGCTTTGCCTTGAATGCCGTAGCCCGCTTGCGCGATCAGCGTGAGGAGGAGGGCATCAAGCCGATTCAGGCCCGTGGCTGGCGCGCGCCGCGCTGCCGTGACTGCCGGGTGATCGAGAGTCACTGCCTGTGCGCGTGGCGTCCGCAGGTCGCTACCCGCTCCGGCGTGTGCCTGATCATGACCAACAAGGAAGTGTTCAAGCCGAGCAACACTGGTTGGCTGATCGCCGACGTGGTACCTGACAACCACGCCTTCATCTGGTCCCGTACCGAAATCGATCCGAAGTTGCTGGCGCTGTTGTCCGACCCGCAATGGCAGCCTTACCTGGTGTTTCCGGGTGAGTACGTCGAACCTGAGCGCGTGACAAACAGCGTGGATGTCGATGGCACGAAGCGCCCGCTGTTCATTCTGTTGGATGCGACCTGGACCGAAGCACGGAAGATCTTTCGCAAGAGCCCCTATTTCGACCGACTGCCGATCCTCAGCCTGCTTCCGGAGAAACTCTCCCGCTACAGGTTGCGCCGCTCCACCCGCAGTGAGCATTTGTGCACGGCGGAAGTGGCGGCGCTGTGCCTCGACCTTGCAGGCGATGTCGCCGCGGCGTCGGCGCTGGATGCCTACTTCGATGTGTTCAGCCAGCATTACCTCGACGCCAAACACCAGTTGGAGATGAACGTTTCGACCCCGGCGCACGCCGAGTTGATGCCCTATGTTCAGCCGGCCACCCCATTGATGGACTGATTGTCGCGCATACTGCAATAAAGTGTACCGGCCATGCTGCTTGACCACCCCGGCTTCGCTGGGCATGCTTGGCGCCGATTAGGGTGCGGCCGGAATTTTCGACGCCGTTTTTTGCGTTGAGCGCGCCTTGTCAGTACAGCTCCGTGGCTGTGTCTTGACTTGCTTTGGCGAGGTCCGAATGCATCGGGCGTCCCATGAAAAACAGGATCATTTGAAAAATGGCCACATACGAAATCCTGATTGCCGATGACCACCCACTTTTCCGTAGTGCCTTGCATCAAGCGCTGACCCTGGGCCTTGGCCCGGGCGTCCGTCTGGTGGAAGTGGCGAGCATCGCCGAACTGGAAGTCCGCCTGACCGAAAAGTCCGATTGGGATCTGGTGTTGCTGGACCTGAACATGCCAGGGGCCTACGGTTTTTCCGGGCTGGTCCTGCTGCGCGGCCAGTACCCGCAGATTCCGGTGGTCATGGTCTCGGCCCAGGAAGAGGCGACCATCATGGTCAAGTCTCGTGAGTTCGGCGCCAGTGGCTTCATTCCCAAATCCAGCGACTTGAGTGTGATCCAGAAGGCCGTGCGTGCAGTCCTCGATGGCGACGTGTTCTGGCCGCCGCAGGCGTTCGAAGCGGTCAGTGTCTCGGATGAGGCCAAAGCGGCCAGCGAAGGTCTTGCCAGCCTCACCCCGCAACAATTCCGGGTGCTGACCATGGTCTGTGAAGGCTTGCTGAACAAGCAGATCGCCTACGAACTGAGCGTTTCCGAGGCTACTATCAAGGCGCACGTGACCGCGATTTTCCGTAAACTGAATGTGCGGACCCGAACCCAGGCTGCGCTGCTCCTGCAACAACTTGAGTCAATTTCCAGCCATTAAAGGCTGGCAAATTCACGCTTTTTTGACTTTGGTTGAACTAGCTTTCCCACTTCTTTTTTGCCAGTTGCCCACTCTATGTCACCTTTCAAAGGCCAGACCGGCCTGAAACGTATTCTCAATGCTTCCGGTTATTCGCTGGACGGCCTGCGCGCAGCCTTCACCGGTGAAGCCGCCTTTCGGCAATTGGTATTGCTCAATGTCATCCTGATTCCTTTGTCATTCTTCCTGAATGTCAGCCGGGTCGAACGGGCGTTGTTGATCGCGGTCTGCCTGCTGGCGTTGATCGTCGAGTTGCTCAACTCGGCCGTGGAAGCGGCCATCGACCGCATTTCCCTCGAACGGCACCCGCTGTCCAAGAATGCCAAGGACATGGGCAGTGCCGCCCAGTTCGTGGCATTGAGCATGATTGCCCTGGTGTGGGCGGTGATCCTGCTTTAAGCGATCGTCGGCAGCACGATCTCGTCGCTGCGCTGAACCCCGGCGGTGAAAGCGCGGCACAGATCGAGGAACTCGCGCATCGCCGAGGTCTGATATTTCTGTTTATGCCAGATGAAATAAAACTGTCGCGCCAGATCCAGATCCGGCGTCTCGACAGGCACCAGGCTGCCGCGGCGGAATGCGTCGCGCAAAGCCAGCCTGGAAATGCAGCCAATCCCCAAGCCTGATTCCACCGCGCGTTTGATCGCTTCGGTGTGCTCAAGCTCGAGGCGGATGTTTAACGAAGTGCGGTGATGGCGCATGGCTTGGTCGAAGGTCAACCGCGTGCCCGAGCCCTGTTCGCGCAAGATCCAGGCTTCGTGGCTCAACTCGTCCATGGTGGCCGTGCCGCGCTTGGCCAACGGATGCTGGGGCGCGCAAAACACCACCAGTTCGTCCTCGACCCAGCTTTGCACTTCGATGTCCGGGTGGCTGCAGTCGCCTTCGATTAGACCCAGATCAATTTCATAGTGGGCCACTTGCTGCACGATATTGGCAGTGTTCTGCACATGCAGCTTCACCTGGCTTTCCGGGTGGCGCTGCATGAAACTGCCGATCAACAATGTGGCCAGGTAATTGCCGATGGTCAGGGTGGCGCCCACGGCCAGCGAGCCGAACCCGGACTTGCCATTGAGCAGGTCTTCGATTTCCTTGGCCTGGTCCAGCAGCGCCACCGCTTGCGGTAACAGCTGTTTACCGAGGGCGTTGAGGCTCAGGCGTTTGCCGGCACGGTCGAACAACTGGCAGCTGCACTGGCGCTCCAGTTCGGTGATCGAGGTGCTCGCCGCCGATTGCGAGAGGTTGAGCAGGCCCGCGGCACGGGACACACTTTCCTGCTGGGCGACGGCGACGAATACTTGAAGTTGACGGAGAGTAAATCGCATATCGATATAACCGATAACCCTTATCTTAATAATCCATTTAACAGATATTGTCTCTGCCTTTAGAATGCGATGCAATTGCGCAGAGCTGGCTTTTTTTGCAGAGCAGGCGCCGAACACGCGCAGACCAATCTCCAGGAGTCCCACGTACATGAGCAACATGAACCACGAGCGTGTCCTCAGTGTTCACCACTGGAACGACACTCTGTTCAGCTTCAAGTGCACCCGTGATCCGGGCCTGCGCTTCGAGAACGGTCAGTTCGTGATGATCGGCCTGCAACAGCCCAACGGCCGCCCGCTTATGCGCGCTTACTCGATTGCCAGCCCGAACTGGGAAGAGCATCTCGAGTTCTTCAGCATCAAGGTGCCTGATGGTCCGCTGACTTCGCAGTTGCAGCATCTGAAGGAAGGCGACGAGATCATCATCAGCAAGAAGCCTACCGGCACGCTGGTACTGGATGACTTGAAGCCTGGCAAACATTTGTACCTGCTCAGCACCGGTACCGGCCTGGCGCCGTTCATGAGCGTTATCCAGGACCCGGAAACCTACGAGCGTTTCGAAAAAGTGATCCTGTGCCACGGCGTGCGTTACGTCAACGAAGTCGCTTACCGCGAGTTCATCACCGAGCACCTGCCGCAGAACGAGTTCTTCGGTGACGCGCTGCGTGACAAGTTGATCTACTACCCGACCGTGACCCGCGAGCCGTTCGAGAACGAAGGTCGCCTGACCGACCTGATGCGCAGCGGCAAGCTGTTCAGCGACATCGGTCTGCCACCGATCAACCCGCAGGACGACCGCGCCATGCTGTGCGGCAGCCCGAGCATGCTCGACGAGACCAGCGAAGTGCTGAACAGCTTCGGCCTGAAGGTTTCGCCGCGGATGCGCGAGCCGGGTGATTACCTGATCGAGCGAGCGTTCGTCGAGAAGTGACCGCAGGTCACTTGTAGGAGCGAGCCTGCTCGCGATGGAGGTCAACGATAACGCGGGAAGCTTGATACCCAGCGGCGTCCTCAGGTTTTTCGCGGGCAGGCTCGCTCCTACAGTAGATTTGCAGCGCAACTGAAAAGCCCGCATGACTTGGGAAGGTCATGCGGGCTTATTCGTTTCCGGCGTTCAGCCTTTTGCGGGAATGACTTCCAGCACGCGTATCAGTTCCGGTGTCGGGTAATGCCAGCGCACATCGACATCCCAGAACTGTGCGCCGTACTCCCGCTCGGGCGCAGGGGTTTGATAGGCCGGGCGCGGATCCTGCGCCAGGCACTGCTCGATCAACTCGACCAAAGGCTCTGCAAGGCGTTGGGCATGCTCGTGAGCCTGTTGCAGCGCTGTGCCCGTCCACTGCACGGGAATCAGTTGCGGCGCGGCGCTGGCGATGCTGTTAGAGGCTGTGTCGATGATGTCGGCGTAGGGCACGTAGGGTTTGATATCGAGAATCGGTGTGCCATCCAGCAGATCGATGCCCGAGATCCACAACCGGCCGGCTTCGACCTTGTCCAGTTTCACCACCGACTGCCCAATGCCATTGGGGCGGTGGGTGGCGCGGGTGGCGAATACACCCATGGACTTATTGCCGCCGAGGCGAGGAGGGCGGACTTTCAGGCGAGGCTTTTCCTCCAGGGCCTGGTGGAACAGGAACAACAGCCACACATGGCTGACTTGCTCCAGACCTTGTACCGCGTCCCCTTGATCGAATGGCGCCACCAGTTCCAGCACCCCCCGGGCGGCCGGGGCCAGTTGCGGTTGGCGCGGAATGGCGAACTTCTCCTTGAAGCAGGAGCGCACGAAGCCGATGGGGGAAACGCTGTAGGTCATGGTTTGGGGTCGAGGTGGAATTAAGGCTGGCATGATAACCCACACGGCCTCTGGCCCGGTGGCGCCGGTCAGTCCGTTATCGCGAGCAGGCTCGCTCCCACATTGATTCGGGGGCGCTCTTTCGTTTTCTGTCCACCACAAATCCCCTGTGGGAGCGAGCCTGCTCGCGAAAGCCGCACCGCCGATTTCAGAGGCTGAACCCGCCATCCAGCGGAATGATATTCCCGGTCATATAGGCCCCTGCAGTACTCGCCAGACTGATCGCCAGCGCTGCCATCTCTTCCTCGCGCCCCCAGCGCTTCATTGGAATCAGCGCCGTATCCTGTGCAAGTGCCTGCTCATCATTGCCAATGTGCTGAGTCATCTTGCTCGGAAAACGCCCCGGCGCGATCACGTTGACGTTGATGTGTTGGCTGACCAGCTCCCGCGCCAGAATCCTCGACAGTTGATGCAACGCAGCCTTGCTCGGCCCGTAGGCATACGCCTGCTCGCCGAAGGAGGAAATCCCGGCCACCGATCCGATGTTGATGATCCGCGCCGGATTCGCTTCGGAACCGGCCTTACGCAGCAGGGGCAGGAACTGCTGGATGCAGTTGAACACCGAGGTCACGTTGAGCTGCATGACTTTTTCCCAGCCCTTGATCGGGTAGCTCTCCAACGGTGCGCCCCAAGTGGTGCCGGCATTGTTCACCAGGATGTCCAGATGTGTGATCTGCTCGCCCAGGCGCGTGGCCAGTTGCAGGACGCCCTCTTCGCTGGCCAGGTTCGCCGCGATGGCGCGGCAGCGGCCAAGTGCACCGAGTTCGTCGGCGGTTTGCTGGCAGGCTTCGACGTCGCGGGCGCAGACGTACACGGTGGCGCCCGCCTCGACGTAAGCCTTGGCGATCATCTTGCCGATACCACGGGTGCCGCCGGTCACCAGGGCGGTGCGGCCTTGCAGGGAAAAGTAGGGATGCATGGCAAATCCTGAGAGCTGAGGTCTTTACACCCTAGTCGTCAGCCGCCAGAAGCGGAGCCACTATTTTTGTGCGGAATGGGAAGCCATTCGGCCCTGGCAGGAGCGAGCTTGCTCGCGATGGTCGGTAACGATAACGCGTATTTACTGGCTAAACACGGCGCTCTTGAGTCCATCGCGAGCAAGCTCGCTCCTACAGGGATAGCAATCAGCCTGAGGTTTATTGCGGCCGAACGCGCAGGGTCAGGCCCTTGAGGAAATTGCGCAGCAACTGGTCGCCGCACGGGCGATAGTTGGTGTGGCCGAACTTGCGGAACAGTGCGCTCAGCTCAGGCTTGGACACCGGGAACTCGGCGGCCTTGAGGATCGCGTGCATGTCGTCTTCTTTGAGCTCGAACGCCACCCGCAGCTTTTTCAGGATGATGTTGTTGGTCACCGGCACTTCGATCGGCTGCTGCGGACGGCTTTCGTCCTTGCCGCGCTTGAAGATCACCAGGCCGTCGAGGAAGTGCGCCATGACTTCGTCCGGGCAGCGTACGAAACCTTCCTCGTCTTCCTCTTTCTTGTCGAGGTAGGTCAGCAGGTCCGGCAGGGTCACGTCCATGCCGCCGAGCTTGATGATCTCGATGACTTTCTTGTCGCTGATGTCGAGCATGTAGCGCACGCTGCGCAGTACGTCGTTATGAATCATGTGTGCAGTCCTGATATTCAGCTGTGGGCGTCGCGGCCAGGCGCGGCGCCGAAATGTGTGGCGGCGAGAAAAGCCTTAGAACTTCTCTTTGCCGGACAGGTAGCGCCATTGCCCCACCGGCACTTTGCCGATGGACACGCCGCCGATGCGGATGCGACGGATGGCGACGACCTTGAGGCCGACCGCCTGGCAAAGCAGGGCGATGATGCCCGGCTGCGGGTTCTTCATGGCAAAGCGCAGGCGGTTCTCGTTCTGCCAGCTGGCCTTGACCGCCGGCAACTCCTTGCCCTTGTAGGTCAGGCCGTGGTTCAGGCGGTTCAGGCCGTGGGCCACTATTTCGCCTTCAACCTCGACCACATACTCTTGCTCGATCTTGCTGGAGTCGGCGGTGAGTTTGCGCAGGATTTTCCAGTCCTGGGTAAACACCAGCAGACCGCTGGCGTTGGCCTGCAGGTCGGTGCTGGCGGTCAGGCGCAGGAAGTGCCCGCGCAACGGTCGCTTGCCGTAGCGGTGCTCTTCGCTCAGCGTCTCGGCGCCGAGGGTGGCCATGGCGGTGTCTGCGTCCATGCCGGCGGGCACGTTGAGCAGCAGAGTCACCGGTTCCGGCGCGGTGGCCTTGGCTTCGGGATCAAGCTCGACTTTCTGGGTCTCGACCTTGAATTGCGGCTCGTCGATGACCACACCGTCGACGGTGACCCAGCCGCCCTCGATGAACAGCTCAGCCTCCCGACGGGAACAGCCGACGAGTTCGATGAGGCGTTTGGAGAGACGAATCGGGTCAGTCATGTCAGGGCCGTAACAAAAAGGGGGTGGGCATTGTACCTGCCTGGCGCCGGTTAATCCCGGTTCCATTTCAATGCGGTTGCATTTCCTGTGGGAGCTGGCCTGCCAGCGATGCAGACGCTACGGTTTGTCAGATACACCAGGATGATGCAATCGCTGGCAGGCCAGCTCCCACAGGTTTCTATGGCGTCAGGCCTGTTGTGAGCGCTGCTGGTTTTGACGCATACGCATGTGCAATAACGGATACGGCTGCCCCATGCCATCGACTTCCGAGCGACCGATGACCTCGAAGCCCTGCTTGAAGTAAAAGCCCAGGGCTTGCGGGTTCTGTTCGTTGACGTCCAGTTCATAGGCGTTCAGGTGTTCCAGGGCATAGCGCAGCAATTTCTTGCCCAGGCCCTGGCCGCGATGGTCAGGGTCGATGAAGAGCATTTCGACCTTGCCGGCCGCGACACCGGCGAACCCGGTGATGCGCTGGTTCGAATCCTTGGTGCAGATCAGCATCACCGAATCGAGGTAGCGGGTCAGCACCAGGTTCTTCAGCAGTTCGATATAGCTGTCGGGCAGAAAATCATGGGTGGCGCGGACCGAGGCCTCCCAGACCCGGGTCAATTCTTCGTAGTCGCCGAGTTTCGGCGTGTGGATGACCGAATGCTGACGCATGCCCGTCTGCCTCTTGTGCAGTGGTTGATAGGAATCCTTTCAACCTAAAACGATAGCCGTAAAAAAGCCCCGCATCTCGTCTAGAGAGCGGGGCTTTGCGTATTTTTTGCGTTTAGATCTGTTCTGCCCACAGATCGTATTCGTCGGCGTCGGTCACTTTGCACCAGACCTTGTCGCCCGGCTTGAGGTTGCTGCCGTTGTCGATGAATACGTTGCCGTCGATTTCCGGGGCATCGAAGAAGCAGCGGCCCACCGCGCCTTGCTCGTCGACTTCATCGACCAGCACTTCGATCTCACGGCCGATGCGCATTTGCAGGCGCGCCGAGCTGATGGCCTGCTGGTGCGCCATGAAGCGCTCCCAGCGGTCCTGCTTGACGTCGTCCGGGACGACTTCCAGGTCCAGGTCATTGGCCGGTGCACCTTCTACCGGCGAGTACTGGAAGCAGCCGACGCGGTCGAGCTGGGCTTCGGTCAGCCAGTTCAGCAGGTACTGGAAGTCTTCTTCGGTTTCACCCGGGAAGCCGACGATGAAGGTCGAACGGATGATCAGGTCCGGGCAGATTTCACGCCAGTTCTTGATGCGGGCCAGGGTCTTGTCTTCGAAGGCCGGGCGTTTCATCGACTTCAGCACTTTCGGGCTGGCGTGCTGGAAGGGGATGTCCAGGTACGGCAGGATCTTGCCGGCGGCCATCAGCGGGATCAGCTCGTCAACGTGCGGGTACGGATAAACGTAGTGCAGGCGCACCCAGACGCCGAGGGTGCTCAGGGCTTCGCAGAGTTCGGTCATGCGGGTTTTCACCGGCGCGCCGTTCCAGAAACCGGTGCGGTATTTCACATCGACGCCGTAGGCGCTGGTGTCCTGGGAGATCACCAACAGTTCCTTGACACCGGACTTGACCAGGCGCTGGGCCTCGTCGAGCACGTCGCCGACCGGACGGCTGACCAGCTTGCCGCGCATCGACGGGATGATGCAGAAGCTGCAGCTGTGGTTGCAACCTTCGGAAATCTTCAGGTACGCGTAGTGGCGCGGGGTCAGCTTGATGCCTTGTGGCGGCACCAGGTCGATCAGCGGGTTGTGGTCCTGGCGCGGCGGCACGACTTCGTGCACGGCGTTGACCACTTGCTCGTACTGCTGCGGGCCGGTCACGGCCAGCACGCTCGGGTGTACGTTGCGAATGTTGCCTTCTTCGACGCCCATGCAGCCGGTCACGATGACCTTGCCGTTTTCCTTGATGGCTTCGCCGATCACTTCCAGGGACTCGGCCTTGGCCGAATCGATGAAGCCGCACGTGTTGACTACCACGACGTCGGCGTCCTGGTAGGTCGACACCACGTCATAGCCTTCCATGCGCAGCTGGGTAAGGATGCGCTCGGAGTCGACCAGTGCTTTGGGGCAACCCAGGGATACGAAGCCAACCTTTGGATTGGCCGGCGCAGGAGTGGTGGACATGTCTAACCTCGGTATTTTGTGACGCCGCTTGCCGGGCAGGGCAAAACCGACGGACGGGCGCTTGAACGGCGCCTCTGATCAAAAAGTGCGCAATTCTAGCGATGAGTCGTTCACTTGACCAGCTTTATGCAGGGAAATACGACGAGTGCTGCGTTATGCTTCGCGCCGTTACGCTTTACTGTTTTTTTACAGTCAACAAAACGTCTGTAACGTGAAGTAAAACAGCGCATGCTGCACGACAAAGCATAGTGCTTCTTTGAAAGAAGCCCGGGTCTGAGAATCAGGAGTGGTGGATGGGTCAGGCAAGTAGTCAGGCTGCAGGTGCCGAGCATTCGGCGGTCAAGCCGATCGGCATGCTGGTCGCGGCAGTCGGGGTGGTTTATGGCGATATCGGCACCAGTCCGTTGTACACCCTCAAGGAAGTGTTTTCCGGTGGCTATGGCGTACCGGTCAACCATGACGGCGTGCTGGGGATCCTGGCACTCATTTTCTGGTCGCTGATCTGGGTTGTGTCGATCAAGTACATGATGTTCGTACTGCGCGCCGACAACCAGGGCGAAGGCGGGATCATGGCCTTGACCGCGCTGGCCCGGCGGGCGGCGGCGGGGCACGCCAAATTGCGCATGTTGCTGGTGGTCTGCGGACTGATCGGCGCGGCGTTGTTCTATGGCGACAGCATGATCACCCCGGCGATCTCCGTACTGTCGGCGATTGAAGGCCTGGGGCTGGCCTTCGAAGGCATCGACCATTGGGTCGTGCCGCTGTCACTGGTGGTACTTGTCGCGTTGTTTCTGATCCAGCGTCACGGCACGGCGCGCATCGGCATTCTGTTCGGGCCGATCATGGTCACCTGGTTCCTTGTGCTGGGTGCATTGGGCGTCTATGGCATCAGCCAGCATCCGGAAGTCCTGCAAGCGATGAACCCGGTGTGGGGCGTACGTTTCTTCATCGACCACCCGGGCATGGGCGTGACAATTCTCGGCGCTGTAGTACTGGCATTGACCGGTGCCGAAGCGCTGTACGCGGACATGGGCCACTTCGGCCGCAAGCCGATCGCTCGTGCCTGGTTCATCCTCGTGCTGCCGGCGCTGGTGTTGAACTATTTTGGTCAGGGTGCCTTGCTGTTGGGTGACCCGGAAGCTGCCCGTAACCCGTTCTATCTGCTGGCACCGAACTGGGCATTGCTCCCGCTGGTCGGCCTGTCGACCCTGGCCACGGTGATCGCCTCGCAAGCGGTGATTTCCGGTGCGTTTTCCCTGACCCGTCAGGCGATCCAGCTCGGTTACATTCCGCGCATGCACATCCGGCACACCTCCAGTGCCGAACAGGGCCAGATCTACATCGGCGCGGTGAACTGGGCGCTGATGGTCGGCGTGGTGTTGTTGGTGCTGGGTTTCGAATCCTCCGGCGCCCTGGCCTCGGCCTACGGTGTGGCGGTGACCGGGACCATGCTGATGACCACCATCCTGGTGTCGGCCGTGATTTTGCTGTTGTGGAAATGGCCACCGCTTCTCGCCGTTCCGCTGTTGCTCGGTTTCCTGCTGGTGGATGGCCTGTACTTCGCCGCCAACGTGCCGAAAATCGTTCAGGGCGGTGCATTCCCGGTCATCGCCGGTTTCGCGCTGTTTGTGTTGATGACCACCTGGAAACGCGGCAAGCAGTTGCTTGTCGAGCGTATCGATGAGGGTGGCTTGCCGCTGCCGATCTTCATCAGCAGCATTGCCGTACAGCCTCCACATCGTGTTCAGGGCACTGCGGTGTTCCTGACGGCACGGCCGGATGCCGTACCCCACGCGCTGTTGCACAACCTGCTGCATAACCAGGTGCTGCACGAGCGAGTGGTGCTGCTGACGGTGGTGTACGAAGACATCCCGCGGGTGCCGCCAACACGACGGTTCGAGGTCGATGCCTACGGCGAAGGTTTCTATCGGGTAATTCTGCATTTCGGCTTTACCGACGAGCCGGACGTACCGAAGGCGTTGAAACTGTGTCATCTCGAAGAGCTGGACTTCAGCCCGATGCGCACCACCTACTTCCTCAGCCGCGAAACGGTCATCGCCTCCAAACTCGAAGGCATGTCGCGCTGGCGTGAGGCGTTGTTTGCGTTCATGTTGCAGAACGCCAACGGCAATCTGCGTTTCTTCAATCTGCCGCTGAACCGGGTGATTGAACTGGGGACGCAGGTGGAGATGTAGGAGCGAGCTTGCTCGCGATGAACCTGAGATCACCACTGGGTGTCAGGTGTTCAGCGTTATCGTTGAAGACCATCGCGAGCAGGCTCGCTCCTACAGGGATTTGTGGCGTTGAATGAAAAAGCCCCCGCTATCGTGAGATGGCGGGGGCTTTTCTTCAGCGAGGCTCAGATCACTCTTGAGCTTCTGCTTCTTTGGCTTGCCGCTTCTCGATCACATCCACCAGACGCTTGGCCAGCGCCGGGTAGTTCTCGTCGAAGTGGTGGCCGCCAGGCAGCTTGATGGCTTCACCCACCGCGGTCTTGTCGGTGCAGCCGCTTTCGTCGGTTTCTTCTTCGCCGTAGATGCACACCACTTTGGCGGCTGGCAGCTTGGCCATTTCCGGGCCGGTGGCGGCTTCCTTGCCGGCATTGCCGAGCCAGCCTTCGACTTCGATCTCGAAGCTGCCGGTACGGGCGAAGGCCAGCAGGATGATCGCATCGACGCGTTGCTGCTCCGACTCGGCCAGACGGTTGTAGATCGCCGGCAGTACGTCGGCGCCGAACGAGTAGCCGGTCAGGATGAAGCGCTTGGTGCCCCATTTCTGCCGGTAGTGTTGCATCAGTTCAGCCAGATCCAGCGCGCTTTGTTCCGGGCTCTTGTGCTGCCAGTAGTAGCGCAGGGTGTCGATGCCGACCACCGGGTAGCCGATCTTGGCCATTTCGCCCGCCACGTCGCGGTCGAGGTCGCGCCAGCCGCCGTCACCGGAAAGGAACAGGGTCACGGTGTCCCTGGCCTGGCCCGCCGGCACTTCGACCACCGGAATCTGCAGGCCGCCCGCAGCTTTGTCGCCGCCGACGAGGATCTTGCGCAGTTCGTTGTTCAGCACTTGCGGCAGGTTGATGTCGTAGTCGCTGATGCTGGTTTCGGCGTTCGGTTGGTCACGCACGAAGCCGGCACTGGTATCGTCCGGATTGTCGTTCCACGCCGCCAGCCAGTGGCCGTGGGCGGCGCTTTTCGGCAACAGGTGCGTGCAGCCGCCCTTTTCCAGGGCCAGGTCGACCGAGACGGCGTAGGCCTTGTCGTCCTTTTGCTCGGACAACCAGCGCCAGGCCAGCACGGCGCCAGGGCCGATGCCGCTGACCAGGGTCGCCGGGCCTTTGAGTTCCCGCAGTCCCGATTGCAGGGCACGGCTTTGCAGCAGGCAGTCCTTGGGCAGGATCACCTGGACAATTTGCGCCGAACCACTGCGGCTCAGGGTGATCAATTGCTTGTCGCTGAGTTTCTGGTCTTCGTTGACCGCCACCAGCACTTGGGCGTGTGGCGTGGTGCCGGGGATGACGCGGGTCATGGCCGCACCCTCGGCCGGGGTCAGCAATTGGAGGGTCGGTTCCGGTGCCGGGCGTTTCAGGTACCAGAAACCGCCACCGAGAATCAGGGCCACTATCACCAGCGTGCCCAATACATACCGCAAGGAGCGTTGAATCATCAGCGTTTCACCAATCCGGTCAAGCCGCCCGCGATCAGGGCGGCAGTGTCGGCCAGCGCAACCAGCGGATCGAGTCCGGCGGGCACGGCCATATAACGGGGTTCCCAATCAGGCTGGAACTTGTCTTTGAAGCGGCGCAAGCCCTGGAAGTTGTACAGCTGCTCACCACGGCGGAATACCATCGAGCCCAGGCGCTGGGTCAATGGCGCGCCGCGACGGGGTTGCAACCCCGACAACGGCACCATGCCCAGGCTGAAACGCGCGTATCCATGGTTTTTATAATGCTGAATCAGGCCGACCATCATGAACTCCATGGTCAGCTTCGGGGCGTCCGGGTGCGCGCGCATCAGGTCGAGGCTGGCCAGGTCGTGGCCGTAGGTCTCGAGCAGGTTGGCGAACGCCACCGGGCGTCCTTCAAAGCGAATCACCGCGATGCGGAAATGCTTGAGGTAGTCATCGCTGAAGCGGCCGAGCGAGAAGCCTTTCTCGCGGACGTTCTTGCCGGTCAGCCAGGCATCGGAAATCACCTTGAGCTCATCCATCGGTGCCTGCCCCGGCTCATGGATTTCCAGGGACAGGCCGTCCCGGGTGCCACGGTTCCAGGTGTAGCGCAGGTCCTTCATCTCTTTGCCCTTGGCTTCGAGATCAAAACGCTTGAGGTCGACCCGGGCTTCTTCGCCGAGCTTGATCGCGGTCAGGCCGATGTCCATGTAGTACGGCAGGTTCTCGGCGCGCACTTGATAGAACACGGGACGGGCGTGGTGGATGTCGCACAGGTCGCGGAACTGCCAGATCATTTCCGCCCGTTGCTGGCCCGGGCCGATCGGGTCATACAACGCTACCAGGCTGCGGCCGCGACGGGCATACATCAGGAAGGCTTCGTCATTGGGGTGAAATAGCAGCGCCTTGTCACCGGTCAGGGCCAGGCCGCCATCCGGTTGGGCCGATGCCATGAGGATCTTGCTGGCGCGCTCCAGTTCGTCGGGCGTGGGCAGGTGAATGACCGGACGCGCGGTGCGCAACAACCAGGTCAGGGACACCACCACCAGCAGCACGGCAGCCCCGAGCAGCGAGCGCAGGCCGCGAGGGGCGTCAGCGTCGAGGGTGAACTGCCACCAGAGTTGGTGGCTGTACGGAACGTCCTGGTAGGCGAACAGCAGCAGCCACATCGACGCACCGAGTACGCACAGGCTAGCCACCAGGTACAACGGCGAGAACGGTACTTCGGTCAGGCGGCTGGGGCGATAGAACGAGCGGCGGAATACCCCCAGCAGGCTCGCCGTCAGCACCATCAGGCTGGCTTCTTCCCAGTCGAAGCCTTTGAGCAGCGAGAGCAGGGCGCCGACCAGCAACAGAATGGTGGTCAACATCCACGCGGCCGACAGCCGGCGACGCAGCCCCTGGGCCAGCAGCAGGCAAAGCACACCGACCAGGCTGGCACCGAAGTGCGAAGCATCGACCAGTCGATGGGGGATCAGAAAACCGATGTGTTCCAGGCGGGTATCGATTTCCGGGGTGGCGCCGGAGAACAGCAGGACAACGCCGGACAGGAACACCAGCACTGCCAGTATCGGTGCCGCCAGGCCCGAGGCCGCGCGCAACGTCTGGCGTGTCTGGAACAGGCGTTGACCTTCGTTGACCAGCAACAACAGGCAGGCCACCAGCAGGGGCAAGACCACATAGATCAAGCGATAGAGCAGCAGGGCAGCCGCCAGTGGCGCAGCGCCAAGGGTGTCGGAAAACGCCGCCAGCAAAATGGCTTCGAACACCCCGACACCGCCCGGCACATGGCTGAGCACGCCGGCGGCCAGGGCCAGCAGGTAAACCAGAAGGAACGCACCGAAGGGTGGCGTTTCCGGCAGCAGTAGATAGAGCACGGTCGCGGCGGCCGCTACGTCCAGAGCGGTGATGACCAATTGCAGGAAGGTCAAGCGACGCCCGGGCAGGCGCAAGGTGCGGCGCCCGACCCTGACCAGCAGGTTGTCCGGGTAAGGCTGATCCGGCAGCCGACGACGGTAGATACCGATGGCCAACCCGGAAAACAGTACGAGCACGGCGGTCGCCACTACGCCCAACAACGTCTGGGAGAGTCCCAGGGCGGAGGACGCCGCTGGCAGGTCGCTGAGCGTCGCCAGGGCAGCCAGCGGTGGCAGGGCGCAACCCAGCGAGAGGCTGGCGAACAACGTCATGCGGGCGACTTCAGCCGCTCCCAGGCCATGGCGGGCATAGAGGCGATAGCGGACAGAACCGCCCGACAGCATTGAAAGACCGATGGCGTTGCCGATGGCAAAGGCCGTGAACCCACCCAGCGCCAGCTCACGCGGTGCCAGGCTCACCCCGGCATAGCGGCTGGCCGACCATTCGTAGCCGAGCAGAATGATGAAGCCCGCCACGGTCGCGCCCAGTGCGCCCATCAAGGCAGGTTTCGGAATCTCGAGGATCGAGTCGTGCAGCGCGTCAAGGTCGAGTTCGCTCAACAGGTGGCGACAGGCAATCAGCGCGATCGCGAACAGCAGCAGGGTGACCGCCAGACCAATGGGTTGACGGTACTTGCTCAATCGATCAAGCAGGCGCAAACGCTCGGCATTGATCGGTTGTGTCGCTGTGACAGTGTCTTGTGAATCAGACGAGTTGGCGCGCATCAATCACCTCTTGGATTGTGCGCGACAGGATGGAGGTATCCAGCCAAGTTACCAATCCCTGTAGAAAAAAATAATCACAAATATTAACGCCTATCACCCGGCAACAGGGGCGGCGCGTTATCAGTCGTGGAGGCTTCCGGCTGTGATGGAGCATAGTCGGCGCCTCGGCGCATGGGGGACCCCGAATAGCTCGCTACACAGTGACAGGCCATTGTTGCGAAAGGACTTTTTCAACAGATACAAAAAAGGCCACTCTTTCGAGTAGCCTTTTTTGATGTTTGGTTGCGGGAGCCGGATTTGAACCGACGACCTTCGGGTTATGAGCCCGACGAGCTACCAGACTGCTCCATCCCGCGTCTGTGTGGCGGCATTCTATAGAGATACGCCGGGGTGTCAACCGTTAATCCTGAAGCAGGTCAAATAAATGTTGAATCGCGTCAAACGGTCGCAGGGGTGGCCTAAGTTTCGGAATCAGAACGATTTCCGGTTTCGGTCTGTTTGAGCGTCCAGGGCTTGTTTCGGCGTTCGGTGCTACAAAATGAGCGCGCACAAAAAAGGCCACTCTTTCGAGTAGCCTTTTTTGATGTTTGGTTGCGGGAGCCGGATTTGAACCGACGACCTTCGGGTTATGAGCCCGACGAGCTACCAGACTGCTCCATCCCGCGTCTGTGTGGCTCATTCTATAGAGATGCGCTCGGGTGTCAACCTCCAATTCCGATAAAACCTCTTCCTGTTCAATCGGTTAGCGTTAAAAATGGGAGGTCGACCGGTCTGTAAGGCAAGTAGCGTAAGGCCTGCGCGTCTATTGAAAGTAATTTTTCGATTGAAAAAATAAATTCACAATCGACTCTTCCTACGATTGAAAAAGAACATTCAGACTACTGGTGCTATATACAGGTGTCGGTGAGATACTGTTTGTCCGGCACGCCATGACGCCTTTTCTTTGCCATGAACACGGCTTTGCTATGACCCAACGCAAAATCATCCACGTCGATTGCGACTGTTTCTATGCCGCCATCGAGATGCGCGACGACCCACGCCTCGCCGGTAAACCACTGGCGGTAGGTGGGTCGGCGGACCGGCGCGGGGTGATCGCTACCTGCAATTATGAGGCGCGAGCGTACGGGGTGCGTTCGGCGATGTCCTCCGGGCATGCCTTGAAGCTGTGCCCGGACCTGACCATCGTCAAGCCACGCATGGACGCCTATAGAGAAGCGTCCAGGGAAATTCACACGATCTTTCGCGATTACACCGAGATCATCGAACCGCTCTCGCTCGATGAGGCGTACCTCGATGTGTCGGACAGCGCGCATTTCGCCGGCAGTGCAACGCGAATCGCCCAGGACATCCGGCGCCGGGTCTCCAACCAGTTGCATATCACCGTGTCGGCGGGCGTGGCGCCGAACAAGTTTCTGGCCAAGATCGCCAGTGACTGGAAAAAGCCCAACGGCCTGTTTGTCATCACTCCGGACCAGGTCGAGGACTTTGTCAGTGGCTTGCCGGTGAGCAAGTTGCACGGGGTCGGCAAAGTCACCGCCGACAAGCTCGGCAAGCTGGGTATCACCGATTGCCTGCAATTGCGCGAGTGGGACAAGTTGGCACTGGTGCGTGAATTCGGCAGCTTTGGCGAGCGACTCTGGAGCCTGGCCCGTGGGATCGATGACCGCGTGGTGCACAACGACAGTCGTCGTCAGTCGATCAGTGTCGAAAATACCTACGACGTCGATCTGCCGGACCTGAAGAGCTGTCTGGACAAGTTGCCCGAGCTGCTGGAGACCCTGGCGGGTCGCATGGCGCGGATCGACAGCAGCTATCGTCCGGGCAAACCATTCGTCAAAGTGAAGTTCCACGACTTCACCCAGACGACATTGGAGCAGGCCGGGGCAGGGCGGGATCTGGGGAGTTATCAGTTGATGCTGACCCAGGCCTTCAATCGCGGTGGTAAAGCGGTGCGGTTGCTGGGTGTCGGCGTGCGGCTGGAGGATTTGCGGGGCGGGTTCGAGCAGATGGAGTTGTTTGAACGGTAGTTGGGTGGTGAGTTTGCGGGCCTCTTCGCGAGCAGGCTCGCCCCCACAGGGATTTGAATGTTCACAAATCCAATGTGGGGGCGAGCCTGCTCGCGAAGCTTTTTGGCTCTTAGTTCAGCCCCGGATTCGCCACCAGCCGTTCGCCATTGCGGGCCAGCGACTTCAGGAATTCGGTCTGTAATTCGGGATCGTTGCGCGTCAGTTCGATCAGGCTCTGTTCCAGTTCGCTGGCTTCTTCTTCAAGACCCAGCTCCGACAGGCGCTTGACCCGGTGGACCCACTGATTGACTTCGTCGCCTTCGAGATCGTCATAAATCAGCCCGTGGGCCTCATAGAGCTTGCTGCGCAAGGTGCTGCTGACGGCTAGCGAGGAGTCGGTGTGCACGTCGTCCTGGGCATCCTCGACACGAATCAGCAACCGGCTCAGGTGATTGATGTCATGTTCGGCGAACGGGTTGTCCAACAGATTCAGGCGCAATATGCCGTTTTTGTCGGTGGTCAGTTCGAAGGTTTCCTTGCCGGCCTTGACCTCGACCGGGCGCTCGCTCCAGGGCAGGCTTGAGTATTCCGTACGCTTGTCGCGCTGGACTTCATCAATACCGGCCAGGTTCTGCTGCGCGCGACCGTGGGACTGCACGTTCATGAACGGGTTGAGCCCGGCGAAACCGTAGCTCAGCCAGTCCTTGGTCACGCTGTCCGGCAGATTGCCGAGGGCGAACACGTTGACCACGTTGGCACCGACACCTGCCACCACGGCCACCGCGCCCAGCGGAATTTCGTAAACCTCCCGCCAGGGTTGGTACGGCGTATAGCGATCGTAGTGACGAGTGACTTCGTACTCGGTGACTTCGAAAGTCTTCTGCTCGTGGATTTTCACCCGCCGTTGCGGCAGCTCAAGCACCTTGGGCTCACCGACATCGATCTGCAGGCTGTGATCGAGCAATTTGCGCTCGACCCGCTCCTCGTGCTCGCTGCGTTGTGACATGTGATTGGCACAGCCGCTGACCAGCAGGGCGCCGCACAAGGCGGCACCACCGAGGCCTAAGGTGTTTCGCTTGACCATGACGTCTCTATATCTGCTTTCAGCGGCGGATGCGGGCCTGAAGGAAGGGCAGCACGTCGGCGACCGGCAGCGCTTGTGCGTCGGCCTCGGTACGGCTCTTGTATTCCAGGTTGCCTTCGGCCAGGCCGCGGTCGCTGACCACGATCCGGTGTGGGATGCCGATCAGTTCCATGTCCGCGAACTTGATGCCCGGGCTGGTTTTCTTGTCGCGGTCGTCCAGCAGCACTTCGAAGCCGGCAGCGGTGAGTTCCGCGTACAGCTTGTCGGTGGCTTCGCGAACCTGCTCGGTCTCGTAGCGCAGCGGTACCAGGGCAATCTGGAACGGCGCGAGGGTATCGCTCCAGATGATCCCGTTTTCGTCGTTGTTCTGTTCGATGGCGGCGGCCACCACGCGGGATACGCCGATACCGTAGCAGCCCATTTCCAGGGTGACCGGCTTGCCGTTCTCGCCCAGCACTTCGCATTTCATCGCTTTGCTGTACTTGTTGCCCAGCTGGAAGATGTGCCCGACTTCGATGCCGCGCTTGATTTCCAGGGTGCCCTTGCCATCCGGGCTAGGGTCGCCGGAAACAACGTTGCGCAGATCGGCAACGGTCGGAACAGGCAGGTCGCGTTCCCAGTTCACGCCGAAGTAGTGTTTGTCGTCGATGTTGGCACCGATGCCGAAGTCGCTCATCAGTTCGACCGAACGGTCGATGATGATCGGCAGCGGCAGGTTCAACGGGCCGAGGGAACCGGCGCCGGCGCCAATGGCCTCGCGCAGCTCGCTTTCGGACGCCATGACCAGCGGGCTGGCAACGCCAGGCTGGTTGGCGGCCTTGATTTCGTTCAGTTCATGGTCGCCACGGACGATCAGGGCAATCAGCTTGCCTTTCTCCTCAGCGTGCACCACCAGGGTCTTGATGGTTTTCTCGATCGGCAGGTTGAAGCCTTCGACCAGTTGCGCAATGGTCTTGGCGTTCGGCGTGTCGACCAGGCGCAGCTCTTCGCTCGGAGCGCCGCGCGAGGTCTCGCGAGGCACGGCTTCGGCTTTCTCGATGTTCGCCGCGTAGTCGGAACCGTTGCTGAACACGATGTCGTCTTCACCGGATTCGGCCAGTACGTGGAACTCGTGGGAGCCGGCACCGCCAATGGAGCCGTTGTCGGCTTCTACAGGGCGGAACTTCAGCCCCAGACGGGTGAACACGTTGCAGTAAGCCTGGTGCATGCGGTCGTAGGTGACCTGCAGCGAAGGCTGATCGGCGTGGAACGAATAGGCGTCCTTCATGATGAATTCGCGGCCGCGCATCAAGCCGAAGCGTGGGCGGATTTCGTCACGGAACTTGGTCTGGATCTGGTACAGGTTGATCGGCAGCTGCTTGTAGCTGCTCAATTCGTTGCGCATCAGATCGGTGATGACTTCTTCATGGGTGGGACCTGCACAGAAGTCGCGGCCATGGCGATCCTTGAAGCGCAGCAATTCAGGGCCGTACTCTTCCCAGCGCCCGGACTCCTGCCACAGCTCCGCCGGTTGCGTGCTCGGCATCAACACTTCGAGAGAGCCGGCGGCGTTCATTTCTTCGCGAACGACGGCTTCGACCTTGCGCATTACCCGCAAGCCCATCGGCAGCCAGGTGTACAGGCCCGAGGCGAGCTTGCGGATCATGCCGGCACGCAGCATCAGCTGGTGGCTGATCACGACCGCGTCGGAAGGCGTTTCTTTTTGTGTGGCGAGCAAAAATTGACTGGTGCGCATGGTTGGCCGTTATCGATTGCTGATGACGAGAAATGACGGAGCATTGTACGGGCGAGATCCGCTGACGTACAGGCGTGCGGTCGGCGGTGAGGCAGGAGGGCGCGATTCACTCGGCCCTCCGCGATTTTTCCGGCGTAAAGATCCTACGATTCTTCGGTGAGCGGGGTCTGCACCGGCTCCGGTGTAGGTGACGGACCTGCACGGTGGTTCTCCTGGAACCAGTGCAAGGCGATCAGCAGCAGGGTCGGGACGCCCAGCAGGGCGGTGATCAGGAAGAAGTCGTGGTAACCGAATTTTTCCACCATGACCCCGGAATAGCCGCCGATCAGGCGCGGCAGCAACAGCATGATCGAGCTGAGCAGGGCGTATTGGGTGGCGGAGAACTTGAGGTTGGTCAGGCTCGACAGGTAGGCGACGAACGCCGAGGTCGCCAGGCCCGAGCTGAAGTTGTCCAGGGAGATGGTCAGCACCAGCATGTTCAGGTTGGGGCCCATGTCGGCGAGCATCAGGAACAGGATGTTGGTTGCCGCGGATGCGACACCGCCGATGAACAGGATCGGCAGGATGCCGAAACGCACGATCAGCAGGCCGCCCATGCCGGCGCCGACCAGGGTCATGATCAGGCCGAAGATTTTACTGACGCTGGCGATCTGGTCCTTGGTGAAACCCTGGTCGATGTAGAACACGTTGGCCATCACGCCCATGACCGTATCGGACATCCGATAAGTGGCGATCAAGCCAAGCAGCAGCAGCGCTTGCCAGCGGTATCGCAGGATGAAGTCGTTGACCGGTGTCAGCACTGGCGCCAGGCCACGACGGCCCATGGCCGAGAGGCACAGGGTGGTGAGCATGATATAGAGGATGGCCCGCAGGAAGGCGCGGTCTTCGAGCAGCAGGTCGAGCGGGCTCACGCCTTCGAACAGTACGCTGGCGAAGTCGGTGTTGTAGAGCTGGGTGAACATGGCTGGCACGGACACCAGCAAAATGATCAGCACGAACACTGAGGCCAGTTGATGCATGAAGCTGTAGCGCCCGGCCTGCAGTTGCGTGCGCAACGGGACCGGCGGTTCGCGCATGAACATGCTGGTCAGCAGTGCCGGGACCATCAGGGCGCCGAACAGGATGTAGGTGCCGGCCCAGGCCGAATGCTTGTAGTTGAAGCCGGTGGAGCCAAAGCCTTCGGCGAAGTAGAGCGCGCCTGCGGTAGCCAGCAGCGCAGCGACCCGGTAACCGGACATGTAGCTGGCGGCCAGTGCGGCCTGGCGGTTGTCTTCGGCGATTTCCAGGCGGTAGGCGTCGACCGCGATGTCCTGCGTCGCTGATGCGAAAGCGACGACGACGGCAATGGCGATCAGCCAGGACAAATGCTTTTGCGGGTCGCAGAAACCCATCCCGATCAGGCCAAGGATGACCAATGCCTGGGACAGCACGAGCCAGGATCGTCGTCGACCGAGTTTACCGAGCAATGGCAGTCGCCATTGGTCGAGCAAGGGCGACCAGACCCATTTGAAGGCATACGCCAGGCCGATCAGGCTTGCATAGCCAATGGTTTCACGCGCCACGCCAGCTTCACGCAGCCAGACTGAAAGTGTCGAAAACACCAGCATGTAGGGCAAGCCGGCGGCGAAACCAAGCAGCAACAGCACGAGTGTCGAGGGGCTGGCATAAGCGGCGAGCGCGGCGCGCCAGGTTTTACGGGGCATGGGCTGGAGTCTGCCTCAAGAAATACGGAAACAAAGCGCGCACTCTAACCGCTGTGCTCTACCGGGCGCCAGCCATGGCGCTGAATATCAACACGATTATTCAGGATACTGATGCCCTCCATGCGTAATCGTGCGCGCTGTTCATCACCCGAAGGGCTGCCCGCCGGCAGGCTGATACGCCCGTTTGCGCCCAGAACACGGTGCCAGGGCAACTTGCTGTCGCCGGGCAGTTGACTGAGGGTGCGCCCGACCCAGCGGGCGGCGCGACCCAGTCCAGCAAGCTCGGCCAATTGGCCGTAGCTGACGACTTTGCCCTCGGGTACCTGTGCCAGCGTCAAATACAGCGCCGTGCGTCGGATCTGCGCTGCACTATCGGCTTCATCGGTTGGATCGGTCACGTCCGTCAGTCCTGAAGAGGTTTGCTTTACCATCTTAAGAGTAATTCCTTCGCAGGAAGTTGAGAAATGAACTCAACAGAAATAGTCGGGTCAGTCCTTGTCAGGGCCTTATTCCTACGGATAATGCCGACTGTTCTCGCAAGCCTGAGCCTGTATTTTGTTTATGTTGTCCAGATCCCTGCTGTGTCTCGCCGTCCTTGGCGCATCCTCTCCCTTGCTGGCCGATACCGTGTGGTTGAAGAACGGTGACAAGCTGAGCGGCAAGATCACCCTGTTCGATGGCGGCAAGCTGCTGATCCAGACCGAGTACGCCGGTGCGGTGACGATCGACTGGAAACAGGTCAAGACCCTGGACAGCGATCAGGAGTTGCTGGTCAAGCAGGATGCCTACAGTGGCGAGAAAACCAAATCGCTGAAAGCGGCGGACGCCGGCAAGGTTACGCTGGCCAACGGCGACGCACCGAAGACGGTCGAGCTGGGGAGCATTCAGCAGATCCTCAAGCCAAAACCTGTGGTCGAGGATCTGGTGTGGAAAGGCAACGTCGATGTCGCGCTGGATTACCAGCGGGCGGAAAACGACACCGATGACTACGACATCGATTTCAAGACCAGTGCGCGACACGGTCGCTGGCGGCACACCGCTGAGGGTGAATACAACCGTGAGTTCCAGGACGACGTGGTGACCACGGACAACTGGCGGGCCGAGTACTCCATCGACCGATTCCTGACCGAGCAATGGTTCTGGCAGGGGCGCCTGGTCTACAAGCGCGACAAGGTCGAGGATCTTTCCCGGCAACGAACGGTCGGTACCGGTCCGGGCTATCAGTTCTGGGATAATGAGCTCGGAGCGTTCTCCCTGGGCTCGCTGGTCAACCGCACGGACTATGAATTTTCCGATGGCAGCGATGAAAATTTCTACGCCCTGGCCATGACGTGGGACTACAACCGCTACCTGGTCGGCAAGCGTGTCGAGTTCTTTACTAATGGCGAGGTTGGCAAGCCGCTGTCGGGTGTGGCCGACTACGCGCTCGATGCCGAAATGGGGTTGCGCTACAAGGTGACTGACTGGGCTTCGCTGAACCTGAAGGCGGAGCGCGACATCATCAGTGGCACCGACGATTCGGATCTGGACAAGACGCGCTACACCGCAGGGTTTGGCGTGACCTGGTAAGAGCATCTAAAGGTCGCCGCCTTCGACAGCTCCCGCAGGGTCAACCCGGGAGCTGTCGAAGGCGGCGATCTTTTTTGTGTGAACAAAACACTCGCCCACAAAAAAGCCCCGCTGTTGAGGGCGGGGCTTTTTACTAAAGCAAGTACAAGTTAGATAACTTGAACTTCTTCAGCTTGCATGCCTTTCTGACCGCGGGTAGCGATGAAAGAAACCTGTTGGCCTTCTTTCAGGCTTTTGAAGCCGTCGGACTGGATAGCTTTGAAGTGAACGAACAGGTCGTCACCGGATTGTGGAGTGATGAAGCCGAAGCCTTTTTCATCGTTGAACCACTTAACGGTACCGGTTTGGCGATTAGACATGGTGTAACTCCTTGAACAAAGATAACTGCGACTCAGGAAGAACCCTGGCCGAGACTGAGTGCAAAGAGCAGGAAAAATTCTTGTAGATGGTTGGATCGAAATTCAACATATCGTGTAGAGATTCTCAGTGACACAAGCAGCACAGTGGCGCCACCTTAACCCTTTTTCCGGGACGTGCCAATGCTTCTTGCACAGGTTTCTCTGTTTTAAGGATCGGCGGTGTGACGGTTCGTCGCCAGAGCAGGTAATTCCCGCCTGTTCGGCGAGATTTGCACCGCGGACTTTGAACCCGGCGGCGCGCCCGGTAAGATGCCGGACAGAATTTTTCGACCTCGCTATTCAGGACACCCGCCATGAGCATCAAATCGGACAAGTGGATTCGCCGCATGGCGCAGGAACACGGCATGATCGAGCCTTTCGTCGAGCGCCAGATGCGCGGCAGCGACGATAGCCGTGTGATCTCCTACGGCGTGTCGAGCTACGGCTACGATGTGCGTTGCACCAATCATTTCAAGGTGTTCACCAACATCAATTCGGCCATCGTCGACCCGAAGAACTTCGATGCCGGCAGCTTCGTCGACATCCACAGCGACGTGTGCATCATTCCGCCGAACTCCTTCGCCCTGGCCAGCACCGTCGAATACTTCCGCATTCCGCGTAACGTGTTGACCATTTGCCTGGGTAAAAGCACCTACGCGCGCTGCGGCATCATCGTCAACGTCACGCCGCTCGAGCCTGAGTGGGAAGGCCACGTGACCCTGGAGTTCTCCAACACCACCAATCTGCCGGCGAAAATCTACGCGAACGAAGGCGTGGCACAGATGCTGTTCCTTGAGTCTGACGAAGAGTGTGAAGTGTCCTATAAGGACCGTGGTGGCAAGTATCAGGGTCAGCGTGGCGTGACCCTGCCGCGCACCTGAGTCAACCGTCTGACAAATGTCGGGAATTCCTGAGCGGGCGTACACTCTATGGGGTGTACTGTTCCGATCCGCGCGAGGCGGGTCGGGCCATCGCTCAGGAGTGCCGAATGAAGATCGATCCGCGAATCAGTGCCGAACTGGCAAGGCTTGAACCCAATCAGGTTGGCGTTCTGGCCTGGTCCTTGTTGGCACACCCGCCCGTCAGCATGGCAGGGGGTATTCCCGGCCAGCCTGATCCTGATACCCCGAACGAACAGCCTAATGAACCGGGCGAGCCTACGCTGCCGGATGAGCCACCGCCTGCACCTGTGGCCTGATACCCCAGACACCCTGGATCCTCTGTAGGAGCGAGCCTGCTCGCGATGGCGTCGGTTCAGTCAGCAATGATGTCGACTGAAAAACCGCTATCGCGAGCAGGCTCGCTCCTACAGGGGGGGGCAGGTTGTTATTTCAGGTTGCCGCTCAGGAACTGCTTCAACCGCTCGCTTTTCGGATTGCCCAGCACGTCTTCCGGCGCGCCTTCTTCCTCCACCAGGCCCTGGTGCAGAAACAGCACCTGGCTCGACACTTTGCGGGCGAAGCTCATTTCGTGGGTCACCATGATCATGGTCCGGCCTTCTTCGGCCAGACCCTGGATCACCTTGAGCACTTCACCCACCAGTTCCGGGTCCAGCGCCGAGGTCGGTTCGTCGAACAGCATGACTTCCGGTTCCATGGCCAGTGCGCGGGCAATCGCTACCCGTTGTTGCTGACCGCCGGACAGGAAGGCCGGGTATTGGTCAGCCACGCGGGAAGCCAGCCCCACCTTGTCGAGGTAGCGCCGGGCGCGGTCCTCGGCTTCTTTCCTGTCGCAGCCCAGCACCCGGCGCGGGGCCATGGTGATGTTTTCCAGCACCGTCATGTGGCTCCACAGGTTGAAATGCTGGAACACCATGGCCAGGCGAGTGCGAATCCGCTGCAGCTCATCGGCGTCGGCCACGTGCATGCCGTGGCGATCCTTGATCATGCGGATGTTCTGCCCGTCGAGGCTCATGGCGCCGTCGTTGGGTTGTTCCAGGAAGTTGATACAGCGCAGAAAGGTACTTTTACCCGAGCCGCTGGCGCCGATCAGGCTGATGACGTCGCCGGTCCTGGCCTTGAGCGAAACACCTTTGAGGACTTCATGGTCGCCGTAGCTTTTATGCAGGCCTTCGATGGTCAGTTTGTACATGGGACGTGCATCCTCAAGGCGAAAGTAGATAGCCGCTGCGATAGGCTTCGGTGCCCGCGACATGGGCGATCACCATGCCGGCAGTGGCCATGCGGCGCAGCGAGCGGGCATACATCAGCCCGGCTGTGGCGCAATGAACGGGAGTGACCAGATCGTTGACCGGATCAATGATCTCGGCGATCAGTTGCCCGGCTTCCAGGTATTCACCCGGCAATGCGGTGAACACCAGCAGCCCGCCCACCGGCGTGGCCACCGGCTCAACACCGGCCAGCGGTGTCGCCGGGTAGGGCAGCTCGGGCAGGGGCGCGGGTTCGCCGGCGATCGCGCCAAAATGGATCAGGTAATCGATCAGCGCCTGGCAGTCGAGGCTGGCCAGCGGGTGATTGACGTCGCCCTGACCGCGCAGTTCGACGGTCACCGAAAAACTGCCCGGCGGAATGTCGAAGTGCTCGCCGAAGCGTTCCTTCAACTGCCACCAGAGCAGGGTGAAGCATTCGTCGAACGACTGGCCGCCGGAGTCGGTTGCCAGCAGGCTGGCTTCGGCGCCGATGTAGCGGGCCAGCGGCTCGACCTGCGGCCAGGCTTCAGGTGTGGTGTAGAGGTGGGCGACCGCTTCGAAATCGCAATGCAGGTCGAGCACCATGTCGGCGTCGCAGGCCAATCGTTGCAGGGTCAGGCGCTGGGATTGCAATTGGGTGGCGGCGGTCTGCCGGGCCAATGCATCGCGCAGGTTGCTGCGGATCAATTGCAGGTTGTGCTGTGGATCGCCACTGAGCTTGCCTTCGATCGCGTTGCCGACTTCTTCACTGAGGTCGACGAACCAGCGGTTGAAGTTCTGCCCGCTTTCCAGCTCGTAGCGGCCCAGCGGCACATCCATCAGTACCTGTTCCAGCCCCACCGGGTTGGCGACGGGCACCAGTACGATTTCGCAGCGCAAGCGACCGGCGGCTTCCAGCTCTGCCAGGCGCTGCTTGAGGTGCCAGGCCACCAGCATGCCGGGCATCTCGTCGGCGTGCAGGGAGGCCTGGATGTAGATCTTGCGGTTTGCCGGTTGTGGGCCGAAGTGAAAACTGTGGATCTGTCTCGCGGTCCCCGGCAGCGGGGCCAGCAGGTCATGTTTCTGGTGGCGCATCTGTTGTTTCCTGAAACTGGTTGAGACCTAGTGGGTCGGCCCGAGGAAGGCCAGCCATCGGCGTTCGGCAAGACGGAACAGGCCGACCAGCGCAAAAGTGACGGTCAGGTAGATCAGCGCGGCGATGCCGAACGACTGGAAGGTCAGGAAGGTCGCCGAGTTGGCGTCCCGCGCGACTTTCAGGATGTCCGGGATGGTCGCGGTGAAAGCCACGGTGGTCGAGTGCAGCATCAGAATCACTTCGTTGCTGTAGTAAGGCAGCGAACGGCGCAAGGCCGACGGCATGATCACGTAGGCATACAGTTTCCAGCCAGTCAGCCCGTAAGCCTTGGCCGCTTCGACTTCACCGTGGTTCATGCTGCGAATGGCCCCGGCGAAGATCTCCGTGGTGTAGGCGCAGGTGTTCAGGGCAAAGGCCAGGATCGTGCAGTTCATCGCATCGCGAAAGAATGCGTCCAGTACTGGCTGGGCCCGAATGGCGGCGAGGCTGTAGATCCCGGTGTAGCAGATCAGCAGCTGGATATACAGCGGCGTACCGCGGAACAGGTAGGTATAGAACTGCACCGGCCAACGGATGTAGAAGTGCGGCGATACACGGGCGATGGACAGCGGGATCGACACGATAAAACCGAAGAAGATCGAAGCGCTGAGCAGCCACATGGTCATGGCCAGGCCGGTGATGTTGTTGCCGTCGCTATAGAGGAAGGGTTTCCAGTATTCCTGCAGGAGTTCGATCATCGTACGGCCTCCCGGGTCCCGGCGGAGTAACGACGTTCAAGCCAGCGCAGGATGAAGTTGGATGCACTGGTGATCACCAGGTAGATCAGCGCGGCAAGCACCAGGAAATAAAACAGCTGATAGGTACTTTTACCTGCGTCCTGGGCAGCCTTGACCAGGTCGGCGAGGCCGATGATCGACACCAGGGCCGTGGCCTTGAGCATCACCATCCAGTTGTTGCCGATACCCGGCAGGGCATAACGCATCATCTGCGGGAACACCACGATCCAGAAACGCTGGCCGCGCTTGAGGCCATAGGCGGTGGCCGCTTCGACCTGACCCCGTGGGACGGCGAGAATCGCGCCACGGAAGGTTTCAGTGAAATACGCACCGTAGATAAAGCCCAGGGTAATGACCCCGGCACTGAACGGGTTGATCTCGATGTATTCCCATTCCATGTAATCGGTAAGCGACGTCAGCCAGGTTTGCAGGCTGTAGAAGATCAGCAGCATCAGGACCAGATCCGGAACGCCGCGAATGAGTGTGGTGTAGAGCTGGGCAGGCACGCGCATCAGTTTGACTTTTGACAGCTTGGCACTGGCACCGAGCAGCCCGAGCAACACGGCTACCAACAGCGACAACGCCGACAACTTGATCGTCATCCAGGTGCCTTGCATCAGCAGCGGACCGAAGCCCTTGAGGCTGAAGGCAGAGAGCCCCAGATTTTCTAATAGGTTTTCGAACATAAATCAGCAACCTGATCGGATGAAAAAAGCGCCCATCGAGAGATGGGCGCCGGGCATTATTTGCCGCTGTACAGATTCAGATCGCCAAAGTGTTTCTTCTGAATGGTGGCGTAGGTGCCATCATCGTGTAACGCTTTGATACCTTTATCCAAAAGTGCTTTCAGCTCGGTGTTACCTTTCTTAATGCCGATGGCTGTTTTGGCTGGCAGCAAAGCGTTGTCGACCGGCTTGCTGACGTCGTAGTCGGCACCCTGTGGCGACTTCAGGAAGCCCAGTTCGGCTTGCAGCATGTCCTGAATACCTGCGTCGAGACGACCGGAGGTCAAGTCGGCATAGACCTGATCCTGGTTGGCGTAGGCCTGGGTTTTCACGCCGGCCTTGTCCAGAACGGCTTTGGCATAGGCTTCCTGAATGGTGCCTTGTTCGTAGCCGACGGTCTTGCCCTTGAGCGAGGCGACGTCTTCAGTCACGCCAGAACCTTTCTTGGACACGTAGGCGGTAGGGCCGGAGAACAGTTCGCTGGAGAAGTCGATGACTTTTTCGCGGGCTTCGGTAACGGTCATCGACGAGATCACACCGTCGAATTTATTGGCTTTCAGGCCCGGAATCATGCCGTCGAAATCGCTTTCGACCCATTTGCACTTGACCTTCAGCTCGGCGCAGATCGCGTTCCCCAGATCGATGTCGAAGCCTACCAGGCTGCCATCGGCCGCTTTCGATTCGAACGGTGCGTAGGAAGGGTCAACGCCGAAACGCAGTTCTTTGTACTCCTTCGCCATGGCGGAGCCAGCAGCCATGCACAACGCCAGTGCGGAAAGGGTCAGCAATGCTTTTTTCATTATTCAATCCCTAAAAACCAATATGAGCGCTCGTGGCGCAGAATTATTGTTACTGGAAAGCGTAAGACCTGTTGAAAGTAGCAATTTCCGAACCAGAGTGCCGAACAAGCGTTTAAAAGGTACTTGGAAATGGCCGGAGACAGATTTATGCACGAAAACGGGCGCAGGGAAATGGGTGCACCAAATCATCTCGCTACAAAAAACGGATTGACTGAGCGGGGTGCCAGTCTCTCCACCTCGTCGACACGACTTGTTCTTGCGTCAGGGCAACGGCGATGGCGGTCCGACATTCAACCTCTATGTTGAATGTCGGACCGCCATCGCGAGCAAGTAAAGGGCGGGTTACTTTCCTGGAGTCAGGGTCAACCGCGCCTTGCCATAGGCGTTATCGAAGTTCTGCGGCTGCATCGGCAGGCTCATGTACTGGCCCTTGAGCCACGGCTCGATGCTGTTGAGGTAGTTCGGGCTGGCCGGGTTGCCGGATTGGCCGGTGCCGTTCTGCGCCATCAGCGGTTCGGACTGGCCGAAGTCGACGATAAAGCGCATGGCTGGCGCCAGCGTGGTGTTGAAGTCCTGGCCCCAGGCGAAGGCGGCTGTGTTGAGGGTGGTGTGATCGCCGCCGGCCGGCTGGGGGCCGCGCACGGTCTGGCCGCTGCTGTTTTTCCATTCATGGCGATGCAATTTGCCCCATTGCCAGGCGTTGTGATCACCGCCCAACTGGCTGTCGCCGGCGCTGATTGCGGCGGCGAGGCTGCGAGCGAGGATGGCCGGTTTGTCTTCTTTCTGTGCAGTGCGCACGTCATCCCAGAACGGGCTGTCCTCACGCCCGAGCAAGTGATCGGCCTGGGCCGCGTAGGACAACTTGCCTTCGGCGACAAAAGCTTTCCACGCCGGGCTGCTTTCAGGGCCCAGTTCATCGAGGAAGATCTGCCGCGTGCTTTCCTGCAGGAACAGTTCGTAGATGGCCGCATCGGTGGAGGCTGGGCCGAGCTTGCCATCGAACGCCATCAAGCGGCTATAGGCTTCGTGTGCCTTGGCGCGATCGGCCGCCGGCAAGGTCTCCATGGCGTGTTTGAGCGGCTGGGCCATGCCCGGCGCTTCAAACATTTTCTTCAGTTTGGCAGCGAAGGTAGTGGTCTGGTCGTATTGCATGGCGATCAGGCTGCGGCTGTCGTGCTTGCCTGCGCCGGCCAGTTCCGCCAGGCGCTCGCCGCGCTCCGGAGCCGCCCAGGAATTGGACAACTGCATGCCGTAGCCATGGGGAATGACCCGCTGGTTGGCGGTGCCGAGCCAGCCTTGGGCCGGGTCCTGGTCGTACGGGTGCAGCATCGGGTCGGCGTAACCGTCCCAATCGTAACGACCTTCCCAGCCCGGTGAGGGCAGCAGGCCTTCGCCTTCACGACGGTTCGGGTAACGACCGGTGACTTGCCAGCCGATGTGGCTGGCGTCGGCGAATACCAGGTTCAGCGCAATGGCGCGGATTTCGCGGCTGGCATCCGAGGCTTTCTCGACGCTCTGGGCGCGGGACAGGTCGAAGAACGCGTCCAGGGTTTTGTCGTCGGTGAAGTTCGGCGTCTGCAAGGCCAGGCCGAAACCATTGGCCAGCGTGGTGCCCTGGGCGCTGTTGAGCAGAGGGCCATGGCGGGTTTCGTACACGGCTTCGCGAATCGGCCGCTGGCCTTTGACGAAATAGGTTTCATTGCGCACGATCGCCGGCTGCCACTTCCCGGCGTTTTCGTAGGTAAGCCCGTTGCCCTGGCGCTTGATCTTCTCCAGGAACAGGTCCTGGTTGTCGCCCATCACGGACGTCATGCTCCACGCCACCTTGCCGTTGAAACCGCCAAGCACCATCGGCAGGCCTGCGATGGTCACGCCGGACGCCTGATATTTCGGAGCGCGAATCTGCACGTAACTGAACAACGAAGGCACGCCCAGCGGGCCGTGACTGTCACTGGCCAGCAGGCTCTTGCCGCTGCGGCTGCGTTGCGCAGCGATGGCCCAGTTGTTCGACGAGGTGGCGCCGAGCAGGTTGAGGTCCGACAGTTGCCCGGTGGCCTTGCTGAGTTCCGCCAGCCCCGGTACTTGCCCATTGAGCTTAAGACCTTGCAGTTTTTCGCTTTCGGCGACCGGCAGTTTTTCGTCGGGAGCCGACGGCGTCAGCCACGCCAGTTTGTCGGTGGTGACGGTCTGGGCCAGTACCAGCGAGGAAATTTCTTCCGGCAGGTTGGTCGACTGGCTGAAGTTCAGCAGGCAGAAAATCAGCGCCGAATCCTCCGGCTGCCAGTATTCAGGCTTGTAGCCGGTGGCTGCCAGATCTGCCGGCAGCTTGTCGCGGTAGCGGAACAGGTAGGCGTTGACCCCGCGCGCATAGACTTCGAAGAAACGCTTGAGGCGCGGCGAAGAAGCCTTGTACAACTCGCCGGCACTTTTCTTCAGGTTGACCGCCCGCATGTAACGGTCGGCATCCAGCAGGTCGGCACCGTGCATCTCGGCCAAACGGCCCTGGGCCAGCAGGCGCAGGGTGACCATCTGCGTGATGCGGTCGCTGGCATGCACGTAACCGAGGGTGAACAGCGCGTCGTGGAAGCTGTTGCTTTCGATCAGCGGCACGCCCATGGCATTGCGGCGCACCGAAACGCTCTGCGCCAGGCCCTTGAGTGGCTGTACGCCGGAGGTCGGCGGGAGGGTGTCCTGGGCGCTGAAGTTCTGACAACCGGTCAGGCTCAACACACCGGCCACTGCTGCGGCAACGCCGAACCGGGGTAGAAAATGAGTAAGGGCTGGCGAGGCCATGGCAAAGCTCCTGCGGGGGTAGAGGCGGCGGCGCGCAATAAAGGCGCTACGTTAGTGAGCGGGAGGTGGCCGCGCAAGCGGGGTACAAGGTTATTTCAGGATTTGTCTGATAAACCGAAAAGATCGCAGTCTTGCCAGTGGCAATGGGGGATGTTGAAGTGCGACACGCTCAACAATCCAGGAGAACAGTCGGCATGGAGCTCAAGGCAAACGCGGCACTGATCATCATCGATCAACAAAAAGGCATCCTGCATCCCAGGCTCGGCCGCAGGAATAATCCTCTGGCCGAAGAGCGCATGCTGGAATTGCTCGGCCATTGGCGGCGCACCGCCAGGCCGGTGATCCATGTGCAACACCTGTCCCGCTCGGAGGACTCGGTATTCTGGCCGCAGCAGTCGGGAGTGGAGTTTCAGGAACGGTTTCAGCCAATGGCCGGTGAACGCTTGATCCAGAAGCAGGTGCCCGATGCGTTTTGTTCAACGGGGCTGGAGGCGCAGTTGCGCGAGGCGGGGATCGGGCAGTTGATCATCGTGGGTGTCGCGACCCATAATTCGGTGGAATCCACGGCGCGTACAGCGGGCAACCTGGGGTTTGATACGTGGGTGGCCGAGGATGCGTGCTTTACCTTCGACAAGGCTGATTTTTTCGGCCATGCCCATAGCGCCGAAGAGGTGCATGGGATGTCGTTGGGGAATTTGCATGGTGAGTATGCGACGGTGGTCAGCGCTGCGTGTGTATTAAAGGCAGATTAAAAACCTGTAGGAGCGAGCCTGCTCGCGAAGGTGTGTCAGCGACACAGATGTCGACTGACAGTCCATCGCGAGCAGGCTCGCTCCTACAGGGGAGTGCATCAAGCGCCGTGGCACTTCTTGAATTTCTTGCCGTTGCCGCACGGGCACGGATCGTTGCGGCCGACATCTTTCAGGGCATTGCGCACCGGTTCCTGATGAGCGTGGCCGCAGTTCGGACCGTGGACATGGCCGTGGTCGTGATCATGGTGGTGATGGTCATGATCGTGGTTGCAGTCAGGGCCGTGGACGTGGGGTTGCTGGGTCATCGGTGTTGCTCCGGAATTAAATCGGCGGCGATTATCACGCCATTGCGCGCCAGGTGCACGTAGTGGGCGATGAATATACCGGTTTCCAGTTCACCTTCCAGACGATAGGGAATGGGCTGATCGGATTTTTTCAGCAGTTTGGCCATTTCACGGACCTTGGACCACAGGTTGGTGCGGATCGGCACCTTGAAGTAAGCGCTGTGCCTGGGGCTGATGGTGAACCAGTGTTCGTACTCGCCGTCGGCCAGCAGTATGTCACCCAGGTGAACGCGATACTCCAGGCTGCGCACGGTCAGGTCGCTGTCGTTGGGGTTGTCGATGCGAAAATGCAGGAGGAATTTCTGTTCCAGCAGTTTGGCGCTGACCACCTCGATGTTCACCAGATGGACCTCGGGATCCGGCAAGTCGTCGTCGAACCATGACGCACAGCCACCAAGTCCCAGTGTCAGGAACAACGTGAGCAGACAGAGTGCGCCGCGGCGGATGATCATCGTGGTGTTTCTCCCTTGAACACCAGTCTAGACCCAAAGGATCGCAGCCTTCGACAGCGCCTGCGTGGCGGGCCGTCTATGCATGTCCTAACTGCTGAAGTACCCCGCACAACACTTCTTGAACTTCTGCCCACTGGCGCACGGGCAGGCGTCATTGCGCCCGAGTTTGAGTTGTACGGTGGGGTCGATGAAGTACCAGCGCCCGGTGTTCTGTACGAACGATGAGCGCTCTCGATGGCTGTGCTCGCCACTGCTGTCGTGCCAGCGCGCGGTGAAGGTCACGAAAGCGTGTTCAGGCTGGCCGCCCAGCACTTCTGAGCTTTCCACCTCAAGGCCCAGCCATGTACTTTGCGCGCTCCAGTCGCTGATCGATTGACGGTCCAGACCGGCCTGCTGGGCGGGCAGGGTGGTGGCCACCAGATAGTCGACCAGCCCCAGCACGTAGGCGCTGTAGCGCGAGCGCATCAAGGCTTCGGCGCACGGTGCCGGGTGCCCGGCATGGTAGTGGCCGCAGCAGGCGTCGAGCAGGGTGCCGCTACCGCAAGGGCAAATGGATGTACTCATTGCATTACCACCAGTATTTCCCGAAGTTTTCCGGATTGGCCCAGAAGCGCGAATTGAGCCAGTCGGGGACTTGTTTGTATTCAAGCAGATCGTAGGTGAACAGGGTCAGGACCTGTTCGTCCCGTTGAAAGCGTTCGCTGGCTTGCAGTGCCAGGGAGAAAAAGTCCGTTTCCTGCCAGCCACAGGCCGGCAGATCCGCCAGCACTGCGATGCGGCTGGCGTTGAGGTTGCGGATGCCGCCCAGCAGGTTCAGGCCCTCGCGCTTGGGCAAATGCTCCAGGCAGTCGACCACCAGGGCCAGGTCGAAACGGCGGGCCGCCAACTCGTCGGGCAACGGCCCGGGGGGCGCGAAAGCGACACTGCTGTCCGGGTGAGCGAATTTGAAAGCTTCCAGTGCCGGGAACTCGCTGGCGCCGATCAACAACAGGCGCGCGGGGGCATATCGGTCGAGTAACGCGGCCAGTGCCTGTTGTGGCGTGCGTGAAGAAATACCTGCAATCATCGAAGATCCTCAATCAGATCTGCCAAGACTAGCCTGCCCTAACGTTCGGGCCTAGAGCGCCTTGGTGACAAAAGCGCCAAGCTGCCGTTAATACGCGAATAAACAGCAGGGTTTATTGCTGGCGGAGTTTAAAACTCGGGTCTTTACTACCTGAATCGGTTCTAAGCCGATCCTTCAGGAGAAAACTAGATGAGCATAGTTCGGACAGCATTACCCTTGGTTCTGCTAACCAGTGTCTTGACTGGTTGCGCAGGTTTGCAGAAAACCGACTGGCCGACCTGTGCGGCAGTGGGGGGTGTCGTGGGTGCGGGCCTCGGTGCGACCGAAAGCTCGGCATGGGCAGGGTATGGTGCTCTGCTCGTCGGCGGTACGGCGGCGGCTTATTGCTGGGTGCACGGTGATGGCGACGAAGACGGTGATGGCGTGCCGGATAGTCGCGACAAGTGCCCAGGCACGCCAAAAGGCGTTCAGGTCGATGCCAACGGTTGCCCACCACCTGCGCCTGTGGTCGAAGAAGCGGTTGTGGTTCAGGAAGAAACCATCGTCATCCGCGATGTTCACTTCCAGTTTGACAAAGCCACGCTTACCTCGTCCGACAAACAGGTACTCGACAAGATTGCCACTCGCCTGAAAGCCGAAGCCCCTACCGCTCAACTGACCGTGACCGGCCATACCGACAGCGTGGGCAGTGACACCTACAACCAGAAACTGTCGGATAAACGCGCCCACTCGGTGGTTGAATACCTCATCGAGCAAGGCGTACCTCGCAGCAACTTCGTCTCGGTTGTCGGTGCCGGTGAAAGCCAGCCGGTTGCGGACAACAAAACCGCTGACGGTCGTGCACAGAACCGTCGTACCGAAATCAAAATCCAGCGTTAAGCTCCCCTCGCATCCGCGCCTTGTGCAGTCGCGGATGCGGGTCTTTACTCCTGTGTAACCGGTATTGGCCGGTACACAGGAGCTTTCAATATGATCGTTCTCACAAGGACCGTCTTGCCGGTTCTGCTACTTGGCAGCCTCTTGACCGGCTGCGCAACCCACAGCGATGGCACTGCCCCCCTCAATCAACGCACCTGGCCAATTTGCAGCCTCATCGGCGGCCTGGTCGGTGGTGGTCTGGGCGCAATCGAGAGTGGTGGTTGGGCCGCGGGTGGGGCGGCGCTGGGTATCTTGTCCGGCGGCTTGATATGCTATGCCCAGGATGGCGACGAAGACGGCGACGGCATTTTCGACCGGCGCGACCGTTGCGCTGATACTCCCGCCAATACCCCGGTCGACCATCGCGGTTGCCCGGTGCCGCAGTACCCGGATAGCGTCCAGGTCGAGCCTGCGCAATCCGAAGTCATTACTCTGAGCGATGTACTGTTTGTCTTCAATCAATCCGAGCTGACCCCGACGGCGAAGAGTCAACTGGACGCGTTGATGAGCAAGTTCGAGGATGCCGATGTGGTCAGCATCAAGGTGGTCGGTCATACCGATAGCGTCGGTTCGGATGCCTATAACCAGGCCTTGTCGGAGCGGCGTGCCAGCAGCGTGGCGGAATACCTGTTGAGCCAGGGTGTGGCGCCGAACAAAGTCACCAGCGAAGGCAGGGGCGAGAGCCAACCGATTGCCGACAACGAAACAGAAGAAGGCCGCGCGAAAAACCGTCGCGTGGAGCTGCATATAAACCGCTGAGCCAAGAGATAGAGCCGTCGGGCGACGTGTGTGATCGCTGCGACGGCCGTTTGGCGGCCTTCATGAAGAATTTTCCGTTGCCCTCTGGCTTATCCCGCGTGGAAGCCGTTACTGTGCGCGCAAACAATAATTCTCATCGGGGGCGCGTATGAAAGTCATATGGGGACTGGGGCGGTTACTGACCTTGCTGTTCTGGGCGGTAGCGCTGGTCAATCTGCTCATACCGTTTGTCTTTCCGCTGCACCCATTGGTCAATCTGGCCGGCGGCCTGTTGGGAGTCATCCATCTTCTGGAAGCGTTGCTGTGCTATCGCAGCCTCCGGGGTCGTGCCCATCCCTGGCTTGACCGCCTGAAGATCGTCATTTTCGGCGTATTCCACCTGCAAACCATTCCAGCCCCCACCGCTTCGAAGGCTTCCCATGCGTAAACTCTGTCTGCTCGCCGTACTCATAAGCCCATTGGCCAGCGCACAGGTGGTGAGTGTCGAAACCAACTCGCTGATGCGCTTGCCCAACACCGCCAGCACCCTGCAATTGGAACGCCTGGAAGTGGCCGATTACGGCACCTTGCTGATTCCTTCGAACGTCACGGAAGTCACCGTGGGTGAATTGCATCTGGGGCGCGAAGCGCGCATAGCTATCGTGCCGGGGGAACAGGCGCTGGCGCTGAAGGTCCGTCGCGCTGACTTGTCCGAAGGCAGCCAGATCACCTCCCGTGGCGCCCCCGGGACTTACCAGAAGGCCGCTCGATCCGGGCGCAACCTTGATTTGCAGATCAAGACACTGAATGCAGCGCAGTTGATCGTTGATGCCCGCGGTGGTGCGGGCGCACCGGGGTTCGTTGGCCTTGATGGGGCCAACGGCCAGGAGCCGGGCTGCACCTGGGGTCAAGCGGGGCGCGGTGCCGATGGCAGTGATGGCAGCAATGGTCAACCCGGAGCGCCGGGGGCGCTGGTCAAGCTGGCCGTGCCCCACGACTTCCCGGCAGACCGGATCAAGGTTCAGGTGGCCGGCGGTGCCGGTGGCCTGGCCGGCCCTGGCGGCAAACCTGGCGCGGGTGGCAAGGCCAAGGGCTGCCTGATTTACAAGACCGATGGCGGCAAGAGCGGTAAGCCTGGGGCTGACGGGCAGCCGGGGCCGGAAGGCGCGGCGGGTTCGGTGACGGTACAGCGGATGTAAGCAATCGCCGAAATGTGAGCTGTCTGTCAGACCGCTATCGCGAGCAAGCTCGCTCCCACAGGATCTGTACAGCCCCTGTGTGCGAGCTTGGTCCGTGCGGCGATCCGACGATGCTTTTAGAGCATCGGCCGAGCGGCGGCAATCGCCACCAAAGCCAGCCCCACCAACAGATTGATCCCCACCAACTTGCGGATCCGACCCAGCACCGCTGCACCAGCGGGCCAATCCTGTTCGGCCACCGCGGCGCGCAGTTCGGGCAGCATCAACGCCTGAATGCGGATAAACAGCGCGGTCATCACCACATACAAGCCCATCATCACCTGCACATAACGTGGCGCAGTTTCAAAGCCACCGAAGTGCATGTGCAGCATGCCCACGCCGCTGACTGGCAACAGCACCACCGCCACCCAGACCCAGCGGAAAAAACCTTGAAACACTTCTACCCACAGCTTCAGCCGGGCAGGGCCTTCAAGTGCTTTGATCGCAGCGGGGCGCAGGACCATCCAGGCGAAAAACATGCCGCCGACCCAGACCAGGGCCGCCAGTACATGCAGGCTATAAATGAGGCTAAAAGGTGTCATTGGGTTACTCCGTTCTGCGCGGGATTCATTAGCGGGGTATGATAGCCGCCGAACCGAACCACTGAAAATTTATCCAGCGTTTTTTGCGCCCGACAATCCATGATCAGCACTGAACTCAAAACCACGATCCAGGGCGCCTACTCGCGTTTTCTCGAAGCCAAGAGCCTCAAGCCGCGTTATGGCCAACGCCTGATGATTGCCGAAGTCGCCAAGGTCCTGGGGGACATCGACACCGACGACGAAGGCCGGCGCAGTGGCGACCCTGCGATTGTCGCGGTGGAAGCCGGCACCGGTACCGGCAAGACCGTGGCCTACAGCCTGGCGGCGATTCCCACGGCGAAGGCCGCCGGCAAACGCCTGGTGATCGCCACGGCCACCGTGGCCCTGCAGGAGCAGATCGTCTACAAGGACTTGCCTGACCTGATGCGCAACAGCGGGCTGAATTTCAGCTTCGCCCTGGCCAAGGGGCGCGGGCGCTATATGTGCCTGTCCAAGCTCGACATGTTGCTCCAGGAAGGCCACGCGCAAACCGCCACCGCTCAGTTGTTCGAAGAAGAAGGCTTCAAGATCGAGGTCGACGAGGCCAGCCAGAAGCTGTTCACCAGCATGATCGAAAAACTCGCCGGCAATAAGTGGGACGGCGACCGCGACAGTTGGTCCACCGCCCTGGAAGACGCCGACTGGGCACGGCTGACCACCGACCACAGCCAGTGCACCAATCGTCATTGCCCGAACTTCGGCCAGTGCGCCTTCTACAAGGCCCGCGAAGGCATGGGCAAGGTCGACGTGATCGTCACCAACCACGACATGGTGCTGGCCGACCTGGCCCTGGGCGGCGGCGCCGTGCTGCCCGATCCGCGCGACACCCTCTACGTGTTCGACGAAGGTCATCACCTGCCGGACAAGGCCATCGGCCACTTCGCCCATTACACGCGCCTGCGTTCCACCGCCGACTGGCTGGAAACCACCGCCAAGAACCTCACCAAGCTTCTGGCCCAGCACCCGCTGCCGGGGGACCTGGGCAAGTTGATCGAGCAGGTGCCGGAGCTGGCGCGGGAGATCAAGACCCAGCAGCAGTTCATGTTTACCGCCTGCGAGCAGATTGCCGATTTCAAACCCGGCGAAGACGTCGAAGGCCGCGAGCGCCCGCGTCACCGATTCGTCGGCGGGGTGATTCCCGAGCACATGCGTGAAATGGGCATCGAACTGAAGAAAGGCTTCGCGCGGCTGACCGATCTGTTCACCCGCCTGACCGAGTTGCTCAAGGAAGGCATGGACGGCGAGGTCAACATCGGCATCGCCAGCAACCAGGCCGAGGAGTGGTATCCGCTGTTCGGCAGCCTGTTGTCGCGTTCTTCCGGCAACTGGGAGTTGTGGACCGCCTTCACCGTCGAAGACCCGGAAGACAACCCGCCCATGGCCCGCTGGCTGACCCTGGCCGAGAGCGGTTCGCTGTTCGACATCGAGGTCAACGCAAGTCCCATCCTCGCGGCAGAGATGCTTCGCCGCAACCTGTGGAACGTGGCCTATGGCTGCCTGGTGACGTCGGCGACCCTGACTGCCCTCGGCACCTTCGACCGCTTCCGTATGCGCGCCGGCCTGCCTAAAAAGGCGGTGACGGCGGTGGTGCCGAGCCCCTTCCATCACGCTGACGCCGGTGTGCTGCGGGTGCCGAACCTGAACGCCGATCCCCGTGATGCAGCGGCGCATACCGCCGCGATAATTCGCGACCTGCCTGAATTGGTCGAAGGCTCGCGGGGCACGCTGGTGCTGTTTTCCTCGCGTAAACAGATGCAGGACGTGTTCGACGGCCTCGACCGCGACTGGCGCAAGCAAGTGTTCATCCAGGGCAACCTGTCGAAACAGGAAACCCTGAACAAGCACAAGGCGCGAGTCGATGGCGGCGATTCCAGCGTGCTGTTCGGCCTGGCGAGCTTCGCCGAAGGGGTCGACTTGCCCGGTGCCTATTGCGAGCACGTGGTGATCGCCAAGATTCCGTTCTCGGTACCCGATGATCCGGTGGAAGCAGCTCTGGCCGAGTGGATCGAAGCCCGGGGCGGCAATCCGTTCATGGAAATCTCCGTGCCGGACGCCTCGCTGAAGCTGGTCCAGGCCTGCGGTCGCTTGCTGCGCACCGAAGAAGACCGCGGCACCATCACCTTGCTCGACCGGCGCCTGGTGACCCAGCGCTATGGCAAAGCCATCCTCAACGCGTTGCCGCCGTTCCGTCGAGAAATTTCCTGAAACACCGGTGGGCAGTTTTGCCCACCGTGTTGTCTATCTCTCTGCCATCGCTTTTCCACTGGCCCATTGAAGGTCGTTAGGGAGAAATTCGTTCTCATGATTTGCCGTTCGTTGCCTGCCGTTTTTGCCCTGATGTTCGCAACACCGCTATTGGCCGCCCCCGCCAGCCAGCAGACGCTGTTCAATTTTGTGCGCCCCGCCGACGTGGTCCAGGTGGCGACTCAGGACGCCAGCCTGCCGCAATCCAACGCCGAGCAAACCCCCGAGGGCGAAGTGCTGCGCCGGGTGACGTTCAACCCGGTCGCCCGGCCGACTTTGCGCCTGACCCCGCAAACCGGCGCCTGGGACTGGTCGCAGTCGGGCGTCATGAGCCTGCGGATCCAGAGCGCGATGGACTGGGCTTTGACCCTGTACGTGACCATCCAGAGCAACGACGGCAAGACCCTGGTCAGCCGCGTCGATCTGCCGGCGGGGCCTGCGCAAACCCTGTTGGTACCGCTGCAAGCGACATCGCCGTTGAGCCAGGGCATGAAGGCTGGCCCGCCGATGCCGATGACCGTCGAGGGCCAGCGTGTGTTGCTGGCCAGCAGCGCCGGTGAACTGGATCGCAGCCAGGTGGTGTCGGTGAGCTTGTCGATGGACCAGCCCAAAGCCGCGCAAAGCATCCTGCTGGAACGCTTTGGTGTGCAGGACGGCGAGTCGGTCACCCAGGCCGTGTATGGCGGATTGGTGGATGCTTACGGCCAGTCGACCCGGGCCAAATGGCCGGAAAAAATCAGCAGCGACGAACAACTGAAAAGTGCTGCCAGCAAGGAGCAGCAGCAACTGAAAACCTGGCTGGCCGAGCGCGAAAAGTCCTCCCTGGACAAGTTCGGTGGTTTAAACAAAGGCCCGACCTTCAAGGCCAGCGGCTTTTTCCGCACGGAAAAGCGTGATGGTCGCTGGTACCTGGTGACGCCCGAGGGGCACCCGTTCTATTCCCTTGGGGTCAATACCGTGGCGCCGGATGTCAACCAGACCTACGTTGCCGGTCGCGAGTGGATGTTCGAATCCTTGCCCAAGGCTGACGAGGCGCTGGCCAGTCATTACGGAGATGGCGACAACCGTGGCGGCAACGGTGCCGATCAAGGGCGCGGCTACAATGCCGGGCGTTGGTACGACTTTTACGCTGCCAACCTGCAGCGCCTGTATGGCGATCCTTGCGCGCAGGGCAAAGAAACCAAGGCCGGCGTCGCCGAAACAGCCAAGTCCGAAGCGACGGCAGCGCCGAATTCCGTAGAACCGTGCAAAACGCTATTCGACGAGCAGCGCTGGGCCCGCCACACCCTCGATCGCTTGCAGGCCTGGGGCTTCAACACCGTCGGCAACTGGAGCGCACCCGTATTGGGCGACGCTGATCGTGTGCCTTACACCTTGCCGTTGTCGATCGTCGGCGACTACGCCAGCATCAGCACCGGCACCGACTGGTGGGGCGGCATGCCGGACCCGTTCGATCCGCGTTTTGCCATGGCCACCGAGCGTGCAGTGGCGATTGCTGCCCGCGACCATCGTGACGATCCGTGGCTGATCGGTTACTACGCCGACAACGAACTGGCCTGGGCCGGTCCAGGCGATGATCCGAAAGCCCGTTATGCCCTGGCCTACGGCACTTTGAAAATGACCACCGACGTGCCGGCCAAGCGCGCGTTCCTCAAGCAACTGCGTGACAAGTACCGCAATCAGGCTGGCCTGTCGAAAGCCTGGGGCATTGATCTGCCAGCCTGGGAGCTGATGGAAGATCCAGGGTTCGTGCCACCGCTTCCGAGCGCCGAGCACCCGGAAATCGAAGCCGACTTCAAATACTTCCAGAAGGTCTTTGCCGACACCTACTTCAAGACCATCTCCGATTCACTCAAGTGGCACGCGCCGAACCAGCTGCTGCTCGGTGGCCGTTTCGCGATCGGCACGCCGCAAGCGGTGGAGTCCTGCGCCCAGTACTGCGACGTGTTGAGCTTCAACATGTACACCCTGCAACCCCAGGATGGTTACGACTTCGCCAAGTTGCGCAGTCTCGACAAACCGGTGCTGATCACCGAGTTCAATTTCGGCTCGGCTGATCGTGGCCCGTTCTGGGGCGGCGTCACCCCGTTGTTGAAGGAAGAGGATCGCGGCCCGGCGTACGCCAACTTCCTCAAGCAGGCATTGAGCGAGCCGTCGATTGTCGGTGTGCATTGGTTCCAGTACCTCGATCAACCGGTCACCGGGCGCTTGCTTGACGGTGAAAATGGTCACTTCGGGTTGGTGGGCATTACTGATCTGCCGTTCCAGGGTTTTGTCGACAGCGTGCGCAAGAGCAACCTGGCGACAGTCGAGCAACTGGGCAAAGAGGCCGAGAAGGCTGCCGCCGCCGACAAAGCCAGTCACGACGCCGAGGGCGGCCGCAAGGCCGAGGCCGGCAAGGGGCCGGGGAAGGGCGCCGGTGGGCATTCCGGCAAAGGTCACTAAGACCCGAAACCGCGTCATCATTCTTCGCGAGCAGGCTCGTTCCCACTTTGGAATGCATTCTCCTGTGGGAGCGAGCCTGCTCGCGAAGACATCATTAGCATCACTGTTGCATTTTGGACCGGTAACACGTTGACCGCCCGGCCCAACCCTGTTCCCAAAACCCTCAAGGGCTGGAACAATGCCGACCACTTTGTAGAGCGTTAATCCGGGGAGTTACGGGTGCAGATTCAGGGTCATTACGAGCTTAAGTTCGAAGCGGTGCGAGAGGCGTTCGCGGCGCTGTTCGACGATCCTCAGGAGCGTGGCGCAGGGTTGTGCATTCAGGTCGGCGGCGAAACCGTTGTCGATCTGTGGGCCGGCACTGCCGACAAGGATGGGGCCGAGGCCTGGCACAGCGACACCATCGCCAACCTGTTCTCCTGCACCAAGACCTTCACCGCGGTCACCGCGTTGCAATTGGTGGCCGAAGGCAAGCTGCAACTGGATGCCCCGGTTGCGCGCTACTGGCCCGAATTTGCTGCAGCGGGCAAAGCGTCCGTCACCCTGCGTCAACTGCTCTGCCATCAGGCCGGCCTTCCGGCATTGCGCGAGTTGCTGGCCCCCGAAGCCCTTTACGACTGGCAAACCATGGTTGACGCCCTGGCCGCCGAAGCGCCGTGGTGGACGCCGGGCGAAGGCCACGGTTACGCGGCGATCACCTATGGCTGGCTGATCGGCGAATTGCTGCGCCGTGCCGACGGTCGTGGACCGGGGGAATCCATCGTCGCGCGGGTCGCCAAACCGTTGGGCCTGGACTTTCATGTGGGTCTGGCCGACGAAGAGTTCCATCGCGTGGCCCACATTGCGCGGGGCAAGGGCAATGTCGGCGATGCCGCTGCCCAGCGCCTGTTGCAAGTGACCATGCGTGAGCCAACGGCCATGACGACCCGGGCGTTCACTAACCCGCCGTCGATCATGACCAGCACCAACAAACCCGAGTGGCGACGCATGCAACAGCCGGCCGCCAATGGTCATGGCAATGCCCGCAGCCTGGCCGGATTCTACGCGGGCCTGCTGGACGGCAGCCTCCTGGAAAGCGAAATGCTCGATGAATTGACTCGCGAGCACAGCCTCGGCGAGGACAAGACTTTACTGACCCAGACCCGTTTCGGCCTGGGCTGCATGCTCGATCAACCGGACGTTGCCAATGCCACCTTCGGCCTTGGCCCGCGGGCGTTTGGTCATCCGGGTGCCGGCGGCTCCATCGGTTTTGCCGACCCGGAGCACGATGTGGCTTTCGGGTTTGTGACAAATACCCTGGGGCCGTACGTCTTGATGGACCCGCGCGCGCAAAAGCTGGTGCGGGTTCTGGCCACTTGTCTGTAAAAACGACTATCGGGTTCCAGGGCTGGAACCCGTTAGCCTTTCCAGTTTCAAAGCGTCTGCTTCTACCGGCCAATGTGGCCTGATTTTTTTGACTTCATTTTTGTGGATATCCAATGTCATCCAATAAAACCCTCGCTTTGGCCCTGTGCTTCGCTATTACCGGTTGCGCACAGACTCCACAGAAAGACGCGACGGCACCTGTCGCCAAGACTGAAAGCGGTAGCCACTGGTACTGGCCGTTCGGTTCCGACGACAGCGCCGGCAAGCCCGTGACCAAGCCGGAGGTAAAACCTGAAGTCAAACCCGTTGCGGTGACCAAGGCCGAAACCGATAGCGGCAGCAAGTGGTGGTGGCCGTTCGGCGGTAGCGAGCAGAGCACTGCCAAGGTTGTACCGATGCCAGACCCGAAAGTCACCCAGGCCTGGCTTGACGACTACGAACCGCGACTGCGCGAGGCGGTCAAGGGCAGCAACATGCAACTCGAGCGCCGTGAAAACGTACTGGTGGTGACTGCGCCGGTCGAAGGCTCGTTCAACCCTGATCGTCCGGCCATGCTGCTGCCAGTCACGCTCGGTCCGTTCACCCGCGTTGCCAAGATCCTTGAAGCCGATCCTAAGACCGCTGTGTTGATCCTCGGCCACAGCGATACGTCCGGCGCTGCGCCTGCCAACGTCAAACTCAGCCAGGAGCGTGCCCAGTCCGTTGCGGCGATTTTCCGTCTCAGTGGTTTGCAGCGTGATCGCTTGATGCTGCGTGGTCTGGGCGGTGATGCACCGCGTGCCGCCAACGACAGCGTGCAGGGTCGTGCGTTGAACCGTCGCGTGGAACTGCTGGTGACCCCGCAAAACACCATGGTCGCACTGCTGAGCAAGTACAACATGCCGGCTCCAGCACCTGTGACCATGGTTGCCGCCGCGGACGCCAAGCCGGTCGCCAAGCCTGTGACACCGGCCCCTGCGACTAAAAAGGCTTCGGTTCCGGCAACGAAAAAAGCCCCCGCGAAAAAAGCATCGGCGAAGAAAGCGCCTGCGAAAACCGCAACGCCGGCAAAAAAGACCACGCCAGCCAAAGCCTCGACGGCTGACAAGAAAGTCGTCGCCACCGATACTGCAAAGCAGTGATTCGTTAACCAAAAGGAATGCGCCATGACCCAGGGCCTGGCTGATATGCGTCGTGACTACACCCGTGATGGCCTGACCGAGGCTCAAGCCCCGGCCGAGCCGTTCGCTCTGTTTCACCAGTGGTTCGCCGACGCGGTGAAAACCGAGCAGGCACCGGTGGAAGCCAACGCCATGACCCTGGCCACCGTCGACCAGGATGGTCGACCGCACTGTCGCATTCTGTTGCTCAAGGGCCTGGACGAGCAGGGCTTCACCTTTTTCACCAACTACGAAAGCGCCAAGGGCCAGCATCTGGCTGCGAATCCGTTCGCGGCCATGACGTTTTTCTGGCCGGCGCTGGAGCGCCAGGTGCGCATCGAAGGGCGGGTGGTGAAGGTGACGCCTGAGGAGTCCGACGCCTATTATCAGGTCCGTCCACTGGGCAGTCGCCTGGGGGCCTGGGCGTCACCGCAGAGCCGGGTGATCGCCGATCGTAGCGAGCTCGAAGCGCTGCTCAAGGACACGGAGCAACGTTTCAGCGACACCCAACCCCATTGCCCGGAACACTGGGGCGGTTATCGCCTGCTGCCGGAGCGCATCGAGTTCTGGCAGGGCCGCCCAAGTCGCCTGCACGACCGCCTCAACTACCGCCAGCAGGGCGCCGACTGGATTCTTGAACGTCTGGCACCCTGAGCAGTCTACCGATCGGGATAGCCTGCCGCAGCGGCTTCCAGCCACTTCGGCAGGTCTCGACGCTTGATCTTTTGCGCCCGGGCACTCGCCAATCGTTCGAGCATGAAGGCTTTTTTCTGCTCGTCCTTGCCCGCCAGCGCTAGCGCCAGGTCGCGGTCCATCCAGCGTTTGATCCGCACGTACAGCCACCAATGGAAGTACAAACCGGCAACAGTCGTGACGACGATGATAAAATAGTCCATTGAAATCCTTGGCCAGTGGGGCAGTTTTGCGAATTTGCCGCTACTGTGTGAGTTCGTGGAGGCGCCTTAACGGAGCCTGAATCAAACCAATTTTACCCGGGCGATGCCGTGACAGGCGTCAAGCGGCGGAGTTTAATGAACAACTGTTTCTTTGGAGTTGATGCTATGCGTAAGTCTGTTCTACTGGTTGCTTCCTTTTCCACGATGGCGATGTTGCTCACTGGTTGCCAATCGAGCCTGACCGGTGACTCCTATTCCCGTGACGAGGCGCGTCGTGTGCAGACCGTTCGCATGGGTACCATCGAAGCATTGCGCCCGGTGAAAATCGAAGGCACCAAAACCCCGATCGGCGGCGCTGCTGGCGCAGTGGTCGGGGGCGTTGGCGGCAGCTCCATCGGTGGCGGCAAAGGCAGCGTCGTTGCTGCAGTCATCGGTGCCGTGGCCGGCGGCCTGCTCGGTTCAGCCGCTGAAGAAGGCCTGACCCGCACCCAGGGCGTGGAAATTACCGTGCGCGAAGACGATGGCAGCATGCGCGCCTACGTTCAGGAAGTTCAGCCGAACGAAGTGTTCCGTGTTGGCGAGCGTGTGCGCATCGCCAGTGTGAATGGCACCAGTCGCGTTTCGCACTAAGCGCAAACACCGGATAAAAAAACCCGATCAGGTGACTGATCGGGTTTTTTGTTTTTCAGCTCAGGAGGGGCTTGATCGGCGCCAGGCGTTATTGCGGTTTATCAGGAGGTCAGCGCAGTGTTCTTGCGGCTGGCCATCGCCGTCACCACATAACCGATCAGCGCCGCCAGAATCGAACCGGTCAAGATCCCCATGCGGTCCATCCCGGCGAAATCACTCACGCCCGGCTCGAAGGCCAGCGAGCCTACAAACAGGCTCATCGTGAAACCAATGCCGCAGAGTATTGCTACGCCCAGTATCTGGCCCCAGTTGGCGCCTTGGGGCAAGGCGGCGATACCGGTTTTCACGGCCAGCCAGGTCAGGCCGAAGACCCCGACGGTCTTGCCCAGCAGCAGCCCGATGGCGATGCCCATCGGAACATGGTGAGTGAAGCTTTCGACGGTGACTCCGCTCAGGGACAGGCCGGCATTGGCAAAGGCGAACAGCGGCAGGATGCCGTAGGCGACCCATGGATGCAGGGCGTGTTCCAGGGTCAGCAAAGGCGAAGGTTCGGCATTTTTCGTGCGCAGCGGAATGCAGAAAGCCAGGGTCACGCCGGCCAGGGTGGCGTGGACACCGCTTTTGAGTACGCAGACCCAGAGGATCAGGCCGACGATCATGTACGGCCCAAGCTTGACCACACCGAGCCGGTTCATCCCGATCAGCGCCGCAATACAGGTCGCGGCCAGCGCCAGGGACAGGGTCGACAACGCGCCGGAATAGAAGATCGCAATGATGATGATCGCGCCGAGGTCGTCGATGATCGCCAGGGTCATCAGGAACAGTTTCAGCGATACCGGAACCCGTTTGCCCAGCAACGCCAGCACGCCAAGGGCGAAGGCAATGTCGGTGGCGGTCGGGATTGCCCAGCCGTTGAGGGCCGGTGGCGTGTCGCGATTGAGGTACCAGTAGATCAGCGCCGGCACCACCATGCCCCCAATGGCGGCGGCACCGGGCAGGACGATTTGCGACGGTCTGGACAACTGGCCGTCGAGGACTTCGCGCTTCACTTCCAGGCCGATCAGCAGGAAGAACAGCGCCATCAGGCCGTCGTTGATCCACAGCAGCAAGGGCTTGGCGATTTTCAGCGCGCCGATCTGGGCCACCACGGGGGTGTCCAGCAGGCCGTTGTACAGCCACGACAGCGGCGAGTTGTTGATAATCAGAGCCAGAACGGCAGCGGCGATCAGTAACAGACCGCTGGCAGCTTCCAACTGAAAGAAACGCGTGAAAGTGCTACGCAGAGGCAAGGTCGCTCTCCATCTGTGAATTCAAAAGGTGTTACACCCTAACAAGTACTGTTAGTTGTTAAAACAAAAGTTATATTCTTTTTTGTTATATGTCGTTACAGACTGATCCCTCGGCACCGACCTGAGCCTAGCAGTTGCCGGGCGTATTGGATTTCAGCTGTACCTGTGCTGGACGCAGGATTTTTCCTAAGCTTGTTGGATGAGCCTTGTCATAAGGCCGACTCCTGCCCGATACAACGAGAAAACCATCATGAGCGACAACCGACAGTGGTCCCGCGAAGCGATCCGGATCATCGAAGCCGATTTCCAGCGCAGCGCCGACACCCACTTGATCCCCTTGCCGCTGCCGGGTTTTCCGGACATCGAGTTGTATTTCAAGGATGAGTCCAGCCACCCCACGGGCAGCCTCAAGCACCGCCTGGCCCGTTCGCTGTTCCTGTATGCGCTGTGTAACGGCTGGCTCAAACCCGGCGCGCCGGTCATTGAGGCTTCCAGCGGTTCGACGGCGATTTCCGAAGCGTACTTCGCGCGCATGCTGGGCTTGCCGTTCATTGCTGTGATGCCAGCGACCACGTCCAAGGAAAAGATTGCGCAGATCGCCTTTTACGGTGGCCAAAGCCATCTGGTGGACGATCCGACCCAGATCTACGCTGAGTCCGAGCGCCTGGCTCGTGAACACGACGGGCACTTCATCGACCAGTTCACCTACGCCGAGCGCGCCACTGACTGGCGAGCGAACAACAACATTGCCGAGTCGATCTTTCAGCAGATGCGCTTCGAACAGCATCCCGAGCCGAGCTGGCTGATTTCCAGCCCCGGTACCGGCGGCACCACAGCCACTTTGGGCCGGTACGTGCGTTATCGCCAGCACGGCACTCGCGTGCTGTGTGCCGATGCCGAGCGTTCGGTGTTCTTCGATTACTACCAGACCGGCGATGCCAGCCTGCGACTGGACCACGGCTCGCGCATCGAAGGCATCGGCCGGCCGCGGGTGGAGGCGTCGTTTCTGCCCAAGGTGATCGACGCGATGGTCAAAGTGCCGGATGCCCTGTCGCTGGCGGCCATGCACTACCTGGCGGAGCGTCTGGGACGCCATGTGGGCGGGTCGAGCGGGACCAACCTGATCGGCGCACTGATGGCCGCCCAGCACATGAAAGCGGCGGGGGAGACGGGGTCGATGGTGGCGATTCTGTGTGACAGCGGCGAGCGCTATGCCACGACCTATTACGATCAGGACTGGCTCAAGGCTCAGGGGTATGAACTGAGTGGTTTGATGGCGACGGTGGCGGCGACGGTGGAGCGGGGTGAGCCGTTGCCGGCGTCGGTGTTGCGCGCCAATATCTGAGATCTTTCAGACACTGAGTACCAATGTGGGAGTGAGCCTGCTCGCGATGGCGGATCAGCATTCAACAGTGATGTTGACTGATCTACCGCTATCGCGAGCAGGCTCGCTCCTACAGGGGATTTGCGTCAGGCTTCCAGGCCGAGGATGTCCCGAGCCACAGCCTCGGCAATGCGAATCCCATCAACACCCGCCGACAGAATCCCGCCCGCATAGCCGGCACCTTCACCGGCCGGGAACAAGCCCTTCACGTTCAGGCTCTGCAACAACTCGTTCCGGGTAATGCGCAGCGGCGAGGAGGTGCGGGTCTCGATGCCGGTCAACACCGCGTCGTGCAGCGAGTAACCACGAATCTGCTTCTCGAACGCCGGCAAAGCTTCGCGAATCGCTTCGATGGCGAATGCCGGCAGTGCCAGCGCCAGATCACCCAGGGCTACGCCCGGCTTGTAGGACGGCTCGACGCTGCCCAGTTCGGTGGACGGTTTGCCTGCGATAAAATCGCCGACCAATTGCGCCGGCGCTTCGTAGTTGCTGCCGCCCAGCACGAATGCATGGGATTCCAGACGTTCCTGCAGCTCGATACCGGCCAGCGGGCCGCCCGGATAATCGACTTCCGGCGTGATGCCGACGACGATACCGGAGTTGGCATTGCGCTCGTTACGCGAGTACTGGCTCATGCCGTTGGTGACCACGCGGTTCGGCTCGGAGGTCGCCGCCACCACGGTGCCGCCCGGGCACATGCAGAAGCTGTAGACCGAACGGCCATTCTTGGCATGGTGCACCAGTTTGTAGTCGGCGGCGCCCAGTTTCGGGTGGCCGGCGTATTTGCCCAGGCGCGCACGGTCGATCAGCGACTGCGGGTGCTCGATGCGGAAACCCACCGAGAACGGCTTGGCTTCCATGAACACGCCACGGCCGTGGAGCATGCGGAAGGTGTCGCGTGCGCTGTGGCCGAGGGCCAGGATCACGTGTTTCGAGTGGATCTGCTCGCCGCCGTTGAGCTCGACGCCGACCAGTTGGCCGTCTTCGATCAACACATCGGTGACACGCTGCTGGAAGCGCACTTCACCGCCCAGGGCGCGAATCTGTTCACGCATGTTTTCCACAACGCCAGTCAAACGGAACGTACCGATGTGCGGTTTGCTGACGTAGAGGATCTCTTCCGGGGCACCGGCCTTGACGAATTCGTGCAAGACTTTACGGCCGAGGAACTTCGGGTCCTTGATCTGGCTGTAGAGCTTGCCGTCGGAGAATGTCCCCGCGCCGCCTTCACCGAACTGCACGTTGGATTCCGGGTTGAGCACGCTTTTGCGCCACAGGCCCCAGGTGTCCTTGGTGCGCTGGCGTACTTCGGTGCCGCGTTCGAGAATGATCGGCTTGAAGCCCATTTGCGCCAGCAGCAGCCCGGCGAAAATCCCGCACGGACCGAAACCGACGACGATCGGACGCGCGCTCAGGTCGGCCGGTGCCTGGCCGACCGCTTTGTAGCTGACATCCGGCGCCACGCTGACGTTACGGTCATCGGCGAACTTTTGCAGTACCGACGCCTCGTCCCGAACTTCAAGGTCGATGGTGTAGATGAAGCACAGCTCGGAGGACTTTTTACGCGCATCGTAGCTGCGCTTGAACAAGGTGAAATCGAGCAGGTCATCGCTGGCAAGCCCTAAGCGCTGCACGATGGCAGGGCGCAGGTCTTCTTCGGGATGGTCGATCGGCAACTTGAGTTCGGTGATTCGTAACATGGCGGGATCCGGTTCGCGGGGCGCACAACTGCGCCAGGGCGTTTGAAGCCCGCGATTATAAGCCGCAAAGGCGCAGGCCCGTGAGGCTTATACGATCAGTCGTCGCGCGATCCGCCGAAATACCCGCAGCCGCGCTGTACCTGACCGTCGATGCGCAACTCGGCACTCATGTGCTGGATGCTGCCGGTGCTGCTGTCGACGCAACGTTGCGGTGCAACCCACAGTTCGATGTGCTGGTTGTTGGCTTCGGTGCTGAGGTTGAAACGGCCATCGCCCAGTTGCTCCTCGACGTAAGGCACGGCCAACGGCGGCTGCCCGGACCGGTCGAGGACCATGCCTTTGCCGCTGACTTTCACGCTCCACTCCGGGGTGTGGCCGGCGGCGCGCAGGATCAGCAGCTTGAAATTCGGATCGTCGCACGCGTTGCCCGAGCGCTCGACGCGGTACAACTGCTCCAGATCGAGCTGGCCGTCACCACCGCTGCCGGCCACAACCCGTCCGCGCACGTCGGCAAACAGCTTGCCCTGCTTGTCCGCCAGGTTTGCGGCCTGCTGCAGGACGCTGGTACCGCCCGTGTCGTTGACCACGTAGCGGTTTGTCTGGTTGCACGGCTGGAACAGCAGTCTGCCCTGCGCCGCGGTCAACTGGCCTTGCATGCGTGTCTGGCCGACATGGGAGGCGCTCTGCCGTTCACCGTCGAACAACTGGCAAGCGGCAAACAGCGGAAGCAGGGCAACGAGGACTAAGGAACGGGCAACACGCATCTTGGGGTCTCCTGACAAGTGTCGCCACGTTACTCAGCCTGACCGTTCATCACAACCCGTTATCGTCTCCACGTTGTATTGGCGCTGATGCAGGTTGCGTTTTTTATCTTCAGATGTGAAAGGTCTGACCTGTTTGCAGGCCTTCCACGCTTTTGGCGTAGGCCAAAGCCACATCCGCCGCAGGAACCGGCTTGAAGCCACGGAAGTACGGCGCGTATTTGCCCATGGCTTCGACGAGGACGTTCGGGCTGATCGAGTTCACGCGCAAGCCGCGCGGCAGTTCGATGGCGGCGGCCCGGACGAAGCTGTCCAGTGCACCGTTGACCAGTGCTGCCGAGGCACCGCTGTAGATCGGATCGTGACTGAGCACGCCGGTGGTGAAGGTGAACGATGCGCGGTCATTGGCGAACTCGCGGCCGATCAGCAGCAGGTTGACCTGGCCCATGAGCTTGTCTTTCAGGCCCAGGGCAAAGCTCTCTTCGGTCATCTCATTGAGCGGTGCGAAGGTCACGTTGCCGGCTGCACATACCAGTGCGTCGAATTTTCCGGTCTGCTCGAACAGTTTGCGAATCGAGGCGCTGTCACTGATGTCCACCTGAAAGTCGCCGCTGGTGCGACCGATGCGGATGATTTCGTGGCGTTGCGACAGTTCCTTGTCGACGGCCGAGCCGATGGTGCCGCCTGCGCCGATCAAAAGAATTTTCATGGGGCTGATCCTCGTTGTGGGTTGAACGAGGCTTCAGTTTAGGGTGGTTTTTTCTCCAGATAAGCGCACTAATAGGCAACCTTTGGTTTTCAAATGGAAACAATCCATGAGCGAGATGGATGATCTTGCCGCGTTCGCGGTGTTGATCGAAGCGGGGAGTTTCACCCTGGCGGCGCAGCAGCTCGGTTGCAGCAAAGGCCAGTTGTCCAAGCGTATCAGCCAGCTGGAAGCGCAGTTTTCCGTGGTGCTGTTGCAGCGCACCACCCGCCGCTTGAGCCTGACCGCGGCCGGCGCTGCGTTGTTGCCCCAGGCCCAGGCGCTGGTGGTGCAAGTCGAGCGGGCGCGCCAGGCCCTGGCGCGTCTGAAAGACGACATGGCCGGCCCGGTGCGGATGACGGTGCCGGTGTCGCTCGGGGAAACCTTCTTCGATGGCCTGTTGCTGGAGTTCTCCGCCAAGTATCCCCAAGTGCAGATCGAACTGGAGCTCAACAACAGCTACCGTGAACTGTCTCGCGACGGTTTCGATCTGGCGATTCGTTCCGACGTGGCCATTGACCAGCGACTGGTGGCGCGCCCGTTGCTGGCGTGGCAAGAGCTCACCTGTGCCAGCCCGGCTTACCTGGAGCAATACGGTGAACCGCAAACGCCCCAGGCGCTGGCCGAACATCGTTGCCTGCTCAACAGCCATTACAGCGGTCGCGAAGAATGGCTGTATCACCAGCAGCATGAGTTGTTGCGGGTGCGGGTATCGGGACCGTTCGCCAGCAACCATTACAACCTGTTGAAGAAAGCCGCGCTGGTCGGTGCCGGTATTGCACGCCTGCCGTCCTACTGTCTGCCAACAGAACTGGCCGACGGGCGTTTGCGATGGCTCCTGCGCGATTATCAGACCCGCAGCATGCCGATGTACCTGGTGCATCCTTATCAGGGTGGATTGCCCAAGCGCACGCAGGTACTGGCGGATTATTTGATGGGGTGGTTCAAGCGCAGTGGGGAAGTGTTGGATCGGTTGTAACGACCCCCTGTAGGAGCGAGCTTGCTCGCGAAGAACGTATAGACACCACGTTCATCCAGCCAGCCCCCGTCATCGTTAACGTCCATCGCGAGCGAGCTCGCTCCTACAAGGGATCTCATGGCGGGCATAAAAAAACGGCCTGTGAAGGCCGTTTTTTGTGTGCGCCCAGCATGGGCGCAATCTTGTGGGTGAAAGTCCCGCCGTAAGCTGACCACAGCGAACGAAGTGAAGCGCAACTGCACGAGGGCGACCGAGTGTGGGGAGGAAGCGTGAATCGAAG
>NZ_MRCS01000021.1 GCF_002303925.1 Pseudomonas sp. ACN8
GGTTTCGCTCCACGCTTCCTCCCCACACTCGGTCGCCCTCATGCAGTTGCGCTTCACTTCGTTCGCTGTGGCCAGCTTACGGCGGGACTTTCACCCGCAAGATTGCGCCCATGCTGGGCGCACATGTAAAAAGGCCGGTCAATGACCGGCCCCTTGGCGTAGATTTACAAGTTTAGTTCACCTCAAGCTTCTCGCGGTTTTTATCGAGAATGGCTTTGCCGATACCCTTGACCTCAAGCAGTTCGTCAATTGAAGCAAAGGGTCCATTATCCTCACGATACGCAACAATCGCTTTCGCCTTGGCTTCGCCCACACCGGACAGTTCGCGGTGCAGTGTTGCTGCATCCGCCGCATTGAGGTTGATTTTGCCGGACTGCTCTTTCTCTGAAGCTTCCATCACCACAGGAGGATTTCCAGCTTCCTGTTTGACTGCAGGTGCAGCTACGACGGCAATTGAAGTGCTGGTCAGCAGGGCAAAAACGAGAGAGTAGAAATAGCCAGTACGCATAAATGACGCTCCATGACATCGATTGAGAAAGCAGCTTTTCCGAAGCTGCCTTCAAAACTTAGGTGATGTCTGGAGCGTGTCAAAAATGTGTCCGTTACAGCATGTGAAACAATCAGGGTTCGAGGCGACGCTGCTGATAGATCCAGTCGACAATCTCGCCGTCGGGGGTATAGCCACTGACGGTTTCGCGTAACTGGCGTACGCGGGAATAATCGTCTTTTCGACTGCTGTGAGAAGCTCAGCCAACCCTTCTCATCCACCCGTACTGTTTCATTTATTCAACACCTTCTCTTGACCGTTTGTTTTCCGTAAGGCCGTACCTGCCAGAAACGGCAAAAAGCCTCGGTATCCCCCGGTTCCACTCACTTGCAATGATAAGCCCCTCCTGGAAAGAACCTGCCGCACCTGCAACCACCACCGCTTAGGAAAACGGCGATTACAAGGTGAAAAGGCACAGTCCAATACGCTACCATGCGCGACGCGGTTGAGACGCTGGGCTCACAGGGGCCATTGTCAATACTTGAACGTCGATCGGCCACCTGTACAAGAAGTCGAGCCACATTACTGATGCGAAATTATTCAGCAAACCCCGTGGAAATGATAAACAGCTTTTGGCGCAACAAACGGCTGACAATGCAGTTGAGTAAACGCGATTTGCCTGGCCGTTATCGCGGTTCGACATTGGGTTTGTCATGGTCTTTTTTCGGTAGTTTTCAAGGCACGCTGGGGTGTATCGGCAGATGAAAGCAAAACCGACTTCGCCATCACTCTTTTCGTTGGCTTGTGCGTGATGTTCACGCGAAAAGTGTATGAATCGGTCGGCCCGCTGGATGAGGCCTTCGGTCGAGGATTCTTCGAAGACGATGACTATTGCCGCCGTGTAGAGCAGTCAGGCCTAAGAGTTCTGTGTGCGGAAGATGTGTTTATTCACCATCAATTGTCTACGTCCTTCAATAAGCTTAAAAGCGCTGATCATCAGGCTCTGTTCGAGCAGAACAAAGCAATAAATGACGCCAAGTGGGGCACGTGTACGCCACACACTTACAAAAACATGGAAAAGAAATGAGCATCTCAATGAACCCGATGCAAAAAACGATTATTTCAAGGCACGTGAATCTCCTTTCATATGCATTAATTTGTGCCATCTTCTATCTAATGGCGTACTACTCTGTCTCAGCCTTGCTACCAAGCTCCATTCCTGCTCATCACGACGATTACGCCAACTATGCGCTGGCTTCAGGAGGTTTGGCCTGGTCGTGGAACCGTCCGCTTTCGACCTGGGCGATTTACATATTTTCCTCCATGGGCCCTGAGTACCTGAGCTGGGCTGTCAGGATCCTCACCGCCACCTACGTATTCCTGTGCTGGAGGATCCTGGTTCAGGTCTTGCAACCTCGCCAGTACTGGATAACTCTGATGTTGTTTGCGGTAGCTTCGCTATCCAGTCCTATCGTCGCCGAATACGCTCGTTACACAGGTATGGTGACGCACATGATGTCGGGCTGCCTGGGTCTCGCAGCCGTATATTTCGTGTTCAAGGATGATCGCGAGACCAGTAACGTCTGGCTATATGCATCAGTGGTGTTGCTGTTGCTGTCCACACTGGCCAAGGAAGACTTTATTCTGTTCTATGCGTTTTCTTTCGCGTACGTTCTGATCAGGTCGAACAACCCGGTCAAAAAACGCATCGTCGTTGGCCTGATCGGCCTGGCAGCGTCACTGCTCATGGTTGCAGGCGCGAAGTTCCTGGCCGCTTCCAGCTTCCTGGGCGAAAACGATGTCCACTCCCCATACTTCATCGATACCTCGGTGACCAGCGTGGCAGCCACGGTGTGGCGTTACCTGACAGGCACCGGACATTCGACCATGATTGGCCACGGGCGCATCGTTGCGGCGGCAATAGTCTTTTCCGGTATTGTGGCGCTGTACGTGCTGGTACGTGACAAGCAGATCCCGAAAACACTTTATATAGTTGGGGCAGCGTTGACACTGATCGCCCCTTATTCCGTCCTGCCGAACCACGTAAACCCATACTATGAGTTGATCTGGCTGCCGTTCATCATTGGCGGCGTCTATGTCGCACTGACAGAATTGTTCAAGACCAACTCCGCGAACTCGATGAGCGCTTATGTAACCTGCGCGTTGCTGGCGACTCTCACCATCCTGTTGTATGTGGTAGACACTCCAGGTCGATCCGCCATTGCCAATTGGTACAACGTTATTGCTTCAGACAATACCCGGGTGCTCAAACAACTTGATGAAAATAAGACCGCCATCAATGCCGCACCATCCGTGTGCGTTTACGGCGCCGGTGCTTTCTCACCGTGGTACATGCACAGTGGCCAATATCTGGACACTGTGATGGGTCTGCATACTGTCTGGAATATCGTTGTCGACAAGAACTCTCCGCTCTATCCGGGCTTCCAGCTGGGGGCGAATATGTCCCATGGAAAGATCGTGGTGACAGGCGAAGCAGACGCAAATGCAAACTGCATAAAAATTTCGATCGCCGAGGCTAAATAATGCGTACGTTGGCGGATTTATTCGCAGGAAAGAACAATAATCTGACCTTTATCCGGCTAGTAGCTGCGCTAGCGGTCATCTACGGCCATACTTCGGCGATTGTTGCCGGTGCCCCGTCAGACTGGGTAGCGGTCACCACAGGTTACGCATTTTTTGGCGGAGTTGCAGTCGACCTTTTTTTCCTGATCAGCGGTTTTCTGGTCACGGCCAGTATCCTGAACAGCGGCGTGAAGAGCTATGTCATCTCCCGGGTGCTGAGGATTTTTCCGGCACTTTGGGTCAATCTGATACTAGTGACGTTTGTGCTGGGCAGTATCGTCACCACATTGTCCGTATCGGACTACCTCACCAATGGCGAGGTCTGGTCTTACTTTAAGAACCTGGCATTTGCCTACCAAGGTGCTTTTTTCCTGCCGGGCGTATTCACTCAAAATCATAATCACGCAGTGAACGGTTCGCTCTGGTCGGTAGTGATCGAAGTCTGGCTATATGTCGTTGTCCTGTTTTTCTACCTCTTCGGCTTGATGCGCAATCGTGCCGTGTTCAATACGTTGTTTTTCGTTCTGATTGTGGTGATTTGGAACAACCAGGGATCTCTGCCGCCGGCATTCGGTTCGACGATGTTGCATGTCTGCCTGTTGTTCTATATAGGCTCGTTTCTATACATCAACCGCGACAGCGTGCCCGTCAGTCCGTACTTTTTGCTGATCGCACTATTTCTGGCCGGCATTACGCTGGGTACTGAAAAATTTGTCTATGGCTACATACTGCTGCTGGTGACTTTCTTCTGTTCGGTCAGTTTTCTGAAACAATTCGCATGGATGGATAAGTGGGGAGATTACTCTTACGGCGTCTATCTTTACGGCTGGCCGGCACAACAGCTGACCGCCTGGGCATTCCCACAGTTTTCAGGGATTCAAAACTGCCTGGTTGCCAGTACGATCGCCTTGACTTGCGGTATTGCCTCTTGGCATCTCGTCGAAAAAAGAGCCATGCGCCTAAAAAAGGTTTTCATCAAAAAACCTACAACATCAGCGATCAATTCCGGATTGAATAACCAAGGAGCATTGATATGATCCCTCTCTTTTCCGATGTAGCAATGAATAAAAATCTGGACTTCCTTGGTGCGGTTAAAAAGGTTCTGGACCGTCACTGGTATGTTCTGGGTGAAGAAGTGACTGGTTTCGAAGCGGAGTTCGCCGCCTATGTAGGCGTCGAGCACTGTGTGACCATGGCAAACGGCACAGATGCAATCGAGATTGCCCTGCGCAGCGTCGGTGTTGAGCGTGGTGATAAAGTAGTTACCGTGGCCAACGCCGGCTTCTACAGCAGCACGGCCATTCATGCCATCGGCGCCACACCACTCTATGTCGACATCGACCCGTCCAGCATGACCATGTCGGTCGAGGCTCTTTCAGAGGCACTCAAACACAAGCCCAAGTGCGTGATTGTCACTCACCTTTACGGTCAGTTGGCAGATATCAAAGAATTGTTGGCTCTGGCCCATGCGGCCGGCGTGAAATTGATTGAGGATTGCGCACAATCTCACGGCGCACAGCGCGATGGTCGTCAGGCCGGAAGCTTTGGTGATGTGGCTTGTTTCAGTTTCTACCCCACCAAAAACCTCGGCGCCCTGGGTGATGGTGGTGCAGTTGTGACCAACAATGAGGAATTGGCCGCACGCCTCAAGACTCTGCGCCAGTACGGCTGGTCCTCCAAGTATCACGTTGGGCATGCCGGCGGCAAAAACAGTCGCCTGGATGAAATGCAAGCCGCGATTCTACGGATCAAGCTGCCGTTGCTGGACGCCTGGAACGCTGCGCGCCGCGACATCGCTTTTCGCTACAATGCCGCCTTTGCGGACCTGGGTTTCGAAGCTTTGCCATCGGTCGACGAGTCATACGCCGCACACTTGTATGTCGCGCGCATTCAGAATCGTGATGCTCTGCGTGAATTCCTGAAGTCCCAAGGCGTTACCACTGACGTTCATTACCCGGTTCCGGACCACCAGCAAGCAGCCTATACCGAGCCCCATGTTGTCGGCTCCATGGAAGTGACCGAAAGCACGTGCAAAAACCTGGTGACCCTACCTTGCTTCCCCGGCATGACCGATGAAGCGGTAGAGACAGTCATCACAGCTGTGAAAAAATACTTCGAACAATAAGGAGCATCATCGCTTGCTAACTTTAGTCATTCCTGTTTATAAAAACGAAGGCTCATTGCCGGACTTGTTGATCGCCATCGATGGACTGAACAGCAAATTAGCAGGCGATTTCGAAGTGGTCTTTGTGATCGACGGCAGTCCAGACCGATGCTACGAGATCTTGCGGGATGAGTTACCCAAGCAACGCTTCGAATCCCGCCTGGTCTTGCTCTCCCGCAACTTTGGCTCGTTCCCGGCCATTCGGGTAGGCCTTGAGGCCGGTCGTGGTGATCGTTTTGCGGTCATGGCTGCCGACTTGCAGGAACCACCGGAGCTGGTGCTGGAGATGAACACGCAACTGCTCAGTGGGCAGTACGATGTGGTTCTCGGCGTCCGTGAAGGTCGGGACGACCCCCTTCTGTCGCGTATTGCCTCCAAAACATTCTGGAACCTGTATCGACGCTATGTAGTACCGGAAATTCCAGAAGGTGGCGTGGATGTCTTCGGCTGCAACAAAACCTTTCGCGACACGCTCCTGACCCTCGATGAAAGGCACAGTTCGTTGATCGCACAGATTTTCTGGCTGGGCTATCGGCGCAAGACTATTTCCTACAACCGCCTTAAGCGTGAGCACGGCAAGTCGGCATGGACGTTCACCAAAAAAGTGAACTACATGATGGACAGCATTTTCGCATTTACCGACCTTCCCATCCGCCTCCTGACACGTTTGGGTGGTGTAACTACCCTTCTAGCTGCCAGTTTCGGTATCGCCGTAGCCATTGCGCGGCTTCTTGGACTGATCACAGTTTCAGGTTACGCAATGACCATTAATGTCATCGTCTTTCTGGGGGCAGCCAACCTGTTGGGCCTGGGGATCGTAGGTTCATACGCATGGCGTACCTACGAAAATACCAAGGCCAGGCCGTTAGCCATCCCGATGAGGACAGAGAATTTCAATCATGAATAATGAAAACGCCGAGTATTTCGTTCACCCCAAAGGGCTTTGCGAATCCCCACATATCGGTAAGGACACCAAGATCTGGGCTTTCGCGCATGTATTGCCCGAAGCCCGTCTCGGCTCCGAATGCAACATTTGCGATAACGTCTTTATCGAGAACGATGTGGTCATTGGTGACCGCGTCACGATCAAATGCGGAGTTCAGGTGTGGGATGGTATCGAGATCATGGACGATGTGTTCATTGGCCCCAATGCCACTTTCACCAATGACCGCTTCCCGCGCAGCAAGCAGTATCCGGATGAATTCCTGCGCACAATCGTCAAGACCAAAGCGACCATCGGTGCCAACGCCACCATTCTCCCCGGCCTGACCATTGGTGAAAACGCCATGATCGGCGCTGGTGCCGTTGTAACCCGATCCGTCCCTCCGTTTGCAATAGTCGTCGGCAACCCGGCCAAGATCATTGGTTACGCTGACGCCGTCGAGAGTACCAACGAGAGCATGAAGGTCAGTGCCTCGTCGAAACCGGCAGTGACCGGCACCAAAGTGTCCGGAGTCACATTGCATACCTTCAAGGCTGTTCCTGACCTGCGTGGCAGCCTGTCGGTGGGTGAATTCGAACGCGAGATTCCGTTCAACCCGAAACGCTATTTCCTGGTCTATGACGTACCCACTGCCGATACCCGTGGCGAGCACGCTCACCACCAGTGCCACCAATTTCTGATCGCAGTCAGAGGCAGCATCCGTGTAGTCGTGGATGATGGCCAGACGCGTGAAGAAATCACACTGGATCGCCCTAACATGGGCTTGTACCTGCCGCCCAAGACCTGGGGCATTCAGTACAAGTACTCAGCCGATGCCATGTTGTTGGTGTTCGCATCCGACTATTACGACGCCGACGACTACATCCGCGACTACGGTCAGTTTGTCGATCTGATCAAATCTCAAAAGCAGGCTTGAGCGGATGTCGAGGCGAAAGACGTTGACCGACCTGGTCAAGTTTGTTGTTGGCGGTGGCATCAACACCGCCTTTACCTTCGGCCTGTACTTCGGCCTTCAGGTCGTATTGCCTTATCAAGTGGCGTACGCCCTGGCCTTTGCCACTGGCGTAGTATTTTCCTATTGGTTCAACGCAACGGTCGTTTTCAAGACCCCCGTCAGTTGGAAAGGCTTCTTTGCCTTTCCACTGGTATACCTGGTGCAGTATCTGTTGTCGGCAGCACTGTTAAGCGTCTTTGTCGAGCGCTTCAGCATTCCTCAGAGCGTTGCACCGCTGGTCGTCATTGTGGTGACTATCCCCGTTACTTTTGTGATGACGCGCTGGTTCCTGCGTCGCACATAAGGTGATACCACCACTGTTTTCGCTTTGACCCTGGTATTTTTTTATCGCCGAATTCCGTTTGGCCATGTTGAAGCTGGCCGGCTCACCATAGCCACGACCAGAATCCTGCTTTGGGGTCGAGTGAACTCGCCTGGAAGCGAAATAGCTGCCCCTCCCATTGGTGCGTCGATCAATTGCTCGCTGCCCTAGGCCTATCCTCGCTGCGCATTGACGCTACGAACAAACCAAGATCCCGATCGTCCGACGAGTCTTTGGAGATCAAAGACGGTCGAGTGGTCTTGTCCACGGTTATTGTGACATCAAGGAACTTGCTTGCTGTATTGACCGGTACATAGACTGGTGCTCTAACGCCAGGAGTGACTCTCACAACCGTTGGCGCGGCACCACCTACAGAAACTGAAATATTCTTCGCGGGCCACGAGTCCGGTATATACGCATCCAACACCAATGTTCCGCCACAATTTCTCAGTACGGCGCGCGCACTGCCAGAAGTCCATCCACTACCGTCACGCACATCGATCCATCCAGCTCCCTGCACAGGCTCAGCGCAGCCAATCCGCCGATATGGGCCTAGACCGTACTCACGCTGAATTTCGACGCCACGACGAGCTATTTCTATAGGTTGCTGAAGTAGAGCTGCATCTTCCTCGGTGTTTACACCAAACAAGGTTACATCAAGCATCCCCATATAAACCTCGTGGCGGTATGGAGCCTTTGCCCACTCATCCGAGGCGGTTAAGCCATGCCCAACGACAAATGCCAGGGATATGACCAATGCCAGTACCGCTAGCACCTTCGGCTTCACACCTGTCATAGATGTCGATTTTATAGCCAGAAATATGGACCAGATAACGCCAATGACTATCAGCGTAATGTCCAGAGAGTATCTGGATGCCATTGCATTAACCGGGTCAAATCGACCACGCGCATATGACACGGCCGCTACGTGAAGACCACCATAGATGATCATCGCCAAAGGAAGTAAGGGGAGTTTCTTCGACGAGAAGACCCCAGCAATCACGGTCCCGCACGCAGTTCCGAGCAGAACGAAAGCGGCCAGATGCTGTACCCATGTCGGCAAACCGAGCACCGCGATAGTTTCATTCCCCATGAACGCAGTCGAGAGAGCGAAAGAGAGTCCTACCACAGCATTTAAAAGGCTAGAGTCGCCCGTACTGGAAATCTCTCCGGGAGCAACATAGCCGCCGATGACATACAAAACTATCGAAATAACAAGAGCACCGGCCACTGCGCGTCGAAATCGCACCGCCCCTCCGTCCTTTGGATCAGATACGAAGATGCAGAATATCGAGGCGAATACAAACGCATAAGTCCACCCATAAGCAAGCACCAAGGTAATTAATGGTGTTGATGCAAGAATCGTCCAACGAAGCGCCTTCGAGCCGTCAGACGATCCGAGGGCACGCTCGAGGCCAATCCAGTACAAAATGAAAATCAAGTTCTTGCCAAATAGGGTTACACCAACATCGAGTGCATACAATTCCCAGTTGGCCAAACTAAATAATGCAAGGAAGGTGATTGCCGCCAACCCTATAAAGGCAAGAAAGCTTATGGCTCCCTTCGGCTCCAAGGTCCTGTACTGATAAAGTCCCAGCACAATACCGGTGATTGCAAGAACCAAACCGCTGAGCAATGCGGCCGAAAACACTCTAAGCCCAAACAACTTGGCGTTTAAATAGACGGCGGTTTGCGCAATGAGCCCGTGGTGTTGGCCTTGGTCCCACGTCGATAGTAGTGATGCACGTCCTTGCTCAGAATTATCGAAGTACATCAAGAATCGCAATGAATCCATAAATACAACCTGCGGATGCAGCACACGCATGTATGCGACGAACCCGGCAAGGAAAATCACCGCGAGCGCGAGCACGGGCACAATTGCAGCTGGCCTGCCACATTGTTTTATTTTTGTACACATCATGCGATTCGAATGCCTTTTCAAGGGAAACAGTAAGAGCGGCGAATGGTATCGCAATGATTTGACTCGGCGCGAGCCAAACGTCAAATCCCCGGCCAGTCTTGAAGGTGCTCGCCGCACTGGATCACCCAGCGCGCCAATGTCTGGCGAGATATCTTGATGCCATGCCGACTCAGCACCGCCTCGAAACGATGCAGCGGCAAGCCGTCGACATACTTGGTGGTTAGCAGCATCGCCAACACGCTCGGGCTGGCCATACTCTTTTCGATTAACTGTGCAGGTTTGTCAGCGGTGACTGGAGCGGTTTCGCTACCACGGCAACCGTAAACTTTACGGATGTGTTTGTTCACCCGGATCTGCATCGGCACGATATCCATCTGCTCGCTGGTTTCTTCGCCGATAGCATGTTTGCGGCAACCGCAGGCACACGTCAGTTCGTGTTCAGACAGTTCGTGGATGACTTCGATACGCGGCAGCTCAGCCGACAACAGTTTGCGCTTGCCTCGGCGCCTGGTCGGAGCAACAACCTCTTCTTCAACGTCTTCGTCGACAGGCTCGGCAAGGCTTTCCGCCTCGTTGAAAAGGGCTAGCTGAGGCGTTGCCAGATCGGCTGTCTGCTCGGACTTACGTCCGAACAGGCGCTGGCGCAGCAGCGCGTTTTCTTCTTCAAGATGAACGATGCGGCCCTTGTTAGACTCGCGCTCAATCAGCATCTGCTCTAGCAATTGCTTGAACAGCGCGGGGTCGCCAGGAAGGTCTTTGGGCATCGAAATCATGCCCTGGATTATACCGAATCAGGCCACGAATCGTGGCGTCAAAACCTGATGGGGGCGGTTGCGCCAGAGGTCAAAACCGTCGAGCATCCAGTTGAGTTCCTGGACGGTCAGGACAATTGCCTTGTCGGTGACATCGGGCGATGTTTTGAATCGCTCGGACTCCAGCCGTTTGAGCCATAGGCAGTAGCCATTGCGCTCCCAATATAAAATCTTCACTCGGTTGCGGGGCTTGTTGAGGAAGACGAAAAGCACGAGGTCAAAAACCGCGACCTTAATGTCCAACTCGACCAGCACAGCCAGACCGTCGATGGATTTTCGGAAGTCGACGGGCTTGGGTAGAGACAGACTTTTTCGACTTTGGCGTCGGGACGCATCATGAGGTGCAGGCTCCGGAAAAGAATCGGGAGCACAGCATCGGGGATCAGATGACGGCTTTGAATGTGGGGTTCATGGAGCGCTTACGCTTTTCCCAAGCTGCTCCTCAATCGTAGGTAATAGTGGGCACATGTTAAAAATGCGAGTGTTACAGGTTGTGAAACAATCAGGGTTCGAGACGGCGCTGTTGGTGGATCCAGTCAACGATTTCACCCTCGGGGGTGTAGCCACTGACGGTTTCGCGAAGGAGTTGGCGGACGCGGGTGTAATCATCTTGACCGACTGCGTTAAGGAGATCGGTCAGCCTGGCCTTGAGCACGTCCCAAGAGAGATGATCTTCATTCGCGCTCATGATCATCGGGTGCTCAGTTGCTGAAACATTGTCCCCGATCAAGAGCTCTTCGTAGAGCTTCTCACCGGGGCGCAACCCTGTGAATTCGATAGCGATATCACCGTGAGGATTTCTCTCCGATCGAACACTTAAACCCGACAAGTGAATCATCTTCTCGGCTAACTCGACGATTCTGACCGGCTCGCCCATGTCCAAAACAAACACATCGCCCCCCTGCCCCATCGAACCCGCCTGGATAACCAACTGGGCGGCTTCGGGAATCGTCATGAAGTAACGAGTGATCTTGGGGTGCGTTACTGTTAAAGGTCCGCCAGATTTGATCTGCTTGTAAAAAAGCGGAATGACCGAACCTGAAGATCCAAGCACATTGCCAAAACGAACCATGGTGAAGCGAGTCTTATTCACGCGCGAAACATTCGAATCATCACCGAACAACACGGGTGCAAGCTCACGGCTGAGAGCCTGCAGCGTTAATTCCGAGAGTCGCTTGGTACTTCCCATGACATTGGTAGGACGTACGGCTTTGTCGGTAGAAATCAGTACAAAGTTAGCCACGCCGGCGGTCAATGCTGCCTGCGCAGTGTTGAGCGTTCCGATAACATTGTTCAGAACGCCTTCGGCGATATTGTGCTCAACCATCGGTACATGTTTGTACGCCGCCGCGTGATAAACAGTGTCCACACCCCACGCCGTCATGACATTGAGCAACTTGTCCTGATTACGCACGGATCCGAGGATGGGCAACACACGCACCGACAACGACTCACGAGCAATACTTTGCTCAAGCTCCGACAGAATCGAATACAGATTGAATTCGCTGTGTTCGAACAACAAAAGCGTGATTGGGTGCAAGGAAAGGATCTGACGGCAAAGCTCCGAACCGATTGATCCGCCGGCCCCCGTAACGAGAACGCATTGCCCCTTGATACAGTGCTCGAGCAGACCTCCCTGCGCCGGCACCGCATCACGACCCAGCAAGTCTGCGATGTCTACTTCTTGAATGTCGTCGACCTTGACGCGGCCACTGGCAAGATCCATGAAGCCAGGTACGCTGCGAACGTGTAACGGAAAACCTTCAAGAAACCCGAGGATCTCACGGCGCCGGCCTCGATTTGATGAAGGGATCGCGAGAAGGATCTCTTGGGCACCGGTCGAATCGATCATCTGTTGAATGTGTTTGGGTTTGAAGACTTGCAATCCGGAAATGATCCGGTCAGCAATGCCACTATCATCGTCGATGAATGCGACTGGCCGCATCACGCGTCCCATGCGCAATGCAGCGACCAGTTGATTGCCCGCCGCGCCCGCGCCATAGATGGCAACTTTAGGCAGTCCATCATCTCGGCTGGTGAAAGGAACATGCTGGGCCGCAGCAAACCAGTCACCGAGAAAGTACTGACGCATGGCGAGCCGCAGACCGCCAATCATCACAAGGCTCAACCACCAATAGTTGAAGATGATCGAGCGTGGCACCACATTTTCGTGGTTGCTGTACCAGTAGACGATTACGCCCAAAACCAAAGAGGACAAACTGACCGCTTTGATGATTGCAATTAATGCGTCATTCCCGAAATAACGCATCACGGCGCGATACATGCCAAAGCGGATGAACAGCGGAATGGCGACAATTGGAGCGAAGGCAAAGAGCCATTGATGGGTCGTAAAAGGATTGATAAGTTCTTCAATACCCAGGCGAACGACGAAGGAAAGCCACAGCGATACCCACACCAGCAGGATGTCCGCCGTAACCTGTATCAACCGCTTCTGACGCCGGGTCAGAGAAAGCAACCAAGCGCGCAATTGCCCCATAAATCCATCTATCACTTCGTTTTTATCCCCTGACTTCACGCGCCAACTTTTCCGAAAATTTATCCATAAAGGGTCGCCGTCCTCAGACGGTTTTTTCAAGCGAACCTGCCTCGAACTTGAAGGCCAGGACGATCAAGGGGGCATAGGCTATTACCAATCCGGTCGCGCCGTCCAGCTTAAGCAAGGTTACGCTCAGTGCGACAGGAAACAACCACAGCAGGTTAATCAGAGAGACACCAACAGTGACCGGAAAGTGCCCGCCAAAATGACGGGATGCGTATTGATAACCGTGACTGCGGTGCGCCTCATACACTTTGTCGCCTCTGACAAGGCGGCGAATCAGGGTAACAGTCGCATCGACGACGAAGACGCCGAGCATGATCAACCAGGCAAAAAAGTATTCACTGCCTGCCCACGCGGCTTGAATCGAAAGGGCACCCAGAACGATGCCGAGAAAACCACTACCGGCATCGCCCATGAAGATGCGCGCCGGGGGGAAATTCCAGTACAGAAATCCGGCCACCGTCATCATCAGTATCAATGGCACCCAGATCATGGCTTCCTGACCGGCAAGATAATAAATGACCGACATCGCGAGGCATGCGACGATCGCCTCTAGACTGGCGAGACCGTCAATACCGTCCATGAAGTTATAGAGATTCAACATCCAGACGAGATAGATGGCGGCGAGCGCCCCTCCGAACCACCCCAGATCGAGAGAAAACCCAAAAAAGTTCAGTGCGGGTAAGCCGCCCATCCAGAACATTACCCACGCGGATGCGACGAAATGACCCAACAAACGCCACCTTGCAGCAATATGCCCGTGATCGTCCATGAAACCGATCACTGCGACCAACGCTCCGGAGCCGATCATCGCAATAAGTTGCGCTATCGGCTGCAAATCAGCGCTGGCCATGAAAATCAGGCAAAACAGAAATGCCAATACAATCGCAACACCACCGCCGCGCGGCGTAGGAATGGAGTGGGAGCTGCGGGCATTGGGGATGTCGATGATACTGCGATGCAATGCGTATCGACGCAACACTGCAGTCAAAAGCAATGAGAGAACCGCAGCAAATGGAAGGACGTACCAATAGGTCATTGATTTTGCTCGCTAATAAAATGTTCAGCGGTCTTGCGTAGAGCTTGGTCGAGCGTCAGCACAGGCTGCCACCCAAGCATTTGCCGAGCTTTAGTGATATCGACTTGCAACGAACCACATAGTCGCTGCGATAGGCTTTTTTTGCCCAGTAACGTTGCACCCGCTATGAGCAACCATTCTGGAACAGGTATCAAACGGGGCGGACAATTCAATGCAGTCCCGAGCTTACGCAACAACTGCGAAGTGGATACGTCTTCGCCGTCACTCACCAGAAATGTTTCATTAGCGGCAGCTGGATGATTTATGCAGGTCTGGATCATATCTACAAGATTATCCAGTCCCACAAGACTGCGCTGGTTTTGTATCGCCCCAAAAGGAAGCGGTACGCCCTTTTGCAACCATCTCATCATGTTCTCAAAATTCGCCTTAACGCCAGGTCCATAAACAAGTACGGGGCGGATGATGACAACTTCCATACCCGTTTCGGCTGCGATCAATCGAAGTCCTTCCTCAGCTTCCAGCTTGGAGATACCGTAAAAATCCACCGGATTTGGAGTATCGGTTTCCTTGTAAGGACAACCTGGAGGAGTACCTTCTCCGTTCACCTTGACGGAGCTGACGAAGATGAATCGCTTGATCCCTGCGGCTGCCGCATTACGCGCCAAATTCAACGTATACTCGACATTGATTGCACGGAATGCCGCAAGCGGATCCGCTGCCGTGTCATTCATAACATGTACACGAGACGCCAAATGTATGAAAACGTCTACATTTACAAGTGACTGATGTCCAACGCCAATTTCAGAAAAATCAGAAAATATATAGTAATCGACTCCTTCTCTAAGTGTGATAGGTGACTGACGAACAAGGACCGCTAAATTAAGCTCATTATGCAGGGAAAGTTGCTCTACGAGGCTATTTCCAACAAACCCACTACTCCCGGTAACCAAAATTCTGGTCATTTATTTTGCCTCAAAATCACAAGGGTAAGGCAAAGGCCAGTAAATACAAATTTATCGCGTAACCGTCTTCGGCATCTGAAGCCCGCGAATGCTAACCGCGCCAGATCCAGGCGGCGCAAATTGCTCCAACTCCGGACGAAGGGGGTGTCGCGGACTCCGATCAACGTTGAAATAAGCAAAGACTGGTTTAGCCACCAGCCATCGAACACCTTTGAAAGCCGGGCACGAAAGGCTTTTACTCCACTGTTGACTCCGACTTGATTATTGGCATGCTGTCGATATCGCATATAGGAATTACTATCTATTTCCCAAGTGAAATCATGCGTTCGACTAAAGGCATAACAGTACCAATCATGAAGGGTTACGTTCTGCACTTGTGAGAAATTATGCGCAATATGCTCCTGTAACCTAACAAACAGGATTTTTGAAAACACGTAAGTGCAGCCAGGCCCAGCAGCTTCGAATAAATGATCATACTGAACCTGTGGCTGGGATTTAATGATTACACACTCCCTTCCATCTGGCCAAAAAGCAGTAACGTTGCCCGAATAGCCGTCGACGCCTTGTTTAGACATAACGTGAACCGCTTGGATCAACTTCCTCGGCAACCAGATGTCATCCTGATCAGCAAATGAAAAATAATCGAAGTTTTCCGTTGGTGCATCTTTTACCAACCGGAAAAAATTTCGAGCGGCGCCCCCAAATTTTCCGCCATGAGGCAGGTACTTCACGCGACAATCCGATTCTGCTAAATCAGTGACCCACTGCTCCGTCCCGTCATCAGACGTATCGACGCTGATCAAGAGAGTGACCGATACGTCTTCTTGATTGAGAATGGAGTTAACTTGTTCTGCAATCCACTGACGGCCGTTATAAGCAGCCAACATAACTAAATAGCGAGGTACCATCCTCATATCTCTCTTCGAATGAAAATCTCGCATGAATCTAAAGATCAGCGAACTCCATGGCTGACGTGCCTATCTCAATGGGCAGAACCCAAGCTATTTCGTAATCCATGACGAATACCCCGAACCATCATCTTAAACGATTGAAGCCTATTACTGTCGATCAGCAAATTCACAGCAAAACGCAACATTAGCGCAATAGACAATCTTTTCTTCCAACAGTCAGGTGTATGTGGCATTCGACAGACTGCTACTGTGTTTCTAAAGAAAAAATAACGACGAACGGGCGAGTATCTAAAAAAACTCAAACCAAAAATCTTCACCGGTGGTGCGTCGGACAGCGCATGCCCCATTTCAACGTTCAGGCACCCGTACAGGCTATAGCCATGATCACTAACCCGGAAACACCACTCAGTGTCAGTGAAATCAACAAACATACCTTCATCGTACTTGATCCCCTCCTTCCAGGCTCGGGTATCAACAAACATTCCAGATGTAATAAGAGCGTCCGCCCTCACTAAACCATGAGGATCGTCTGATGTAAAAATAGGCTTGATCACCCCATCAACAGACCGATAAAAAGGAAAAGCGATTTTTTTTCCTCCATCTCTTCGATCAAAAAAAGTGGGACTGACAGCAATGCACTTTTCATCGCGTGACTTGGCAAGCATCATCGCTGATTCAAGGCTTGCAATAAGATCAGAAGCAGCGTGACTGTCCTGATCGAATGTCACCATATAGGGAAATCCAGCAGTCACCGCCAGCTCAAATCCTGCATTGAGTGCGACCCCTAGACCTTTGTTCCCTTCCATTGGCAAATACCTGACGGACGATTTCACATCAGGGTGTTTGCTCAGATAATTCTCTGCTCCACCATTATCAACCAGTATCAACAAAGAAACCTGGGCAGATAACGACATCAGAAGATCATCGAGAACTTCAATATCTGGGTTGTAACCTACAACCACAGCGGCAATAGACTTCAATTTACTCTCCATTTGTATTTTCCTTTACAAGCGGTGCATCTTGCCCCCTCAACACTATAGACCAGTACCACAAGACTACCAAAAAGCCGAATGAGTTGAACAATACCGGATTACTCATGGACATGATCAAGTAAAGAATCATTATTAGCCTGCTCGAAGCCGATACTGAATCGAGTGAAATATTACGAACAGGAAACAACAGAACGAGAAGTAGCAACGCGGATAAAGGAAGACCAAAGAACCGAATTGCATCCATCCAGGTAATTTCGGTCTGAGATACGACAGCTCCATATCCTTCTGTAAAGAAATACGCCCCAAGCCCCTTGCCAAACAACAACATATCCCAATCAATGATGCCAAAAAAAGAAATGAGATGACCAATTTTAATGCTGTTTGACTGCTCGTTCGAGCTAAACATGCTGGTCTCGCTAGCCAGAAAATACAAGGCAAACGCTACCAGCGGAACTGCAACAATAATCATCAGCAACCGCATCGACCAATTTTTGTGAGAAAAATACAGGACCGACAATGATACCAGCGCCATCACCATAAGAGCTCGAGAGGCAGAACAGACAATAGCGGTCGATACAACAATTACAAAAAATAAAGCACCGATTTTTTTGAGGTTCAAAAAATCAATAAAAAACAGGGAAAGCGGCACCAATAGAAAAGGAGTTGATCGATGATGGAGCATAAACATCTGCAAACCACCAAAATTTCGAACACCGTAAAACCCTAACTCGTTAGCATTGTAATAATCCAGAAGGATCCTGCCTATAGGCAAACTGGGCAGAACCATCAGCAAGAATGAGAGCCCACACATTACAAGCGCGAAAATCGCCCCCGTGAATTTAACAGCGCGAGACATATCAACTTTGAAATTATTTATAAAATAAATAAGAAATAGCGCGACAGAGCCGAAGAGCATTTGCCTGCCTAAAGAATCATCAGCCCCACTTAAAAAGCCCAAAAAATACCCATAGATAAAAATCAAAACAATTAATAGTGGTGCATATGTTATTGCTGGTCTAAAAAACAAAAAACCGATAGACAAAAGAAATAGCGGAGCAAATATTAATTTGTTCAGTAAAAAAACTGGCGTGAGCACCGTTGACAGACAGTAGAGCAATACAAGAAAAGTCGCAGCACCTTTATTGTAGGAAACCGTTTTATTGACGCCCACTATACTGAGACCTTCTTATTGAATCTGCCCGCAGAAACCAGAATTTTAACAAGCAACTTGACTTTCTTAGAAAATGTCAAATTACGAAACAAGCGCAAAGCAAATCCGTCACCAAGATTGTAGAGTGACAGAAACGAGCTCACAGAAATATCTACATTCGCTCGACGCTTGTCCTTCATGAAAAAAGTAATATCCCCCGTCCACTCGTTCGATATATCCAGCATATTCTCAGTGGTTTGGCCTTTGAACACACATGCCAAATAGCGACGTTTAACGTTTTCGATCCCGTTGACGGTTTCTATTTCAGTAAAGATCGAATCCGAGTGACGGTATTCATTGATACAAAATAGGACTTCATCAACATTCCCACGTTTCAACTTGTCAGCTGGAGAATACCCTTGAATGGGCGAGACCAATCCGACACAGCGCCGGCCGCTCAAATATTGCTCTGCGAATGCAGTGCCTCCGGGAATAGGATGACTGTCTACGTAGTAGTCAGCTTCTGCTACAGCCTTGCTATATTCGTCAAATTCGAGATGAGAGCAAATTTGCAATCGTCCGCGATACTTTATCTTTAGTGGCCACCACCAAAAAGACGTTTTTAAGTCCGTTCCAATGATTAAAAATCTGGACGAGCTGTACACATCAAGAATTCGAGAGACGAGCGCGAACAAATCCTTACCTTTGTTGGGTTTGTATTTGACGTCAGAGCCCGCGGAAACAAAAAGCAGCTGCTGGTTTTTATCTGGCGCTAAATCAAGGTTTCGCGGCGCAACACATGCCTTTACTGGAATCCCCAAGAACGACTTTTTTCCATATATAGTTTTTTCTAAATCCAATCTTCTACCGTAACTACTAAGCTCAAAGTAGTAGTCGGCGACTGATGTGCCGTATGAGAAAACATGATCCGCGTGATTTACAAAAAATATTTCTGTACCAAACAAACGTTTTGCAACACCACAGGCAACGACTGCACAGATATCATCAGGATGTATATGCAAAACAATTTTCTCATATGAGAAAAACAATTTCACAAGCTGGATAACGATATCAAGTGGTCGATCCATTGAGACTTTCGACGTTTTCGAAAAGAAGCTTTTAATACGCAGTTCCGCGCGAGGAGATGCGCAACGAACAATAATGAGATCTACTGGATCCTCATGCATTCCAGCGAGCTTTTCCATAAGCCTGGTGTGCCCACCAGTGAGTAATGGCTCGCTGATGACGTGAACGACTGACGCGCAACTCTCCAAGCGTTCAAAGACGCCATGTTTGAACATCCCCAAACAGCGTTCAATTAAATTACTTTCGATCGCCGGGGCATCATAAATTCCAATATCAGCAAACCACAACAGGGTTCCATACAGGACTGCTGTTTCTAATGCTTTATTCGCGTCAGTCTCAGAGATTATTCTGGACTCTAGATCAGCCATTAATTTCTTCATATGGCTTGCCCCGAATGTGAAGCAGAATGATCATCCAGTTTTCGATAAACGAACAGATACATCACCACGCTATACAGCGCATAGTTCGCTGCATAACCCCATGTGACCGCTGCCATACCCCACAGATCTGTAAAGACAACTGAAAGAACATAAAAACTTGCACAAGATAAAAACTCAGTAACCACAAATAATTTAACCATGGCCTTACTGAGCATCACATACGCCATAATCCAGCTGCATATTTTTAAACTATCACCGACCACCTGACCTGAGAAAAAATCACGAACGGGATAAAACTCTGAAGTAAACAGCAGCGAGACCACAATATCTCTAAGCAGGTACATGAGCAGCCCGGCGACAACTGCAACAGGCAATATCAGTTTATAGCCGTCCAAAACCTCTCTTTTTATTTCAATACCAGATTTTAACTCAGAGAGTCGAGGCAAATAATAGACACTCAAAGTAGTCGTCACTAACAAAAGATAAGCCGCGCTCAATCGCCACATTGCTTCCCAATAACCAGCCACTTCCAAGCCGTATGTATTGGCTAAATGATTTCGCACCAGCATCTGCCCTAGAGGAACGCAGGCAGCAGATACAACGGCCATCAAAAAATAACCTGACAAATTGCGCAGGGTGTCTCTATCGACACGCCCAATGAGCGAACTGATATTGAACCATTCTGTCCTGAGACATAAAAGCAGCGTAACAACAAAACTAACCGACTGATATATTACCAGCGCTATCAGTGCCCCATACAAACCAAGTTGAGTAGCCAGGTAAAAAGTTACAGAGAACGACAGAAGACTTCCGACGATATTCGCTACCACATACAGCAGAATCTCCTTTCTGCCATTCAATATTGCCAGCAGCAAAGCATTTAACGAAAAAAAAACCATGCCGCCAGCGAACCAGAGAAAAACATCGCCTAGATTTTCATCTTTTAAAAACATCAAAGCAAGCTGACGATGAAACAATGCAACCAGACCACCTACCAGTACACTGCCCACAATCGTAATGGTACCGGCTGTTCTCCACAGCTTGACCTGTCGGTCAGGACTGTCGTGAAATTGTGCCGTATATTTCACGACACCGTTGCTGATTGCTCCACCTGTAAACGTCGTGATCATTTGCACCGCGTTTTGGAACTGCCCGATTGCTGCGTAACCAGCAGGCCCGACATACACGGCAAGAACCTTATTAAGCCCCAACAAGGTCAACATCTTTATGACGACTGCTATTCCATTTAGCAGACTGGTTCTAACTAGGTTCATGTCCTGTCTGACTGAAAACTATTACAGGTAGCTACTACAGCACGCGCGTCTTCCAGAGATAAATCCGGGCCCATCGGCAAGCTAAGTATTTGACGATGAACCTGTTCCGATACAGGCAGAGAACAAGCTGCCAATTCAGAATACGCCTGCTGTTGATGAGGAGGAATTGGATAATGGATAAGAGTTTGTACATTATTTGCAAGTAAATGCTTTTGCAAGGCATCCCGATCCTCACAGAGCACGGTATACACGTGCCATACATGACTTGGATCGCCCGATGAGTCGAAGCTTGAAGATACTGGCAACCTGATCGCAGGATTTTTAATATTAGCTGTATACAGGCTCGCAATTTGTCGACGATGAACAGTTTGCTCGTCAAGGTACTTAAGCTTTACCGAAAGCATGGCCGCCTGAATCTCGTCCAGTCGACTATTCATTCCCCGATAAAGGTTCTTGTATTTCTCATGCGAACCGTAATTACGCAATGCTCTAAGCGTAGAGGCTAAAATATCGTCATTCGTGGTTATTGCTCCGGCGTCCCCAAGAGCGCCTAGATTCTTGCCTGGGTAGAAGCTAAAACCGGAAGCGTGCCCCCATGCACCTGCTTTTACCCCGTTGATACTCGCTCCGTGGGATTGTGCGGAGTCCTCCAAGACGAGCAATCCGGTGCGTTCAGCCAATGCAATGATTGCAGGCATGTCGGCTATCCGACCATAAAGATGTACCGGAAGAATCGCTTTGGTTTTAGCGGTGATGGCGGCTTCGGCATTGACCGGGCAAATATTGAACGTTGTCAGGTCAGGCTCTACCAGGACAGGCACCAACCCGTTTTCCGAAATCGCAAGAATGCTCGCGATATAGGTATTAGACGGAACCAGAATTTCGTCACCTTCGCTAAGGTAACCCAGTTCTTTCCAGGCTCTGATTACCAACACCAATGCATCCAGTCCATTAGCTACGCCAATGCAATGTTTGGTTCCACAGTACTGCGCATAGCTGCTTTCAAATTGTTGAAGTTCGCTTCCTCCAATGTACCAACCGGAATCGATAACGCGCGTACAGGCTTCAATTAGCTCATCGCGGCAAGCGTGGTTGATGGATTTCAAATCAAGGAAACTAATCATTCGCTCAGATACCTAATAACTTTAGCTGGGTTACCCACAACAACTGCCCGATCAGGAACATTGGAAACAACGACTGCCCCGGCTCCTACCATTGCCTGCTCACCAATAGTCACGCCCGGTAAAATCGTTGCGTTGGCGCCAATGCTTGCACCCTGTTTAATAGAGATGCCCGAAAAAGTCTCCGGATAAACCTTGGAACGCGGCATTACGTCATTGGTGAACGTTGCGTTTGGCCCGATAAAAACGTTATCAGCGACAACAGTACCCTCCCAAAGGAATACTCCCGACTTGATCGTCACGTTATTGCCGACCGTCACGCCGTTTTCAACTAGCGTGTGCGCGCATATATTGCAATTCTCGCCAATAACCGCACCGTCAAAAACCACAGCAAATTGCCACACTTGGGTGTTTTTACCGATCCTAGTACTTTTGACATCGGCGAACGGATGGATTTTAGGCATTCTTTACCTGCTCCACGAAAACCTCGTAGTTCCTGATGTAATCCTGTTCATCGTAGAAATCACTGGCAAGCACAAGCAGGACGCAATCTGAACTGAACTCATGCATTTCATGCCAGATCATTTTCTCGATAACGATCGCTTTGTCAGGAACATCCAGCCAGACTTCTTCCTGAGTATGGCCATCATCTATTTTCATCAAGCAACGCCCGGAGACGCAGACCGCAACTTGCGTCAGCTCTTTGTGGGCATGAAAACCTCGCGGTACGCCAGGCTGGGTATCGGTCAGGTAATACACGCGCTTGATGGCGAACGGAATGTTTTTATCGTTTTCAAGCGCTATAAGATGACCTCGTTCATCACCCAATGTCTTGATATCCAGAAACTTTATCAAGCTCATCACTGGATCACCGACAAACTAGCGACACCGGGTGCTTGCTCGTCTTTTTCACTGATGATGTAGTGATCAGATCCCGGCCAATTGATTCCGAGTTGCGAGTCGCTCCAATGAAGCGCGCCCTCAGAGGCTTTATCGTAATAGTCCGTAGTCTTGTAGAGGAAATGGGTATTATCTTCCAACGCAACGAACCCGTGCGCGAAGCCTTCCGGAATCCAGAGCATCTTATGGTTACTGCTGGAAAGCTCAATGCCAATCCATTGCAGGTAAGTCGCGGAGTCCGACCGTATATCCACTGCGACATCGTACACTGAGCCCAGAACGACACGCACCAGTTTACCCTGCGCATGGGGCGAGCGCTGGAAATGCAGCCCCCGTAATACGTCCTTGGCTGAACAGGAGTGGTTATCCTGAACAAACGCGCGAGGAACGGGTAACCCGAGATCTTTCAAAGCAGCGTGAAATTTTTCCTGGTTAAAGCTTTCCATGAACCAGCCGCGCTCATCGCCATAAACCGCAGGCTCGACGATTACCACATCGGGAATCGAGGTCTGGATCAATTTCATTTGCCAGCAGCCTCTACAAGTAGCTTCTGCAGGTATTGACCATAGCCAGTCTTTTTGAGTTTTTCAGCTTGGGTGCTGAGCTGCTCTGGAGTGATCCAGCCGCTGTTGAACGCGATTTCTTCCAGGCAAGCCACTTTGAGGCCCTGGCGATGTTCAATGGTATGTACGAAGTGGCTCGCTTCCAGCAGCGACTCATGAGTGCCGGTGTCCAGCCAGGCAAAGCCACGACCGAGCATTTCCACGGTCAGTGATTTATCGTCCAGATACGCTTTGTTGACATCAGTGATTTCCAGCTCGCCACGAGGCGACGGCTTGATGTTCTTGGCGATTTCCACGACACGATTGTCATAAAAATACAGCCCGGTAACCGCATAGTTGGACTTCGGATGGCTCGGTTTTTCCTCAATGCTGAGGGCGCGGCCGGTGCTGTCGAACTCCACCACGCCGAAACGCTCAGGATCAGACACGTGGTAACCAAATACAGTAGCCCCGGAGGCTTGAGACATGGCCGAGCGAAGGTTATCGGAGAAGTGCTGACCGTAGAAAATGTTGTCGCCAAGAATCAGACAGCAAGGATCGTTGCCGATAAATTCTTCTCCAATGATGAAGGCCTGCGCCAATCCATCCGGGCTTGGTTGCTCAGCGTAGGTCAACTCAATACCGTATTGACTGCCATCCCCCAGCAGCTTCTTGAAACACGGCAGATCTTCTGGAGTAGAAATGATCAGAATTTCGCGCATCCCGGCCAGCATCAACACGGAGAGCGGATAGAAAATCATCGGCTTGTCGAAGATAGGAAGCATCTGTTTCGACACGCCCAACGTCAATGGATGCAAGCGCGTACCAGAGCCGCCTGCCAGAATGATGCCTTTGCGTTTGATGAAGGTCATTTTTCTAACACTTCCTTTAATATCCGGGTCACACCACTACGCCAATCCGGCAAGTGGGTGGAAAAAGTATCGCGCAGTTTCTCGGTATTGAGCCGGGAATTCAATGGTCGACGCGCAGGCGTCGGGAACTGCGTGGTCGGTATTGTATTGAGCGCTTGCACCTGCTGGGGAAGACCGCTCGCCTTGCCTTGTTCGATGACCAAGCTTGCGTATTCGTGCCACGAAGTGAAACCTGCTGCCACCAAGTGATAAATACCCGCGACCTCAGGATCGACGAGTGCCTGGCGGATCATGGCCGCAGTGACATCAGCGATCAGATCAGCACCCGTTGGAGCTCCAACCTGATCGTCGATAATGTTGAGCTCATCGCGATCTGCTGCGAGGCGCAACCTCGTTTTAGCGAAATTGTTTCCTCGTGCGCCGTAGACCCAAGAAGTACGCATGATCAGGTATTTGCAGCCTGCCGCAGTAATGGCCTGCTCCCCCATCAACTTGGTCATGCCGTAGTAATTGACGGGAGAAACAACATCGCCTTCCTGCCAGGGCACCGAGCCAGCACCGTCGAACACGTAATCCGTGGAATAGTGAGCAAACCAACTACCCAGCTTCGCGGCTTCTTCCGCGATAGCCTGTACCAGATCCTTATCGGATTCGGCCCTGTCCACCGCAGTATAGGCGGCAGCATTGACGATGATGTCTGGCGCAACTCGCTGGATGGTTGCCCGCAAGCGGGGCACATCGGCGAGATCACCGCATAAACCATCCTCGACATTGCGGTCCAGTGCTATCACTTCGCCCAGGTTTGCCAGTGATCGCTGAAGCTCCCAGCCTACCTGTCCGTTTTTACCCAGCAACAAAAGCTTCAAATCAGGCTTACCGCTCAGAGTAGTTCTGGTCGATCCATTGCTGGTAGCTGCCGCTTTTAACGTGCTCTACCCAAGACTGATTGTTCAGGTACCACTCCACCGTCTTACGGATACCGGAATCGAACGTTTCTTCCGGCACCCAACCCAACTCAAGTTGAATTTTGCTGGCGTCGATTGCATAACGCTGGTCGTGGCCCGGACGATCCTGGACGTAAGTAATCAGTTGAGCATGTGGGCGATGCGGTGAATCCGGGCATAGCTCATCCAGCAAAGCGCAAACCGTATGGACCACTTCGAGGTTTTTCTTCTCGTTGTGACCACCGATATTGTAGGTTTCGCCTATCTCGCCCTCGGTTACGACTTTGTAAAGTGCGCGGGCGTGATCTTCTACATACAACCAGTCACGGACTTGATCGCCCTTGCCGTAAATAGGCAAGGCTTTACCTTCCAGCGCGTTCAGGATAACCAGCGGGATCAGTTTTTCCGGGAAATGGCATGGGCCGTAGTTGTTAGAGCAGTTGGTGACTACAGCTGGCAAGCCATAAGTTCTGCTCCAAGCCCGAACCAGATGATCCGAGCTTGCCTTGCTCGCAGAGTAAGGAGAGCTCGGCTGGTAAGGAGTCTGTTCAGTGAAAAGATCTTCCGGGCCTTCAAGATCGCCATACACTTCGTCGGTCGAAATGTGATGGAACCGGAAATTCTGTTGAGCGGTTGCGTCCAGGCTATTCCAGTATTGACGGACTGCTTCCAGCAGGGTGTATGTACCGACGATATTAGTCTGAATGAAGTCCGATGGACCACTGATCGAGCGGTCAACATGGGACTCTGCAGCCAGGTGCATAACCGCATCAGGCCGATGCTCATCGAACACACACTGCAACTGAGTGGCGTCGCAAATATCGACACGCTCGAAGGCATATCGGTCACTTTTGGCACTATCACCCAAGGACTCGAGGTTACCGGCGTAAGTCAATTTATCCAGATTGATCACCGAATCCTTGGTGTTGGCGATGATATGACGGACTACTGCCGAGCCAATAAATCCAGCGCCACCGGTTACTAATATTTTCAACATCATCTCCTTAGACTCGAATAACGCTCGATATACGTTAATCGTCTTTAATGCTCACGCAACACCCGTTCGACACGTTATGCACCCGGGCTTGCGAGCTGTGCATCGCAGTCAAGCAAACCAGCCTTCGACACAGGGGGGCAGTTTACACTCGTTCCGCGCTAGAGGCCGCAAGGCAAGAGCCCAGGGCTGAAATTCCGACAGGCAACCCGGTACTCGTCTCTTCAAGCGCCTTTTTTTTACTGAATACGCACCGTCTGAATTGACTTCTCTTACTGGAACCAAACTGACCTACAAGCGGTGATTGACTACCTGTACGGTACTTTCATCAGCGTCTCTACGCTTGGTAATAAAGTGATTCAACAGCGCGATCGAAGAGCCCAACAACCCACCAATCACAATACCCAGAAACACGATCAGCACTTTTTTTGGCTTTACGGGGGAAACCGGCAAATCCAGAACGCCATCATGACGAAAGGCTGCAATTTCAAATTTTTCAGATTCGAGTTTTTTGTAGAAATCAACGTCTTTCTGAAGATTACGCAGACCCGGAGTGAAAGGGTCCTCAGAATCCCGACTTTCGAGGTTCTTGAGCTCAGCCTCTAGCGCCTTGCTACCACGCATGTAGGTGTTGTCTTCAAACATGTTTCCTGCCAGTTTTTCAGAACCCCTTCCGGCAAAAACAACTGTATTTTCGAGACCGCTGGATTGTGCAATGAACAAGGCTTCACGAATTTTCGTGATGTTGTCTTCCCGGATCTTGCGACTGGACTCGCGTAAAGTATCGATTTCAAGTACACGGCTTCGCCCAGCGACCACAGCCTCCTTCTTTGCATTTTGAGCGAGCTCGCGCGCAGTGCTCTCGCCCACCTGATTAACATAAGAAGTCAGCCAGGCAACGGATCGCTCAGGATTACTGTGTCGCAGCGAAACCGACCAACGCCCGTCCTCTTCCTTGCCGACGGGTTCCACCGTCATGCTTTTAGAAAACGTATTGTACAGGGATCCACTGGAAACACTCGTGGCATCACCGCCCTCAGCAGGCAGATAAGTCGACTCAAAAAACGCCCGACGCTGCGATTCAGACTGAAGGTTACGCAGGAAAATTTTATAAACCTGATCGACTGTAAAAGGTTTCAGCTCTGACCTTTCCGCGCGCCCAAAGTTAAGATTGGCAATGTCATTTACTGTAGGAGGAAATATGTAATATCTTGACTCGTATACTGGCGTAGTTAAGAAAGCGTAAACACCAGCGACGAGACCACACGCCAGTGCAGTACCGACAACCATCCATTTTCGTGCCCAAACCACACCAAAAATTTCAAAAATATCTAGTTCAACTGAAGAGTTAACTGTGCTATTACTGTTTTGCATAAATTATTTAGCCCTTCAATTAATACTATATTTCTGCCAGCCTGATAAAAATCAAAATGCCATCTGGCAACGCCTCACCACGAAGATCGCCCTGCGATTGCGAACCGTTTAAAGAACGATGGAGCACGAGGGCGATGACAGAGACGGAGCCCGCAGGCAGCTCGAAATAATAACACGGACGCTGCCCGGTTTCCCGAGCAGAAACACCTGCTTAGTCCGGCGCCCTGCTAAATTCGCCAACCTGCTTTCCGACCGAAAATCCAGGCCAACAGCGGCCCTGCCACCATCCCTATAAGAAGAGCCAAAAGGATATAAGCAGCGACTGGCATCTGCGCAGATGACCAACCGAGGAACATCAGTGAAGTCGACTGCTGGTTTTCCAGCGCGAACGTCAGAACCACTATCAATAACAACAGAATGAAAACGCCAAGAAGCACGCGCTTTAAATTACGCATGAACACTCCCTCGGTAATCGTTGACGAGGATCAAACCCCCTCCTCCTCTTCTTCATTCACCCGGTCACGCAGCTCTTTACCTGGCTTGAAGTGAGGAACGAATTTGCCGTCGAGACTGACAGACTGGCCGGTTTTCGGATTGCGCCCTACCCGTGGTGCGCGATAGTGCAGAGAGAAGCTGCCAAACCCCCGGATCTCGATGCGATCCCCGGTAGCCAGACATTGGGACATTTGCTCAAGCATGGTCTTGATGGCCAACTCCACATCCTTGGATGAGAGCAGCCCTTGATGGGTGACAATTCGTTCGATCAACTCCGACTTCGTCATATTTTTCCCTTCTTTTTCAAGCAGCTAGATCAGCGCTCCAAAGGTTTTAGCATGCCTGCACGATTTTGAACAGCCTGAGTTTCGCCATCCATCCCAGCCCACCAAAATGCTGGATTCCTCGAACGGGAAGACTCTGGGCGATCACCCTGTCATCGGCAAATCACCAGCATAGTGCGCGTCAGGAAACCCGCCGGGTTGAACCCCAAAAGCCCCTCTTCCTCCTCCTCTTCCTTGAGATCATCAGACCTTGTCACAACCTGGTAGCCCGCCCCTTTGCATTCCCTGGCCGCACGCTTGTAACACTTCTCCCATTTCGAACCGAGCCCCGAGCAATCAACCTCAACACCGCTAACCCCACGCACTGCGTGAGTTTTGGCGTTAGTGGTACAACCCGCTAATGCCAGCACCGCTACTGCGACAATGAGCTTGTTCATTCACGTCCTTTTGCCAGAAAGCCTATCGGGCGATCATTAGCCTCAGCCTAAAGACTAGCTGCAAATAAGCGATTGATCCGACTAAACATTCAGACCCTCTTTCGGCGTTTTTGGTTCACGACCCAAGCAACCGCATGCATCCGCACCCGATTCACCAAACGCCGGACACAAAAAAGGGCGACCGAAGTCGCCCTTTTTTACAGAAAGTCAGAACTTAGTTCTGCTTTTCCATTTGTGCACGCAGCAGGTCACCCAGAGTGGTGGCCACAGGAGCATCAGTAGCTACTGGCTTGTCGCGCAGGCTCTGGATTGCTTCTTTCTCGTCTTCAACGTCTTTCGACTTGATCGAGAGCTGAATTACACGGCTCTTGCGGTCAACGCTGATGATCTTGGCTTCTACTTCTTCGCCTTCTTTCAGAACGTTGCGCGCGTCTTCAACGCGGTCACGGCTGATTTCGGAGGCTTTCAGAGTCGCTTCGATATCGTCGGCCAGAGTGATGATGGCGCCTTTAGCGTCAACTTCCTTCACGATGCCTTTAACGATGGCGCCTTTGTCGTTCTCTTGAACGTACTCGGAGAACGGATCGCTTTCCAGTTGCTTGATACCCAGGGAGATGCGCTCGCGCTCTGGGTCAACCGACAGGATAACGGTGTCCAGCTCGTCGCCCTTCTTGAAGCGGCGAACGGCTTCTTCGCCCACTTCGTTCCAGGAGATGTCGGACAGGTGAACCAGACCGTCGATGCCGCCGTCCAGACCAATGAAGATACCGAAATCGGTGATCGACTTGATGGTGCCGGAGATTTTATCGCCCTTGTTGAACTGGCCAGAGAAATCTTCCCACGGGTTGGATTTGCACTGCTTGATGCCCAGGGAGATACGACGACGCTCTTCGTCGATGTCCAGAACCATAACTTCCACTTCGTCGCCGACTTGTACGACTTTCGAAGGGTGGATGTTCTTGTTGGTCCAGTCCATTTCGGAAACGTGTACCAGACCTTCAACGCCTTCTTCCAGCTCAGCGAAGCAGCCGTAGTCGGTCAGATTGGTTACACGCGCGGTAACGCGAGTGCTTTCCGGGTAACGGGCTTTGATAGCAACCCATGGATCTTCGCCCAGCTGCTTCAGGCCCAGGGAAACACGATTGCGCTCGCGATCGTACTTCAGAACCTTGACATCGATCTCGTCGCCAACGTTGACGATTTCGGAAGGATGCTTGATACGCTTCCAAGCCATGTCGGTAATGTGCAGCAGGCCATCGACGCCACCCAGATCGACGAATGCGCCGTAATCGGTGAGGTTCTTGACGATACCTTTGACTTGTTGGCCTTCCTGCAGGGATTCCAGCAGAGCTTCGCGCTCGGCGGAGTTCTCGGCTTCCAGGACGCTGCGACGGGAAACGACAACGTTGTTGCGCTTCTGGTCCAGCTTGATGACCTTGAATTCCAGCTCTTTGCCTTCCAGGTGCGTGGTGTCGCGCACTGGACGGACGTCAACCAGAGAACCTGGCAGGAACGCACGGATGCCGTTAACGTCGACAGTGAAGCCGCCTTTAACCTTACCGTTGATAACGCCCTTGACCACTTCTTCGGCTGCGAAGGCTGCTTCCAGAACAATCCAGCATTCAGCGCGCTTGGCTTTTTCACGGGACAGCTTGGTTTCACCAAAGCCGTCTTCAACCGAGTCCAGAGCAACGTGAACTTCGTCACCGACGTTGATGTTCAGTTCGCCAGCGTCGTTGTAGAACTGCTCAAGCGGGATGAGTGCTTCAGACTTCAGGCCAGCGTGAACGGTTACCCAGCGAGCCTGGTAATCGATATCAACGATAACACCGGTGATGATGGAGCCTGCCTGAAGGTTCAGGGTTTTTAGGCTTTCTTCAAAGAGTTCCGCAAAGCTTTCGCTCATTTTAATTCCTGTTGATGAGGGCGAAGAATACGCCCATCTCCACACCCCAGACGGTGTGGGTTAGTTTCATTTAAAAGAAGCCACCGCAGGACTATGACTGGTCCCCTGCGGCCTTCTTGGTCACCCGGCGATATCGCGAATGGCGATCTCGCTCATGATGCGTTCCAGCACCTGATCGATGGATAATTCCGTGGAATCCAGCTGTATGGCGTCAGCCGCCGGTTTGAGCGGGGCTACCGCTCGCTGGGTGTCACGCTCATCGCGCGCACGTATCTCATCTAGCAGACTCGACAGACTAACACCCTCGACCTTGCCCTTCAACTGCAAATATCGACGGCGCGCCCTCTCCTCGGCGCTGGCGGTCAGAAAAATCTTCAGCGGCGCGTCAGGAAAAACCACCGTGCCCATGTCGCGACCATCCGCCACAAGACCCGGCGCTTCCTGAAAAGCCCGCTGGCGCTGCAGCAGCGCCTCGCGTACAGCGGGCAGCGCAGCCACCTGGGAAGCACCGGAACCGACGCTTTCGGTGCGAATGACATCGCTGACTTCATCACCTTCCAGAATGATGCGTTGCAATTGCCCCTCCGTCGCCGCGATGAACTGCACATCCAGATGAGCGGCGAGTTTCTTCAGTAGCTCCTCATTGGTCAGGTCGACACCGTGGTTATGCGCAGCGAAGGCCAGCAATCGGTACAACGCACCGGAGTCCAGCAGGTTCCAGCCCAGGCGTTTGGCCAGGATCCCGGCTACCGTGCCCTTGCCCGAACCGCTTGGTCCATCGATGGTGATGACCGGTGCAATGTTGATCACGACTGCGCCTCTTGTGCCACGCGAATACCGACCTGTGCGCACAGCGCCAGGAAATTCGGGAACGACGTCGCGACGTTGGCGCAATCATGAATGCGAATCGGTGCACTGGCGCGCAGCGAAGCAACGCTGAACGCCATGGCGATACGGTGATCACCATGACCGTGCACTTCACCGCCGCCGATCTGGCCACCATCGATGATGATGCCATCCGGGGTCGGCTCGCACTTGACGCCCAGCGCCAGCAAACCATCCGCCATGACCTGGATGCGATCCGACTCCTTGACCCGCAGCTCTTCAGCGCCACGCAACACGGTGCGCCCTTCGGCACAGGCGGCGGCGACGAACAGCACCGGGAACTCGTCGATCGCCAGCGGAACCAGCGTCTCGGGAATCTCGATACCCTTGAGTTTAGCTGCACGTACGCGCAAGTCAGCTACCGGTTCGCCACCCACTTCACGCTGGTTTTCCAGGGTAATGTCGGCGCCCATCAGGCGCAGGATGTCGATCACACCGGTACGGGTCGGGTTGATGCCCACGTGCTCCAGCACCAGCTCCGAACCTTCGGCGATCGATGCCGCCACCAGGAAGAACGCCGAGGACGAAATATCACCCGGGACCTCAATGTGGGTCGCGGTCAGCTTGTTGCCGGACTCGACCGATGCGGTCGCACCGTTGACCGTCACCGGGTAGCCGAAGCCACGCAGCATGCGCTCGGTATGGTCGCGGGTCGGAGCAGGCTCGGTAACCGTGGTCTTGCCTTCGGCATACAGACCGGCCAACAGCAGGCAGGACTTAACCTGGGCACTGGCCATCGGCATGGTGTAAGTCAGGCCCTTGAGCTTGTGGCCACCACGAATGGTCATCGGCGGGCGACCTTCAGCGGCGGTTTCGATCACCGCGCCCATTTCACGCAGCGGATTGGCCACGCGATTCATCGGGCGCTTGGACAGCGAAGCGTCGCCGGTCAGGGTGCTGTCGAAGCTCTGCGCAGCCAGCAGGCCGGACAGCAGACGCATCGAAGTACCGGAGTTGCCCAGGTAGATCGGGCCCGGTGCAGGCTTCAGGCCATGCAGGCCAACGCCGTGAATGGTCACACGACCGTGGTGCGGTCCTTCGATGACCACGCCCATGTCACGGAACGCCTGCAAGGTCGCCAGGGCATCTTCGCCCTCCAGGAAACCTTCGACTTCGGTGACACCGTCAGCCAGGGAGCCAAGCATGATCGAACGGTGGGAAATCGATTTGTCACCCGGTACGCGAATCCGACCGGACAGGCGGCCACCAGGTTGAGCCAGGAAAATCAGATCGTTGGAATTCATAGCGTCCACATAGGCCCTGCGGGCCAGGATTTTACTGAAATGCTCGCGGGCAACCCGGGCGCGAGTGAAAACGCCCAACAATTGGTGCCCATCCCCTGCATCGACCGCGTCGCGCAAGGCGTCGAGGTCGCTGCGAAATGTATCGAGTGTGCGCAGGACAGCTTCGCGGTTGGCGAGGAAGATGTCGTGCCACATCACCGGGTCGCTTCCGGCGATTCTTGTGAAATCGCGGAAACCGCCCGCAGCGTAACGGAAGATCTCAAGATTTTCATTGCGCTTGGCCAACGAATCGACCAAGCCGAACGCCAGCAAGTGCGGCAGATGGCTGGTCGCGGCCAGTACTTCGTCGTGACGCTCGACCTGCATGTGCTCGACATCGGCACCCAGCTCGCGCCACAAACGGTCAACGACCGCCAGGGCTGCCGGATCGGTCTGATCCAGCGGCGTCAGGATCACTTTGTGGCGACGGAACAACCCGGCGTTGGAGGCTTCCACCCCGCTTTGCTCGGAACCGGCAATCGGGTGCCCCGGCACAAAGCACGACGGCATACTGCCGAATGCTTCGGTGGCCGCACGCACCACATTGCCCTTGGCGCTGCCGACATCGGTCAGGATCGCTTGCCCCAGATCCATGCCCGCCAGACGCGCGAGCACTTTCTCCATGGCCAGGATCGGCACCGCCAACTGAATGACGTCGGCGCCCTGACAGGCAACACCCAGGTCTTCTTCGCAGCGATCCACCACACCCAACTCGACCGCGAGTTTGCGCGATTGTGGATCGAGATCCACCCCGACCACCTCGCGGCACAGACCGCTTTCACGCAAACCCTTGGCAAACGAACCGCCGATCAACCCGAGACCGACCACCACCAGGCGACCGATCATAGGCTCAGCAGATTGCAACGCAGTGACATCAACCACGAGCCAGAACCTTGGTCAGCGCCTCAAGGAAGCGACTGTTCTCTGCCGGCAGGCCAATGGTGATGCGCAAGTGGTTCGGCATGCCGTAATTGGCCACCGGACGCACGATCACGCCTTCACGCAGCAAGCCCTGGAACACCGGGGCCGCGACTTGACCGAGATCGACGCAAATGAAATTGCCCTTGGATGGAATCCAGCTCAGCCCCAGCTCACGGAAACCGGCTTCCAGTTGCCGCATGCCGGACTCGTTCAACTGACGGCTTTGCGCCAGATATTCTTCATCCTTCAACGCTGCACAGGCCGCGGCCAGGGCCAGGCTGTTGACATTGAACGGCTGGCGCACACGGTTCAGCACGTCTGCGACTACCGTCGTGGACAAGCCATAACCCACGCGCAGCGCCGCCAAACCATAGGCCTTGGAGAACGTGCGGGAAACCAGCAGGTTTGGATAAGCCGCGAGGAAGTCCAGACCATCCGGCAGATCGTTGCCTTCGGCGTACTCGATGTAAGCCTCGTCCAGCACCACCAGTACATGCTCCGGAACATCCTGCAGGAATTCGTCCAGCGCCTCGGCGTCGAACCAGGTCCCGGTCGGGTTGTTCGGGTTGGCGATGAACACCACTCGGGTGTTGGCATCGATCGCCGCCAGCATGGCAGGCAGGTCATGCCCCCAATCCTTGGCTGGAACCACCTTGGCCTGTGCGCCGACCGCCTGGGTGGCAATCGGGTAGACAGCGAACGCATGCTCGCTGAACACGGCATTCAAGCCCGGCGCCAGGTAGGCGCGCGCCACCAGCTCAAGAATGTCATTGGAGCCGTTACCCAACGTCACCTGATTCAGCTCGACGCGGCACTGCTCGGCCAACAGACTCTTGAGCGCAAAACCATTGCCGTCCGGATAACGGGTCAGCTCGACCAGCGCATCGCGGATCGCCGCCAGTGCCTTGGGGCCAGCACCCAGCGGGTTTTCGTTGCTCGCCAGTTTGACGATGCTGGCTGGATCGAGATCCAGCTCACGCGCCAGTTCGTCCACGGGTTTGCCCGGAACGTAAGGCGAAAGTTGTTGCACGCCCGGCTGCGCCAGAGCGAGGAAATTGCCACTCATTTGCTACCACCCCTTAGAGAACTGCTTTCGGGTAGGAACCCAGCACCTTGAGTGCCACTGCTTCCTGACTGATCTTTTCAAGCACACCTTTGACCAGCGGGTCGCGGTGGTGGCCGACGAAGTCGATGAAGAACACGTAGGTCCACTTACCACTGCGCGACGGACGAGTCTCGATTCGAGTCAGGTCGATGCCATTGTCGTGGAATGGCACCAGCAACTCATGAAGCGCACCCGGCTTGTTGCTCATCGAAACGATGATCGAGGTCTTGTCGTCGCCGGTCGGCGGCACTTCCTGATTGCCAATCATGAGGAAGCGCGTGGAGTTATCCGGACGGTCCTCGATCTTCTCGGCCAGACGGGTCAAGCCGTACAGGCCGGCCGCCATATCGCCGGCAATCGCCGCCGAGTTCCACTCTCCCTTGACCCGCTTGGCCGCTTCGGCGTTGCTGGACACCGCCACGCGCTCGACATTCGGGTAATGGGCGTCCAGCCACTTGCGGCACTGGGCCAGGGACTGGGCGTGGGAGTAGATGCGGCTGATGCTGTCGGTCTTGGTGTTTTCACCAACCAACAGGTGATGGTGGATACGCAGCTCGACCTCGCCGCAGATCACCATGTCATGTTCCAGGAAGCTGTCGAGGGTGTGGTTGACCGCGCCTTCGGTGGAGTTCTCCACCGGCACCACGCCAAAATTCACCGCCCCCGCCGCCACTTCACGGAACACTTCGTCGATCGCCGCCATCGGCTTGCTGATCACGGCGTGGCCGAAGTGCTTCATGGCCGCCGCCTGGGTGAACGTACCTTCAGGGCCCAGGTAAGCCACTTTCAGCGGCTGCTCGAGCGCCAGGCACGAAGACATGATTTCACGGAACAACCGCGCCATCTCTTCGTTGCCCAGCGGCCCCTGGTTACGCTCCATGACACGCTTGAGCACCTGAGCTTCGCGCTCAGGACGATAGAACACCGGCACTTCGCCTTCGGCCAGCGAGGCCATCTTTACCCGCGCGACTTCCTGGGCGCAGCGCGCGCGCTCACTGATCAACTCCAGGACCTTTTCGTCCAGGGCATCAATGCGCAGGCGCAGTGCCTTGAGTTCTTGCTCAGACATTAGCCGTGTTCCTTCTCGAACTCTGCCATGTACGAAACCAGCGCGTTGACGGCGTTGATGTCGACGGCGTTATAGATGGAGGCGCGCATGCCGCCCACGGAACGGTGCCCCTTGAGGTTCAACAGGCCACGCTCGTCGGCACCGGCCAGGAACGGCTTGTCCAGACGATCATCGGCCAGGCGGAACGGCACGTTCATCCACGAGCGGTCCGACTTGTTGATCGGGTTGCTGTACAGGCCGCTGGCATCGATGAAGCCGTACAGCGTGCGCTGCTTGACTTCATTGAGCTTGCCGATGGCCTCTACGCCGCCTTGCTCCTTGAGCCACTCGAACACCAGGCCGGACAGGTACCAGGCCAGAGTCGGAGGGGTGTTGTACATCGAACCGTTATCGGCCGCGACCTTGTAGTTGAGCATAGTCGGGCACAGGGAACGGGCCTTGCCCAGCAGGTCTTCGCGAACGATGTTGACGACGATACCGCTCGGGCCGATGTTTTTCTGGGCGCCGGCGTAGATCATGCCGAAGCGCGAAACATCCACCGGGCGCGACAGGATGTCCGAAGACATGTCGGCGACCAGCGGAACATCACCGGTCTCCGGGATCCATTGGAATTCCAGGCCGCCGATGGTTTCGTTCGGCGCGTAGTGAACGTAGGCCGCGTCTTTCGACAGCTTCCACTCGTTCTGGCCTGGAATGGCGAAATAGTCGTAAGGCTTGGCGGTGCCGGCAACGTTGACGTGGCCGTAGCGCGAAGCTTCTTCGATGGCCTTCTGCGACCAGATACCGGTGTCGATATAGTCGGCAGAGCCGTTTTCCGGCAACAGGTTCAGAGGAATCTGAGCAAATTGCTGGCTGGCGCCACCTTGCAGAAACAGCACTTTATAGTTCGAGGGGATATTCAGCAGATCACGCAGATCCTGCTCGGCCTTGGTGGCGATGGATACGAACTCATCACTGCGATGGCTCATTTCCATGACCGACAGACCCTTGCCGTGCCAGTCGAGGAGTTCACCCTGGGCGCGCTGCAGGACAGCTTCGGGAAGCGCCGCGGGACCGGCACAGAAGTTATAGGCTCTCTTGCTCACATCCAATCTCGCTCTGATTTGGTGGTATCACGCAATAAATCACATTATCAGCCGACACCGGGTCCCTGTTGAAACAGGTCTGTGGGAGCGAGCCTGCTCGCGATTGCATCACCGCGATACTTCAGACGTACCGCGGCGCCTGCATCGCCAGCAGGCTGGCTCCCACAAGGGATCTCCGGAGGTGTCGATATTTCATTACGGACAAACAACAAGGGGGCGAATTTTCATCCGCCCCCTGCTTACCCGCTTATTCCTGTGGCTCTTCGTCAGCGGCGGCGTCGAGTTGCTGGTCTTCGGCAACGTCGTCGATCACGACTTCACCGACAAACCCTTCACCCTCTACACCTTCCAGCTCTTCACCTTCGACTTCCGACGGCTCCTGAACCCGCTCCAGCCCGACCAGTGTTTCGTCGTTGGCCAGTTTGATCAGGGTCACGCCCTGGGTGTTACGACCCAGGCTGGACACTTCGTCGACACGGGTACGCACCAGGGTGCCCTGGTCGGAAATCAGCATGATTTCCTCGCCGTCGAGCACCTGGACCGCACCGACCAGACGGCCGTTACGTTCGTTGCTGACCATGGCGATAACGCCCTGACCGCCACGCTTGTACTCAGGGAACTCGGTGATCGCCGTGCGCTTGCCGTAGCCGCGCGCCGAAGCGGTGAGGATCTGGCTGCCTTCTTCCGGGATCAGCATGGAAATCAGCTTCTGGCCTTCCGGCAGACGCATGCCGCGTACACCGCGGGCGGTACGGCCCATGGCGCGAACGTCGGATTCCTTGAAGCGGGTAACCTTGCCGCCGTCGGAGAACAGCATCACTTCGCGCTCGCCATCGGTGATGGCCGCGCTGATCAATACGTCGCCTTCATCCAGCTCCAGCGCGATCAGGCCGACGCTGCGTTGACGGCTGAAGGATTCCAGCGGGGTCTTCTTCACGGTGCCGTTGGCGGTGGCCATGAAGATGTAGTGACCTTCGGTGTATTCCTCGACCGGCAGCATGGTGGTGATGTACTCACCATCATCCAGCGGCAACAGGTTGACCAGCGGACGACCACGGGCAGCGCGGGACGCTTCAGGGATTTCGTAGGTTTTCAGCCAGTACACCTTGCCCTTGCTGGAGAACAGCAGCAGCGTGGTGTGGCTGTTGGCAACCAGCAGGTGAGCGATGTAGTCCTCATCCTTGACGCCGGTCGCCGACTTGCCTTTACCGCCACGACGCTGGGCCTGGTACGCAGCCAGCGGCTGGGTCTTGGCGTAGCCACCGTGGGAAATGGTCACGACGCGCTCTTCTTCCGGGATCATGTCACCCAGGGTCAGGTCGAGACGGGCATCGAGGATTTCGGTACGACGCACGTCGCCGTATTCGGCGCGAATCACTTCCAGCTCTTCGCGGATCACTTCCATCAGGCGCGTGGCGCTGCTGAGGATGCGGATCAGCTCGCCGATCTGGTTGAGGATCTCTTGATACTCGGCCAGCAGCTTTTCGTGTTCCAGACCGGTCAGACGGTGCAGACGCAGTTCCAGAATGGCCTGCGCCTGTTCCGGCGACAGGAAGTACTTGCCATCGCGCAGACCGTATTGCGGATCGAGGTTTTCCGGACGGCACGAATCGGCGCCGGCACGCTCGACCATCGCCACCACGGCCGAGGATTCCCAAGGGGTGCTGACCAGCGCTTCCTTGGCTTCCGACGGGGTTGGCGACGCCTTGATCAGGGCGATGACCGGGTCGATGTTCGACAGGGCAACCGCTTGACCTTCAAGGATGTGACCACGCTCGCGCGCCTTGCGCAGTTCGAACACGGTACGGCGGGTAACGACTTCGCGACGGTGACGGACGAAGGCTTCCAGCAGGTCCTTGAGGTTCAGGATCCGTGGACGGCCGTCGATCAGCGCGACGATATTGATACCGAACACCGCTTGCAGCTGGGTCTGGGCGTAGAGGTTGTTGAGGATGACCTCAGGCACTTCGCCGCGACGCAGTTCGATCACGACGCGCATACCGTCCTTGTCGGACTCGTCGCGCAGCTCGGTGATGCCTTCAAGCTTCTTCTCTTTGACCAGCTCGGCGATCTTCTCGATCAGACGCGCCTTGTTCAGCTGGTATGGGAGTTCGGTGATGACGATCTGCTGGCGGCCACCGACCTTGTCGATGTCTTCGATCATCGAGCGGGCGCGCATGTAAATGCGCCCGCGACCGGTGCGGTAGGCTTCGATGATGCCGGCGCGACCGTTGATGATCGCGGCGGTCGGGAAGTCCGGACCGGGGATGTATTGCATCAGTTCATCGACGGTCAGCTCTGGGTTGTCGATGAGCGCCAGGCAACCGTCGATGACTTCACCGAGGTTGTGCGGCGGAATGTTGGTCGCCATGCCCACGGCGATGCCGCTGGAGCCGTTGACCAGCAGGTTGGGAATACGGGTCGGCATGACCGCCGGGATCATTTCGGTGCCGTCGTAGTTCGGCACCCAGTCCACGGTTTCTTTATGCAGGTCAGCCAGCAGCTCGTGCGCCAGCTTGGTCATGCGCACTTCGGTGTATCGCATGGCCGCGGCGTTGTCGCCGTCCACCGAACCGAAGTTGCCCTGGCCGTCTACCAGCAGGTAGCGCAGGGAGAATGGCTGTGCCATCCGAACGATGGTGTCGTACACCGCGGTATCACCGTGCGGGTGATACTTACCGATCACGTCACCGACAACACGGGCAGATTTCTTGTACGGCTTGTTGAAGTCGTTGCCCAGCTCGCTCATCGCGAACAGCACGCGCCGGTGCACGGGCTTCAAGCCATCGCGCGCATCCGGCAGTGCCCGCCCGACAATTACGCTCATCGCGTAGTCGAGGTAGGACTGCTTCAGCTCGTCTTCGATATTGACCGGGAGGATTTCTTTGGCCAGTTCGCCCATGAGAAGCCTGATTCCTTTTTCTGGTGAAACTTCGTCAGGACCAACGAAGCTCGCCGCTGCAGGCTCAGTGCCATGCATTGGCTTACAACAAATCAACGAGTTATGCCATGGATCTGCGCAGTACGGGTCGCCACTTCGGGCAACCCTGGAAACCGCCGGATGTTATCACAAGAGCCGCCACGCACCTATCCCCCAGATGCGCATGGAGAGTAGTTAGTTGACCGGTGACAGGCTTGAAGGGGACGAGAGAGGCTTAGAGCCGCTGCGAATGCTGAATTCGGGGCCGAATTACGGATGTTTATTGACTTTCAGACCCCAATCGCCAGCAAGCTGGCTCCCACATTGACCGGTGTCGATCACAAAACCTGTGGGAGCCAGCCTGCTGGCGATGGCGCCCATTCGAACGCCACGGCCGATCAATGCAGACGCTTACGGCACATCAACTGCGCCATTTTCGCTGTATCCGGGCGTTCGACGATGCCTTTTTCGGTGACGATCGCATCGATCAGGTCCGCCGGCGTCACGTCGAACACCGGGTTAAAGGCATCGACATCGGCGCCGACGCGCTTGCCACCCACCTCCAGCAGCTCGCGACCATCACGCTCTTCAATCGGAATGTCATCGCCACTGGCCAGGTTCATGTCGATGGTCGAACTCGGCGCCACCACCATGAAGCGCACACCATGGTGCATGGCGTTGACGGCCAGCTGATAGGTGCCGATCTTGTTGGCCACGTCGCCGTTGGCGGTGATCCGGTCCGCGCCGACGATGACCCAGGTAGGGCCTTTGGTCTTCATGATATGCGCCGCGGCGGAATCGACATTGAGGGTCACGGGAATGCCTTCATTGGCCAGTTCCCACGCGGTCAACCGCGAGCCCTGCAACCATGGGCGGGTTTCGTCGACATAGACCTGCTCGACCATACCCTCGATGAAAGCCCCACGAATCACCCCCAGCGCCGTGCCAAAGCCGCCCGTGGCCAGCGCGCCGGTGTTGCAGTGGGTCAGGATCGCCTGGGCGTTGCCCTGATGCTTGCGGATCAGGTCGACACCCAACTGCGCCATGGTCAGGTTGGCTTCGCGATCACTTTCATGAATGGCGATGGCCTCGGCCTCCAGCACCTCCAGCGGATCGGCATTGTCTTTCAGGCGATCAAGCCGGTCGTGCATGCGGCCCAGCGCCCAGAACAGGTTGACCGCGGTGGGACGGGAATCGGCCAACAGCATGAAATCCTCTTCCAGCGCAGCGTACCAGTCGCCACCTTCGGCAATCCGGGCGCGGGCCGCCAGTACGATGCCATAGGCTGCGCTAATGCCGATGGCCGGCGCGCCACGCACCACCATCGAGCGAATGGCCTCGGCCACGCCAGCGGCGCTGGTGTAGGCAATCCAGGTTTCCTCGAACGGCAAAATACGCTGATCCAGCAGATGGAGAGCGCCATCACGCCAATCGATGGCCTTTACCTTTTCCGCAGCCAACAGTCGATCGCGCATCCCTCACCCCGCACTCATGAACAAAAGCCGCCGATTATAGCGATCCCCCCGCGAAGACGCTCGGGTATACTTCGCCATCCTATACAAAAGCACTGGAACCGACCCTCGATGCCGAACACTGCCGCTGCGCTCGACCTGTTATTGCTGCCGACCTGGCTGGTACCCGTCGAACCCGCTGGTGTTGTCCTCAAGGAACATGGCGTGGGCATCCGTGATGGACGCATCGTGTTTATCGGCCCACGTTCCGCCGCGCTGAAGCTTAACGCAACCGAAACCCGCGAATTGCCCGACATGCTGCTCAGCCCCGGCCTGATCAATGCCCACGGGCACGCGGCGATGACACTGTTTCGCGGCCTGGCCGATGACCTGCCATTGATGACCTGGCTGGAAAACCATATCTGGCCCGCCGAGGCCAAATGGGTCAACGAAGATTTCGTGCGCGACGGCACCGACCTTGCCATCGCCGAGCAAATCAAAGGCGGCATCACCTGCTTCTCTGACATGTACTTCTTCCCGAAGGTTGCCAGTGAGCGCGTGCACAACAGCGGCATTCGCGCGCAGATCGCAATCCCGATCCTCGACTTCCCTATTCCGGGCGCTGCTACGGCGGACGAAGCCATTCGTCAGGGCGTCGAGCTGTTTGGCGATCTCAAGCACCACGAGCGCATCAAAGTCACCTTCGGCCCCCATGCACCCTACACCGTGGGCGACGAAAACCTGGAAAAAATCCGGGTGATTGCCGAAGAACTGGACGCTTCGATTCACATGCACGTACATGAAACCGCTTTCGAAGTGCAGCAATCGGTCGAGCAACGCGGTGAACGACCGCTGGCCCGACTGGCACGCCTGGGCTTGCTGGGACCACGCTTCCAGGCGGTTCACATGACCCAGATCAGCGAAGACGACCTGGCGCTGCTGGTAGAAAGCAACAGCAATGTGATTCATTGCCCGGAGTCGAACCTGAAGCTGGCCAGTGGGTTCTGCCCGGTCGAGCGTTTGTGGCAGGCCGGGGTCAATGTCGCGATCGGCACTGATGGCGCAGCCAGCAACAATGACCTGGACCTGCTCGGCGAAACCCGCACCGCGGCCCTGCTGGCCAAGGCTGTCGCCGGCTCGGCCACCGCGCTGGATGCCCATCGTGCCTTGCGCATGGCCACCCTCAACGGTGCCCGGGCGCTGGGTATCGAGGCCGAAACCGGCTCGCTGGAAATCGGCAAGGCCGCGGACATGGTGGCTTTCGACCTCTCCGGCCTGGCCCAGCAGCCGGTCTACGACCCGGTTTCGCAGCTTATATATGCCACCGGCCGGGACTGCGTGAAACACCTTTGGGTTGCGGGCAAGCAGTTGCTCGACGACCGTCGCCTGACACGCCTGGATGAACAACAGCTTGGCACTGTCGCCAAGGCCTGGGGCCAGCGCATCAGTGGCCGCACCGAATCGTAAGCACCCTGGAGCACAATCCGGGGCAACAGGATTTTTCAAGTTTTAGAGGACTTAAACCATGAGCAACGTCGACTACGCCGAAATCGCCAAATTCGAGGCCCTGGCCCATCGCTGGTGGGACCGCGAAAGCGAATTCAAACCGCTGCACGACATCAACCCGCTGCGGGTCAACTGGATTGACGAGCGGGTCAACCTGGCCGGCAAGAAGGTCCTCGACGTCGGTTGCGGCGGCGGCATCCTCAGCGAAGCCATGGCTCAGCGCGGCGCGACCGTGATGGGCATCGACATGGGCGAAGCGCCGTTGGCGGTTGCCCAGTTGCATCAGCTGGAGTCGGGCGTGAACGTCGAATACCGGCAGATCACCGCTGAAGCCCTGGCCGAGGAAATGCCCGAGCAGTTCGACGTGGTCACCTGCCTGGAAATGCTTGAGCACGTACCGGACCCGTCGTCGGTCATCCGTGCCTGCTTCCGCATGGTCAAACCCGGCGGCCAGGTGTTCTTCTCCACCATCAACCGCAATCCGAAGGCGTACTTGTTCGCCATCGTCGGCGCCGAATACATCATGAAGCTGCTGCCGCGCGGCACCCACGACTTCAAGAAATTCATCCGCCCTTCCGAACTCGGCGCCTGGAGCCGCATGGCCGGTCTGACCGTCAAGGACATCATCGGCCTGACCTACAACCCGCTGACCAAGCACTACAAACTGGCGGCCGACGTGGACGTCAACTACATGATCCAGACCCTGCGCGAGGAGTAAGCCGATGCCAATCAGAGCAGTTCTTTTCGACATGGACGGCACCCTGCTCGACACCGCGCCGGACTTCATTGCGATCTGTCAGGCGATGCGTGCCGACCGCGGCTTGCCACCGATGAACGACAAGCACATCCGCGACGAGATTTCCGGCGGTGCCAAGGCGATGGTCGCGGTGACCTTCTCCATGGACCCGGAATCGCCGGGGTTCGAGGAACTGCGCCTGGAGTTCCTGGAGCGCTACCTCGTCGGTTGTGCAGTCCACAGCAAGCTGTTCGACGGCATGGGCGAACTGCTGGCGGACATCGAGAAGGCCAACCTGATCTGGGGCGTGGTCACCAACAAACCGCTGCGTTTCGCCGAGCCGATCATGCAACAGCTGGGGCTGGCTGAACGCTCGGCGCTGCTGATCTGCCCCGATCATGTGAAGAACAGCAAACCGGATCCGGAACCGCTGATCCTGGCCTGCAAGATGCTCGACCTGGACCCGGCCAGCGTGCTGTTCGTCGGCGATGACCTGCGCGACATCGAGTCGGGCCGCGATGCCGGCACCAAGACTGCCGCCGTGACCTTCGGCTATATCCACCCGGATGACAATCCGCGGCATTGGGGGGCGGACGTGGTGGTCGATCATCCACTGGAGTTGCGCAAGGTGCTCGATAGCGCGCTTTGCAGTTGCTAAGTCTGTCGCAGACCTCTGTAGGAGCGAGCTTGCTCGCGAGAAACCCGAGAACGCCGCAGGGTGTCGGGTTTGTCGTGTAATCGTTCAAGACCATCGCGAGCAAGCTCGCTCCTACAACGGCCGCTGTCTTCTGATTTGTTGAGGTTTTTTATGTTTGATTATTCCGCCCGCCCCGAACTGCTCAAGGATCGGGTCATTCTGGTCACCGGCGCAGGACGCGGCATCGGCGCCGCAGCGGCAAAAACCTACGCGGCACACGGCGCAACCGTGCTGCTGCTGGGCAAGACCGAAGCCAACCTGACCCAGGTCTACGACGAGATCGAAGCCGCCGGCCATCCACAACCGGCAGTCATCCCCTTCAACCTCGAAACCGCCCTGCCCCATCAATACGATGAGTTGGCAGCGATGATCGAAAGCGAATTCGGGCATCTCGACGGCCTGCTGCACAATGCTTCGATCATCGGCCCGCGCACGCCGATCGAGCAGCTTTCCGGCGAAAACTTCATGCGGGTCATGCAAGTCAACGTCAATGCCATGTTCATGCTCACCAGCACACTGCTGCCGCTGCTCAAGCTGTCGCAGGATGCTTCGGTGGTGTTCACGTCCAGCAGCGTCGGCCGCAAGGGACGTGCGTACTGGGGCGCTTACGGCGTCTCCAAGTTCGCCACTGAAGGCCTGATGCAAACCCTGGCTGACGAAGTCGACACCGTGGCCCCGGTACGCTCCAACAGCATCAACCCCGGCGCCACCCGCACCAGCATGCGCGCCCAGGCTTACCCGGGTGAAAACCCCCTGAACAACCCGACGCCCGAGGAGATCATGCCGGTCTACCTTTACCTGATGGGCCCGGACAGCACCGGTATCAATGGCCAGGCGTTCAACGCCCAGTAACGACCGTACGTCGCTTTTTGGTGCCGCGCCAGCTTCCTGTCGCGGCACTCGAAGGCTTCAGGATTCGAACCAGGCACCTGTCAAACAAACGTCACACCCTACGTCACCCAGGTAGCAGACGACAATCAACCGATTGATTCAAAACAACTTTTATTCGGATGAACCGAATGGCACGACTTTCGCTCTAAGTTTGCTCAGACACGTAACGTGAAAGCAGACGGGGGTGAAGCTTGAGTCCAGAGATTACTCTTCTTCTACAAAGCGGATTAAACTTGTACGAAATGTCCTACGGGACTGACGGACCAGTACGACGCGCAGCCCTAAGCCGCTCTCACCCTGCTTGTAAGACAGCCTTACTGCTTAGGGGCGCACGCCTTATGAAACCACCCTCCCAGACCAACGCAATTGACTTCGATAGCGCCAAATTGCAGCGCCTGGGCTTTGGTCAGCAGCCGCCCCTCCTGGAAAGACCTGTCAGTCTTGCGCAATTGCGCCAGCAGCTGAGCCTGCAGCTGCAAACCAGCCTGGAACCGCAACGCATTCTTGGGACTTTCTATCGCGAGATTCAACGGCTGGTGCCGTTGGATGCCTTGTGCTACCAGCACAAGAGCAGTGACCTGCGCCTGGAGTTCGGCCAACGCGGCCACCACTCCATCAGCTACAGCCTCAGCCACGAAGGCGAACATCTGGGCGAGCTGATCTTCCGTCGCAATCAGCGTTTCAGCGAACTGGAACAGGGCCATCTCGAATCACTGCTGGCCGCGCTGCTTTTCCCGATGCGCAATGCGCTGCTGTACCGTACCGCTACCCAAAGCGCACTGCGCGACCCGCTGACGGGCGCCGGTAACCGCATCGCCATGGACCAGACACTGCAAAGGGAAATCGAGCTGTCCCGGCGCCACCTGCAACCGTTGTCGGTGCTGATGCTGGACATCGATCATTTCAAGCTGGTTAATGATACCCACGGCCACAGCACTGGCGATGACGTGCTCAAGGCGGTCGCTGCCTCGATCAAAAACCAACTGCGCAACGTGGACATGGTGTTCCGCTATGGCGGCGAGGAGTTCCTGATCCTGCTGTCGAATACCTGTCGCGAGGCCGCGGCCATGGTCGGTGAGCGGCTGCGGTTTGCAGTGCAGTCTGAAGAGTACCTGGCCAATAGCCACAAGATCCTGCTGACGGTCAGCCTAGGCTGTTCGACCCTGTTGCCCGGCGAGTCTGCCGAAAGCCTGTTGCGGCGGGCAGACAGCGCATTGTATGTGGCCAAGCGCGAAGGTCGTAACCGGCTGGAGATGGCGGGCTGAAATTTCAGTCACGGCACAAACCAATGTGGGAGCGAGCCTGCTCGCGAATGGGACCTGACCTTCAACGATGATGTTGACTGACAGTCCGTATTCGCGAGCAGGCTCGCTCCCACAGTTGTTTTTCAAGCAGCGATTGAATCAGCTTTCGACCAATGCCATCCGCTCACGCACGACCGGTGCCCGCTCTGCGTGTTCCATTTGCATGCAACGTTCGAGAAACAGGTACATATAGTCGTAGCTCTTGCAAACAGCCTGACGCAGCTCCACCTGCAGGGATTTGCTCGGGTTGGTGCCCGCCAGTGTGCAGATGATGTCCAGGGCTTCCCATGGATGGGCATCGTCATACTGCGCATGCATCTTCAGCCATTTCATCGCCCGCTTGCGATCTTCCTCGGGGAACGAGGCGGCGTAGATACCGTTGGAACACACGACCGCCGACCATTCCCCGGTCGCCCCTTCGATCGCGTAGTTGGTAGCGGCAATCGCAACGATCAGCGAGTCGGCGGAACTGGTGTGCCAGCACCAATGGCTCAGGGCGTGAAGCTCGGGTGGAACCTGCTGAGCCTGCAACTCTTCCAGGCTGACACCGTGCGCGCGACTCCAGTGCACCCAGTAATCGGCGTGGTTCAGTTCGACGCGGATGTTACGCATCAGCCAGCGACGGGCCATGTCTTCGCCGGGATGACGGGCAAAGCGGGTCTTGGTCAGGTTTTGTGCCATATACAACGCGAACTGTTCGACCACCGGCCAGCCACCGATCAGGTACTGGCGCATGGTCTTCGCACTGAGTTTGTTGTCTCGCATGCGTTGGTACAGTTCGTGTTCGACAACCCGGCGCTTGCTCTCGCTGCAATCCTGGATCAGGCGCTGGGCCCAGGCAGGGTAACTTGCAGCTTCCATGAGCGGTCCGGTTCGGTTGAATGTATCGATCACTGTCGAGCTCCTTTTGATTGTGATTGTAAGACCGGCAGGAGTTTCAACGGAACGTGCCAGGGGCCTTGAACAACAGCGGCTGAGGCCTGGCGGGACGGCTTAGCAGGCTATCAAAGGTAAACAGATGCGGGCGTTCAATCACATACCCTTGAGCGTAATCCACCCCGATCTCCAGCAATGCCTGCTCGATCTGGGGCGTTTCGACAAACTCGGCAATCGTGCGCTTACCCATCACATGGCCAATGTGGTTGATCACTTCGACCATGGCGCGGTTGATCGGGTCGTCCAGCATATCCTTTACGAAACTCCCATCGATCTTCAGGAAGTCTACAGGCAAATGTTTCAGGTACGCGAATGAGGACATTCCGGCACAAAAGTCATCCAGTGAAAAATAGCATCCTAAGCCTTTGAGTTCATTAATGAATCGAATGGCGCTGCCAAGATTTGAAATAGCACTGGTTTCAGTAATTTCAAAACAAATCATTTCAGGCGGAATCGAATACGTCACAAACTGTTCGCGCAGGAAGTCCAGGAATGCCTCATCCCCAATGGTCGTGCCTGACAGATTGATCGCACACATGGCCAGCGGCCCATGGCCTTGCTCGGCCCTGCATTGGGCAATGATCTTGAACACGTTCTGCACCACCCAACGATCGAGCGAGCTCATCAAGCCATAACGCTCGGCAGCCGGAATGAAGCTGTCGGGCAGGATCATCCGCCCGGCTTCATCATGCAATCGCAGCAGAATCTCAATGTGCCCGCCGCCCTGTTCGACATGACCCAAGGGCACAATTTCCTGGGCGTACAGGCAAAAGCGGTCTTCCTCCAGCGCCATGTGCAAACGCTGCACCCAGGCCATTTCGCCGAAGCGCAGGGACAGTTCCGAGTCATCCGGATGATAGACCTGAACCCGGTTACGGCCCTTTTCCTTGGCCATGTAGCACGCCATGTCGGCAGCACGCAGCGAGGCTTCAAGCGTCGTCGGATTCTGCGCGACATGGACCAGCCCGATACTGACAGTGGTCACGAAAGGCCGGCCCTTCCAGACAAAATGCAGATTCTGCACAGTCTGGCGCAGGCTTTCGGCAATTTTCTCCGCCGCTTCCGGTGCGCAGTTTTCCAGCAGGATGCCGAATTCGTCGCCGCCAAGGCGCGCCAGGGTATCGCCTTCGCGCAGCCCGGATTGCAACAGCGCGCAGATGTGCCGCAACAGTTCGTCGCCCGCCGCGTGGCCGCAGGTATCGTTGACCAGCTTGAACTGGTCCAGATCGAGGAACATCAGGGCATGGCGACCCGAATGGCGGGTCAGGTTGTGCAGCGCCTGTTCCAGGCGATATTCGAACTCGCGACGGTTGGCGAGCCCGGTCAAGGCGTCGTGGGTCGCCTGCCACGACAGATTCGCGATGTATTGCCGCTCCTGGGTCATGTCATGCAGCACCAACACCGTCCCGCTGACTTTGCCGGCATTACGGATCGGCGCGCCCACCAGCGTGACCGACACCGTGCTGCCGTCCAGACGCTGGATCAGCTTGGAGTGTTCACTGCCGCCACTGAGCTGGCCGCTGAGAATATGCTCGATCAGGGTGAATCCATCGGTCTGGGCATTTTCGTCCAGCAGGTTGAACAGCGCCGCCAGCGGCAACCCCGTCGCCTGCTCGGCCTTCCAGTGGGTCAACGCCTCGGCCGCGGGGTTCATGTAGGCGATCGCACCGGAAACATCCGTGGTGATCACGCCGTCACCAATCGATTGCAGGGTGATCTGCGCCCGCTCTTTCTCCACTTGCAACGCATCGGCGAAGGCATGGCGCTGCTTGAGTAGTTTATGGGTGCGCATCAGCGCCAGCGCGATCAATCCAAGAGCCGTGGCGAGGTTAGTCAGCAACAGCAGACGAAGAATGACCCGCGACCCCTCCCCCAGTGCATCGCTGAAGGCTTTCGCCGCCGGAGTCACCTCATCATTGATCGCGAAAATCTGCTCCCTCCAGCGCTGTACATCCGCCCTGGAAGCCGGGCCGGCAGCGATGTGCCGATGCATGTCCCTGGCAACGTTATCGAGTTTGACAAGATAGGCATCACCCACGGTCCAGAGGTCGATGGCTTTTTCGAGGTAGCTGAAGTGACGAAAGTTGAGGTACAGCCAAATCAGGCTGGAAACGTCATCCGGGTGGTTGCCGCCCTTGAGAATCGCCACACGTGCCGCCTCGATATTCGGCGGTTGGTGGTCCAGTGCCACACGTAACTCATGTCCGCCCTGGGGCACGGACATCGCGTGCTGGTATTTACGAAAAATCGCTTCGTCGCCACTGTCGGCGTAGAGGTTGAGGTAATAGATGGCGTCTTTCTGGCCCTTGGACCAGAGACTTTCGCCGGCAACATAGCCGCGAACCGCCGACAGCACGTAAAGGCTAACGCCGCCCAACAAGGCTTGAAACACCACAACGGCGATAAATGGCCAGACGATACCCAACAGCCGTGGCGTTCCGAGAGTCCGCGTTTGATTCATGGGGTCCCTTGCATTGGCACTGTCTGCTCGTCTTCCGGACGAAATCGCTATAGCTAGACTAGGGGGCGATCCTGCTTCCGGCAAGCGACAAGCTTTGCCCGGAGGGAGTATCGGCCACTGAATTCGCTCGCGATGAATTTTTATAGTATTGAAACAGCGCTCTGCAACCTTGAAGCGACCTCGCTACAACCGCTACAACCGCTGCAAATGCCCATACAGCTTGGCGTACAACCCACCGTCGGCAATCAGTTGCTGGTGGTCGCCATCCTCGGCAACTTGCCCGCCGTCGAACACCAGCACCCGATCCGCCTGTTTTACCGCCGAAAGGCGGTGGGCAATGATCAACGTGGTGCGGTTGCTCAGGAACCGCGCCAAAGCCTGGTGCAGGTTGTATTCGGTGGCGGCGTCCAGTGCCGAGGTGGCTTCGTCGAGGATCACCACCTTGGGCTCGGCCAGCACCATTCGGGCGATGGCCAGGCGTTGACGTTGCCCGCCGGACAAACGCACCCCGGAGCGCCCGACGATGCTGTCCAGGCCATTGGGCAAATCCCGGACCGTGCCATGCAACTGGGCAATTTCCAGCGCCTGCCAGCAGGCCTCGTCACTGCGTTCGCGGCCCATGGTCAGGTTGGCCCGGATGGTATCGTTGAACAGCGCCGGATGTTGCAGGACCACGGCAACATTTTCCCGCACGGTTTCCAGGCCGATCTCCTGCTGGGTCGAACCGCCGAAGCGAATGGTTCCGGCCAACGGCGTGTACAAGCCCAGCAGCAGTTGCACCAACGTGCTCTTGCCACCGCCACTGGCGCCGACGATCGCAACCTTTTCGCCGGGGGCGATGGACAGGTTCATCTGGTTCAGGACCAGTTCATCACCGTAACCGAAGCTCAACCCTTGTACTTCCAGCCCGACCGTCTCGCGACCGGCGAAAGGGTCGACGCCGCCCGGGTATTGGGGCTCATCGGCACGGGACAGCAGTTCGTTGATTCGCGACAGCGCACCGCCGGCAGCGTAGTAGGCATATTGCAGGTTCAGCAGTTGTTCAACCGGACCGATCATGAACCACAGGTAACTGAACACCGCGAGCATCTGGCCGATTGAAAGGTCGGAAAACAGCACGGTGAGCATCGCCGCGGCCCGGAAAATATCGATGCCGAACTGGAACAGCAAACCGCTGGCCCGATTCGACGCATCGGTTTTCCATTGCGAATTCACCGCATAGTCACGCACGTCCCGGGCGCGTTGCCCCAGGCGACCGAGGAAAAACCCCTGGCGGTTGCCGGCGCGAACTTCCTGGATGGCATCCAGCGTTTCGGTCAGTGCCTGGGTGAAGCGCGAAGTGCTGTCGTTCTCGAGTTTCTTCAGGTGCTTGACCCGCTTGCCCAATTGCACCGTGGCATAGATCACCAGCGGGTTGAACAGCAGAATCAGCAATGCCAGTTTCCAGTGCATCCACATCAGAATGCCTGCCGTGCCGACCAGGGTCAGCATGGCCACGAGGAAACGGCTGAGGGTTTCGCCGACGAATTTGTCCAGGGTGTCCAGGTCGGTGACCAGATGCGTGGTCACCGTGCCGCTGCCCAGGCTTTCGTATTCGCCCAAGGAGATACGCTTGAGACGCTCGATCAGGCGTATGCGAATGCGGTAGACGATGTCCTTGGCCAACCCGGCGAACAATTTCGCCTGCACCACGTTGAACAGCAACGCGGTGCAACGCAGGGTCAAGGTCACCACCAGCATCAGGCCGATGTAGCCCGCGGCCTTCTGCCAGCCTTCGGGCAGCGCGTGGTTCATGATCTTCAGCGCGGCATCACCATGCCCCAGCAACACCTCGTCCACCAGCAACGGCAGGAGCAAGGGAATCGGCACGCTGCACAGGGTCGCCAGCACGGCCACACCGTTGGCGATCCACAGGGATTTCTTGTGATGCAGGGCCAGGCGGCGGATTTCCGCCCAGCTCAGACGGTCGACACGTTTAGCGGGTGCGACATCATCAGGCAGGTCATGCACAGGCAGCACGCTCCAGCCAGCGGCCGAGCAGCGGGGACAACTCGCTCAACGGCTGATAGCCATTGGTCAACAACGCCAGTTGGCCGTTACGCTCGGCCAGCAGAGTGGGGAAACCGGCAATGCCCAAGTCCTGGACCCAGGTGAAATCAGCCGCCGTTGCGGCATGCATATCGGCGCGGTCAAACGCGGCGGCGAACTCGATGCGCGGCACGCCGGCTTGCTCGGCCAGTTCCACCAGCACGCTGGCGCGGGTGACATCCCGGCCTTCGACATAAAACGCATGCTGGATCAGCCCGAGCAGCTTCCAGGCGCAATCCGGCGCCAGTCCGCGCGCCGTCACCAGTGCCCGGCAGGCAGGCTCGGTGTCATAGACAAAGCCATCGGATAACGCGCCCTCAAACTTGAAAGACTGGCCGGTGGCTTCGGTGACCGCCTGCCAGTGTTCAAGGATGTAGCGTCGGGTGGTCGGCTCCAGCGCCGCACCGCTACCGGTGCGCAAACCACCCACGATCAGATGCACATCCACACCCGCGGCTTGCGCCTGCTCGACCAGTGCGTTGGCCACCGGGGCAAACCCCCAGCACCAGGAACACATCGGGTCCATCACATAAAGCAGGCGTGCAGACATGGTTCAGGCCTCGGAGGATGCTTGCTTGTAGTTGAAGCCGATCGGGTGAGGCTGGTTACGAGCCTTGGCCAGTTCGATCTGCTTCTGCCGGTCGATCGCGCTGCGACGGGTCTTCTCGCTCAGCTTATCCCAGCAATGCGGGCAACTGATGCCGGCCACGTAATGCTCGGACGCGCGGTCTTCCACGCTCACCGGCGTGCGGCAGGCATGACATTGATCGTAGTCGCCTTCGCTCAGGTCGTGACGAACGGTCACGCGGTTGTCGAACACGAAGCAGTCGCCCTGCCACTTGGTTTCTTCCTGCGGCACCTCTTCGAGGTACTTCAGGATGCCACCCTTGAGGTGAAAAACCTCACCGTAGCCCTCGCTGAGCATGTAGCTCGAGGCCTTCTCGCAGCGGATGCCGCCGGTGCAGAACATTGCGACCTTCTTGTGCACGGCCGGGTCGAAGTTGGCTTTGATGTAATCGGGAAACTCGCGAAAACTGGTGGTTTTCGGGTCGATGGCGCCTTCGAAGGTACCGATCGAGACTTCGTAATCATTACGGGTGTCGATCAACAGCACTTCGGGGTCGCTGATCAGGGCGTTCCAGTCCTGCGGATCGACGTAGGTGCCGACCTTTTTGTTCGGGTCCACGCCTTCCACGCCGAGGGTGACGATTTCTTTCTTGAGTTTGACTTTGGTGCGATAGAACGGCTGATCGTCGCAGTACGACTCTTTATGGTCGATGTCGTCCATGCGCGGGTCGTTCTTGAGCCAGGCCATCAGCCCGTCGATGCCTTCGCGGCTGCCGGACACGGTGCCGTTGATACCTTCTTCGGCAATCAGCAGGGTGCCTTTGATGCCGTTGTCGACCATCGCTTGCAGCAGGGGCTCGCGCAGGGCGACGTAATCTTCCAGGGTGACGAACTTATACAGTGCCGCCACGACAATCTGTTGTGTCATGGGTAAATCTCCAGGTGGCTACCCTCGTAAGGGGTGAACCGGATGCGAAAAAAAACGCGCCGGGTTAGCGGCGCGTTGGGCATTCTAACAAAAAACCTGTGTTTAGTGCTTGCTGCCGCCGGCACAGGTCGGCGAGGCCGGAGCCGCGTCGATCCGGGCCCATTCCTCTGGCGTGTAGGTATGCAGCGCCAACGCATGGAACTCGCCCATCAGCTCGCCAAGCGTGCCGTAGACCTTCTGGTGACGCTTGACCCGGTTCAGGCCTTCGAACTGCGCGCTGACCACCACCGCCTTGAAATGGGTTTGCAGCCCACGGCTGTGCATGTGGCTTTCATCCAGCACTTGCAGATGCTCGGGCTGAAGCAGGGCCAGCGTCGATTCGATGCGTTGTTGCATGGTCATACCGAACTCCGCTTAAGGCTTTTTCTTGGCTGGAGCAGCCGCGTCTTTCGGCGTCAGCTCGGCGGTCATGTCAGCCAGCAGCTTGTTGACCACAGGCACCGCGCTTTCCAGCTTGGCCTGGGTCATCTGGGCCGATTGCTGGGTCAGCTGAGGCATTTTTTCCAGGACTTTCTTGCCCAGTGGCGACTGGTAGAACGCAACCAGGTCCTTGAGCTCGGATTCGGTGAAGTTGGTGGTGTAGAGCTTGACCATGTCCGGTTTCAGCTTGTTCCAGCCAATGGCCTGGTCCAGAGCGGCGTTGGCCTTGGCCTGGTAGGTTTCCAGCACGGCTTTTTTCGACTCAGGGGCTTTGGTTTGTTCGAAACGCTGGGCAAACATCTGCTGTACTTGCATGTACACCGGGGTGCCCAGTTTGTCAGCGTGCGCCATGGTCAGGAAAGCCTCGGCACTGGCGTTATGGCTGGCGGTGTCGGCAAGAACCTGGCCGCTGGCGCAGACCAAAGCAACGGCGGTACAGATGGCACGAAGACGAGTCATCGAGTTTCCTTTTCTAGCTGGCGAGGTAAGACCCCAAGGGCGTCCATTCTGCGCCTAAAAAAGTGTGTCGCTCAACCCCAAGCCTTGTCGCGCCTGATTTAGAGGGGTTGAATGGTCAAATTCAGACTGATGGAACCACGGCCGTCGATCACGGCCTAAACTGCGCAATCGGACCTACAGGAGTGAGCAAGATGAGCCGTATCGAAACCGACAGCCTCGGCCAGGTTGAAGTCCCGGATGAAGCCTATTGGGGCGCTCAGACGCAACGCTCACTGATCAACTTCGCCATCGGCAACGAACGCATGCCGCTGGCCGTGTTGCATGCCCTGGCGCTGATCAAGAAAGCCGCGGCACGGGTCAATGATCGCAACGGCGACGTGCCCGCCGATATCGCGCGCCTGATCGAGCAGGCGGCCGACGAAGTGCTCGCCGGCGACCACGACGACCAGTTTCCGCTGGTGGTCTGGCAAACCGGCAGCGGTACCCAGAGCAACATGAACGTCAACGAAGTGATCGCCGGTCGCGCCAACGAGCTGGCCGGCAACCCTCGTGGCGGCAAGTCCCCGGTGCACCCCAACGATCACGTCAATCGCTCCCAGAGTTCCAACGACTGTTTTCCCACCGCCATGCACATCGCAGCCGTCCAGGCGGTGCAGCAGCACTTGCTGCCGGCGATCAGTGAACTGACCGGCGGGCTGGCCGAACTGGCCGCACGCCATATGAAACTGGTCAAGACCGGTCGAACCCACATGATGGATGCGACACCGATCAGCTTCGGTCAGGAAATCTCGGCTTTCATCGCGCAACTCGATTACGCCGAGCGGGCAATCCGCAGTGCACTGCCCGCGGTCTGCGAGCTGGCCCAGGGCGGAACGGCCGTCGGCACCGGGCTGAACTCACCCCACGGCTTCGGCGAGGCCATCGCCGCGGAATTGGCAGCCCTCTCCGGCTTGCCGTTCATCACCGCGCCGAACAAGTTCGCCGCACTGGCCGGCCATGAGCCGCTGACCACGTTGTCCGGCGCGCTGAAAACCCTCGCCGTGACACTGATGAAAATCGCCAACGATCTGCGCCTGCTGGGTTCCGGCCCGCGCGCCGGCTTCGCCGAAGTCAGGCTGCCGGCCAATGAACCGGGGAGTTCGATCATGCCGGGCAAGGTCAACCCGACCCAGTGCGAAGCACTGTCGATGCTCGCCTGCCAGGTGTTGGGCAACGACGTCGCCATCGGTTTTGCCGCCAGTCAGGGTCACTTGCAGTTGAACGTGTTCAAACCGGTGATCATCCATAACCTGCTGCAATCGATCCGTTTGCTGGCTGATGGCTGCAGCAACTTCCAGCAGCACTGCGTGGCCGGCCTGGAACCGGATGCGGAAAAAATGGCTGAACACCTGGAGCGCGGTCTGATGCTGGTGACGGCGCTCAACCCGCACATCGGCTATGACAAATCGGCGGAGATCGCCAAGAAGGCCTACAGCGAAGGCCTGACCTTGCGCGAGGCGGCGTTGCAGCTCGGGTATCTGACTGACGAAGAGTTCGATGCGTGGGTGAGGCCGGAGAACATGCTGGAGGCTGGGGCCAAGGGCTGAATTTTGCGCTGATTGAAAGTCCGTCTTCGCGAGCAGGCTCGCTCCCACACTGGATCTCTGGGGGAGCGAGCCTGCTCGCGAAGGGCGCGATGAAGATTTTCAGCCAACGACCATTTTGGCTTTTCTGGCCTTCAATCCGGCAATCAACGAAGGCCCCAACGCCACCAGCGCCGACCCCAGCACCACCAGCACCGCGCCGCCATATCCCAGGCCATTGATCGTCTCGGCATGCACATAGTCGGGCCACAGCCACGCAGCCATGGCAACCGCGGCAAAGGTCACCAGCGGCGTGATGGCCAGCGTCGCGCTGACCCGGGAAGCTTCCCAATGGGCCAGGGCCTCGGCAAACGCGCCATAGGCAATCAGGGTGTTAAGACAGCACGCCAGCAACAACCACCCCTGCAAGGGGTTCAATTGCAACGCTTCGAGCGGATGCACCCACGGCGTCAACAACAGCGCGCAAAACAGGTAGATCACCATCATCACCTGCAGCGAATTCCACACCGTCAGCAATTGCTTCTGCCCCAAGGCATAGAAGGTCCAGACCGTGGACGCCAGCAGCACCAGCAGCACGCCGGCGGTGTAGTCCGTCAGCGACGTGAGCAACTCACTCAAGCGCTGGTTGAAAAACAGCGCAAAGCCGATCAACAGCACCAGCAAGCCAATCCCCTGCCCCAGGCTGAAACGCTCCTTGAACACAAACAGGCTGGCGATCAGCAGCATGATCGGGCCCATCTGCACCACCAATTGCGCCGTGCCGGGGCTGAGCAGGTTCAGACCCATCAGATACAAAACATAGTTACCGACCAGTCCGAGCACCGCCATCAGCACCAACCAGCCACCACGAGGTCCGAGCACCTTGCGGCTGGGTAGACGCCTGGTGGCCGCCAGGTAAATGAACAGGCAGCCGCCGGACACCAGCAGGCGAAACCAGGTCACCGTCACCGGATCCATCACCAGCAACACCTGCTTGAGCTTGATCGGCAGGATTCCCCACAACAGCGCGGTCAACAAGGCCAGGAACAGACCGTAACCCCAGCGACCCGATGAAATGTGCATGTGAACCCCAACGCCAATTGACAGAAGTCGTCATTCTAGGCTCGCAGCGGTGGCGTACACAGGCACAGTTTTGGACTGGCCGCGAATGAAACTGTGCGGGTCGCAATCTTTGAGGGGGATTTTTTACAACCGAGGTGAGCCCATCGCGAGCAGGCTCGCTCCCACAGTGATTAGCGGCGATCACAAATGTTGTGTACGCCACCAAACCTGTGGGAGCGAGCCTGCTCGCGAAAGCTATCTGGCAGACAACGAAAAATATCGAGGCTTAACGCACCGACTCAAACAACCCCGTAGCCCCCATCCCGCCACCCACGCACATGGTGACGATGCCGTACCGCAGATTGCGTCGCTGCAATTCACGAACCAGATGCCCGACCTGGCGCGAGCCGGTCATGCCGAACGGGTGACCGATGGAAATCGAGCCGCCGTTGACGTTGTACCGGGCGTTGTCGATTTCCAGCCGGTTGCGGCTGTACAGGCACTGCGAGGCGAACGCTTCGTTGAGTTCCCACAGGTCGATGTCGTCAATCCGCAAGCCTTTGGCCTTGAGCAGTTTCGGTACCGAAAACACCGGGCCGATGCCCATCTCGTCCGGCGCGCAACCGGCCACGGTAAAGCCGCGGAAGAACGCTTTCGGCTTGAGCCCCAGCTCCAGTGCTTTTTCGAGGCTCATCACCAGGGTCATGGACGCGCCGTCGGACAGTTGCGAAGAGTTGCCCGCCGTGACCGAGCCATCTTCGGCGAACACCGGTTTCAATCCGGCCAGGCTTTCCAGGGTGGTGTCCGGGCGGTTGCAGTCATCTCGGTCGACGATGCCGTCGAGGATCTGTGCCTGACCTGTGGCCTTGTCTTCGACGCGATACTTCACCGCCATCGGCACGATTTCATCGCTGAACAACCCGGCGGCCTGCGCCGCTGCGGTACGTTGCTGGCTTTGCAGCGCGTACAGGTCCTGCTCTTCACGGCTGACGCCGTACCGACGCGCGACGATTTCAGCCGTCTGGCCCATCGGAAAATAGATGCCCGGCACCTGCTCCTTGAGCAGCGGGTTGATCAGGTTGTCGGTGTTGACGCTCTTCATGGTCAGGCTGATGGACTCGACGCCGCCGGCGACGATGATGTCGCTGCAACCCGAAGCGATCTGGTTGGCGGCGATGGCGATCGCCTGCAAGCCCGAAGAACAGAACCGGTTGAGGGTCATGCCGGCCGTGCCGATACCCAGGCGCGAGAGCACCGCGACATTGCGACCGATATTGAAACCCTGGGCACCTTCGTTGGAGCCGGCACCCACGATGCAGTCCTCGACGCTCGCCGGATCGATACCGGTGCGCGCCAACAGTGCATCGACACAGTGGGCCGCCATGTCATCCGGGCGGGTCATGTTGAATTTACCGCGAAAGGATTTGGCCAGGCCGGTCCGTACGCTGTCGACGATCACCACTTCACGCATGGCATACCTCATTGTTGTTATCGGTTGAGAGTGGACCGAGCATAAGTCCAGCGCTTCACCGACCGCGACGATCATTCACCTCGCGTATGCGTAACCATGGCCTCAATTCTTGTCCTTGCGCTTGCGTTCATGCCGGTCGGATTTCTCGAAAGCCTCTTCCAGCGCCCGGTTGATGGTGCGTAGCACCTTGACCCGTGCCCAGCGCTTGTCATTGGCTTCCACCAGGGTCCATGGCGCAATCTCGGTACTGGTACGGTCGACCATGTCACCGACCGCCGCACGATAGTCATCCCATTTTTCACGGTTACGCCAGTCATCTTCAGTGATCTTGAAGCGCTTGAAGGGAATCTTCTCGCGCTCCTCGAAGCGCTCCAATTGCGTCTGCTTGTCGATCGACAGCCAGAACTTGACCACGATCACACCGGCGTCGGCGAGCTGTTCTTCGAAATCGTTGATTTCACCATAGGCACGCAGCCAGTCCGCCGGGCTGCAAAAGCCTTCGATGCGCTCCACCAACACCCGGCCATACCACGAGCGGTCGAACACCGTGAACTTGCCCCGGGCCGGCAGGTGCCGCCAGAAACGCCATAGATACGGCTGCGCCCGTTCTTCTTCGGTTGGCGCGGCAATCGGTACGATGCTGTACTGACGCGGATCCAGCGCTGCCGCTACCCGGCGGATCGCCCCACCTTTGCCAGCCGCGTCATTGCCCTCGAACACCGCCACCAGTGCGTGGCGGCGCATGCGTTTGTCACGCATCAACCCGGAAAACCGCGCCTGCTCGGTGATCAGTTGTTCTTCGTAATCATCCTTGTCCAGGTGCAGGGTCAGGTCCAGACTGTCGATCAGGTTCACTTGATCGACACTGGGGAACACTGGCGCGGCGCTGACCTTTTCCGGATGGATCTTCGGTCGCTTCAATGCCCCTTGCAGGCCCGCCAGCAGAATCCGACCCACGGCCAGGCTGCGATAATGGGCATCCGCCCCGGCGATCACATGCCAGGGTGCATAGTCACGGCTGGTTCGACGCAGCGCCCGTTCACCATACTTCACGAACCGGTCGTAGGTTTGCGACTGCTGCCAGTCCAGCGGGCTGATGCGCCAGCTGTGCAGCGGGTCGTCGGCCAATGCCTTGAGGCGTGCCTTCATTTGCTTTTTCGAGAGGTGAAACCAGAACTTGAAGATCAGCGCACCTTCATCGCAGAGCATCTTTTCCAGGCGCTCGGCGCCATTGATCGCCTGGTCCAGTCGCGGATCCTTGAACTCGCCATGGACCCGCCCCTGCAGCATCTGGCTGTACCAGTTGCCGAAGAAAATCCCCATGCGCCCCTTGGCCGGGAGCATCCGCCAGTACCGCCAGGCCGGCGGCCGCGCCAGTTCTTCATCGGTTTGCTGATCGAAGGTACGCACCTCGATCAAGCGCGGGTCCATCCACTCGTTGAGCACCTTGATCGTCTCACCCTTGCCGGCACCTTCGATGCCATTGATCAAAATGATCACCGGAAAGCGGCGTTGCTGCTGCAATTCGAATTGCGCTTCGAGCAACGCTTCGCGCAGGGCCGGGATTTCGGCGTCGTAGGTTTCTTTGTCGATGGCGTGATCGATTTCGGCGGATTCAAACATGAGCGGCTCCCTTCCAGATGTGAGCAAGACTAGCGGATTGAACTGAAGGCCAGCAGAGATTCTCCCGGTCTCGGCCAATGCATACCTTGCCACGGATCAAGCACCACGCCGTCGATCGGCTAGAATGGCGGCCTTGCCGTTGCCGAGCCTGCCATGAAACCTGTATTGCCCCACGCCCAGCTCGACTGGGACGACCAAGGTCGCCCGTATTCGCGGGTATTCGACGATGTGTATTTCTCCGACCAGTCGGGGCTGGACGAAACCCGCTATGTCTTTATTGAGCAGAACCGTCTGGTGGAGCGTTTTGCTGCCCTGCCCGAGGGCGGGCGGCTGGTCATCGGTGAAACCGGGTTCGGCACCGGGCTGAATTTTTTGTGCGCCTGGCAGGTGTTCGATCAACACGCCGCGACCGGTGCGCGGTTGCATTTTGTCAGCGTCGAGAAATACCCGTTGAGCCCCGACGACTTGCAGCGGGCCCTGGCGCTGTGGCCGGAACTCAAGGTGTTTGCCGATCAACTGCTTGAGCAATACGTGGCCATCCATCAGGGCTTTCAGCGCCTGACGCTGGACCACGGCCGCGTGACGCTGACCCTGCTGATCGGCGATGCACTGGAGCAACTGCCGCAACTCGATGCCCGAATCGACGCCTGGTTCCTCGACGGTTTCGCCCCGGCGAAAAACCCCGACATGTGGACCGCCGAGCTGTTTGCCGAACTGGCGCGCCTGGCCGCCCCCGGTGCCTCCATCAGCACGTTCACCAGCACCGGCTGGGTGCGGCGCCTGCTCAACGCCGCCGGCTTCAAGATGAAACGCACCCCCGGCATTGGCCACAAATGGGAAATCCTGCGCGGCGAGTTCCTCGGCTGGCCCCAGGAAACACCGACCCCGGCCCTGGATAAACCCTGGTTCGCCCGGCCGGCCCCGCTGACCGGCGAACGCCAGGCTCTGGTGATCGGTGCCGGCCTGGCCGGATGTGCCAGCGCCGCCAGCCTCGCCGCGCGGGGTTGGCAAGTGACTTTGCTGGAGCGCCACGACGCCATCGCCCAGGAAGCCTCGGGCAACCCGCAGGGCGTGCTCTACCTGAAGTTATCCGCCCACGGCACGGCGCTGTCGCAAATGATCGTCAGCGGATTCGGCTACACCCGACGCCTGCTCGAACACTTGCAACGGGGCCGCGACTGGGACGATTGCGGCGTGTTGCAGTTGGCGTTCAACGCCAAGGAAGCCGAGCGTCAAGCGCAGTTGGCAGCGGCGTTTCCAGCGGACTTGCTGCACCTGCTGGATCAACCCGAGGCACAGGCCGTGGCCGGCATCGGGCTGGCACAGGGTGGCCTGTTCTATCCCGAAGGCGGCTGGGTTCATCCACCGGCGTTGTGCCAGTGGCAGGCTGCGCATCCACAGATTCAACTGCTCACCCATCACGATGCGCTGGAGCTGCGCAAAGTTGAAGGCCGTTGGCAAGCCTGGGACGGCGAGCGCTTGCTTGCCGACGCCCCCGTGGTGGTGCTCGCCGGTGCCGCCGAAATCCGGCGTTTCCCCGAGAGCGCCGAGTTGCCGCTCAAACGCATTCGCGGGCAAATCACCCGACTGGTGCAAACCCCGCAAAGCCAGGCCCTGAGCACCGTGGTGTGCGCCGAAGGCTATGTCGCCCCTGCCCGTTTGGGCGAACACACCCTGGGAGCCAGTTTCGATTTCAAGAGCGATGACCTGGCGCCGACTACGGCGGAACACCTGGGCAACCTGGCCATGCTCGAAGAGATTTCCCACGATCTGGTCGAGCGTTTACAGGCCGATGAACTTGCACCTGAAAGTCTCCAGGGTCGCGTTGCCTTTCGCTGCACCAGCCCCGACTACTTGCCAATCGTCGGTCCGTTGGCCGACACCCAGGCGTTCACTCAGGTGTATGCAGCACTCAGCAAGGACGCCCGGCAGGTGCCGGACGTCGAATGCCCATGGCTTGACGGTTTGTACATCAACAGCGGTCACGGCTCGCGCGGCCTGATCACCGCACCGCTGTCCGGAGAACTGCTGGCAGCCTGGCTGGACAACGAACCCCTGCCATTGCCCAGGAGCGTGGCCGAAGCCTGTCACCCCAACCGGTTTGCCTTGCGGCGCCTGATCCGGGGCAAGTAGTCGATACAGCAGTCGAAGTCGCCCTCATGGGGCGATTCGGCCGTGGTCATTCGCGCATATAACTCATCGATCTAAAACTCCCCTTACCGAGGAGGGTCACTTTCTGAGTACCCGCTGTTTCGACGCGGTATCGATCGACCCTCCCCAACGGAAAAACCGGTAAGGAATTTATGTGCGGATTAGCTGGCGAGTTACGTTTTGATCATCAACCTGCAGACCTTGCAGCCATTGAACGAATCACCCATCACCTGGCCCCTCGCGGCCCCGACGCCTGGGGATTTCATAGCCAGGGACCTGTTGCCCTGGGCCATCGGCGCCTGAAAATCATGGACCTGTCAGACGGCTCGGCGCAGCCGATGATCGACCCGCAACTGGGCTTGTCCCTGGCCTTCAACGGGGCGATCTACAACTTTCCGGAACTGCGCACGGAACTTGAAAACCTGGGTTACGCCTTCTATTCCGGTGGCGACACCGAAGTGTTGCTCAAGGGCTATCACGCCTGGGGCGAAGCGCTGCTGCCGAAACTCAACGGCATGTTTGCCTTTGCCATTTGGGAGCGCGATGCCCAACGCCTGTTCATCGCCCGCGACCGACTCGGCGTAAAACCGCTGTACCTGTCGCGCACCGGCCAGCGCCTGCGCTTCGCCTCGGCCCTGCCGGCATTGCTCAAGGGTGGCGACATCAACCCGCTCCTCGATCCCGTGGCGCTCAATCACTACCTGAATTTCCACGCCGTGGTCCCGGCACCGCGCACCTTGCTGGCGGGCATTGAAAAACTGCCGCCGGCCACCTGGATGCGCATCGAAGCCGATGGCCGCACCGAACAGAAAACCTGGTGGACCCTGCCCTACGGCCCTAACGCCGATGAGACGGACTTGAGCCTCGAAGACTGGCGCGACCGTGTACTCGACAGCACCCGCGAAGCGGTAGCGATTCGACAGCGTGCGGCGGTGGATGTCGGCGTGCTGCTGTCCGGTGGTGTCGATTCCAGCCTGCTGGTGGGCCTGTTGCGGGAAGTCGGCGTGGACAATCTGTCGACCTTCTCCATCGGCTTCCAGGATGCCGGCGGCGAACGCGGCGACGAGTTCCAGTATTCCGACCTGATCGCCAAACACTACGGCACGCAGCACCATCAACTGCGCATCGACGAAAAGGAAATCATCGAACAACTGCCCGCCGCCTTCCGCGCCATGAGTGAGCCGATGGTCAGCCATGACTGCATCGCCTTCTATCTGTTGTCCCGGGAAGTAGCCAAACACTGCAAAGTCGTCCAGAGCGGCCAGGGCGCCGATGAGCTGTTCGCCGGTTACCACTGGTATCCGCAAGTGGACGGCGCGAGTGATCCCTATGCCGCTTACCGCGAAGCGTTTTTCGACCGCAGTTACGACGACTACGCCGCCACCGTGCAACCGAAATGGCTGACCGCGAATGACGCCGCCGGCGACTTCGTCAAAGCCCATTTCGCTCAGCCCGGTGCCGATGCGGCGGTGGACAAGGCCTTGCGTCTGGACAGCACGGTGATGCTGGTGGACGACCCGGTCAAACGGGTCGACAACATGACCATGGCCTGGGGCCTGGAAGCGCGCACGCCGTTTCTCGACTACCGCCTGGTGGAGCTGTCGGCACGGATTCCGGGGCGTTTCAAACTGCCGGACGGCGGTAAGCAAGTCCTGAAGGAAGCGGCGCGACAAGTGATTCCCAGTGAAGTGATCGACCGCAAGAAAGGTTACTTCCCGGTGCCGGGCCTCAAGCATTTGCAGGGCGATACGCTGGAATGGGTGCGCGAGCTGCTGCTCGATCCGAGTCAGGATCGCGGCCTGTTCCACCCGGCGATGCTCGATCGACTGCTGACCGACCCACAGGGTCAATTGACGCCATTGCGCGGCTCGAAGCTGTGGCAACTGGCAGCCCTGAACCTGTGGCTCAGCGAACAAGGAATCTGACCGATGAAATCTCACGCCACGGCTTTCAGCCAACGCCTGTTGCGCGGCCAGTCACCCTCCTACGAACGCTTGCAGGCACGTCTTGCCGAGGATCGCTGTGAACGCGGCGGGGCGCCGATTGCCGTGCATTGCGGCTGGGGGCGCCTGCTGATCGGCCACACCTTTGCCGATGCCGCGAGCCTGGCCGGGGAGTTGCTCAACGAGCAGCCCGGCGAGCGGGACATTGCCCTGTACGTCGCCGCGCCCCAGCAAGTGCTGGGGCTGGAGCCGACGCAGTTGTTCCTCGACCCGTCCGATACCTTGCGCCTGTGGTTCAGCGACTACCGTCAGGCGACCCGGGTGTTTCGCGGTTTTCGCATTAGACGTGCGCAAAGCGATGCCGACTGGCAGGCGATCAATCAGCTGTATCAGGCCCGTGGCATGTTGCCGATCGATGCCACCCTGCTGACGCCGCGCCATCTGGGCGGCCCGGTGTACTGGCTGGCCGAAGACGAGGACAGCGGCGCGGTCATCGGCAGCGTCATGGGCCTCAACCACCACAAGGCCTTCAACGACCCGGAAAACGGCAGCAGCCTGTGGTGCCTGGCGGTCGACCCGCATTGTGCGCGACCAGGTGTCGGTGAAGTGCTGGTGCGGCATTTGATCGAACACTTCATGAGTCGCGGGCTCGCCTGCCTCGACCTGTCGGTGCTGCACGACAACCGCCAGGCGAAAAGCCTTTACGCCAAGCTCGGTTTTCGCAACCTGACGACCTTCGCCATCAAGCGCAAGAACGGCATCAATCAACCGCTGTTTCTCGGGCCCGGCCCGGAAGCCGCGTTCAATCCCTACGCGCGGATCATTGTCGAGGAAGCACACCGTCGTGGCATCGATGTGCACGTCGATGACGCCGACGCCGGGATGTTCACCCTCAGCCATGGCGGGCGCCGGGTACGTTGCCGTGAATCCCTGAGCGACCTGACCAGTGCCGTCAGCATGACCCTGTGCCAGGACAAAAGCCTGACCCACAAAGTGCTCAAGGCCGCCGGGTTGAACTTGCCGGCGCAGCAACTGGCGGGTAACGCCGATGACAACCTGGCGTTCCTCGATGAACACCAACGCGTGGTGGTCAAGCCACTCGATGGTGAACAAGGCCAAGGGGTGGCGGTGGATTTGCGCACCATCGAGGAAGTGCAGCAAGCCATAGAAGCCGCTCGCCACTTCGACAGCCGCGTGTTGCTGGAAAGTTTCCACGAAGGCCTGGACCTGCGCATTGTGGTGATCGGTTTTGAAGTGGTCGCCGCCGCCATTCGCCGGCCGGCCGAAGTGGTGGGCGACGGCCAGCACTCCATCGGTGCATTGATCGAAGCCCAGAGCCGGCGGCGACAAGCGGCCACCGGTGGCGAAAGCAAGATCCCGCAGGACCGGGAAACCCAGCGCACCTTGCGTGCCGCCGGTTACGACTACAGCAGCATTCTGCCGGCCGGTGAGCACCTGTTCGTACGGCGCACGGCGAATCTTCATACCGGCGGCGTGCTTGAAGACGTCACGGCGATCCTGCACCCGACGCTGGTGGATGCGGCGGTACGGGCCGCGCGGACACTGGACATTCCCATGGTCGGCCTCGACCTGATGGTGTCCGCCGCTGACCAGCCGGACTATGTATTTATCGAAGCCAACGAACGGGCCGGGCTGGCCAACCATGAACCGCAGCCGACGGCGGAGCGGTTTGTGGATCTGTTGTTTCCGTACAGTCAGCCGGTGGTCTCTTAGCCATGTGTTGTCTGGACTGGCCCTTTCGCGAGCAGGCTCGCTCCCACATTTGATCGCGTTCCCCCTATAGGAGCGAGCCTGCTCGCGAAGGCGGCCGTACAGGCGATAACCAATCAGGAGTCTCCATGACCAGCAAAATCCCCGAGCCGGACCTCGGCTATCTGCAAAAAGTGCTGCTGGAGATGCTCGCCATTCCCAGCCCCACCGGGTTCACCGACACCATCGTGCGTTACGTCGCCGAACGCCTTGAAGAACTGGGCATTCCCTTCGAGCTGACCCGTCGCGGCACCATCCGCGCCACGCTCAAGGGCAAGAAGAACAGCCCCGACCGCGCCGTTTCCGCCCACCTGGACACCATCGGCGCGGCGGTGCGTGCAGTGAAGGACAACGGCCGCCTGACCCTCGCGCCCGTCGGCTGCTGGTCCAGCCGCTTTGCCGAGGGCAGCCGGGTCAGCCTGTTTACCGACCATGGCGTGATCCGTGGCAGCGTCTTGCCGCTGATGGCTTCCGGGCACGCGTTCAATACCGCCGTGGATGAGATGCCGATCAGTTGGGATCACATCGAGTTGCGCCTGGACGCCTACTGCGCCACCCGTGCCGACTGCGAGTCGCTGGGCATCAGCGTCGGCGATTTCGTCGCCTTCGACCCGCTGCCGGAGTTCACCGAAAGCGGCCACATCAGCGCTCGTCACCTCGACGACAAGGCTGGGGTGGCCGCACTTCTGGCGGCGCTCAAGGCCATCGTCGACAGCGGTGAAGAGCTGATGATCGACTGCCATCCGCTGTTCACCATCACCGAGGAAACCGGCAGCGGCGCGGCGGCGGCACTACCCTGGGACGTCAGCGAATTCGTCGGCATCGACATCGCACCAGTCGCGCCTGGCCAACACTCCAGCGAGCACGCGGTGAGCATCGCCATGCAGGATTCCGGCGGGCCCTATGACTATCACCTGTCGCGCCACCTCCTGCGCCTGGCCAGCGACAACGAGTTGCCGGCACGCCGGGACCTGTTCCGCTACTACTTCAGCGACGCCCATTCAGCGGTGACCGCCGGCCACGACATTCGCACCGCCCTGCTCGCCTTCGGCTGCGACGCCACCCACGGTTACGAACGCACCCACATCGACAGTCTCGCCGCCCTGAGCCGCCTGCTCGGTGCGTACATCCTCAGCCCGCCCGTGTTTGCCAGCGATGCACAACCGGCCAAGGGCTCACTGGACCGTTTCAGCCATCAGCTTGAACATGACACCCAGATGGAAAGCGATACGCGGGTGCCGTCGGTGGACAGTCTGGTGGGGCAGCGGACGGAGAGCTGATCCAGGATCTTCATCGCCAGCCATGCCGCCATCGCGAGCAGGCTCGCACACATTCGACCGCATTCCCATGGAAGAACTCGGTCTACTGTGGGAGCGAGCCTGCTCGCGATAGCGTCAGACCAGACAACACAAATCCCGGGCTGGCCGTCCACGCCCAATCGCCGTAGCATCGCGCCATTGATCCAACCGAGGTGCCTATGCTGATCCCCCACGACCAACTTCAAGTCGACACCCTCACTCGCCTGATCGAGGATTTCGTGACCCGCGACGGCACGGACAATGGTGACGACACCCCCCTGGAAACCCGCGTACTGCGCGTGCGCCAAGCGCTGACCAAGGGCCAGGCACTGATTGTCTTCGACCCGGAAAGCGAGCAATGCCAACTGATGCTCAAGCACGACGTGCCCAAGCACCTGTTTGACTGAAGTCTTCAGCGCCCTTTGGTCTTCGCCAGTTTGTTCTGGATGCGTTCGTAGATTTCGCAGCGGTGCACATTCACTTCCTGAGGCGCTTCGACGCCAAAACGAATGTTGTTTCCGTTGATCGCGAGAACGCGCACGGTAATGTTGTCACCGATGGAAATGTTTTCGCCCACAACGCGAGTGAGTACGAGCATGAGGAATGTCCTTCAGGGATTTCTGGCCCTTGAAGATGCCCTCCCCGCCGTACGCCTACAATGCTCCGACAGCAAACCAGACCGGACTGACAACCCTTGACGCACACCACTTACGGAAAGGTCTGACAGGCCGGCCAAATGTAGGGCCAATCTGTCAGGACGCGGAGAATCGCGGTCCGAACAGAATGATGCTAGCGCCGATCACACACAGCGCCACGCCGAGCCAGTCCGAACCCAGCGGACGAATCCGCTCGACCACGGCCAACCAGCCGATTGAGGCGATGATGTAGATACCACCGTAAGCGGCGTAGGCGCGGCCGGCGTAGGTGGCTTCGATCCGGGTCAGCAGCAGGGCGAACAGGGTCAGGCTCAGAAGCGCCGGCACCACCCACCACATGCTTCTACCCTGGCGCAGCCACATCCAGAAGGCAAAGCAACCGGCAATTTCGAACAGCGCGGCGAGGAAAAACCACAGGTAATTGAGCATGCGAGCGTCTCGCGAGGATGGCCGATGGCGGCCACCCTAACCACAGCGTCGCCCGCGGGCAAGATCAGCTTGCGGATTGCCCGGCCTTGGCGCGCATTTTGTCGGCCATGGCGGTCATTTCGTTGTAGAGCAATTGCGGGTTCTTCTGCTTGATCGCCCAGGCCATGCGCCCCTGTTCGTGGGGCAGGATCATGAACTCGCCTGCCGCGACCTGCCGATAGATGTAGTCGGCGATGTCGGCGGCGCTGATCGGCGAGCTTTCCAGCAACTTGCCGACCTGGGCTTTCATGGCCGGGGTCGGGCCACGGAAGGAGTCCAGCAGGTTGGTCTGGAAGAACGACGGGCACACCACGTGCACACCGACTTCCTGATGCGCCAGCTCGATCAGCAAGCTTTCGGACAACGCCACCACGCCCGCCTTGGCCACGTTGTAGTTGCTCATCGCCGGGCCTTGCATCAGCGCGGCCATGGACGCGATGTTGATGATCTTGCCTTTGCTTTTTTCCAGCAGTGGCAGGAACGCCTTGCAGCCCTTGACCACGCCCATCAGGTTGATCGCGATCTGCCAGTCCCAGTCCTCCAGGGACAACTCACTGAAAAATCCGCCAGACGCGACACCTGCGTTATTGACGATGACATCGATACCGCCGAGTTTGACTTCGCAAGCCTGGGCGAACGCTGTCAACTGGCTGTAATCGCGCACGTCACAGCGCTGGATAAAACCGTCGCCGCCCGCTTCGCGGACCAGCTTGAGGGTTTCCTGCAAGCCGGGCTCGCTGACGTCCGACAAGGCCAGTTGCCAGCCTTCGCGCGCCCAGCGCAGCGCGATTTCGCGACCCAGGCCAGAGCCTGCACCAGTGATCATCATGCGATTTTGCATAGCAGACAGCCTTGTTGTTCTCGGAAGATGCACCGAGTGTAGCGAAGGAAAATGCCCGACCCACGCTCCATCAGATTGCTGAATGGCCCGAGCAAACCGCGGGAGCGCCTGAAGTAACTAAGGCAACAAAAATAGAAATAAGAACTCGCTCGAATTACTTCAAAAAACTTGGAATTTTCCTGCAAGCACAAGAGTCGGATTTTTTAAGCAGCTCGAATTTACTTCATTCACGCTGACCTTGATTGGCAGGGTCAATCCACTGCACTTTCGACAAGGAAATAGACATGGGCACAATACTGATCATCATTCTGATCCTGTTACTGATCGGTGGTTTACCGGTCTTCCCGCACTCCAGAAGTTGGGGTTACGGCCCGTCCGGTATCATCGGCGTCGTATTGGTGGTGTTGTTGATCCTGCTCTTGCTCGGCCGAATATAAATATCCGCCAGGCAAAAAAAGAGGCCCGTGAAGGGCCTCTTTTCCATTGCGTCACAACTTAGTCCGGCTTGCCATCAACAACACCGGCGGTGTTGTCCAGCAGGCTCTTGGTCGCTGTTTGCAGGAACGCTTCGAGCTTGAGTTTCAACTCGGCGGTACGCGGCGCATCTGCAATGACTTCGGCGCGAGGCTTGGCACCCAATTCATACTGATACAACTTCGGCGCCATGTCCTTGTCCTTCGGCAGGACCAGAATCTGGTCTGCGGTGAGGATGGCCGTGGTCTGCTCGCTGCCCGACGGCTTGATCACACCAATACCGGCGTCGCCTTCCGGCAGGTTGAGCAGGTCGCGTCCCCAGCACTGATGACGCACTTCGCCACCGATGCGGCCCATGATGGTCGGTACGATGTCGATCTGAGTGCCCACGGTGTGGTCACGCTGGCCGAACTTTTCCTGGATGCCCGGCGCAATCATCAGCATCGGCACGTTGAAGCGGCCCAGGTCCATTTCGGTGATCTGCTGTTCGTTGCCGAAACCGTGGTCACCGACGACGACAAACAGGGTTTCCTTGAAGTACGGCTCTTTGCGGGCCTTTTCAAAGAACTGGCCCAGTGCCCAATCCGAGTAACGCATGGCGGTCAGGTGTTCGTTCAGGCTGCCACGATCGGTCACGCGCTCGACCGGCAATGGCGTCGGCAAGGCGTAAGGCGTGTGGTTGGACAGGGTTTGCAGCAAGGCATAGAACGGCTTGCCGTTTTCCCGTGCCTTGAGCTCGACCAGGCCACGGTCGAACATGTCCTGGTCGGACACGCCCCAGGTCGGATCAGAGAACACCGGATTCACGAAATCGTTACGGCCGATGAAGTTGGTCATGCCCTGGTTGCTGAAGAAACCCGACTGGTTGTCCCAGGCGAAATCGCCGTTGTAGACATACACGTCGTCGAAGTCACGGGCGCTGAGCAACTGCGGCAGACCGGACAGCTTGTGGCTGCCTTCCGGGGTCTGCATCAGGTATTCGAAACCCGGCAGGTTCGGGAAGCAGGCCATGGTGGCGAACATGCCCTGGTGGGTATGGGTGCCATTGGAGAAGAAGCGGTCGAACAGCAAGCCTTCCTTCGACAGTTTGTCGAGGTACGGCGTGATGTTGCCCGGCCCACCCAGCGCACCCACCGAGTGACCAGCCATGCTTTCCATCAGGATCACGACGACGTTCTTGATCGGCAGGGTCTTGTCGGCTGGCGGGGTGTAATCGCGACGTACCGCCGCAGTGCCGGCATCGACCAGTTTCTCGGCCGGCAGCACCAGCATGTCACGCACCACTTGCTGGGCTTGTGGCTGTGGCAAGGTCGCCTTCCAGATATTGTCGCGATCTTCGGACATGCGGCTCTTGGCTGCGGCTACCAGCGACAGCGTACCGTTGAGGCCCAACTGGTTAGCGAAATTCGAATCGGTGGTATAGACATCACCCCAACGCAGCGGCGGGCCCTGGCGCAGGGTGCCACGGGCAGCGACCACGCAAACCAGCAGGCACACCATGAATACCGCGATACGCGCGTACCACGGCGCAACCTTGCGTGTGCCGATGCTGCCGCCACTGAACGGACCACGAGGGCGGGTCGCTCGGTCGGCGCCCTTGAATGCCATGCTCAGGATCACGGTACCCAGGGCCCACGCCAGCAGGTAACGGACCACCGGAAAACCATACCAGAGCATGCTTGCCACGGTTTTCGGATCTTCCTTGACGTACTGGAAGACCAGGCCGTTCAGGCGCTGGTGGAACTCACGATAGAAGTCCATCTCCATCAGGCCCAGGAACAGCGCAATGCTGGAGACCACCGTCAGCCAGAGACGGAACAGCCCGCGTGCGGCCATGGCCCGGGCGCTGAACAGGGCCAGCAGCAACGGAATACTGAGATAGACCACCAGGCGCAGGTCGAAACGCAGACCATTGGCGAATGCCTCGAGGAAGGTCGAGGCCGGCGTGTCGAGGATCATCGAGCGGTTGTAAGCCAGCAGCGCGACGCGCAGCAGGCTGAACATGACCATCATGACCAGGGCACACAACAGCGTGTAGGCCAGATGTGATTTGACGGTCGGTTGCAGCAGGCGACTAGAAGCTCGCTGCTGACTCAGGGCGTCCGGGATTGCCATGTCGTTTTAGGACCCATTGGAAAGTTGAAGTTTCAAAAATACAGCTGCGCCCTGCCCTCTTTTCGGCCCGTACAAGGCCTTGGGGTTTGCGCGGTGCGCAAATGTTGCACGATCAACGGCAGCATTGCCATTGATAACTACCCTCATCCCGACTCTTTCATCCTGCACTCAGGCATACGCAACGTGTTGCGGGAGAGCCGGCGAATTGTCTTGGAGGCTGGGTGAAAATTTCGTGCAACGCATATCCGGAAACAAATTAAAGCCTGCGCACCGGTCAAAAACGCAAACGCCCCGATCAAGTCGGGGCGTTACGAAGTCATCTCAAAAGAGCGACACAGTTACTTCTCGGCGCGTTCCTTGAGGGCTTTCAAGGTATTGAACGGGGCATCCACCACGAACTTGTTGGCCACCATCGACGGCACGCTGCCACCCGGCTCGGTGTGCACCTGATAGGTCACTTCGATCTGGTCGCCTTTGGGTACGAACTTCCAGAAACCGTCGACCTTGGCGACCCGGACGAAGCCTTTTTCTTCAGGCAGGTATTTCGGCACGCCTTCGAGCTTGCGGGTCAGGCTGCCATCGGCCCCTTCGAGAGTGGTGATGTGCAACACCGAATCACGGGGAGTAACCGGCCAAGGGGTGTTGAACTGAGTGTAGGTCCAGCTCTGGTCACCTTCGTGCTTGAGCAGCTTCTGGGTTTTGCATTCGTGAATCCAGGCGCAGGCTCCAGGCACGTCTTCCTGCAACGCGCGCAGCTTGGCCATGGTGGTCTTCATCAGCGTGACGCCCTGGTAGGCCTTGTAGTCGGAGCCGGCCACTTCACTCAGGGAAATCCTGATGCCGTCTTCGTCCTTTTTGACTTTCCAGTCTTCGGCCTGGGCGGTCGAGGTAGCCAGCGCAACCGTCAAACCACACAGCACAGCCATACGATGCAGCGAACCCATAGTCTTATTCCTTATTGTTGAAGTTCCGTTCGTTGGGCTTGCACCTGCGATCACTTCCAGGTTTTTCGGAGGTGATCGCAAGTGCAAGCCCACACATCACGCCGCCGTCATTTGCTCCCACCAGCCAATCAACCGGATGGCTTCTTCGCTGCTGCTTCCACACACTTCAGGGTCGGCCTCGAAGGCAGAACACACCGCCGGCCGCTCCGGCTGGCCGAAAATACGGCACAGGTTATCGGAGGAAAGTTGCAGGCAACGTTGCCCCGCGGCTTTGCCATTGGGCATACCGGGAATCGGCGAACTGATGGAAGGGGCAATGCAACAAGCGCCACAGCCCTCACGGCATTTCATGACGACAAGCTCCTCGCGACGAGCAATGTGTTAATGGACGGGGCACAGAGTACCCGCTTAAACAGTTGTTTTAAATTACCTGTGAGCGGGTTTTTCAACGCAAACGGGCATGACCGGCCAGTCTCCGACAAAGCGTCTGGCCTGCGGCTCGCGGATCCTGACGGGGGTTACTGCTTGAACTCGAAATCCAGTGCCGCGCCTTCGACCTCGTGGCGCTCTTCATTTCGCAGTTGCAGCTGCATTTCATTGCTGAGCAGGCGGCCGTTGAGCTGGAAGTCGCTGTTGGCGCTTTTGTCACCGAACATCTGGGGTAACAACGGTTCGCGCCTGACCAACGGCACCGTTCCGACCGGCTTGAGCTCTTGAACCATATCCTTGGGCAAGCTCAGATCCAGTTTGGCAGATGGAAGCTCGGTCTTTACCACCTCGCTGGCCGGTTTCGATTTGGAGGCAATGGGCGGACGCTTTTTCACGGGCGCAGCCTGCTTACTGCCCGCCGAGGCTTTTTTCGCAGGCGCGGTTTCTATCGGTGCGACGTGGAAACTGCCGGTTGTCTGATCCTGCTCGGTAGCGGCCACGGCGAATGCCGGCTGAATACTCGCAATCAGGCAGAGCAAAAGCCAGGCGGCAGGAAAAGTCGGTTTCATGGATCCAACGGTGGGTGCAAACGGCAGAGATGCCTATGCTCGCCTGTTGCAGCCCACAAGACAAGCACAGTCGCAGCCCGTTACAAACCGCCAGCCATCTCCTGGCAGAGTTGGGTGGCAAGCATGCCCAGGGTCATCAATGCGCGCTCAGCTTCACGGTTCCACGGGATGCCGCAGTTGAGCCGGATGCAGTGATTGAATTGCTCGGTATTACTGAAGATCAGTCCCGGCGCGATACTGATGCCCTGCTGCAATGCCCGCACGTGCAACTCTTGCGTGTTGACCCGCCCCGGCAAACTGACCCACAGAATGAAGCCGCCGGTAGGCCGGGTCATCTGCGTGCCTTCCGGGAAATACTGCTGCACGGCCAACTGGAAGGCACTGAGGTTTTTCCGGTACTCCTGACGGATGAAGCGCAAATGCCGGTCGTACCCGCCATTTTCAAGGTACGCGGCAATGCCCATCTGGGTCACGCTGCACGCGGAATGCGTGCTGAAGGTCTGCAAGCGCTGGATTTCCTGCTGGTACTTGCCGGCAATCATCCAGCCGATCCGCACGCCAGGCGACAGGGTCTTGGAGAAACTCGAGCAATAGATCACCCGGTCCAGTCGATCATAGGCCTTGAGGGACTTGGTGCGCCCCTGCTCGAACATCAGCTCGCCGTAGATATCGTCTTCGACAATCTGGATATCGAAGTCCGACGCCAGGCGCAGCAATTGTTTCTGCCGCTCCTCCGGCATGGTACCGCCCAATGGATTGCTCAGTCGGGTGGTCAGCACCAACGCCTTGATCGACCATTGGTTGGCCGCCAGCTGCAGGGCTTCCAGGCTCATGCCCGTGGCTGGATCGCTGGGGATCTCGATGACCTTGAGGCCCAACAGATCGGCCAGTTGCAGCAAGCCGTAATAGGTCGGCGACTCGGCCGCGATCAGATCACCCGGACGGGTCAGCACACGCAAGGACATCTGCAGCGCATCGACACAACCGTGGGTGATCACCACTTCCGACGGATCGACCACCACGCCGGCATCGCGCATGCGGATCGCCACCTGTCGGCGCAACGGCTCGAAACCGGGGCTGAACATGTAGCTGAAGGCCCGCGGACTATGGAAACGGGTGACCTTGGCCAATTGCTGATGCAGTGCCCGCACCGGCAAATAGTCGACACTCGGCACCGCAGCGCCCAGCGGGAACACCCCTTCACGACGGGATTCGACCAGGACTTGCTGAATAATGCTGCTGCGGGTGACCAGGCCGGGGCGTTCAACCCGGGCGATGTCCGGCGTCGGCGCGGTGAGTGCCGGCGTCTGGTGCACGTAGTAACCCGACTGCGGCCGGGCGCGGATCAGACCCTGATCCTCGAGATTGGCATACGCCTGCAACACCGTCGCATGGCTGACATTGAGCTGCGAGCTCATCTTGCGCACCGAAGGCACGCGCTCTCCCGGCTGATAGACCCCACGACGGATGTCTTCGGCCAGTTGTTGAGCAATACGTTGATAGAGCAAAAGGTTGGTCATGACGCAGCACTCGATTTCACGGGCATTTTATTCTTGTGTGAAACAATACCGGAACAGTTTAGAAGTGTACGGGAACAGTTGCCACAATAGTCGACCGTACAGTGCAGTGTCAGCAAAATCTGTACTGTTTTGTGCGGTAATCGGCAGGCGTAAAAAAACCCGGCGCTGCATGGCAGGCCGGGCTTTCCAGCGACGCAACCCCTAGCGGGCGGCGCCGAGCTGGCCCTTCTCGTCGGAAAACACAATTTCCACCCGACGATTCTGCGCCCGGCCCCGTTCCGACGCATTCGCGTCCACCGGATACTCGTCGCCATAACCCTCGACCTGGATGCGCTTGTCGTCGATACCCAGGTCGATCAGCACGTCAGCCACCGATTGTGCGCGGTCGCGGGACAGCTTGAGGTTTTCCTGCTTGCCCCCGGTACTGTCCGTATAACCTTCGATCCGCACCACCCGCTTGGGGTTGAGTTGCAGGAACTGCACGATCTTCAACACCACACGGTTGGCCGACGGTTTCAATTCCGCTTCGCCCGTGTCGAACAGCATGTCGCCCAATGTCATCACCAGCCCACGGTCGGTCTGGCTGGTGGTCAATGCCAGGATCTGCTCCTCGAGCCATTTGCCTTGCTGCTGCACGCTGAACAGTTTGGATTCACGCAGTGCCAGTTGCAGACGCTGCCGTTCCAGTTCGAGCTTCGCCGCCTGCTCTTCGTTGAGCACCTGATTGGTGTGTTCCCGGGCAATGGCGCTATAGCGCTGGCTCAGGTAGGCGTAATGCACCACGTCCGAACCGCTGCCCCAATAGCTGGACAGGCGATCGGCACGGGCCAGGGATTCACCGGCGCGAATCACGTCCTTGGGGGCGATTCGCAGTACATTGGAGTCTTCCTTGACCTTCTGAAAGTCGGCACCGGCCTGCTGCAACGCGGACTCGCTATGCTGGCTGGCGCAGCCAAAGAGGCTCGCGCAGCCTGCCAGAATCAAACCGCCGAGGGCTTTGCTCTTGAGGCTCATTGGGCATCTCCCAGTTGCTTGCGCAGGCGGGCGATGCGGGTGTTGAGCACATTCAACTGTTCCTCGCTCTTGGCCGTCAACACCTTGGCTTCAGCCAGGCGCGCATCGAGTTCGGCCTGTTCGGCCCGCATGCGTGCGTTTTTGAAGGATTGATCGGTCATGTTGCCCTTGGCACGGTTGAACTTGTCTTCGGCCAGCTTCATTTCCGGCACATCGTCTGCCGTGGCGCCCACGGCTTTGGCCTGTTCGAGTGCCTGTTCGGTCAGGCGAAACTGTTCATTCGGCGCAGGATCGGTTGCACAACCCGCCAGGGCGGCAAAGGCCACGGCAGCGAAAAGAAGTCGAATACTCACTAAATATCCTTACTGTTTTGGGGTACTGACGGGTTGTTGCGGGGGGCTTGGCTGTGGTTGTGAGCGTTGTGCTTTCCAGCGCTCGATATTGCGCATCAGCACGGTCTCCGTCAGTCCGGACGCGGGCAATTCTGTCATCTTTTTGGCCAACTGTCCGCGCAACCACGGATCGTTGCAGGCCGAGTCATGGGAAATCGCCAGATACAGGCCAGGCTTGTCGACCGGTTGCGCACGCGCGATCAGATCAGCGGCCATGCCCAGTGTCTGCGCAGTCGCCATGCCCGAGTAACGCCCTGCCAGTACATATTCGACCTCGCGCAACAGCAGTTTCTGAAAGGCCTGGGTCAGGTTGGACGTGCGCGTGAGGGTCAGTTGCTGTCCGGCAAAGGCACTGAATTGCGCGGTCAATCGGGCCTTTTCCGACACGGCGCCAGGATGGCCGTGCAGATCTGGTGCTTCTTTGTAGACCAGCGTCGAGTCCTTGCGAGTCCAGACCAGATAGTCGTTTTCCAGCAAGGGTGGATGGATGTAGTCCAGGGTTTCCAGCTCGCTGACGGTCAACGTCGCGTCCACCAGCATGTCCATGCGCCCGCTGCGCACTTCGTCCAGGGCCTGGGCGCGCTTGCCGGCATAAAGCAGTTCGACCTTGAGCCCCAACTCCCCCGCCACTTGCCGCAGCAAATCGGCGCTGGCACCGATCAGGTGTTTGGGATTTTGCGGGTCTTGCCACAGGTACGGCGGCGCGTCCGGGCTGCCGGTGACCACCAGGCGTTCGCATTTGCCTGCGGCGACAGACAGCGTCGGCAATAACGCCAATCCCAGTAAGCTCCACGCAAGTCGCAGATCCATGGCAATTCACTCCACTCAAACCCGGTTATGCCCTCTGTAGGAGCGAGCTTGCTCGCGATGGTCTCAAATGCACCGCGTGTATCCAGGATCCCCGCGTCATCGTTGACGTCCATCGCGAGCAGGCTCGCTCCTACAGGGGAAAAAGGCAAAAAAAAAGCCCGACCAAAAGGCCGGGCTCTTTATAAGTGAAGCAGCCGGATTAGACCAGCTTCTCCAGCTCAGGGATGGCTTCGAACAGGTCCGCCACCAGGCCGTAATCGGCCACCTGGAAGATCGGCGCTTCTTCGTCCTTGTTGATCGCAACGATCACTTTGGAGTCTTTCATGCCGGCCAGGTGCTGGATCGCGCCGGAGATACCGACGGCAATGTACAGCTGTGGAGCAACGATCTTGCCGGTCTGACCGACCTGCATGTCGTTGGGTACGAAACCTGCGTCGACCGCGGCGCGCGATGCTCCGACGGCAGCGCCCAGCTTGTCGGCCAGGGCGTACAGGTGTTTGAAGTTGTCGCCGTTCTGCATGCCACGGCCGCCGGAAACGACGATCTTGGCAGCGGTCAGTTCCGGACGATCGGACTTGGCCAGTTCTTCGCCAACGAAGCTGGAGATGCCAGCGTCGTGGGCAGCAGCAACGGCTTCAACGGCAGCGGAACCACCTTCAGCGACAACCGGGTCGAAACCGGTGGCACGCACGGTGATCACTTTCACTGCAGCGTTCGATTGAACGGTAGCGATGGCGTTACCGGCGTAGATCGGACGCTTGAAGGTGTCAGCGCTTTCGACCGAGATGATCTCGGAGATCTGGTCAACGTCCAGTGCAGCGGCAACGCGCGGCAGGATGTTTTTGCCGTTGGAAGTGGCGGCAGCCAGGATGTGGCTGTAGCCCTTGCCCAGCTCAGCGACCAGCGGAGCGACGTTTTCCGGCAGTTGGTGAGTGTAGGCGGCGTTGTCGGCCACCAGCACTTTAGCCACGCCAGCGATTTTCGCCGCGGCTTCAGCCACAGCGCCAGCGCCCTGACCTGCAACCAGAACGTGGATGTCACCACCGATTTTAACGGCGGCAGCCACGGTATTCAGCGTGGCCGGGGCCAGCACTTTGTTGTCGTGTTCAGCAATAACCAAGATAGTCATTTAGATTACCTTCGCTTCGTTTTTCAGTTTCTCGACCAGTTCAGCCACCGACTTGACCTTGATACCCGCGCTGCGTGCAGCTGGCGCTTCGACTTTCACGGTCTTGTTGGTGGAGGCGGTGGAAACGCCCAAAGCGTCCGGAGTCAGCACTTCGAGAGGCTTCTTCTTGGCTTTCATGATGTTTGGCAGAGACGCGTAGCGCGGCTCGTTCAAACGCAGGTCGGTGGTGACGATCGCCGGCAGTTTCAGGGAAACCGTCTGCGCGCCGCCGTCGATTTCACGGGTTACAGCTACGCTGTCGCCGCTGATTTCGACTTTGGACGCGAACGTGCCCTGACCGTAGCCGCTCAATGCAGCGAGCATCTGGCCAGTCTGGTTGTTGTCGCTATCGATGGCCTGTTTGCCAAGGATCACCAGCTGAGGCTGTTCCTTGTCGACAACAGCCTTCAACAGTTTGGCGACAGCCAGGGAAGTCAGGTCTTCGGCGGACTCGACGAGGATGGCGCGGTCGGCACCCAGAGCCAGCGCGGTGCGCAGTTGCTCTTGAGCGGTGGACGGGCCTACGGAGACGACGACGATTTCAGTCGCAACACCCTTCTCTTTCAGGCGTACGGCTTCTTCCACGGCGATTTCGCAGAACGGGTTCATCGACATCTTGACGTTGGCAAGATCGACGCCGGAATTGTCCGCCTTGACGCGAACCTTGACGTTGTAATCCACAACGCGTTTGACAGCTACAAGAACCTTCATGGATTCCTCGTTACTCTCCGGTGAAAAGAAAGTCGCCTAGGCGAACCTGGCGGTTGATGCTCATCGGGCGCAAGGGCACCTCCAAAAACGCCGGCCAAGGTGTCAAGTGACCATCGCTCATGATCTGGATGACCGTTCGTCAGTGGTGACTGACGAGTCATTCAACATCGCGGCGTGTAAACTGCACATCAAACCCGCGCAGCGCATCACTCTCTACTGCCATCGCCCTGTCTTTAGAGGTGCTCTTGAAACCAACAGTCAGCCTACGGCGAGCGCAAAACCGCCCGTATCTTGACCGGAACGCCTATTCCGGTCAATACGCCAAAATGGCCGTTCATAAGGCGCGTGACTTTGATTTCTCTGGCTTTGAGCCAATTCAAACAAACGTTTGTATTGGACGCTGAGAGTGGTGTAGATATAATGCGCCACCCAAAGGGAAAGGTGGCCAATCGATTGTCCTCTTCCGGCGTTGCGCCGGGATTCATGGATGCGACACCAAACCTCAAAATTAGAAAAAAAACTGTTGAGCCTTGAGTAGGAGATAGCCTGTGGAACGCGAATACATGGAATTCGACGTGGTCATCGTCGGTGCCGGCCCCGCTGGCCTGTCTGCCGCCTGCCGTCTGAAGCAGAAGGCCGCCGAAGCCGGTAAGGAAATCAGCGTCTGCGTGGTCGAAAAAGGCTCCGAAGTCGGTGCTCACATCCTGTCCGGTGCCGTGTTCGAACCACGGGCCCTGAACGAACTGTTCCCGAACTGGAAAGAACTCGGCGCGCCGCTGAACACGCCCGTCACCCGCGACGACATCTTCGTGCTGAAGAACGCTGAAAGCGCGCAGAAAGTTCCAGACTTCTTTGTGCCCAAGACCATGCACAACGAAGGCAACTACATCATTTCCCTGGGCAACCTGTGCCGCTGGCTGGCCCAGCAGGCCGAGAACCTGGGCGTGGAAATCTACCCGGGCTTCGCCGCACAGGAAGCGCTGATCGACGAGAACGGCGTGGTACGCGGGATCATCACCGGCGACCTGGGTGTCGACCGGGAAGGCAATCCGAAGGAAGGCCTGTACACCCCGGGCATGGAACTGCGTGGCAAGTACACGCTGTTCGCCGAAGGTTGCCGCGGCCACATCGGCAAGCAGTTGATCAAGCGCTTCAACCTGGACACTGACGCTGATGCCCAGCACTACGGCATCGGCCTGAAAGAAATCTGGGAAGTCGACCCGGCCAAGCACCAGCCAGGCCTGGTGGTGCACACCGCCGGTTGGCCGATGGACATCATGGGCACCGAAAACACCGGTGGCTCGTTCCTCTATCACCTGGAAAACAACCAGGTGGTGGTTGGCCTGATCGTCGACCTGTCCTACAGCAACACCTACCTGTCGCCGTTCGACGAGTTCCAGCGCCTCAAGCATCACCCGGTGCTTGCTCAGTACCTGGAAGGCGGCAAGCGCATCAGCTACGGTGCCCGCGCGATCAGCAAGGGCGGCCTGAACTCGCTGCCGAAAATGGTCTTCAAGGGCGGCGCGCTGATCGGTTGCGACCTCGGCACCCTGAACTTCGCCAAGATCAAAGGCAGCCACACCGCGATGAAGTCCGGCATGCTCGCCGCTGAATCCGTGGCCGAGGCGCTGTTCGCCGAGAAGGACGGCACCGAAGAGCTGACCACTTACGTCGACGCGTTCAAGAAGAGCTGGCTCTACGAAGAACTGTTCGCCAGCCGCAACTTCGGCCCGGCGATCCACAAGTTCGGCGCCATCGTCGGTGGTGGTTTCAACTGGCTCGACCAGAACATCTTCGGCGGCAAACTGCCGTTCACCCTGCACGACACCAAGCCGGATTACGCTTGCCTCAAGCTCGCGGCCGACTGCAAGAAGATCGAATACCCGAAACCGGACGGCAAGCTCAGCTTCGACAAATTGAGCTCGGTGTTCATCTCCGGTACCAACCATGAAGAAGAACAGCCGTGCCACCTGAAGCTGACCGACCCAAGCATCCCGATCAGCAAGAACCTGCCGCTGTACGATGAGCCGGCACAGCGTTACTGCCCGGCCGGCGTGTACGAAGTGATCACCAAGGAAGACGGCGAGAAGCGCTTCCAGATCAACGCCCAGAACTGCGTTCACTGCAAGACCTGCGACATCAAGGATCCTGCACAGAACATCACCTGGGTGACACCGGAAGGCGCTGGCGGCCCGACTTACCCGAACATGTAAGCCGAACCGCGAACATCAAGGCTCCCGAAAAGGGGGCCTTTTTGTTGCGTGCGATTCAAGCCACAACACCGCCCACTGTAGGAGCGAGCCTGCTCGCGATGGCGGCGTATCAGTCAACAAATGTATTGAATGTAAAACCGCAATCGCGAGCAGGCTCGCTCCTACAGTGTTTTGTATTTAAACCTTGAGGCCAAGTTCGGCCGACAACCGAATAGTGACGCCTTTGATCAGGGGAATCAGCTCGGCCATTTTTTCCAGCGGCATGTAAGGCACCGTACTGGCGATGCTGATGCCGGCGACGATGCGCTTGCTGGCATCGCGGATCGGCGCCGCTACGCAGCGGATCGACGGTTCGTTGTCTTCCAGGTCGAAGGCATAACCGCCGGCCACGTACTCGACCATGCGCTGCTCGAACTGCTCCCAGGACTGCTCCGGGTGCTGCGGCCAGAACTGGTTTTTCCCACCCACCGGCAGGCTGACTTCGTACAGGCGCTGCCACTCTTGCGGTGAATCATCGAGCATCAGCGCCTTGCCGATCCCGGTGCGCGCCAACGGCATGCGATGGCCGACCCGCGAACGCATTTCCGGGCCATTGCGCCCCGGATTCTTGTGCAGGTACAGCACTTCGTCGCCTTCACGAATCGCCAGGTGAATGGTGTCGCCGGTCAATGCCGACAACTCATCCAGATACGGCCCGGCCAGGGTCACCAACGGCAGCTCTTCACGGGCCTGAAAGCCCAACTCGATCAGTTTCGGCCCCAGCAGATAACCGACTTGCGGCACCACCCGCAGATAACGCTCGTCCACCAGGCAACTGGCCAGACGATGGGTGGTGCTGCGCGTGGTGCCGATCAGCCGGGCGATTTCCTTGAGATCGCGGGCGCCGCTGGCCACGGCATGAACCACACCCAGACCGCGAAGCAGAGTCTGGGTGCCGGTCGGTGCGGCGTCCTTGGCGATTTTTGGGGCGTCTTCCTGCATATCCAGCCTTTACCGTTGAGCGAGTGAACGGGCGGCATTATGGTCACCCGCGTGCCACGACTACAACTTGATACGCTCGACCTTGCCCACCAGCAGGATGTAGGACAGTGCACCAATCAATGCCAGCACCGAGATGTAGGTGATCGCCGGGGCAAAAGAATCTCCCGTCGCGAGGAAACCGATCACGATTGGTGTGGCGATCGCCGACAGGTTACCGATGAAGTTGAACACCCCGCCGGTCAGCCCGAGCAGGCGCGCCGGGGCGAGCGTCGATACCAGCGACCAGGTGATCGAAGCCAGGCCATTGCCGAAGAATGCCAGCGCAAGGAAGGCAATCACCAACGGCGTCGACTCGACAAAGTTGGCGCCGATGATCGAGGTGGAAATCAGCAAACCGCTGATGATCGGCAACTTGCGGGCGAAACCCACCGTGCAGCCGCGACGGATCAAAAAGTCCGAGAAGAAACCGGAACACAGCACACCGATGAACGCGGCGAGAAACGGCAGCGACGCCAACAGACCGGACTTGATGAAGTCCATGCCGCGGTATTTCACCAGGTAGGTCGGGAACCAGGTCAGGAAAAACCAAAGCGTCGAATTGAGGCAGAACTGCCCGAGGTAGATGCCCCAGAGTTTGCGCTTGGTCAGGACAATGCCCAGGTCAGTCCAGCTGAATTTGGCTTTGACTTTGGCCTGTTCGGCCTGGATATCCACCAACCCGCCGCCCTCGCGGATCAAATCGATTTCCGCGTCATTGGCGCCTTTGAAATCCCGCGGCTCGCGATACACCGCGTACCAGATCACCGCCCACACAATGCCCACCGCGCCGGTGGCGACGAACACCATGTGCCAGCCGAATTCGTGCTGAAGCCACGCCAGTACCGGTGTCAGGAAGGCCAGGCCGACGAATTGCCCGGAGGTGTAAAAACCAATCGCCGTAGCGCGCTCGCGCTCGGGAAACCAGGTGGTGACCACGCGGCTGTTGATCGGATACGCCGGCGCTTCCAGCGCACCGACAGCCATACGCAACACGAACAGCGCGATGAAGCTGGCGGCGAAGCCGAGCATCACCGTGGCCACCGACCACAGCAGCAAGGCGACGCTGTACAGAATCCGTGGCGGCACGCGATCCACCAGCCAGCCACCGGGGATTTGCATGGCAGCGTAGGTCCAGCCGAACGCGGAGAAAATCAGACCGACGTGGATCGGGTCGATGCCCAAGTCACTGGTCAATGCCGGGGCGGCAATCGACAGGTTACTGCGGTCCAGGTAGTTGATCACCACGGTGATGAACAACAGCACCATGATGAAAAAACGCTTACGGCTGGGCGTCACCAACGACGCCTGCCCGGTGAGGGTTTGCGGTTGCATGAGGGGTGCCTCTTCTTATGGTTATTGAGGTCGATGTGAAATGCAGATCTCCGGAGTCATGGAGATCAACTGTGGGAGCCAGCCTGCTGGCGATAGCGGAGTGTCAGCCACCATAAATGCTGGATGTGCCGACCAAATCGCCAGCAGGCTGGCTCCCACAGGGGTTTGTGGTGAGTCAGGAAGCACTCACCACTCGGCAAAACTGCCATCGGCATGGCGCCAGATCGGGTTGCGCCAGCGGTGGCCGATGGCGGCGCGTTCGATCACGTATTCCTCGTTGATCTCGATGCCCAGGCCCGGGCCGTTGGGGATTTTCACGAAGCCTTTGTCGTAGTCGAACACCCGCGGATCTTTCACATAATCGAGCAGGTCGTTGCTCTCGTTGTAATGGATGCCCAGGCTCTGTTCCTGGATGAACGCGTTGTAGCAGGCCGCGTCCAGTTGCAGGCATGCCGCCAGGGCAATCGGACCCAGCGGACAATGCAGCGCCAGCGCCACGTCGTAGGCTTCGGCCATGTTGGCGATCTTGCGGGTTTCGGTGATGCCGCCGGCGTGGGAGGCATCCGGCTGGATGATGTCGACGTAGCCCTCGCTGAGCACACGCTTGAAATCCCAGCGCGAGAACAGGCGCTCACCCAGGGCAATCGGCGTGCTGGTCAACGGCGCAAGTTCCTTCAGCGCTTCGTAGTTTTCGCTGAGCACCGGCTCTTCGATGAACATCAGCTTGTACGGATCGAGCTCCTTCATCAGTACCTTGGCCATGGGCTTGTGCACCCGGCCGTGGAAGTCCACGCCGATGCCGACGTTCGGGCCGACGGCATCGCGCACGGCAGCGACATTGGCCAGGGCCTGGTCGACCTTGTCGAAAGTGTCGAGAAATTGCAGCTCTTCGGTGCCGTTCATTTTCACTGCGGTGAAACCACGCTCGACCGCTTCTTTGGCCGCACGCGCGGTGTCCGCCGGACGGTCGCCGCCGATCCACGAATACACACGGATCTTGTCCCGCACCTGACCACCCAACAGATCGCTGACCGATACGCCCAGCGCCTTGCCCTTGATGTCCCACAAGGCCTGGTCGATACCGGCCAGGGCGCTCATGTGGATTGCGCCGCCACGGTAGAAGCCACCTCGGTACAGCACGGTCCAGATGTCTTCGATGTTGCGTGGGTCTTTGCCGATCAGGTAATCGGACAACTCTTCAACGGCCGCGGCAACGGTGTGGGCGCGACCTTCAACCACAGGCTCGCCCCAACCGGTCACGCCCTCGTCGGTTTCGACCTTGAGGAAGCACCAGCGCGGCGGAACGATGAAGGTGGTCAGTTTGGTAATTTTCATCTTTTGGCTCTCTTATTAGATGCAGCGCGCTCGGCGCTCAAAGAAGTCTTATCGAAGGGCTTTCCAGGCAGCGACGTAGGCCTTGGCATTGGCTGCCACTTGCGCAGGCGTCATGCCCGGTTTGAACAGACCGGAACCGAGGCCGAAACCTTTGACGCCGGCGTCGATGAACACTTGCATGTTGTCCGGCGTGATGCCGCCGACCGGCGCCAGAATCGTTCCCGCCGGCAGCACGGCGAGCCAGGCTTTGACGACCGCCGGGCCCATCTGCTCGGCCGGGAACAGCTTCAGCACATCGGCGCCTTCAGCCAGTGCCGCGAAGGCTTCGGTCGGCGTGGCGACACCCGGCGACAGGTACAGCCCCGCCGCTTTCGCCGCGCGCAAGACCTTCGGATCGCCATGGGGCATGACGATCACCTGGCCGCCCGCGGCTTTCACTTGCTCAACCTGCTTCGGCGTCAACACTGTGCCGGCACCGATCAGGCAATCGGCGGGCAAGGTACTGCGCAGGATGCGGATACTTTCGTACGGCTCAGGGGAATTGAGCGGCACTTCGATGACGCGAAATCCGGCGGCGTACAGGACTTCGCCGATGGCCGCCGCTTCCTGTGGGCGCAGGCCGCGCAGGATCGCGATCAGTCCGTTTTGCGCCAGGGCTTGTTTGAGCATGTCAGGACTCCAGTCAGGTTTAACGGGATGCGGTGCGCGTGACCAGGCCGGCAGCCAGCGCCAGTTGCCACAACCCGCTTTCGGTGGCCTGTTCGGCCAGGGTCACCCGGGCAAAACCGCAGGCGTCGAGCGCACGGCAGTAGCGGGCACAGAGTTGGGTGTTGCCGATGAGGATGATCGAAGGCAGATGCACGCTGTTGCGTCGGCGCCGCTGCACGCTGGCCAGCGCCACCAGCTCGTGGCCGATCAGCAGGCCGGACAGATAGTCCGCCTGGGCGGTGGCGCTCAACTCGCCGGTCAGCCCGAGACTGCGGGCGCTGAACAGGGTCGAAAGCGGACCGATTTCAGCGTCCGCCGACAACGCGACCTTCACGCCGCGATCAAACGCATCGCCATCGAAAGACGCGCCACGTTGCTGGGTGCGTCCGAGAATGCTGTGTTGACTGAGCACAGCGAAGACTTCGCCGGTCATGAAAGTGTCGAAATGCATGATGCAGCCGTCGGCCACTTCCACCCATTTCGAATGGCTGCCCGGCAGGCCGATCAGCAGATCAGCGCCCGCCTCGCTCGCCAGGTTTTGCAGCACGCCGAGCACCTGGGTTTCTTCGCCGCGCATCACGTTCGGCAAAGGCGAGCGCTCGATGACGCCGGGCACGATGTGCACATCGACGCCGCGCAGGCTGCGCACGGTTTGCAAGGAAGTACCGAGCGTGGCGACGTTCGCCGGCGTGTCGCGGTAGGCCGCTTCGCTCCAGCCCTGGGCGCTGCCGACCATGCCGCAGGCAATCACCGGCAAATTCGGCTGGGCATTGAGCCAGTCGCCGCAAGCCTCATCGAAGGCCAGTTCGAAACCATCGGTGCATTCCCGGCCGCCAATGATTCGCGGCGCTTTCGGCAGCTGCATGATCCCCGACGACAGCGAACGCTGTTCGAGCACTTGCCCGCCTTCAGCCAGTTTGTAAGCACGTAATGAGGTTGTCCCCCAGTCGAGCGCGATCAATTGCGCCTGCATCGCTTCACCTGTTTTGGTTTTTGGCAGTGAGTGATCGCGACTATAAACCCTGGCGCTGTAAAATCTCAATATATAAATATCAATCCCATATTGTGAGACGAGACAAAAAAAGATCGCAGTCCGAAGACTGCGATCTTTTAAAGGCGATCAGTTACCCGCTGCGAAATCCCGCAACACCGCTCCATCCATCCGATACCGAACCCACTCTTCCTGCGGCTGCGCCCCGAGGGATTTGTAGAAGTCGATGGCCGGCGTATTCCACTCCAGCACGCTCCACTCGAACCGCCCGCAATCATTGGCGCAGGCGATTTTCGCCAGGTGCCGCAGCAGGGTCTTGCCCGCACCGCCGCCGCGCTGTTGCGGGGTGATGTAGAGGTCTTCGAGGTACAGGCAGTTGCTGCCAAGCCAGGTGGAATAGCTGAAGAAGAACACCGCGAAACCGATGGGCGCACCGTCGCGCAGGCAGATCAGGCCATGGGCGGTGGCACCTTCGCTGAACAGGCTGCGCTCGATATCGGCAACACTGGCGATGACTTCATGGCGGGCACGTTCGTAGTCGGCCAGTTCAGTGATGAACGCGAGGATTTGCGGTGCGTCACTGGGGGTCGCCGGGCGGATTTCGATCGTCATGGACGTGCCTTGTCAAAAGTTGAAAACACCATACTAAGTCGGCGCGTAGCCTGTGGCGAGGGAGCTTTACTCCGGCCAACACTAACCCTGGAATCGATAACCTCGGACCTGACATTCGGTCACTGCGTGGTTAGATAGCCGCACAGCTCATTTAGCCGGTCAAGGAACTGCGTCATGTCTACCGCAACACCTCCAGTTTCAAGCAAGCTGTTCGGCCTGTTTTGCCTCGCCAGTTACCTGTTGTCGTTGTCCTACGGTTCGACGTTTTTGCTCTCATTACTGATCGGCTCGCGCGGCGGTAACGAACACGATGCCGGTAGTGTGATTTCGGCGGCGATGCTCAGCACCTTTGCGGCGGTGATTGTTTCCGGTCATTTGTCCGACCTGCTCGGTGCCGCCCGCTCGGTGGCGCTGTTCGGTGTATTGCTGGTGGTGGCCAGCCTGGGCTTCGCCCTGACCCCGGGCTTCGGTCACCTGCTATTGTTTTTCGGGCTGCTGCTGGGCCTGGGCTGGGGCGTGTTCTACACCCTGGGGCCGATCATCGTGGCAAGTCTTGTGACACCCGCGCAGCGCGCCAAATACTTCGCCTTGCTGTCGGGCAGCATGATGACCGGGATCGGCAGCGGCCCGTTGCTCGGCCGCGCGGCGAGTGCGCTCGGTTATCCGGTGACGGCGGCGCTTTACCTGGCGGCGCTGGCCAGCCTGATCGGCGTATTGCTGTTCTGGCGCCTGGATCGACAACTGAAACAAGCGCCCGCGCAATCCGGCAGTGTGTCGCGGATTTCCTGGCGTGCAGCGGGTCAGGTGCTGTCGTCCAGGGCGGTGTTCCCGATCATCATGGTCGGTCTCGGCGGCTGCGTATTCGGTGGCCTGTCGAGTTTTCAAACCAGTTACGCGGCGGCGCACTCACTCGACTATTCGCTGTTCTTCCTCGGTTTCATGGGCGCGGCGATCAGCGGCCGCATGCTGGTTGCCGGTTTCGTGGTCAAGCGCGATCCGTTCCGTGCGTCGTGCCTGCTTTCGGGGCTGATGCTGGCGTCGATCGTGATGTTCGGTTTTGTCGTCGACAGCAGCTTCAGCTACGTGCTCGCGGCGGCGGTGCTCGGGATCGGTTACGGCCTGACGTACTCGGTGATCAACGGCCTGGCCGCCAATGAAGCGCCGAACGGCACTACCGCACAATCCTTGCTGCTGTTCAGTCTGTCGTACTTCATCGGCGTATTCGGCTTTCCATTGCTGGCCGGGAAAATCATCGTCGAGCAAGGCATGGCCACGCTGTTGCTCACGGTGCTGGTAGTTGCCTCGCTCAACTGGCTGATCACCGTGGGCCGGTTGATCTGGCGTAGAGCCACGGCGATCAGGGCACTGGAGCAGGCCTGAGCCGTTCGTCGCCAACACTGCACCCATACGGATCGAGGGCGGACTAATCAGGTAAGGACTCTACTCGTTGGAGACACCCCATGATTCTGTCCAGGTTGACCGCCCTCGTTCTCACTGGGCTTTTGTCCGCAGCCTCCTTCGCCGGGACCATCGGTTCGAGCACCGGCCCGACCAATCCGGTGGAAAAACCCAGGGCCCCCGCCATCCAGAGTGCCCCCGGTATGAACACCGATGGCACGACGATCGACCATAACCTGCCGCCCGCCACCGGCACCGACCCACGGGTTAAAGGCAATGACGCGGGACGTCAGGATGGGACGAACCTGCCGGACAAAAAAACGCCCGGCAGTGGCGGCGTCGGTTCAAGCACCACCGAGGACGAGGAAAGCAACATGAGCCAATAATGAAGCCAGGAGAAATCCCATGCCTCGTGGAAGCAAAACCAAATACACCGCCGAGCAAAAGCGCAAGGCGCAACACATCGAAGACAGTTACGAAAACAAAGGCGTCTCAAAGGACGAAGCCGAAGCCCGCGCCTGGGCGACGGTGAACAAACAGTCCGGTGGCGGCGAACGGGCCGGCGGTTCGGGGCGCAAGAAACCCGCCAGTGCAAAATCGGCAGATCGCAAGGAATCGGCGCGTCGGGCGGTGGCAAGCCGTAAAGGAAACTCACGTAGCAGCAAGGCTTCGCGAGAGACTCAAACAGTCGATAGCTTGAGGAAGGAAGCCAGGGCAAAGGATATTCCCGGGCGGTCCTCGATGCGCAAGCAAGAGCTGATCGAGGCGTTGCGCAAGGCGAGCTAGGGCCTGCTTATGTATTGAACGTTGAGGCCCAATCACGAGCAGGCTCGCTCCCACAGGGGACCGCGTTCGCCTGACCAACCCGGTCAATTGTGGGAGCGAGCTTGCTCGCTTCCACAAGTGTAATGGGTGTCAGCGCTGCTTCAGACGGTCAATCACGACGGCCAGAAGCAGAATCGAACCCCGGATCACATACTGATAAAACGTATCGATGTTCTTCAGGTTCATCGCATTCTCGATGATCGCCAGAATCAACACCCCGGCGATCACATGCCGGATCATGCCAATCCCGCCGCTCAACGATACCCCGCCCAACACACAGGCCGAGATCACGGTCAGCTCGAAACCCTGGCCGATCATGGGCTGGCCGGAGGTCATGCGTGATGCCAGGATCACCCCGGCCAATGCACCGATCACACCGTGCACGGCGAAGATGATGATCTTGGTCCGATCGACATTCACACCAGCCAGCAGTGCCGCTTCCTGGTTGCCGCCGATGGCCATGGTGTTGCGCCCGTAGGTGGTGTAATTCAGCAGCCAGCCGAAGAACAGGAAGCAGACGATGGTGATCAGGATCGGCACCGGCACACCAAACAGCTGGCCGTTACCGAACACGAAGAACGATTCCTGGGACACTCCCACCGCTTTACCGTTGGCGAAGATGTAGGCCAGGCCGCGCACGATCTGCATGGTCGCCAGCGTGGTGATCAGTGCATTGACCCGCAGCTTGGCGATCACTATCCCGTTGATCAGCCCGACGATCAGGCCCATTACCAGCGCCGCACAGACTCCGAGGAACACGCTGTCGGTGTCGCGCATCACCACCGCCGCGACTACCCCGGCGCAGGCAATCACCGAGCCCACCGACAAGTCGAAATGCCCCGACGCCAGGCAATACAACATGGTGCACGCCGCGATCCCGGTGGTGGAAATCGCCAGGCCCAGGCCACGCATGTTCAGCGGTGACAGGAAGTTATCGATCAGCAAGGTGCAGGCGACAAAGATGCCGACCGCCGCCAGCAGCATCACCCAGTCATCGAGGAAGCGTCGCAGGTCCAGCGGTTTGCGTGTGGTTGGCAGGGTGTTGTTTTGGGTTGTCATCATAGTCACCTCTCAGTTCGCCACGCCGTCGGCGCGTTGGCGCGGCAAAGCCAGTTGCAGCAGGTTGGATTCGTTGGCCTGTTCGCGGCTCAGCTCGCCACGCAGGGCGCCTTCGCACAGCACCAGGATGCGGTCGGAAATGCCCATGACTTCCATCAAGTCGCTGGACACCACAATCACCGCGATCCCCTCGGCGGCCAGGTTATGGATGATCTGGTAGATCTCGGCCTTGGCACCGATGTCGATGCCGCGGGTGGGCTCGTCGAGCAGCAGCACTTTCATCGGCATCGACAGCCAGCGGCCGAGAATGGCCTTCTGCTGATTGCCGCCGGACAGGTACATGATTTTCTGCGCCGCGTTGGGCGTCTTCACTTTCAGCGTCTTGATCTGCTGCTCGGCGTTGTCCTTCTCCCACAGGCCGCGCAACAGGCAACCGAAGGTGGAGTGGGCGCCGCGCGCACTGATGTTGATATTCTCGGCAACGCTGGCCAGCGGCAGGATGCCTTCCTTCTTGCGGTCCTCGGGGCACAACAGGATCCCGGCGGCAATCGCGTCCCGGGGTGAGCGCAGCTTCAGTTCATGGCCACGAAGTTTCAGCTGTCCGGCACTGTTACGCGCCAGGCCGCTGAGCAGGCGCAACAGCTCGGTGCGACCGGCACCGACCAGTCCGAACAGCCCGAGGATTTCGCCTTTGTGCACCTCGAAGCTCACCGGCTCGCGCAACCCCGGCCCGAGCAGGCCGTCGACCTTGAGCGCCACCGCGCCACGCTGGCGCGGGCGGTAATCGTAGATGTCCTGGATGTCGCGCCCGACCATGCAGGTGACCAGTTGATCGTGGGTCAACTGGCTCATGTCGTCGAAGGTGCGCACGTAACGCCCGTCCTTGAACACCGTCACCGCGTTGCAGATGCGGAACACTTCTTCCATGCGGTGGGAGACATAGAGCACCACTCTGCCCTCGTCCCGCAGCCGGCCGATAATCGCCATCAAGCGGTCGATCTCCCGCGCCGAAAGGCTGCTGGTGGGTTCGTCGAAGGCAATCACATGGGCGCCACGGGACAACGCCTTGGCGATTTCCACCAGTTGCCGCTGGCCGAGGGACAGGCGCCCGACTTTCTCCTGCGGGTCGATTTCATCGGCCAGGCCTTTGAGACAGGCCAGTGCCTGCTGACGCAGGGCACCGCGGTTGATCAGGCCGAAACTGGCGGGCAGATGCCCGAGAAACAGGTTCTCGGCCACGGTCATTTCCGGCACCAGATGCAGCTCCTGGTGGATCACCGCGACGCCACTGCCGATGCTGTCGGCGGTGGACTTGAAGTCCATCGTCCGCTCGCCGATCTGCAAGGCGCCACTGCAAGGCGTGTAGGCCCCGCCGAGGATTTTCAGCAGCGTCGACTTGCCGGCCCCGTTCTCGCCCATCAAGGCGTGAACCTGCCCCGGATGGGCGACGAAGCTGATGTTGTCCAGCGCCTTTACCCCGGGAAAGGTCTTGCCGATCCCGTTGAAGCGCAAGCTGCCGGTGAGGCTGTGTTCGTGTTGGATTGTTTGCGCGTGCATAACCACCTCTTCACACCGATCAGGCAGCCCCGCCACCGAGGCCGCCGCTGAAATCAAACGGCCGTCAGTTCCACAGGCCGATCTTTTCCAGCTCTTGCTTGAAGTTGTCGCGGGTGATCAGCGTCACGTCGTCCATGGCAGTGTACTTCGCCGGTTCTTTGCCGGTGGTGACCCACTCGTACATCATGCTGGCGGTGTTGTAGCCCTCGATGTGCGGGCTCGGCAGCATCGAACCGTAGAAGCCGCTGTCGGGTTTCTTCAGCTCGCCGATGGCGTCGGTACCGTTGATGCCGATGCCGATCACGTTGGCCGCCGCGAAACCGGCGCTCTCGGTGGCGCGCACACCGCCAAGCACGGTGTTGTCGTTCATGCCGCCAATGATCAGGTTCTTCGCCGCCCCCGGCAGTTTCACCAGGGCCGAGTTGGTGGCATCCATGCTGCCCGGCACGTCGAGGGTCTTGAGGGCCGCGAACAGGATATGGTCTTTCGGCATGCCGGCATCTTCCAGCGCTTTGACTGAGCCATCGGTGCGCTTCTTACCGGTGTCGAGTTCGTTGTAGGTGTTGATCACCGCGTAGGTGTCTTTCCAGTCCCAACCGCGTTTCTTCGCTTCGGTCGCCATGGCATTGCCTTGTTTCTGGCCGACTTCGAATGCAGCCATACCAAGGTACGGTACGTCTTCCATGAACTTGCCGCTGGCATCGACGAAGCGGTCATCGACAGCAATCACTTTCAACCCGTTGAGTTTGGCCTTGGCCATGATCGCCGGTCCCAGGGAGACGTCCGGCGGGCAGATCACGAACCCCTTGGCGCCGTTGGCCGCAAGGCTGTCGATGGCAGAAAGGGTTTTCTCACCATCAGGCACGGCAATCTTGATCAGGGTGAAGCCCTTCTCTTTCCCGGCCTTTTCGGCAAAGGCCCACTCGGTCTGAAACCAGGGCTCTTCAGCCTGCTTGACCAGGAAACCGATCTTCACTTCCTCGGCTGCCAGCAGCGTGTTGCTCAGGCTGAACGCCGAGACCGCCAACGCGGCACAGCACAGGGAACGAATAGCATGACGACGATTCATAAGCTGACTCCTTGTTATTTTTCTTGAGCGTTCGTTGAAGCCATGACGCGGTGAAACATACTGCCAATAGTCATATCATATGATGATTGTATTTCAGACGTAGCAACACGCCTGAAAGCCCGATCACTCAGTCGTGGTACATCACCGAGCGCCCGCCATCGATAGTGATGCACGAGGCATTGATGAACGGCGCTTCATCACTGGCCAGGAACACGGCGGTCATCGCCACTTCGATCGGCTGCCCGATGCGACGCGGCGGGTGCAGGTCAAACGCGCGCTGCCGTTCGGCGTGGGGGTCGGCGAAACCGTTCCAGTAATCGATGTTGATCTGGGTTTCGATGTAGCCCGGCGCGATGGCATTGACGCGGATTCCCTTGGACGCATATTCGATGCCCAGGGCACGGGTCAGACCGAGCAAGCCATGCTTGGCCACCGGGTATGGAAAGCAGCCGGGAATGATGTGGGAGGAATGGGTGGAGGCAATGTTGATGATGCTGCCGATGCCCTGCTCGATCATCTGCGGCAGCACCGCCTTGCAACCGTACCAGGCGCCATCGAGGTCGATGGCAAAGCAGCGACGCCAGTCTTCCTCGGTCATTTCCAGCGGATCGCGGAATACGTTGACCCCGGCGCAGTTGACCAGCACATCGATCCGGCCGTGCAGGTCGATCGCCAGCCGGGCCATGGCGTGCAGATCCTGTTGACGCGACACGTCGGCCTTGATCGCCACCACATCGGCGCCCTGGTCCCGCCAGTGCGCCGCGACCTTCTCGACTTTCTCGGCCTGAATGTCGCTGATGATCAGCCTGGCCTGCTGGGACGCGAAGGTCGCCACAATCGCTTCACCAATCCCCTGGGCGGCACCGGTCAGCAATACGACCTTGTTTTTCAGGCGTTCGCCCTTGGGCGGTTCGGGCACCGGTGGCAATGACAGTGGTTCAGCCATGGATCAAGACTCCTGTTCGAAGACACGACGAAAACCGGGCATCTGTCGATGTCCGGTCAAAAGGCGCTGGGTAGGAAACAAGTGAGTGCGAAAACGTTTCAGCTCGGAAACGCTCTGAGGCACTGGCTCCGCAAGGGAGCACGGGGGAACTTCGCTGCATCACTTCACCTGTTTTGTTTTTTTAAGTGTGAGTGCATGTAACTCGTGAGGCCGACTATAAACCCGGCTCGCGGCAAATCTCAATATATATATTTACATCCCATATTTTGGGATTCACCCAGCAAAACGCGTGCAATGCTTTCCAGGCACATCCACTGCAATCGACAACACAGCACCATCCAATGGATGGCCCAGCGGACTTGCCGCGCTGGTGATGTACAGGGTTTTCAGGTCTGCACCGCCAAACACACAGCTGGTGGGACGACTGACCGGCAGCTCGATGATCCGATCGACTTTGCCGTCCGGGCTCAACCTGAGCAGGCAGCTGCCGTCCCAACGGGCATTCCAGATAAAACCTTCGGTATCCATCGCCGAGCCGTCCGGGCCGCCACGCCCGTGCGGACCAAACCAGACCTGTGGCGCATCGAGGGCTCCGTCGGTACGGATGAAATGTCGATACAAGGTGCCGTCGAGGCTGTCGCCGAAGTACACCGTGGTGGCGTCATCGCTCCACAGCAGCGTGTTGGGAATGCCCAGGTTACGCAGCAACGGCGCAACCCGCCCGGCGCGATCGATGCGAAACAGCCCACCGCAACGACGGACGAGGGGCAGGTCTTCGCCCTGTTCTCCGATGTTGTTTTGCATGGTGCCGAGCCAAAGCCGGCCCTGGGTGTCGCAGCGGGCTTCGTTGGGGCGGTTGCCCGGTTGCGGATCGGCCACGCAGAACAACGTCAGGCGCGGTTCCAGGCCGGGTGAATCAAGATCGAGGCGATACACGCCGCTGCTCAATGTCACCAGGGCATCGCCGCTTTCGCATGGAATGAACGCCGATACGTGCTCCGGCATCTGCCAGATTTGCACGTTGGCGCCGATCAATCGCAGCGCCTGTTTACCGGCGATATCCACCCAGTACAGGGCTTGGGTGGGCGCATCCCAGAACGGGCCTTCGCCCAGTTGAGCCCGATGTTCGGTCACCGCAGTCCACGCCATGAAACCTCCTGCATTGTTCTTGTTTTTATATGGGGATTTTCGTTGTCAGCTGGCCTTTTTATCGGCCATGACTTGCGGGTAGTAGCGCTTGATCGCCAGGTCCGCGTTATCGATCAGAGTCATGCAGGCCCAGACACCCCGGGCGGTATCACGGGCCGCGATCGCCTCAGCCAGGTCCCGGTGAATCGGCAGGGTGCGACGCAGTTCATCCGGGTCGGCGGCGGACACTTCAAAGGCCACCGCCAGCAAAGCGCCGAGGGCGGGAACCATTTGTTCGATGAATTGGTTGTGGCTGGCGGCGAGGATGCATTCGTGGAAGAGCTGGTCGGCGCGGTTGTAATCGATGCCGCTGTCCACCGCCCGTTCCAGCGCGTTACAGGCCAACAGGATCGCGTTCACCTGTTCGCCGGTTGCGCGCTCGCAGGCCCAGCGCACGGCCATCGGCTCGATGGTGCGGCGCAGGTCGAGCAGATCGTCGACGAAGTTTTCCGGCAAGCCGCTGCGCGACAACCAGCCGACGACTTGTGGATCGAAGAGATTCCAGCGCCGTACCGGCAACACCCGCGTGCCGACTTTCGGCCCGACCTCGAGCATGCCTTTGGCCACCAGGGTCTTGATGGCTTCACGGATGACCGTGCGGCTCACGCCGAGTTGTTCGCCGAGGTCGGCTTCGACCTTGAGTGACTCACCCGGCTTGACCTGCCCCGTGGCGAGCCAACAGCCCAGCCAGTCAACCGTCGATGCATGAAAGCTGCTGGACATGGACACCTCAAAGCCGTTAGCAATGGAGGCCCACGCTAATCATCATACGATTGGATGTCAATCTGGTTCTTTCGAGAATTTCCGAAACCACTGTAGGAGCGAGCCTGCTCGCGATTGCGGTTCAGGCACAGATGTCGTCGACTGACACTCCGTCATCGCGAGCAGGCTCGCTCCTACAGGGTTTATGCGTCAGGGTTCGAGACCGATGGGGAAGAACTCGCCGCCACTCCATACACCGAGCCAGCGCTGGCCGTCGATCTCGCGACTCACCGCCAGCTCCACCAACTGATAGAACACGTTGCGATGGATCAAGGCTTCAAGATTGCTGCGCACATGCACGTAAGGGGCCGGCTCTTGCGTTACCGGGTCGATGACCACACGCATGGGATGATCGGCGCCGGCCTCGGTGGTTTCATCGACGTTGGTGGTAAAGCGCAACACCTGCGCCTCGCCCTCGCCTTCCACATCGACGGCAATCGCCACGAACGGCGCATCGTCGACCTTGATGCCGACCTTTTCCACCGGAGTGATCAGGAAATAATCATCGCCATCGCGGCGGATGATGGTGGAGAACAGTTTGACCATCGGCTTGCGCCCGATCGGCGTGCCCAGGTAATACCAGGTACCGTCCCGGGCGATGCGCATATCGATGTCGCCGCAGAAATCGGGATTCCACAGGTGCACCGGCGGCAAGCCTTTGGTCTTGGGGATTTGCCCCAGCAGGTCGTTGGCTTTTTGCGGGCCACTCATGGCGTTCTCCTCCGGATTACTGGTCGCTGAGCCCCAGCAGGCTGCGCGCATATTGTTGCAGCGGCGGGCCCATCAGGTCTTCGGGTTTTTTATCGTGGAACGTCAGTAAACCGCCACGACTCTTGATGGTTGCAGTATCAATCAAATACTGGGTGCTGGTCTCGATCAACATGATCTGAATCATACCGCTGTCGATACCGAGACGATCCAGGGCTTCCTGGTCCAGCCACTCGTCCGAGTTGCCGATACGGTCGTCAGACTTGGCAAACCGGGTATAGAGCAGATAGTGCGCACCGGCGGCACGGGCTTCGCCCATGGCCTGGTCGAGGCCTTCCGGCGTACGGGCACGGCGGACCATCGGGAAGTATTCGATGAAGCCATCGAACGCGACTTCGGCAATCACGTTGGGCCGTGGGTAAACGGCGCTGCCCGGCGGCATGAAAGCGCCTTGGGCGATGTAGACGAACGAGTCCGGCTGAATGCGCAGGTTGTTTACGCGACGGCTCTCACTGTGGTCGAGCAACCCCGCATCGCTCATATGGTAACGAGTCCCTTCGGCCATATCGCTGACGTTCATGCAGCCACCAATTGCCAATACGGCCAGCAGCAAAACCAGGCTACGCATCCTATCCTCCAGAGGCCGGTGTCGGAAAACCGGCGAATGGCCGTAGGATGCAGCTTTTGCGCCAGCTCCCGCTCACCAACACTCAGATCGCATCGCGAGCAGGCTCGCTCCCACAGAGGGTTGCATTTCAATGTGGGAGCGAGCCTGCTCGCGATGAGGAATGATCAGCCACCGATGATTTTCATCACGGTCGCGCCACCAGAGAACGCCACTTCCTGCTTGTCACCCAGGGCTTTCACCAGAAGGCGTTGCAAGGCCGGCAGCGCCTGATGGCGCGGCTTGTCCAGCAGGTCGCCGATGTAATGGCGATTGCTCGACGACAGGCAGCCATGCAGCCATCCGGTGGAAGACAAACGAAGTCGCGAGCAGGTCCGGCAGAACGGCACACTTTCATTGGCGATCACGCCGAAATGGCCTTGCCCCGGAATTTCATAACGCACCGCCGTCGCATCGACAGGTGCATCGGCTTGCAGATATTCGTAGCGCTCGCCGATCAGGCTCAGCAATTGCTGAAGGCTGACGAACTGCTGCAGAAAGGCATTGGAGTCGTTTGCCAGGTGGCCCATGCGCATCAGCTCGATGAAGCGCAGTTCATATCCACGTTCCAGGCAGTAATCGAGCAGCGGCATCACTTGATCGAGGTTCTGTCCGCGCAACGGCACCATGTTGACCTTGATCTTCATGCCGGCCGCACTGGCCTCGCTCATGCCGTCGAGCACGGTGGCCAGGTCGCCACCCCGGGCAATGCCGCGGAACGCACTGGCGTCGAGGGTATCGAGGGAAACGTTGAGGCGCCGAATGCCGGCGTTCACCAGAAGTGGCAGTTTCTTCGCCAGCAACTGACCATTGGTGGTCAGGCTGATGTCTTCCAGGCCCATCCGCCCGACCGCCGTCATGAACGCTTCGAGTTTCGGGCTGACCAGCGGCTCGCCGCCGGTAATGCGCAGACGCTCGATACCCGCCGCTTCAATCAGGTAAGCCACGCCACGCGCCATGGCTTCGGCCGACAATTCATCCTGCGCAGCCACCAGCCGCTTGCCGTTGGGCACGCAGTAGGTACAAGCGTAATTGCAGGCTGAGGTCAGACTGATTCGCAAGTTGCGAAAACGCCTGCCTTGACGGTCAACGATCATGGTCACTCCGGCGGAAGAATATCGGGCCGCTAAAACTTGACTCAGAAATCAAGTTTTAGCAAGTCCTCTACCTGAGTATATTCCTGCGGTACTGCGCCAAGTAGCAAAATCATGGCGCAATAAGGCAACTGAATGGCTCAGCTGCCGGAAGTGTCGGTGTCGCGTTTGCGCTTGTTGCCCATGCGCACGCCGATGTCCATCAGGAACTGGAAGAAACCTTCCTGGTCTTCCAGCACATTGCTCCAGAACGGCGAGTGATACAGCGCGACGGCACCGTGCACCAGGGCCCAGGATGCGCAGTAGTGGAAGTAAGGTGGCACGTCTTCCAGCTTGCCTTCGCTGATCCGGCCCTTGATCAGCAGGGTCAGGCGTTCGAAGTTCGAGGCACGGATCTTGTGCAGTTCCTCGATCATCTCCGGCACCTGGTTGCCCTTGACCACTTTTTCTTCAAGGCGGTCGAACAGGCGGTAGCGCTGTGGATCGCGCATGCGGAATTCGAAGTAGGCCCGGGACAGAGCTTCCTTGTCCTTGTCGACATCGGCCGAATGCAACAGCTCGTTCAAATCGCGCTCGTAGTCGAGCATCAGGCGCAAATAGATTTCCGCCTTGGATTTGAAGTGCTTGTAGATCGTGCCTTTACCGATACCGACGGCATCAGCAATCATCTCGACGGTGACACTGTCTTCACCTTGTTCGAGGAACAGCTTGAGCGCGGTATCGAGAATTTCCTGCTCGCGGCGACGGAATTCACGGACCTTACGAGGTTCTTTATGCATAAGAAAAGGTCTGCAGGGGTCAAAATTCGAAGCCGCGTATTATGCCTAACTTACGCAAAAATGCACGGATCATCCGACCATATCTGCGCTTTCTGGTCATTCCGCGTACGTTTACAGGGTGATGAGAACTCTTCCGAAGCGCACGTATTCCAAATTTGTTTAAAAACCCGGGCCGCTAAACTGGACGAGGCGCAATCCTGATCAATACTTGAACTGTCGGCGGGGCATCTCCCCCAAGTGTCACGCCGATATTGGTACCAACGGACCGCGTGCCATTGTTTTACTCCTAATGGTCTTAACCCGGATTCACCCCCCAGAACCCGGGTTTTTTTTGCCTGCGATTTAACCTTGTGGGAACGAGCCTGCTCGCGAAAGCGGCTTCGAACCCTAAACTGATTTCACATGCGCCAGCGGGAACAGGCGCTTGAAATTCGCCGTGGTTTGCTCGGCAAACCGCTCGTAGGGCTCACCACGCAACATTGCCAGAAATTCCGCAACTTCACGCACGTACTGCGGCAGGTTTGGCTTGCCGCGATAGGGAATCGGTGCCAGGTACGGCGAGTCGGTTTCCACCAGCAACCGGTCGGCCGGCACCTTGCTGGCCACATCGCGCAACGCATCGGCATTGCGAAAAGTGACAATCCCGGACAGGGAAATGTAATAGCCCATGTCCAGCGCAGCCTTCGCCATCTCCCAGTCTTCGGTAAAGCAATGCAATACGCCCGCCTGGGGCAACGCCGCCTCACGCAGCAAGCCCAAGGTATCGGCGCGGGCGCCGCGGGTATGGATGATCACCGGTTTGCCGGTCTGTTGCGCTGCCTGCAGGTGCAGGCGGAACGACTCCTGCTGCAACTCTGCCGCTTCCGGCTCGTAGTGATAGTCCAGACCTGTTTCGCCGATGGCCACCACACGCGGGTGATTGAGTTCGTGCAACAGCCAGTCCAGCGCCGGTGCGGCACCTGGCTGCACATCCAGAGGGTGCACGCCCACCGAGCAGTCGACGTCGTCATAACGTTCGGCCAGGGCTTTGACGTCGGCCGCATTGTCCGCGCTGACACCGATACACAGAAAGTGCCCTACCCCACGTTGCCGGGCCGCATCCAGGGCAGCATCCAGGGAGCCGTCGTGAGCGGTCAGGTCGAGGCGATCAAGGTGACAATGGGAATCTACGAGCATAAAGGGCTGCAACTTGTATCGAATGGGTGGGACGGTCGGATGTACCAATACTCAGAGTTTAGGTGCAGACGGTCATCGTTGGGCAGGCAACGACGCCCATTGCACCAGCAATGCCTCCAGCAGCAAGGCCGGGTTGAGGTTGGCCTTGCTCAGGACTTTCTGTCGCTGGGCGAGGATCCAGTCCTGGATATCGAGGACTTTGCCCTGGGCGCTCTTCTGCGCAAGGTATTGCACGACCTTGCGCATGTCGGTCAGGCCAAGGCCGGCTTCGTCCTGGGTCAACTGGTAGCGCAGGATCAGGCTCGACCAATCGCAGAACCAGTCGAACAGGCGCAACATCGGAATGTTTTTCCATTCCTCGGCCAGTTGCGTTGGCGACTGCTGTTGCTTGAGGAGTTTTTTCACCCCTTCCACCACTTGCGCGCGCTGTTCACGTACGCCCTGGCCCTGGAGGTTGACCGCCGCCAGCGGCGAACCGGCGGCCAGGGTCAGCAGTTCGACGCGTTCGTCTTCGGAGCACTCCGGCAACGCCTGGGCCAGCCACTTCAAGCTCATGGCCTCGCCCGGCAGTGGACAGGCCTGCTGCACGCAGCGACTCTTGATGGTTGGCAACAAGCGGCTCGGCTGATGGCTGACCAGCAATAGAACGGTATCGCCGGACGGCTCTTCAAGACTTTTGAGCAGGGCATTGGCGGCGTTGATGTTCATCGACTCGACCGGCTCGATCAGCACCACTTTACGCCCGCCCAACTGCGCGGTCTGCACCACGAAACCGACCAGGTCGCGCACCTGGTCGACCTTGATCGCCTTGTCGGCTTCTTCCGGCTCCAGGATGTAGTTGTCGGGGTGGCTGCCAGCCTTGAGCAGCAGGCATGATTTGCATTCGCCACAGGCCTCCAGCGCGTTCGGGCGCTGGCACAGCA
>NZ_MRCS01000022.1 GCF_002303925.1 Pseudomonas sp. ACN8
TTCTGCACAATGCAGCGATGTCGGCTAGCCGTACGAAAGCCTGGAAAGGGTATTACGAAGAACAAAGAACTCGGGGGTTCAGCACCACTCAGGCGCTAGTGATGCTGGCTCGCAAGCTTGCTCGGGTGGTATTCGCCTTGCTGAAAGGGCAAAGCGAATATCAGCCAAAAGCCAGTTGAGGACTTTCCCTCAACCATAGAATCTCCCACAGTTGACCGCGTTCCAATGTGGGAGCGAGCCTGCTCGCGATGGCGTCCGCACGGTCAACACAAATGCCGGAAACGACAAAGGCCACCCGAAGGTGGCCTTTGTTTGGTGAAGCGTCAGCCAAGCGCGAGGCTTACTTGACAGCCCAACCAGTCAGCTCGGCCAGGGCCTTGCCGATGTCTGCCAGCGAACGCACGGTTTTAACGCCTGCGTCTTGCAGAGCAGCGAATTTCTCGTCTGCAGTACCTTTGCCGCCAGAGATGATTGCGCCAGCATGGCCCATGCGCTTGCCCGGAGGAGCAGTCACACCAGCGATGTAGGAAACAACCGGCTTGGTCACGTGTGCCTTGATGTAGGCAGCCGCTTCTTCTTCAGCCGAACCGCCGATCTCACCGATCATTACGATCGCTTCGGTCTTCGGGTCTTCCTGGAACAGCTTCAGGATGTCGATGAAGTTCGAACCCGGGATCGGGTCACCACCGATGCCGACGCAAGTCGACTGACCGAAACCGGCGTCAGTAGTCTGCTTCACAGCTTCGTAGGTCAGGGTGCCGGAACGGGAAACGATACCGACCTTGCCTGGCAAGTGAATGTGACCTGGCATGATGCCGATCTTGCATTCGCCTGGGGTGATCACGCCTGGGCAGTTAGGGCCGATCAGGACTACGCCCAGCTCGTCGCACTTAACTTTAGCGTCCAGCATGTCCAGGGTAGGAATGCCTTCGGTGATGCACACGATCAGCTTGATGCCGCCGAAGGCAGCTTCCAGGATCGAGTCTTTGCAGAAAGGAGCCGGAACGTAGATCACGCTGGCGGTGGCGCCAGTGGCAGCTACAGCGTCTTTCACGGTGTTGAACACTGGCAGGCCCAGGTGCTCGGTGCCGCCTTTGCCTGGAGTTACACCACCCACCATCTTGGTGCCGTACTCGATGGCTTGCTGGGTGTGGAAACTACCTTGCGAACCGGTAATGCCCTGGCAGATAACTTTGGTGTCTTTATTGATCAGGACGCTCATTATTTGCCCTCCGCAGCTTTGACAACTTGTTGAGCAGCGTCGGTCAGGCTGGTAGCAGCGATGATGTTCAAACCGCTTTCTGCCAGTACTTTAGCGCCCAGCTCAGCGTTGTTGCCTTCAAGGCGAACAACAACCGGGATTTTCACGCCGACTTCTTTCACCGCGCCGATGATGCCTTCGGCAATCATGTCGCAACGAACGATGCCGCCGAAGATGTTGACCAATACTGCAGCGACGTTAGTGTCGGACAGGATGATCTTGAACGCTTCGGTAACGCGTTCCTTGGTAGCACCGCCGCCCACGTCGAGGAAGTTGGCTGGCTTGCCGCCATGCAGGTTGACGATGTCCATGGTACCCATGGCCAGGCCGGCACCGTTGACCATGCAACCGATGTTGCCTTCCAGCGCTACGTAGTTCAGTTCGAACTTGGCAGCGTGCGCTTCGCGCGGATCGTCCTGCGACGGATCGTGGAAAGTCTTCAGCTTAGGCTGACGGTACATGGCGTTGGCGTCGATGTTGATCTTGGCATCGAGGCAGTGCAGATCGCCGTCAGCCTTGATCACCAGCGGGTTCACTTCCAGCAGGGCCAGGTCGTGATCCTTGAACAGTTTGGCCAGACCTACGAAGATCTTGGCGAACTGGGCAACTTGCTTGCCTTCCAGACCCAACTGGAATGCCAGCTCGCGACCCTGGAATGGCTGAGCGCCAACCAGTGGATCGATAGTGGCCTTCAGAATTTTTTCTGGAGTGTCGTGAGCGATTTTCTCGATGTCCACGCCACCTTCGGTGGAAGCCATGAACACGATACGACGGCTCGAACGGTCCACGACAGCGCCCAGGTACAGCTCTTTAGCGATATCAGTGCACGATTCAACCAGGATCTTGGTGACTGGCTGGCCATTGGCGTCAGTCTGGTAAGTCACCAGACGCTTGCCCAGCCACTGCTGTGCGAATGCCTTGGCGTCTTCTTTGCTGCGAACCAGCTTTACGCCGCCCGCTTTACCGCGACCACCGGCGTGGACCTGGGCTTTGACAACCCACTCGCTGCCGCCGATTTTGTCGCAAGCTTCTGCTGCTGCTTCCGGGGTGTCTACCGCGTAACCGGTGGAAACTGGCAGGCCGTATTCAGCGAACAGCTGCTTACCCTGATACTCGTGAAGATTCATGCTTATTACCGTCTTCGTTAGGTACTGCGCATTCGGTGCTGCACTCATTCAAGTGCCGCACCACCTGTGACTGCTGCTTGCATAGCCTTTCCGGATACCCGGTGCAGCTATGCAAGACTGCGTCCAGCGGATATTCCGCGGTGAGTCTTGCATGCAAGGCTCACGACGGGCCAAACCGCCGTGGTTTCTTATTATCTCTTTCGGACATGTGAAAACTGCTGCGCTAGGAAACACTGCGTTAAAAACAGGTTCGAAATGCTCATTGACTGACGTCAACTCCGCTTCCTCACCTGTTTTTGCCTTGTCTTTCCGTCGCTCGCTACGTTTTCACATAGCCCTTAACGCTTCTTGCGGTTGGCGATGTGAATGGCGCCGCCATTCACAGCCAAAGCAGCTTCGTGCAAGGCTTCAGACAGGGTCGGATGGGAGAAAACCATCATGCCCAGGTCTTCAGCGCTGGTGCCGAATTCCATACCGATCGCGCCCTGCTGAACCAGTTCGGCAGCGCTTGGGCCAATCACGTGGACGCCCAGAACGCGGTCTGTCTTGGCATCTGCGATGACCTTGACGAAACCACCGGTGTCGTTGGCAGCCATGGCACGGCCAGAGGCTGCGAACGGGAAGGTGCCGACGTTAACTTCAACGCCTTCAGCTTTCAAGGCCTGCTCGGTTTTACCAACCCACGCGATTTCCGGGTGAGTATAAATAACCGAAGGGATCAAATCATAGTTCATCTGGGCCTTGTGGCCCTTGATGCGCTCGACAACCATGATGCCCTCTTCCGAGGCCTTGTGCGCCAGCATCATGCCGCGAACCACGTCACCGATGGCGTAAACGCCCGGTACGGTGGTGGCGCAGTGATCGTCAACGTGCACGAAACCGCGCTCGTCCAGGGTCACGCCGCAGTCGGCAGCCAACAGATCAGTGGTCACCGGACGGCGACCAACGGCTACGATCAGCTTGTCGAAAGTGATGTTCTGTTCGCCCTTGGCATCGGTGTAGTTCACCACGACTTCGTCGCCGTTCACTTTGGAACCGGTGACGCGAGCGCCCAGCTTGATGTCCAGGCCCTGTTTGGTCAGGGTTTTCAGCGCTTCCTTGGAAACAGCGGTGTCCGCTGCCATCAGGAAGGTGTCCAGGGCTTCCAGGACAGTCACTTCCGCGCCCAGACGCGACCAGACCGAACCCAGTTCCAGACCGATCACGCCAGCGCCGATCACGCCCAGACGCTTAGGCACGGTCTGGAATTCCAGGGCGCCAGTCGAATCAACGATCACATTCTGGTCGACCGGAGCCGGTGGAATGTCGATCGGACGCGAACCTGGAGCCAGGATCACGTTCTCGGCCTGGATGATTTCTACCGAGCCGTCTGGCTTGGTGACTTCAACTTGCTTGCCGGCCAGCAGCTTGCCGTGACCTTCAATGGAAGTCACACCGTTGGCTTTGAACAGGGTCGCAACGCCAGAGGTCAGGCCTTTGACGATGGTGGCCTTGCGGCCGACCATTGCCGGCACGTCCATGGTCACGCCAGCGTGGTTGATACCGTGGATCGCGAAGCCTTCTTTGGCTTCCTTGTACTTCCAGGAGCTGTCCAGCAGCGCCTTGGATGGAATGCAGCCGACGTTCAGGCAAGTACCGCCCAGAGCCAGTTTGCCTTCCTTGTCGGTGTACTTCTCGATGCAGGCTGTCGAAAGACCAAGCTGGGCAGCCTTGATGGCAGCCACGTAACCGCCAGGGCCCGCGCCGATCACTACTACGTCAAATTTCTGCGACATTGAAAAAAATCCTCTTTAGCGAAAAGCTTCAAGCCGCGAGCGGCAAGCCAGGTCGCGGGTTTTCCGCAGCCTGGGCTTGCAGCTCATGGCTGCTTCTATCAGATATCCAGCAACAGACGAGCCGGATCTTCCAGCAGGTTCTTGATGGTCACCAGGAAGGTCACAGCTTCTTTGCCATCGATCAGACGGTGATCGTAGGACAGTGCCAGGTACATCATCGGACGGATAACGACCTGACCGTTGATGGCCATAGGACGCTGGATGATGTTGTGCATGCCCAGGATGGCGGCTTGTGGCGGGTTGACGATCGGGGTCGACATCATCGAACCGAAAGTACCACCGTTGGTGATGGTGAAAGTACCACCGGTCATTTCGTCCATCGACAGTTTGCCGTCGCGGGCTTTCTTGCCGAAGGTGGCGATGCCGCCTTCGATTTCAGCCAGGCTCATCAGTTCGGCGTTACGCAAAACCGGTACAACCAGGCCGCGATCACTGGAAACTGCAACGCCGACGTCAGCGTAGCCGTGGTAAACGATGTCACCGCCGTCGATCGACGCGTTGACAGCCGGGAAGCGTTTCAGCGCTTCGGTGGCCGCTTTCACGAAGAACGACATGAAGCCCAGGCGCACGCCGTTGTGGGACTTCTCGAACAGATCCTTGTACTTCGAACGCAGGGCCATGACTTCGGTCATGTCGACTTCGTTGAAAGTGGTCAGCATCGCCATGTTCGACTGAGCTTCAACCAGACGCTTGGCCACGGTGGCACGAACGCGGGTCATCGGTACACGCTTCTCGATGCGATCGCCGGCGGCGAACACAGGAGCAGCGGCAGCCGGAGCAGCAGCCTTGGCAGGCGCGGCAGCAGGAGCGGCTTTCTTGGCTTCGACAGCGGCAACCACGTCTTCCTTGGTTACACGACCATCTTTGCCGGTGCCCTTGACGGAAGCCAGGTTGATGCCGTTTTCTTCGGCCAGCTTGCGAGCAGCCGGAGCGGCGATGGCGTCTTCGTCAGCGCCGGCAGCTGGAGCGGCAGCGGCAGCGGCCGGAGCAGCAGCGGCAGCCGGAGCGGCAGCAGCAGCGCCGCCTTCAACGATGGAGCCCAGGACTTCGTCGGACAGAACGGTGTCGCCTTCGTTCTTGACGATAGCGCCCAGCACGCCGTCAGCGGTAGCCAGCACTTCCAGCACGACTTTGTCGGTTTCGATGTCGACGATCAGTTCGTCGCGCTTGACCGCGTCGCCCGGTTGTTTGTGCCAGGTGGCAACGGTGCCATCGGCAACCGATTCCGGGAAAGTGGGGGCTTTGATCTCGATAGCCATTGTCTGTGGTTCCTTAAATTCGGTTTCAGGTGCGCGAAGGCGTTAAACAGTAAAGGCGTCTTGCAGCAGTTTTTCCTGCTGTTCGGCGTGCATCGATGCGTAACCGCATGCTGGTGCAGCAGAAGCCTCACGGCCCGCGTACTCGAGTACGAGAGACTTGTTGAGGTTGCTGATGCTGCGACGCATGTGGTGTTGGCTGCAGTACCATGCACCCTGGTTCATCGGCTCTTCCTGACACCAGACGGCAGCTTTGACGTTGGTGTAAGGCGCCAGGACTTCCTTCAAGTCGTCCTCAGGGAATGGGTACAGCTGCTCGATACGCACGACAGCGATGTCGTCACGACCTTCGGCACGGCGTTTTTCCAGCAGGTCGTAGTAGACCTTGCCGCTACACAGAACAACGCGCTCGACCTTTTTCGGGTCTTGGGCATCGATTTCCGGGATGACGGTCTGGAACGAACCTTCGGCCAGATCTTCCAGCGTCGAGATGGCCAGCTTGTGGCGCAGCAGCGACTTTGGAGTCAGAACGATCAACGGCTTGCGCAGCGGGCGAATCACCTGACGACGCAGCAAATGATAGATCTGTGCCGGCGTAGTCGGCACGGCTACCTGAATGTTGTGCTCGGCGCACAGCTGCAGGTAACGCTCCAGACGCGCCGAGGAGTGCTCCGGCCCCTGACCTTCGTAACCGTGCGGCAGCAACATGGTCAGACCGCACAGACGGCCCCACTTGTGCTCGCCACTGGTGATGAACTGGTCGATAACCACCTGGGCACCGTTGGCGAAGTCGCCGAACTGGGCTTCCCAGATCACCAGCGCATCAGGCGTGGTGGTCGAGTAACCGTATTCGAACGCCAGTACGGCTTCTTCGGACAGGAACGAATCGTACAGGTCGAAACGTGGCTGGCCGTTGTACAGGTTCTGCAGCGGGATGTAGGTGCCCGCGTCTTTCTGGTTGTGCAAGACAGCATGACGGTGCGAGAACGTACCGCGGCCGATGTCCTGGCCGGTCATGCGGATCGGGTGACCTTCGAACGCCAGGGTCGCGTACGCCATGGTTTCGGCGTAGCCCCAGTTGATCGGCAGGCCGCCGGCTTGCATCTTCTGACGGTCTTCGTAGATCTTCGCGACCTGGCGCTGAACCACGAAGCCTTCCGGAATTTCCAGCAGCTTGGCGGACAGTTCCTGCAAGGTCTTGAGGTCGAAGCGAGTGTCGTGACGCGCGGTCCAGGCGTGGCCCAGATACGGACGCCAATCCACGAACAACTCTTTGTTCGGCTCTTTGACCAGGCTCTTCACCACGTGCAGACCGTTGTCCAGTGCGTTGCGGTATTCGTCGACTTTCGCCTGAACACGCTCTGCGTCCAGCACACCGCCCTGGGTCAGACGATCGGCATACAGCTCACGGGTGGTGCGCTGTTTGGTGATCTGCTGATACATGATCGGCTGGGTGCCGCTTGGCTCGTCGGCCTCGTTGTGGCCGCGACGACGGTAGCAGACCAGGTCGATCACCACGTCACGCTTGAACTGCATGCGGTAGTCGATGGCCAGCTGGGTCACGAACAATACGGCTTCCGGATCATCGCCATTCACATGAAGGATCGGCGCCTGGATCATTTTCGCAACGTCGGTCGCGTACTCGGTGGAACGCGAGTCCAGCGGGTTGCTGATGGTGAACCCGACCTGGTTGTTGATCACGATGTGCACGGTACCGCCGGTCTTGAAACCGCGGGTCTGCGACATCTGGAAGGTTTCCATGACCACGCCCTGACCTGCGAACGCAGCGTCACCGTGGATGGAGATCGGCAGAACCTTCTCGCCGGTCGGATCGTTACGACGGTCCTGACGGGCGCGAACCGAACCCTCGACCACCGGGGAAACGATTTCCAGGTGGGACGGGTTGAACGCCATGGCCAGGTGAACTTCACCGCCGGTGGTCATCACGTTGGACGAGAAGCCCTGGTGGTATTTAACGTCACCGGAACCCAGCTCGACCTTCTTCTTGCCTTCGAACTCGTCGAACAACTCGCGCGGGTTCTTGCCGAAGGTGTTGACCAGCACGTTCAGACGGCCACGGTGGGCCATGCCGATGACGATTTCCTTGGTGCCGTAGGAACCGGAACGCTGGATCAGCTCGTCGAGCATCGGAATCAGACTTTCGCCGCCTTCCAGACCGAAACGCTTGGTACCCGGGTATTTGGTGCCCAGGTATTTTTCCAGGCCTTCGCCGGCGGTCACGCGCTCAAGCAGGTGGCTCTTGATGTCGGCGGAGTACGTCGGACGACCGCGCACGCTTTCCAGACGCTGCTGGAACCACTGGCGCTGCTCGGAATCGGTGATGTGCGTGAATTCAGCGCCGATGGTGCGGCAATATGTCTGCTGCAACGCTTCGTGAATTTCGCGTAGGCTCGCTTCCTCTTTGCCGATGAACAGGTCGCCGGCACGGAAGGTCGTATCAAGATCGGCATTGGTCAAGCCGTAATGATTGATCGACAGGTCTGCAGGTGCAGGACGCTGCCACAGCCCCAGCGGGTCAAGCTGGGCTGCCTGGTGGCCACGCATACGGTAGGCCTGGATCAATCGCAGCACTTCAACTTGCTTCTTCTCGTGCTCACTGCTCACGCTGCCGGCGGAAACCGGTTGGGCGCGGCGCTGGTTCTTTGCCAGCAAGACGAAATGATCGCGAATTGTGGAGTGCGAAACATCGGTGGCAGAGTTGCCGTCAGCAGGCAACTTCTGGAAGTAGGTGCGCCACTCTTCTGGCACAGCGTTAGGGTCGTGCAGGTAGAGCTCGTAAAGCTCTTCCACATAGGCAGCGTTACTACCGGATAGGTAGGCACTGTTCCACATGCGCTGCATCACGCTTTCTTGCATGCTTGGTCACCCTCGGTTAGGGGAACACCATCGGTGTCGACACCGAGCAAACTTGCAGAAGTCCGAATGCAGCGACCAAAACAAGCCACTAGGATCACACTGATAGTCCGGGTACCAGCCCGGATGCCCCTGCTTGTCTCATTTCTTCAAAATAAGAGCCGCAGCCTTTTAAGCTGCTGCTCAGGTTAAAGCTACGGCGCCGGTTGAAGCCTGCGCCGTAGCGTCTACGGGTACAGCGGGTACAGCAGCTGAATCACACGCCGCTTGAGAGCAACATGTTACGGATGTGACCGATGGCCTTAGTCGGGTTCAGGCCTTTCGGACATACGCTGACGCAGTTCATGATCCCGCGGCAGCGGAATACGCTGAACGGGTCATCCAGCGAAGCCAGACGCTCGGACGTCTTGGTATCACGGCTGTCTGCCAGGAAGCGGTACGCTTGCAGCAGGGCAGCCGGACCCAGGAACTTGTCCGGGTTCCACCAGAAGGACGGGCAGGAAGTCGAGCAGCAAGCGCACAGGATGCACTCGTACAGACCGTCCAGCTTTTCACGCTCTTCAGGGGACTGCAGACGCTCGATGGCCGGAGCCGGCGTGTCGTTCTGCAGGTATGGCTTAACCTTTTCGTATTGCTTGTAGAAGATGCTCATATCGACGACCAGGTCACGGATAACCGGCAAACCTGGCAGAGGACGAACGATCAACTTGTTACCTTTTACGACAGCAGACAGCGGCGTGACGCACGCCAGGCCGTTTTTGCCGTTGATGTTCATGCCGTCGGAACCGCAAACACCTTCACGGCAAGAGCGACGATAGGAGAAACCCTCGTCCTGCTCTTTGATCAGGGCCAGCACGTCCAGCACCATCAGGTCTTTACCACCGGTATCAACCTGGAATTCCTGCATGAACGGCGCGGCGTCCTGATCAGGGTTGTAACGATAAACGCTGACTTGCAACATGGCGGCCACCCTTAATAAGTCCGAATCTTAGGTTCAAAAGTCGGAACAGTCTTCGGCGAGAAGTTCACGGCACGCTTGGTCACGCGCTTGTCACCCGGGAAGTACAGGGTGTGGCACAGCCAGTTTTCGTCGTCACGGTCTTCGAAGTCTTCACGGGCGTGAGCACCACGGGACTCTTTACGTACTTCTGCAGCGATGGCGGTGGCTTCGGCCACTTCCAGCAGGTTCTGCAGTTCCAGCGCTTCGATACGCGCAGTGTTGAACGCCTGCGACTTATCGTTGATCTTCACGTTGGCGATGCGCTTGCGCAGGTCAGCCAGCTGGGCAATACCCTTCTGCATGTATTCGCCGGTACGGAATACACCGAAGTAGTTCTGCATGCAGTTTTGCAGCTCGCGACGCAGGGTAGCCACGTCTTCGCCTTCGGTACGCTCGTTCAGAGCGGACAGACGCGCCAGGGCAGCCTGGATGTCGGCGTCGGTGGCGTCGTCGTATTCGATACCGTCGGTCAGCGCCTTTTCCAGGTGCAGGCCGGCAGCGCGGCCGAATACCACCAGGTCGAGCAGCGAGTTGCCGCCCAGACGGTTGGCACCGTGAACCGATACGCAAGCCACTTCGCCTACTGCGAACAGGCCCGGGATGATGGCATCGACGCCATCAGCGTCCTGGGTGATCGCCTGACCGTGAATGTTGGTGGCAACGCCGCCCATCATATAGTGGCAGGTCGGAACAACCGGAACCGGAGCAACAACCGGGTCAACGTGTGCGAAAGTCTTGGACAGTTCGCAGATGCCTGGCAGACGGCTGTGCAGCACTTCCTCGCCCAAGTGGTCGAGTTTGAGCATCACGTGGTCGCCGTTCGGACCGCAACCGTTACCGGCGATGATTTCCTTAACCATCGAACGGGCAACAACGTCACGACCGGCAAGGTCTTTGGCGTTCGGAGCATAACGCTCCATGAAACGCTCGCCGTGCTTGTTGATCAGGTATCCACCTTCACCACGGCAACCTTCTGTAACCAGTACACCGGCGCCGGCGATACCGGTCGGGTGGAACTGCCACATTTCGATGTCTTGCACCGGAACGCCGGCACGCAGCGCCATGCCAACGCCGTCACCGGTGTTGATCAGGGCGTTGGTGGTCGAAGCGTAGATACGACCTGCACCGCCGGTAGCCAGTACGGTGGCCTTCGCACGGATGTAGGTGGTTTCGCCGGTTTCGATGCAGATGGCGATCACGCCGACGAACTCGCCTTCGCCGTTCTTCACCAGATCGACAGCGTAGTACTCGTTCAGGAACACGGTACCGGCTTTCAGGTTGCCCTGATAAAGGGTGTGCAGCAGTGCGTGACCGGTACGGTCGGACGCAGCGCAAGTACGCGCAGCCTGGCCGCCTTTACCGTAGTCCTTGGACTGACCGCCGAATGGACGCTGGTAGATACGACCTTGCTCGGTACGCGAGAATGGCATCCCCATGTGGTCCAGCTCGTAAACGGCAGCCGGGCCTTCCTGACACATGTATTCGATAGCGTCCTGGTCACCGATGTAGTCGGAACCCTTGACGGTATCGTACATGTGCCAGCGCCAGTCATCGTTCGGGTCAGCGGACGCGATCGCGCAGGTGATGCCGCCCTGGGCGGACACAGTGTGCGAACGGGTCGGGAAAACCTTGGTGATCACGGCAGTCTTGTGACCGCCCTGTGCCAGTTGCAGCGCTGCGCGCATGCCGGCACCGCCACCACCAATAATGATGGCGTCGAAAGAAATCGTTGGAATGTTAGCCATGACTCAGATACCCCAGAGAATCTGCACGCCCCAGACGAAGTAAGCGAACATCGCAACGCCGCATACTGCCTGGAAAAGGAAACGTATAGCCGTTGCGGACTTGCCGAACGCCATTGGCGTCAGGTAGTCGGTCGCGATGGTCCACATGCCGACCCAGGCGTGAGCGCCGAGGGCAACGAGGGCCAGGAGGCTGAAGATACGCATTCCGTTGTGGGCGAACAGTTCATGCCACTGGGCGTAGTCGAGGCCAGGGTTGGCCACGATGTATCCGATCAGGAAGATGAAGTAAGCCGCGAGAACGACCGCAGACACACGTTGCGCCATCCAGTCATAGAGGCCCGAACGCGACAGGTTCGTGACGTTAGTTACCATATCCAAACTCCTGCCAGAACGATTACCACCACGGAAACGGCGATAACGATTTTCGAGCCCAGCTTGCCGCCTTCCAGCGTCTCACCGATGCCCATGTCCATGATCAAATGGCGCACACCGGCTACCAGGTGATAAAGCAGAGCGGACAGGATGCCCCATGTCACTAGCTTGGCTAGCGGACTGGTCAGACACGCTTTCACCTGACCGAAGCCTTCCTCGGAACTCAGCGACTTGTCCAATGCATAAAGCATGATGGCAAGGCACACGAAGAGGATGACACCGGAAATTCGGTGAAGGATGGACGTGTAAGCAGTGACTGGGAGTTTGATGGTCCTTAGGTCTAGGTTTACAGGTCGTTGGCTTTTCACGGCTTTTTTTTCACACTGAAGAGCCCCTAACAATCAGGGCAAAGTTGTTGGGGAGTGCACTGGTCAGGTAACCACCACCCAGGGATGCGACCCCCAATGAAAGCAAGCCCAAAAGCCCTTGGCGGTCGGTGGCCGAGTATAGACAGTTAGGCTACTAATGACAACGCAAACACCTAACCCAAACAGCTGATTGCGCAACTGGCATAAAAGGCGTAAATGGCAGCCAATTTCGAGAAAAAAGTCCGGTTAAAGCCTTCTGGAGCAAGACTTTAGGCAAATTGACATTCGAATTTATCTCACTATAGTGGTGCGGGCCCTGCGTGGGGGGTCTGTCTGATGATTTCAAGCATAAATAGGAGGCCACATGGCTGACAAAAAAGCGCAGTTGATCATCGAGGGCGCAGCCCCCGTCGAGCTGCCCATTTTAACCGGCACCGTTGGTCCCGATGTTATCGATGTTCGGGGCCTGACGGCCACGGGCCGTTTCACCTTTGACCCAGGCTTCATGTCGACCGCCTCGTGCGAGTCGAAGATCACCTATATCGACGGCGACAACGGCATTCTGCTGCACCGCGGCTACCCGATCGAACAGCTGGCTGAAAAGTCGGACTACCTGGAAACCTGCTATCTGCTGCTCAACGGCGAACTGCCGACCGCAGAACAGAAGGCCCAGTTCGTCGGCACCGTGAAGAACCACACCATGGTTCACGAGCAGCTGAAGACCTTCTTCAACGGCTTCCGTCGTGACGCCCACCCGATGGCCGTCATGTGCGGCGTAGTCGGTGCCCTCTCGGCGTTCTACCACGACTCCCTGGACATCAATAACCCGCAGCATCGCGAAATCTCCGCGATCCGTCTGGTTGCCAAGATGCCGACCCTGGCCGCGATGGTTTACAAGTACTCCATGGGCCAACCCATGATGTACCCGCGCAACGACCTGTCGTACGCGGAAAACTTCCTGCACATGATGTTCAACACCCCGTGCGAGATCAAACCGATCAGCCCGGTACTCGCCAAGGCCATGGACCGGATCTTCATCCTCCACGCCGACCACGAGCAGAACGCTTCGACCTCCACCGTACGCCTGGCCGGCTCTTCGGGTGCCAACCCGTTCGCCTGTATCGCCGCCGGTATCGCTGCACTGTGGGGCCCTGCCCACGGCGGTGCCAACGAAGCCGTACTGACCATGCTCGATGAAATCGGCGATGTTTCGAACATCGACAAGTTCATCGCCAAGGCCAAGGACAAGAACGATCCGTTCAAGCTGATGGGCTTCGGTCACCGCGTTTACAAAAACCGCGACCCGCGCGCCACGGTAATGAAGCAGACCTGCGACGAAGTGTTGAAGGAACTGGGCATCCAGAACGATCCGCAACTCGAACTGGCCATGCGCCTGGAAGAGATCGCCCTGACCGATCCGTACTTCATCGAACGCTCGTTGTACCCGAACGTCGACTTCTACTCGGGGATCATCCTCAAGGCGATCGGCATCCCGACCAGCATGTTCACCGTGATCTTCGCCCTGGCGCGGACCGTCGGCTGGATCTCCCACTGGAAGGAAATGCTCTCCAGCCCGTACAAGATTGGCCGTCCGCGCCAGTTGTACACCGGCTACGAGTCGCGTGATATCACCAAGCTGGAAGACCGCAAGTAAGCGCTGTCTTGCTGTAGGGTGTTGAGTTGTACCGGGAACGGCCTCTGCTTTTTATATAAAGAGCAGGAGGCCGTTTTTGTTTGTGCGCTTTGTCGCGATTGGCTCTTTGGTCGGGTACATATCCGCTTTTTCTGTAACGACCTCTTAGGGTTCCGCCCTTACGGCGGGTCACTTTGGAAAAGCCCCAAAGTAACCAAAGGGCTCTTGCCCCTGACATTCGGTGCCTCGCTGTGGCTCGGCATGCCCTCGCTCCGGTCCTGCTCCGTGGGCCCGCCGCCATCGGCCATCCATGGCCGGCGGCGGCTAACCCGGCATCCATGCCGGGTTGCCCACTGCGCAGAACCTGCGCTCGGCCTCACGGGCGTGCACCGCAACAGCAACCGAGGCGGCCTACCGGCCGGCCTGTTTGCGGGGTGCGTTCGTCCGGGAGGTGCCTGGTGACTGCCAGGCTGCTATCGCGAGCAAGCTCGCTCCTACAGGGAACGCGTTCAATTGCGAATAGTTCGGCCTGCCAGCCAATACGCTAATCCACTGTAGGAGCGAGCCTGCTCGCGAAAAACGTCTGGACAACACCTTCAATCAGGCAGCACGCGTTATCGTTGACGTCCATCGCGAGCGAGCTCGCTCCTACAGTAAATCTGTACATCCACGAAATTCAGGTCGATCACCGCCCAATAAAAAATGCCCCGATCTCTCGACCAGGGCATTTCCATTCAACACAACTTAAACAGTCAAACCCAAACGCTTAGTGCGAAACAGCACCACTTGCACCCAGGCCAGTCTGCGAACGCACAAACTGCGGGAAGAACAACGCCCGCTCATTGTCAGCCGCAGTCGACTTGTCGGTAACCGAGAAGAACCAGATCCCGACAAAGGCAATCATCATCGAAAACAGCGCCGGGTACTCATACGGGAAGATGGCCTTCTCGTGATGCAGGATCTGCACCCAGATGGTCGGACCAAGCACCATCAGGCCCACGGCACTGACCAGCCCCATCCAGCCGCCGATCATCGCACCGCGGGTGGTCAGCTTTTTCCAGTACATGGAAAGCAGCAGCACCGGGAAGTTGCAGCTCGCCGCGATGGAGAACGCCAGGCCCACCATGAACGCAATGTTCTGGCTCTCGAACAGGATACCCAGACCAATGGCCAGCACCGCCAAGGCGATGGTGGTGATTTTCGAGACGCGAATCTCGTCCTTCTCGTTGGCCTTGCCCTTCTTGATCACGCTGGCGTACAGGTCGTGGGACACCGCCGAAGCACCGGCCAGGGTCAGACCGGCAACCACTGCCAGAATGGTCGCGAACGCCACCGCCGAGATGAAGCCCAGGAAGATACTGCCGCCCACCGCGTTGGCCAGGTGCACCGCCGCCATGTTGTTACCGCCCAGCAAGGCGCCGGCAGCGTCTTTAAAGGCCGGGTTGGTGCTGACCAGCAGGATCGCGCCGAAGCCGATGATGAAGGTCAGGATGTAGAAGTAACCAATGAAGCCGGTTGCGTACAGCACGCTTTTGCGAGCTTCCTTCGCGTCACTCACGGTGAAGAAGCGCATCAGGATGTGCGGCAGGCCAGCGGTACCGAACATCAGCGCCAGACCGAGGGAAAACGCCGAGACCGGATCCTTCACCAGGCCACCAGGGCTCATGATCGCTTCAGCTTTCGGGTGAACCTTGATCGCCTCGGAGAACAGCATGTTGAAGTCGAAGTTGACGTGCTTCATCACCATCAGCGCCATGAAGGAAGCACCGGACAGCAACAGCACAGCCTTGATGATCTGCACCCAGGTGGTCGCCAGCATGCCGCCGAACAACACGTACAGGCACATCAGGATACCGACCAGGATCACCGCGACGTGGTAATCGAGACCGAACAGCAACTGGATCAGCTTGCCGGCTCCGACCATTTGCGCGATCAGGTAGAACGCCACCACCACCAGCGAACCGCAAGCAGACAGCGAGCGGATCTGGGTTTGCCCCAGGCGATAGGACGCCACGTCGGCAAAGGTGTATTTACCCAGGTTACGCAGGCGTTCGGCGATCAGGAACAGAATGATCGGCCAGCCCACCAGGAAGCCGATCGAGTAGATCAGGCCGTCGTAGCCGGAGGTGAACACCAGCGCGGAAATACCCAGGAAGGACGCTGCCGACATGTAGTCACCGGCAATCGCCAGACCGTTCTGGAAACCGGTGATCTTGCCGCCGGCGGCGTAGTAGTCGGCCGCCGAATTGTTGCGCTTGGAAGCCCAGTAGGTGATGCACAGGGTGGCACCGACGAAGGCGACGAACATCACGATCGCCGACACGTTAAGCGGTTGCTTCTGCACGGCACCGGTCAGGGCGTCAGCCGCCCAGGCACCAGGTGCGAAAGCTGCGATGCTCAAAAGAGCCATTAGACGGCGGATCATTGCTGAGCCTCCTTGAGAATCGCATTGTTCAGGTCGTCGAACTCGCCGTTGGCGCGTCGTACGTAGACACCGGTCAGGATGAAGGCCGAGACAATCAGCCCGACACCGATCGGTATGCCCCAGGTAATCGAAGACTCAGGGCTGATTTTCGCCCCCAGCACCTGCGGCCCGTAGGCAATCAGAAGGATGAATCCGGAGTAAAGCCCTAGCATGACCGCCGAAAGAATCCAGGCGAATCGTTCCCTCTTGCTAACCAGCTCCTTGAAGCGCGGGCTGTTTTGAATCGAGAGGTAAATGCTGTCGTTCATTGTTTTTATCCTCGCAGCACAGATTTAGTTGGAACGGTATCCACTCTATGCGGCTGCGGGGCAGGTTCCAGACGACCTTAGTCTTAGAACCCCATGACGGATTCGCCAAACTCCAGCATGTACAAATAAATGTAGGAGCGAGCCTGCTCGCGATAGCGTCGTGTCAGGCGACTTCTCAGTCAACTGACAGACTGCTATCGCGAGCAGGCTCGCTCCTACAGGGTACAGCGAGGTTCCTTGTTACTTGGTCCAGGCAGCCACACGCTCAGGGTTTTTGGCGACCCAATCCTTCGCCGCGGCTTCAGGCTTGGCACCATCCTGAATCGCCAGCATCACCTGGCCGATTTCATCCTTGGATTCCCACTGGAAGTTCTTCAGGAACTTGGCCACTTCCGGCGCCTTGGCTTCCAGGCCCTTGCTGCCGATGCTGTTCACGGTTTCAGCCGCGCCGTACACGCCTTTCGGGTCTTCGAGGAAGCGCAGTTTCCACTTGGCGAACATCCAGTGCGGTACCCAGCCGGTCACGGCGATGGATTCATTCTTCTTCTCGGCACGGGTCAGCTCGGCGATCATGCCGGCGCCGGAACTGGCCTTGAGTTGATAGCCGGTCAGGTCATAGTCCTTGATTGCCTGATCGGTCTTGAGCATCACGCCTGAACCGGCGTCGATGCCGACGATGCGGTTCTTGAAGGTGTCGTCGGTTTTCAGGTCCTCGATGGACTTGGCTTTAACGTACTCCGGCACGATCAGACCGATTTTCGCATCCTTGAAGTTCGGGCCGTAGTCGACGACCTGATCCTTGTTCTTCGTCCAGTAGTCACCGTGGGTCACTGGCAGCCAGGCCGACAGCATGGCGTCGAGTTTACCTGTGGCCACGCCCTGCCACATGATCCCGGTGGCAACGGCTTGCAACTTCACGTCATAACCGAGTTTCTGCCTGATCACTTCAGCCGCCACGTTGGTCGTGGCGACACTGTCCGACCAGCCGTCGACATAACCGATAGTCACTTCCTTGCTGGCGGCACTGGCCACGGTAGAACTGATCGCCAGCACCAAAGCGGCACCTGCGCCCAAGAGTCGTCGCATCTTCATCGTTACTTCCCCGAAAGTGCTGCGCTCGACGGATGCCGAGTCGCTTAAACGTATTGTTATGGTGCACAGCGCCCCCATCACGCCCTTCACGCCCACCGCAAACTCGTTCGAACATCAGCGGAGTACTGACACTTGCGATAATCAACCTGACGCTCATGGCGACCTGCTCTGCCAGCGACCTCAAGGCATCGAGAAACGACATCAGAAAGCCATTAACCCTCAGCGCTACAAACACCCCTGCCAATCCGCCCGAACTTTGCATGACAAAATCATGCAGGCCACCAAGCACGCGACAAATGCAGGTAACATGCGCCGCTTTGTTCCCACACGGCCTGACCATGTCCGCGACTTCCCGTTTCCCTTTTGCTGCTTATCTATTCGCCTGCCTGCTCGGGCTGTTTGCCCTTGGCGGCTTCTGGTACGGCCTCGGCAAACCGGTAATTTTGCCGGACGTCGCCAGCGCAACGCACAAGTTGCAATGCGCCTCATACACCCCATTCGATAAAGACCAATCGCCGTTCGACGTGCCTTTCAACTTGCGCCCCGAGCGTATGGATGCCGACCTCGCACTGCTGTCCAAAAGCTTCGAATGCATCCGCACCTATTCCATGACCGGCCTTGAAGCCCTGCCGGACCTTGCGCGCAAGCATGGCTTGAAGCTGATGATCGGCGCCTGGGTCAACAGCAACCCGGTGGACACCGAGAAAGAAGTCGACCTTCTGATCGCCTCGGCCAACGCCAACCCGGATGTGGTGAGCGCAGTGATCGTCGGCAACGAAACCCTGCTGCGCAAGGAAGTCACCGGCGCGCAATTGGCGAAGCTGATCAACAAGGTCAAGAGCCAGGTCAAACAGCCTGTCACCTACGCCGACGTCTGGGAGTTCTGGCTCAAGCATCCGGAAATCGCCCCCGCCGTGGATTTCCTGACCATTCACCTGCTGCCGTACTGGGAAGATGATCCGTCGAACATCGACGCAGCCCTGCAACATGTGGCCGACGTACGCCAGGTGTTCGGCAACAAATTCGCGCCCAAGGATGTGCTGATCGGCGAAACCGGCTGGCCAAGCGAAGGTCGCCAGCGCGAAACGGCCCTGCCGAGCCGGGTCAACGAAGCCAGATTCATTCGCGGCTTTGTCGCCATGGCCGAGCAACAGGGTTGGCACTACAACTTGATCGAAGCCTTCGACCAGCCCTGGAAACGCGCCAGTGAAGGTGCGGTCGGTGGTTATTGGGGGCTGTTCGATGCCGATCGCCAGGACAAGGGCGTGCTGGCGGGGCCCGTGACAAACGTACCGTACTGGTCGCAGTGGCTCGCGGTGGGTGGCTTGATCTTCATCGGCACGTTGCTGCTCGGTGGCCGGGTCCGCACGACGCGTTCGGCACTGGTGCTGCCCCTGCTCGGTGCGCTGGCGGCGTGCTCGATTGGCGCCTGGGGCGACCTGGCACGAGTGACCACCCGTTTTACCAGTGAATGGCTATGGGTCGGATTGCTGACCGCTCTGAATCTGCTGGTGCTGGCCCATGCCGCACTGATATTGAGCCCTCGCAGCGGTTGGCGTGGCCGGGCTTTCAACCTGCTGGAACGCCGTGCTGGCTGGCTGGTTGCAACGACAGGGTTCGCGGCAGCGGTGATGATGCTGGAACTGGTGCTCGATCCGCGCTACCGCAGTTTCCCGAGTGTCGCGTTCATCGTGCCTGCGCTGGTGTATCTGTGCCGCCCGGTTAACGTGCCGCGCCGCGAGATTGCGTTGCTGACCTTCATCATCGGTGCCGGCATTGCGCCGCAGTTGTTCGTTGAAGGCCTGCAGAACCAGCAGGCCTTGGGCTGGGCGCTGGTGAGCGGGTTGATGGTGGCTGCACTATGGCGCTGTTTGCGCGTTCGCAATGCTTAACTCTCTAGCGACTTAGCCGGCCCCATCGCGAGCAGGCTCGCTCCCACATTTGATCTTTGTCGCACGCAAATTTTGTGTTCACTGAAGATCTACTGTGGGAGCCTGCTCGCGATGACGGACTATCAGGCGCTACGAGACTTCCTGACCAACCGCAACCCCGCAATCACCACCGCAAACACCGCCAGCGTCGTGTTGTACAAAGCCAGCGCCGGAAAACCGAACACCAGCGCCAGCACCGCGAGCCACCAGCCTGCCCTCCCTGGCACGACAAAGCCGATGATCGCCGCGCCCAGTGCAGACCAACCCAGCACCCCGAAATGAATCATCAGCCCCAGGTTCGAACGCACCTGGCATTCCCAACGACTCGCTTCATCCGCGCAAATGCCGACCCACTGCGCATCCTCCATGAAGCCATAACGCGCGCCATAACTGGCGGCCAGCCATACAGGCAGCAAAACAAGCAGCAGGATCACGGGCAGGCGGCGGGACATGTAACACTCCAATTGGCGAAAAACGGCGGCCAGCTTAATCGCACAAGAGCGTTTCGCAAGCGATAACAACTGTTAACTGGTCATTCAATCGCTGCAAAGTGTATCGTCCAGCTACTATTACTTCGAAATAAAGCCTGTTTGGTGCCGAGGCTTGGCACTTTGGCGCAAATCCGGTGGTCATAGCCTGCGAAATTCATTTGGCACCTTCTTCTAAGGGATTTAGTCATGCTCCGTTCCTTGCGCTTCGCTGCCCTGTTTGGCGGCCTTATATTGAGTGCGTCCGCACTGGCGGTCGACATTGACGCCGCCAGTTACGGCTACCCCCTGACCAATCCGTTCGAGGCGACCATCGCGACCACGCCGCCGGACCTGCGTCCGGAGTTACCCCTGGACGACGATATCGATCAGGAAGTGCGCAGCGTCACCTTGCGTCCGGAACGGGCGTTCGAATTGCCGGACAATTTCTGGGCGGTCAAGAAACTCGACTACCGCATTGCCACACAGGATCACGCCGCACCGCTGATTTTCCTGATCGCCGGCACCGGTGCGCGCTATGACAGCACCCTGAACGAATACCTGAAGAAGCTCTACTACAAAGCCGGCTACCACGTGGTGCAGTTGTCATCGCCCACCAGCTACGACTTCATGAGTGCCGCATCACGCTTCGCCACCCCGGGTGTTTCCAAGGAAGACGCCGAAGACCTGTACCGGGTAATGCAGGCCGTACGGGCACAGAACCCGAAAATGCCGGTCACCGATTACTACCTGACCGGGTACAGCCTGGGTGCACTGGATGCCGCTTTCGTCTCGCACCTGGACGAAACCCGCCGCAGCTTCAACTTCAAGAAAGTCCTGCTGCTCAACCCGCCGGTCAACCTCTACACCTCGATCACCAACCTCGACAAGCTGGTCCAGACCGAGGTCAAGGGCATCAACACCAGCACCACATTCTATGAGCTGGTACTGGACAAGCTGACCCGCTACTTCCAGCAGAAGGGCTACATCGACCTCAATGACGCCCTGCTCTACGACTTCCAGCAGTCCAAGCAGCACCTGAGCAACGAGCAGATGGCCATGCTGATCGGCACCTCGTTCCGCTTTTCGGCGGCCGACATTGCCTTCACTTCGGACCTGGTCAACCGTCGCGGCCTGATCACCCCACCCAAGTTCCCAATCACCGAGGGCACCAGCCTCACGCCATTCCTCAAGCGTGCGCTGCAATGCGACTTCGACTGCTACATCACCGAGCAAGTGATCCCGATGTGGCGCGCCCGCACCGACGGCGGCAGCCTGCTGCAACTGATTGACCAGGTGAGCCTGTATGCGCTGAAGGACTATCTGCACGAAAGCCCGAAAATCGCCGTCATGCACAACGCCGACGACGTGATCCTCGGACCTGGTGACCTGGGTTTCCTGCGCCGGACCTTCGGCGATCGCCTGACCGTTTACCCGCTGGGCGGCCATTGCGGCAACATTAACTACCGCGTCAACAGCGACGCCATGCTGGAGTTCTTCCGTGGCTAAATACCTCCTGCTTTTGGCAGCGTTACTCTGTGCAGGCGTCGCCAATGCCGACAACAGCAAAGCCAATGCCCCCGTGGTCGTCGACAGCGATGGCTTCAAGGAGCCGCTGAGCAAACTCAAATTCAACCCGGGCCTGGATCAGCGCGAGTTCGAGCGTTCGACGCTCAATGCGCTGGCCGTCTACGATCCGCTGGAGGAGTGGAACCGGCGCGTCTATCACTTCAACTACCGCTTCGACCAATGGGTGTTCCTGCCGGTGGTCAATGGTTACCGCTACGTCACCCCGAGCTTCCTGCGTACCGGTGTCAGCAACTTCTTCAACAACCTCGGCGATGTGCCGAACCTGATGAACAGCCTGCTGCAGCTCAAGGGTCAGCGCTCCCTGGAAACCACTGGGCGACTGCTGCTCAACACCACCATCGGCATCGCCGGCCTGTGGGACCCGGCCACCGCCATGGGTCTGCCGCGCCAGAGCGAAGACTTCGGCCAGACTTTAGGCTTCTACGGTGTGCCGGGCGGCGCTTATTTCGTCCTGCCGATCCTCGGTCCGTCGAATCTGCGTGATACCGGTGGCCTGCTGGTGGACTACTCGGCCGAGAATGCGATCAACTTCCTCAACGTGGCCGAAGTCAGCTCCAACCATCCGGAAATCTTGATCCTGCGCGCCATCGACAAGCGCCACCAGACCAGCTTCCGCTATGGCCAGATGAACTCGCCATTCGAATACGAGAAAGTGCGCTACGTGTACACCGAAGCGCGCAAGTTGCAGGTCGCCGAGTAAATCAGACGATCGCAAATAACTGTAGGAGCGAGCTTGCTCGCGATGAGGTCGTGTCAGTCACCAACGAGGTTGTCTGACACTCCGTCATCGCGAGCAAGCTCGCTCCTACATTTGCTTTGTGTTGCCTTCAGCCCTTCATGGCTTTCCAGATCTTGCTGACGGCCATCACGCCAACCAATACCACCGCCCCCGCGATAATCCCCGCCACGCCATTGAGCAACACCGGCACGATAAACCCGCCACTTCCCGCCGCTGCGCCGACACTTTCGATCCAGTGATGCACCACCGGCACACCGTGCGTGAGGATCCCGCCGCCCACCAGGAACATCGCCGCCGTACCAATCACCGACAGGCTTTTCATCATGTACGGTGCCGCACGCAGAATCCCCCCGCCGATGCTTTTCGCCATCTGCCCGGGTTTCTGGGTCAACCACAGGCCCAGGTCGTCGAGCTTGACGATACCCGCCACCAATCCGTACACGCCGACGGTCATGACAATGGCAATGCCCGAAAGCACGATGATTTGCTGAGTCAATGGCGCGCCGGCCACAGTACCGAGGGTGATCGCGATGATTTCCGCCGAAAGAATGAAATCGGTGCGGATAGCGCCTTTGATCTTGTCCCTCTCGAACGCCACCAGGTCGATGGCAGGATCGGCCACCGCCTCGACCAACTGCGCATGCTCGGCGACATCTTCAGCCTTGCTGTGCAGAAACTTGTGGGCGAGCTTCTCAAAACCTTCGAAACACAGATAGGCACCGCCGACCATCAACAACGGCGTGACCAGCCACGGAATGAATGCACTGATCGCCAATGCCGACGGCACCAGGATCAGTTTATTGATGAACGACCCCTTGGCGACCGCCCAGACCACCGGAATTTCCCGTTCGGCACGCACGCCGCTGACTTGCTGGGCATTGAGTGCCAGATCGTCACCGAGTACACCGGCCGTTTTCTTGGCGGCCATTTGGGTCATCAAAGACACGTCGTCCAGCACGGTCGCGATATCGTCGATCAGTACCAGCAAACTGCTTCCTGCCATGAATCGGGTTTCCTTCTGCAATGAATGCGCAGCAGCATAGCGCGACATAAGAGCCTACGGTGCATTCTTGAGCGCCGCGCGAGGCCGGTGATACCATGCGCAACCGCCAGAACAGGCAAGGAATCACCCGGTTTATGAGCACTATCCGCGAGCGCAACAAACAACTGATCCTGCGTGCCGCCAGTGAGGAATTCGCCGACAAAGGCTTCGCTGCGACCAAAACCAGCGACATCGCAGCCAAGGCGGGATTGCCCAAGCCCAACGTCTACTACTACTTCAAGTCCAAGGAAAACCTCTACCGCGAGGTTCTGGAAAGTATCATCGAGCCCATCCTGCAGGCTTCGACACCATTCAATCCGGACGGCGAACCCGGTGAAGTACTCAGCGGCTACATTCGCTCGAAAATCCGCATCTCCCGTGACCTGCCATTCGCCTCCAAAGTGTTCGCCAGCGAAATCATGCACGGAGCCCCCCACCTGAGCAGCGATCTGGTCGAACAGCTCAATGGCCAGGCCAAACACAACATCGAGTGCATCCAGACCTGGATCGACCGCGGGCAAATCGCCCCCATCGACCCCAACCACCTGATGTTCAGCATCTGGGCCGCGACCCAGACCTACGCCGACTTCGACTGGCAAATCACCGCCATCACCGGCAAGGCCAGGCTGGATGAAGAAGATTATGAAGCGGCGGCACAGACAATTATCCGGTTGGTGCTCAAGGGGTGTGAGCCGGATTGATGGACAGCGGTGCTACCAATCGCGAGCAGGCTCACTCCTACATTTGGAATGCATTCCCCTGTAGGAGTGAGCCTGCTCGCGATCGAGACGACACGGTTTCAGCTCAAACCCAGATCGCATCCCACAACGGATAGTCGCCAAGCTTTGCCACCAGTCCAGCCCGCAACGGGTTGGCTACTACATACCGCGCCATCTTCACCAAATCCTCATCTCGCCTCAGCGCTCGGTCGTGATACCCCTGTTGCCAAAGACAGATCTTCCCGTCGACGAACCGATTCACTGCCTTAGTACTCAACGATTTGGTCTTCTGCATCAATCCACTCAGCGAACCCCGCTGCAACTCGACCAACCAATGAAAATGATCAGGCATGACGACCCACGCCAATGACTTGGCGCAACCTTGCTCCTGAGCATTACGAAATTGGTTCACGACTAATCTGCCCAAGGTGAAATCCTTGAAGACAGGTCGGCGTTCGAAGGTATTGGCTGTCAGCAGATAGATTCGATTGTGTTCGGTGTAGCGGCCGAGGCGCAGACGGTGTGAAGCAGACAGTTCAGGCATTCCCTTGCCACTCTCATGATGACGTCATGAAAAGGCTAGCCCCGGAAATGCTGGAGGGTAATGCAGACTTTTAGCTGGATGTGACTGGGAGAATGCCTTCGCGAGCAGGCTCGCTCCCACAGTGGTATTGCGGTGATCAGACATTCTGTGTCCGCCACCGCCCCTTGTGGGAGCGAGCCTGCTCGCGAAGGCGATTGATCAGAAGCTACAAATCAAGCCGCCACCCCCGCATCCGCCACCAACCCCAACGCCTCGATCGCATTGATCGCGCACTGTTCGTCGACATCCGACAGATCGCCGCTGATCCCCACCGCCCCCAGCACGTTCCCGTCCTGATCGCGAACCAGCACACCACCCGGTGCCGGCACGACGCTGCCCTGCCCCAGGCTGTTCAACGCGGCGATAAACGCCGGGCGTTGCTGGGCGTCCAGCGCCAGCAGGCGTGAACCCTTGCCCAGCGCGATGGCGCCCCAGGCTTTGCCGATGGCGACGTGCGGGCGCAGCAGGCTGGCGCCGTCCTCGCGTTGCAGGGTGATCAGATGCCCGCCGGCATCCAGTACTGCAATGGTCAAGGGTGCCGCAGCGATTGCCCGCCCTGCGGTGATGGCCTCGTTGACCAGGTTGACTGCGACTTTCAAGGTTAAAGCGCTCATGGTGCCGTCCTCATTTTGTTTTTCGGAAAGTCGGTGGGCTGCGGCACAAGTGCGAGACGTTGTGCCGCAGCCCGATGCAACAAATAGAACACAATGAATTATTTTTTTGTATACAATAATTCTCGAAAGGCGCGACATGCGACGAAAAGCCACAGCAGAACGGGCTTCCGACGAATGAAACAAGCGCTTGAGAAAATGGATTGACCTGCGCCGTCCGCCGTGAATACACTCTGCGCAAAGCCACTTGTATACAATTACAAAACGTAAAGAGGCACAAAACCATGAGCAAAATGAGAGCAATCGAAGCCGCCGTTCTGGTGATGCGCCGTGAAGGGGTCGATACCGCTTTCGGCATCCCGGGTGCCGCCATCAACCCGCTGTACTCCGCCCTGCAAAAGGTCGGCGGCATCGATCACGTACTCGCTCGCCACGTTGAAGGCGCCTCGCACATGGCCGAGGGCTACACCCGCACCAAGGCCGGCAACATCGGCGTGTGCATCGGCACTTCCGGCCCTGCCGGCACCGACATGGTCACCGGGCTCTACAGCGCCTCGGCCGACTCGATTCCAATCCTCTGCATTACCGGTCAGGCACCCCGCGCCCGTATGCACAAGGAAGACTTCCAGGCCGTCGATATCACCACCATCGTCAAGCCAGTCACCAAGTGGTCGACCACCGTCATGGAACCGGGCCAGGTGCCTTATGCGTTCCAGAAGGCTTTCTATGAAATGCGCTCCGGCCGTCCAGGCCCGGTGCTGATCGACCTGCCGTTCGACGTGCAGATGGCCGAAATCGAATTCGACATCGATGCTTACCAGCCGCTGCCATTGGCCAAGCCGAGCGCTACCCGCGTCCAGGTTGAAAAAGCCTTGGCCATGCTGGACCAGGCCGAGCGTCCATTGCTGGTGGCCGGTGGCGGCATCATCAACGCCGACGCCGCCGACCTGCTGGTGGAGTTCGCTGAGCTGACCGGCATCCCGGTGATCCCGACCCTGATGGGCTGGGGCACCATCCCGGACGATCACCCGCTGATGGTCGGCATGGTTGGTCTGCAGACTTCGCACCGCTACGGCAACGCAACCATGCTCAAGTCCGACGTGGTTCTGGGCGTGGGTAACCGTTGGGCTAACCGTCACACCGGTTCCGTCGACGTCTACACCGAAGGCCGCAAGTTCATTCACGTTGACATCGAACCGACCCAGATCGGCCGCGTATTCACCCCGGACCTGGGCATCGTTTCCGACGCCGCTGCCGCGCTGACCGTGTTCATCGAAGTCGCTCGCGAATGGCAAGCCGCCGGCAAGCTGAAGAACCGCAGTGCCTGGCTGCAAGACTGCCAGCAGCGTAAAGCCAGCCTGCAGCGCAAGACTCACTTCGACAACGTACCGGTCAAGCCGCAACGCGTGTACGAAGAAATGAACCAGGTGTTCGGCAAAGACACCTGCTACGTCAGCACCATCGGTCTGTCGCAGATTGCCGGCGCGCAGTTCCTGCACGTCTACAAGCCGCGCCACTGGATCAACTGCGGCCAGGCTGGCCCGTTGGGCTGGACCATTCCGGCAGCGCTGGGCGTGGTCAAGGCTGATCCGAACCGTAAAGTCGTGGCCCTGTCGGGGGACTATGACTTCCAGTTCATGATCGAGGAATTGGCGGTGGGCGCGCAGTTCAAGCTGCCGTACATCCACGTCGTGGTGAACAACTCGTACCTGGGTCTGATCCGTCAGGCGCAGCGCGGTTTCGACATGGACTACTGCGTGCAGCTGTCCTTCGACAACCTGAACGCGCCGGAACTCAACGGCTACGGTGTGGACCACGTCGCCGTTGCCGAAGGCCTCGGCTGCAAGGCACTGCGTGTGTTCGAACCGTCCCAGATCCAGCCTGCCCTGCGCAAGGCCCAGGAGCTGATCGAAGAGTTCAAGGTTCCAGTGATCGTCGAGATCATCCTGGAGCGCGTGACCAACATTTCCATGGGTACCGAGATCAACGCTGTCAACGAATTCGAAGACCTGGCACTGGTTGGCGACGACGCACCGACTGCGATCTCGTTGCTTGATTGATTAACAGCTGATCGCTCTCCCTGTAGGAGCGAGCCTGCTCGCGATGAGGCCGGAACATTCAACATCAATGTTGACTGACATTACGCTATCGCGAGCAGGCCCACTCCTACAGGGGGGCACTCACACATTTACAGGAGACCACCATGCCGCGTTTCGCAGCCAACCTGTCCATGCTGTTCACCGAACAGGACTTTCTTGCCCGTTTCGAAGCGGCCGCCAAGGCCGGCTTCAGTGGTGTCGAATACCTGTTCCCGTACGACTTCAGCTCCGCCGAAATCAAGGCCAAGCTCGACGCCCACGGTCTGACCCAAGTGCTGTTCAACCTGCCGGCCGGTGACTGGGCCAAGGGCGAGCGCGGTATCGCGTGTCTGCCGGACCGGGTCGAAGAGTTCCGTGCCGGTGTCGACCTGGCCATCGCTTACGCGCAAGTGCTGGGCAACACCCAGGTCAACTGCCTGGCCGGTATTCGTCCGCAGGGCTTTGACGATGCCACCGTGGAGAAAACCTTCGTCGCCAACCTCAAGTACGCGGCCGACAAGCTGCAAGCGGCGGGTATCAAGCTGGTGATGGAGGCGATCAACACCCGTGACATCCCAGGCTTCTACCTGAATAACACGGCGCAAGCCCTGTCGATTCGCGAGCAGGTCGGCAGCGCCAACCTGTTCCTGCAATACGACATCTACCACATGCAAATCATGGAAGGCGATCTGGCCCGCACCCTGCAATCGCACCTGGGCGAGATCAACCATGTGCAACTCGCGGACAACCCGGGGCGCAACGAACCTGGTACCGGTGAAATCAACTACCGCTTCCTGTTCGAACACCTGGACCGCATCGGTTACCAAGGCTGGGTCGGTTGCGAATACAAGCCGCTGACCACCACTGAAGCGGGCCTGGGCTGGTTGAAAACCCATAACGCGATCTAATACATATCCCTGTAGGAGCGAGCCTGCTCGCGAAGAACGATCAGGCGCCGCGTTTACTCAGGCAGCACGCGTTTTCGTTGAGTTTTTTCGCGAGCAGGCTCGCTCCTACAGAAAGCACAAAACAAGAGGATTTTCTCATGGCTAAAATCGGATTTATCGGCACCGGCATCATGGGCCACCCAATGGCGGCGAACCTGCAGAAAGCCGGTCACAGCCTGTTCCTGTCGGCCCACCACGACCCTGCGCCCGCCGACCTGATCGCCGCTGGCGCCGTTGCCTTGGCGAACCCGAAAGAAGTCGCCCAGGAAGCCGAGTTCATCATCGTCATGGTGCCCGATACCCCGCAGGTCGATGACGTGCTGTTCCGTGCCGACGGCATCGCTGCAGGCGTGAGCAAAGGCAAAGTCGTCATCGACATGAGCTCGATCTCGCCGACCGCCACCAAGGCTTTCGCGGCCAGGATCAACGAAAAAGGCGCGCAATACCTCGACGCCCCGGTATCCGGCGGTGAAGTCGGCGCCAAGGCTGCGACCCTGAGCATCATGGTCGGCGGTGATGCCGACGCCTTCGAACGTGCCCTGCCGCTGTTCCAGGCCATGGGCAAGAACATCACCCTGGTCGGTGGCAACGGCGACGGTCAAACCGCCAAGGTGGCCAACCAGATCATCGTGGCCCTGAACATCCAGGCCGTGGCCGAAGCCCTGCTGTTCGCTTCGAAGAACGGTGCCGATCCAGCCAAGGTGCGTGAAGCACTGATGGGCGGTTTCGCGTCCTCGAAGATCCTCGAAGTGCACGGCGAGCGCATGATCAAAGGCACCTTCGATCCAGGCTTCCGCATCAGCCTGCACCAGAAGGACCTGAACCTGGCCCTGCAAGGCGCCAGGGAGCTGAACATCAACCTGCCGAACACCGCCAACACCCAGCAAGTGTTCAGCACCTGCGCGGCCATCGGTGGCAGCAACTGGGACCACTCGGCGCTGATCAAGGGTCTGGAACACATGGCGAACTTCTCGATTCGCGACAAGAAGTAAGCCCCTGCCCCACACCGCTTCAAACCTGTAGGAGTGAGCCTGCTCGCGATGAAATCACCGCGGTGTACCTGATACACCGCAGTGCCTGGATCGCGAGCAGGCTCACTCCTACAGGGATCAGAGTTGCCCTTTCGAATAACAAGAATTCCGGGAGCCCGCCATGTCGGTCGATCCGCAACAATTGCTGCGCGAGCTGTTTGCCACAGCCATCGACGCGGCGCATCCGCAACAAGTCCTCGAAGCCCATCTGCCTGCCGACCGCAGCGGTCGCGTGATCGTCATTGGCGCCGGCAAAGCCGCAGCCGCCATGGCCCAGGTGGTCGAGCGCTGCTGGCAGGGTGAAGTCACAGGCCTGGTAGTGACCCGCTACGGTCACGGCGCACCTTGCGAAAAAATCGAAGTGGTCGAAGCCGCACATCCGGTACCGGACGCTGCGGGTCTGGCCGTGGCCAAGCGTGTGCTGGAACTGGTCAGCGACCTGAACGAAAACGACCGCGTGATTTTCCTGCTCTCCGGCGGTGGTTCTGCCCTGCTGGCACTGCCGGCGGTCGGCATCACCCTGGCCGACAAGCAGTCGATCAACAAAGCCCTGCTCAAGTCCGGCGCGACCATCGGCGAGATGAACTGCGTGCGCAAGCACCTCTCGGCGATCAAGGGTGGCCGCCTGGGCAAAGCCTGCTGGCCTGCCACGGTCTACACCTATGCGATTTCCGATGTGCCGGGCGACCTCGCCACGGTCATCGCCTCCGGCCCTACCGTGGCCGACCCGAGCACCTCGGCCGAAGCGCTGGCGATCCTCAAACGCTACGCCATCGAGGTTCCGGCTTCGGTGCGCACCTGGCTGCAAAGCCCCGAGTCGGAAACCGTCAAACCCGGCGACCCGAGCCTGGCACGCAGTCATTTCCAGTTGATCGCCCGCCCGCAGCAATCCCTTGAAGCAGCGGCGGTGAAATGCCGTCAGGCCGGGTTCAGTCCGCTGATCCTTGGTGACCTGGAAGGCGAATCCCGCGAGGTGGCGAAAGTCCACGCCGGCATCGCACGGCAGATCGTCCTGCACGGTCAGCCGCTGGCGGCGCCCTGCGTGATTCTCTCCGGCGGCGAAACCACCGTCACCGTGCGCGGCAATGGCCGTGGCGGGCGCAATGCCGAGTTCCTGCTGAGCCTGACCGACAACCTCAAGGGCCTGCCGGGCGTCTACGCGCTGGCCGGCGACACAGACGGCATCGACGGCTCCGAGGACAACGCCGGCGCGATCATGACCCCGGACAGCTACGCCCGCGCCGCCGCCCTGGGCCTGAGCGCCGGCGACGAGTTGGACAACAACAACGGTTACGGCTACTTCGAGGCGCTCGACGCCCTGATCGTCACCGAGCCGACCCGTACCAACGTCAACGACTTCCGCGCCATTCTGATCCTTGAGAGCACTAAACATGACGCCTGATAAAAAGGTCAAAATCCTCGCCACGCTCGGCCCGGCCACCGACGGCATCGACGCCATCCGTGAGCTGGTGCTGGCCGGGGTCAACATCTTCCGCTTGAACTTCAGCCATGGCGATCACGCCGACCACGCCCAGCGTTTTCAGTGGATCCGTGAAGTCGAGCGCCAGTTGAATTATCCATTGGGCATTCTGATGGACCTGCAAGGCCCGAAACTGCGGGTCGGCAAGTTCGCCGACGGCAAGGTGCAACTGGTGCGCGGTCAGGCCTTGCGCCTGGACCTCGATGCCACGCCGGGTGATGAGCGCCGGGTCAACCTGCCGCACCCGGAAATCATCGCCGCACTGGAGCCGGGCATGGACCTGCTGCTGGACGACGGCAAGTTGCGCCTGCGGGTCGTGACCAAGTACGCCGACGCCATCGACACCACCGTGCTCAATGGCGGCGAACTGTCGGACCGCAAAGGCGTGAACGTGCCGCAAGCGGTGCTCGACCTGAGCCCGCTGACCGCCAAGGATCGCCGCGACTTGACCTTCGGTCTGGAGCTGGGTGTGGACTGGGTGGCGCTGTCGTTCGTGCAACGTCCCGATGACATCCGCGAAGCCCGCAGCCTGATCGGCGACAAGGCCTTCCTGATGGCCAAGATCGAGAAGCCCTCGGCCGTCGAACAACTGCGCGAGATCGCCGAATTGAGCGACGCGATCATGGTCGCCCGCGGTGACCTGGGCGTGGAAGTGCCGGCCGAAAGCGTGCCGCAGATCCAGAAGAACATCATCGGCACCTGCCGCCAGCTCGGCAAACCGGTGGTGGTGGCGACCCAGATGCTCGAGTCAATGCGCTTCTCACCGGCGCCAACCCGCGCCGAAGTCACCGATGTCGCCAACGCTGTGGCCGAAGGTGCGGACGCGGTGATGCTGTCGGCGGAAACCGCCTCCGGCGAATACCCGCTCGAAGCCGTGCAGATGATGAGCAAGATCATCCGCCAGGTGGAAAACGGTCCGGACTATCAGACTCAACTGGACGTCAGCCGACCGAAAGCCGAGGCGACTGTTTCCGACGCGATCAGCTGCGCCATTCGCCGCATCAGCAACGTGCTGCCGGTGGCGGTGCTGGTGAACTACAGCGAATCTGGCGCATCGAGCCTGCGCGCGGCGCGGGAGCGGCCGACGGTGCCGATCCTCAACCTGACACCGAACCTGCAAACCGCCCGTCGCCTGAGCGTGGCGTGGGGGGTGCACTCGGTGGTCAACGACCGCCTGCGTCAGGTCGATGAAGTCTGCTCCACGGCGCTAGAGATCGCCCAGGCACAAGGCATGGCTCAGCGCGGCGACACGCTGTTGATCACCGCCGGTGTGCCGTTTGGGCAGCCGGGGTCGACTAACTCTTTGCGTATCGAGACATTGATCTAGCGCCTGTACCGGCCTCATCGCGAGCAGGCTCGCTCCCACATTGGTTTTGTGTCGATCACGGAATCAAGACTGAACAGAGATTCAGTGTGGGAGCCAGCCTGCTGGCGATCAGCCGGGGTCGCGCTCGACCAACTCGGCTTCACTGACCTTTCAGAACTGCCATGCCTGCCAACCATTTCAACACCCACTGCCCCGATTGGGCCGAAGCCTTGCTCAATGGCTTCAGCCAGATCTTTCTCCAGCGCAATCCGCTGTGCGGCCTGCTGTGCGTCCTGGCCATCCTGTTCACCGCGCCCGCCCTGCTCGGCGGCGCCTTGCTCGGTGGTGTCGCCGGGCTGCTCACCGCGCAACGCCGCAACTATGCCAAGGCTGATCGTCAGGCCGGGTTGTTCAGCTACAACGGCGTGCTGCTCGGACTGTTACTGAGCCTGTATTTCCCCTGGTCGGCGATGATGCCGCCACTGATTCTGGCCGCCGGAGGCCTGAGCGCGATGGTCACCCAGCAGTGGCTCAAGCGCGTCCGGTTCAGCCAATGCCTGCCGGCCTACACCGCGCCCTTCGTCGGACTGGGCTGGCTGCTGCTGTGCTTCGCCACGCCCTCGACTGAGCCGCACTTGATCGAAGTCAGCACCCTGAACATGCTCGCCGCCCCCCTCAAAGGCATTGGTCAGGTGATGTTCCTCGGTCATCCGCTGGCCGGTGCAATGATTGCCGCCGGTTTGCTGATCGCTGATCGCCGCGCCTTCTGCTGGGCGTTGCTGGCCTCCGTCGCGGGCATGGGCTGGAGCCTGCTGAACCACGACTTCTATACCGCACTGCTCGGCCTCGGTGGCTATAACGCCGTGCTGGCCGCCCTCGCCTTCAGCTCGCAGCGTCGCCACCCGTGGCTGCCACTGGTTGGCATTGGCCTGGCGCTGTTGCTGACTCCCGTGTTTGCCGCCATCGGTCTGCCCATGCTGACCGCGCCGTTCATTCTTGCCGGCTGGCTGATCCGCTGCGTCGTGCAAATGCTCGGCAAGGCCACCGTCGAAAGCGCGCCTTGCGCTCCCGGGGAGAATCAACCTAGGCTGCGCTGATTTGCGGCCAAGGCGATGTACATGAACAGCAACGACACGTGGCGTAATCGCCTGTACGTGATTATTTTTCAGACCGACACCGTTGCCGGTCGACGCTTCGACTCCACCTTGCTGCTGATCATCCTCGCCAGCCTGGTGGTGGTGATCCTGGACAGCATCGATGACGTCCACCAGAACTACGCCAGCCTGCTGGCGTACATCGAGTGGGGCTTCACGGTGATCTTCCTCGGCGAGTACATCCTGCGCCTGTACTGCTCGCCCAAGCCCCTGCGCTATGCCTTCAGTTTCTATGGGCTGGTGGACCTGCTGGCCATCGTGCCCGGCATCCTCGCGCTGTACTACAGCGATGCCCAGTACCTGCTGATCATCCGGGTAATCCGGATGCTGCGGATCTTCCGCGTGCTCAAGCTCGGCCCGTACCTCAAGCAAGCCCATTACCTGCTCGATGCCTTGCGCGGCAGCAAGCAGAAAATCCTCGTGTTCCTGCTCAGCGTCTGCACCCTGGTGACGGTGTTCGGCACCCTGATGTATGTGGTCGAAGGCCCGCAACATGGCTTCACCAGCATTCCCAAGGGCATTTACTGGGCTATCGTCACTCTCACCACCGTCGGTTACGGCGACATCGTGCCCAAGACCGCACTGGGCCAGGTCATCTCGTCGATGGTGATGATCACCGGTTACTCGATCATCGCCGTGCCCACCGGGATTTTCACCGCCGAACTGGCCACAGCCATGCGTGGCGGCCAGTTGCATCGCGACTGCCCGGTGTGTGCCAAGGACAGCCATGAACCGGAGGCGTCGTTCTGCTCCCGTTGTGGCAATGCATTGTTCAAAAAACTGGAATAAGCAAAGAGCTTTTTAATCTTTAAGGGACTAAACGAGCCCAGTTATAGTCGCTGGCAAATTGCCCCACTTTTAATAGAACAAGGAATTCGCAGTGAAAAAACTCTTTGGCGCCTCGCTTCTCGCCGCTGGCCTGGCCTTGGGCAACATCGCCCAGGCCGCACCGACCCTGCTCAACGTTTCCTACGACGTGATGCGAGATTTCTACAAGGACTACAACACTGCGTTCCAGAAACACTGGCAAGCCGAACATAACGAAAACATCGTCCTGCAGATGTCCTTTGGCGGCTCCAGCAAACAGGCACGTTCGGTCATCGACGGCCTGCCGGCCGATGTCATCACCATGAACATGGCCACCGACATCAATGCCCTGGCGGACAACGGCAAACTGGTCCCGGACAACTGGGTCACGCGCCTGCCGAACAACAGCGCGCCGTTCACCTCCGCCACCGTGTTCATCGTGCGCAAGGGCAACCCGAAAGCCCTGAAAGACTGGCCGGACCTGCTCAAGGACGGCGTTCAGGTCATCGTCCCGAACCCGAAAACCTCCGGTAACGGTCGCTACACCTACCTCTCGGCCTGGGGCTACGTGTTGAAAAACGGCGGCGACGAGAACAAGGCCAAAGACTTCGTCGGCAAACTGTTCAAGCAAGCGCCGGTACTCGACACCGGCGGCCGTGCCGCCACCACCACCTTCATGACCAACCAGATCGGCGACGTGCTGGTGACCTTCGAGAACGAAGCGGAAATGATTGCCCGCGAGTTCGGCCGTGATCAGTTCGAAGTCATCTACCCAAGCGTTTCCGCCGAAGCCGAGCCACCGGTGTCGGTGGTCGACAAGACCGTCGACAAGAAAGGCACCCGCGCGGCGGCCGAGGAATACCTGAAGTACCTGTGGTCGCCGCAAGGCCAGGAAATTGCCGCGGCGAACTACCTGCGCCCGCGTGACCCGGCTGTGCTGGCCAAGTACACCGACCGCTTCCCGAAAGTGGACTTCCTGTCGGTGGAGAAAACCTTCGGCGACTGGCGCACCGTGCAGAAGACCCACTTCAATGATGGCGGGGTTTTCGACCAGATCTACAGCGGTCAGTAATTACCTGAACACTGCAACTCCTGTGGGAGCGAGCTTGCTCCCACAGGTTCTGTGACTTCCCGCTACATCGGCGGTGTCACGCCATCCTTGCCCGCCGAGATGGATTGAGCGGTGAGCGTGCCGTCAGCGCCCTGGGTCACAAAGGTTACGATCTTCACGCCCACTTTCAACAGGCTGCGATCGGCCGGCATCAGATTGACGATGGGTACGTCTTCGGGCACCAGAATCTTCTGTTGGCCGCCCTTGTAGTTGACGGTCAGCACCCGGCCATTGCTCACCACCAGGTCGCCGACGCTGCCGTTGGTCATGCTGCTGCCCTTGACCAGGTCAAACGGCCGATGACCATCGCCACTGCCGGCCAGTTCCGGCGGGAACACATGAACCTCCAAGGCCTTGAGGCTGCCATCCTCCTGAGGAATGGCCGCGGAGCCGATGTAGCTGCCGGGCTTGATGTCTTCGATGTTAGCCAGGGTCACGGCGCGGACCTTGGTGTCCTTGGTCAGGTTGATCATGACGTTTTCGCCACTGTTGGCATGGACCTTCAGAGCGTCCTGGCTGACACCGGTTATCTCGCCGCGCACCCCGATGCGCGTGCCCGGCGCATCTTCGGCCTGAGCCAGGCCAACGTTGAATACGCTGATCAAGGTGACGACGGAAACCCAGCGAATCAGCTGACGAAACTTCACCTTCATGGGACGGCCCTCCGGTGGTGAGACAGGAAGAGAGAACATAAGCACGCTATCGAACAAGATGTAAGTGAATGTATCATTCACCTGCATAGTTCTGACGCAAGGCTCTGCGACGGACGACACACGCGTTCGTCAGTCATTGCGCAATGGAATGACTGCTATCACTCCAATCCCACTTCCGCCGTTTCAGTCAGCCCATTAGCCTGCGCGCATTCCTTTCCGTACAGCGAGACCCGTTATGAACCCAGCGACCCAGGTGCCCCACGGCACTGCGACAATGACCCCAGGGATGGTGCTGCTGTTCGCCTTCTGCTGCGGCGCGATTGTCGCCAACATTTACTACGCGCAACCGATCATCGGCCTGATCGCCCCGGACATCGGCCTGACCAACACCATGGCCAGCCTGATCGTCTCCCTGACCCAGATCGGCTATGCGCTGGGGCTGTTTTTCCTGGTGCCGCTGGGGGATCTGCTGGAGAACCGTCGGTTGATGATCATCACCACGCTGGTGGCGATTGTCAGTCTGCTGGGCGCGGCGTTCACCGATCAGCCGAACGTGTTTTTGCTGATTTCGCTGTTGGTGGGGTTCAGTTCGGTTTCGGTGCAGATCCTGATTCCGTTGGCCGCGCACCTGGCGCCGGAAGAAACCCGTGGCCGTGTGGTGGGCGGGATCATGGGCGGTTTGCTGCTCGGCATTCTGCTGGCCCGGCCGGTGTCCAGCGTGGTAGCCGACCACTTCGGCTGGCGGGCGATGTTCATGATTGCCGCGGTGTTGATGGCGGCCATCAGCATCGTGCTGGCCGTGACCATTCCCAAGCGTGAACCTGATCACAGTGCGTCCTATGGCCAATTGCTGGGCTCGCTGTGGACGCTGTTGCGCAAACAACCGGTGCTGCGCCAGCGGGCGTTTTACCAGGGCTGCATGTTTGCCACCTTCAGCCTGTTCTGGACCGCCGTACCACTGGAGCTGGCGCGCAACCATGGCTTGTCGCAAAGCGAGATCGCGATTTTCGCGCTGGTCGGCGCCATCGGCGCCATTGCCGCCCCGATCGCCGGGCGCCTGGCCGATGCCGGTCACACCCGCATCGCCTCGTTGCTGGCCCTGCTGTTCGCCAGCCTGAGTTTTATGCCGGCGTTTATCCATCCGGCCTACAGCGTCATCGGCCTGGCGGTGACCGGCGTGGTGCTCGACTTCTGCGTGCAGATGAACATGGTCCTGGGCCAGCGTGCGGTCTACGCCCTCGACGGCAAAAGCCGCAGCCGCCTGAATGCGCTGTACATGACCAGCATCTTCATCGGCGGCGCCTTCGGCTCTTCGGTGGCCAGCGCGGTGTACGAACACGGCGGCTGGTTGTGGATCGTGATCGTCGGCAGCGCGTTTCCGCTGTTGGCATTGTTGCGGTTCTTGAGTGTTTCGCAGAAGGGTTCGTTGGCGACGGCGTAAATCGCTAAAAGCGCGGTATCTGGCCAACGTGCCGATGGGCCGCCTGGGACAACCACAGGAAATCGCCTCCGCAATTACGTTTCTGCTGTCGGAACAGAGCGGGTTCATCACCGGGCAGATGCTGTTTGTCGATGGTGGTGCTTCTGTGGGCAAGGCTGCTTTCTAACTTACCAACACCCATCCACTGTGGGAGCGAGCTTGCTCGCGATAGCGGACTGTCAGCCACATCAATGGTGAAGGTACTGCCGTCATCGCGAGCAAGCTCGCTTGTATGTTTAGACTTGAAGGGGTGGGCGGGGTAAAAACCGTTGAATCAAAATCAACAGATCGCAGGCTGGCACTTGCCGGGCATGACCGGTGCCCGGCAACGTCAGGCGCGTGGAGCTTGCTCGTCAATGCAGGCCAGCAAGCGTTCGACCGTAAGCTCCAGTGGCCCGGAGTTGTCGAGCAGGTGCACGGCAGAATCTTCCGCCAGCAGCTGCTCGTTGAATCGGGCATTGCGTGCCAGGCGCTGATCGATCTCGCTAACCGATTCACGCCCGCGCTTGAGCAGTCGTTGACGCAGCACCGCCTGGTCCACGCTCAGCAACAGCACCAACACATCCGGATAGCGCAGCTGCGTATTCTGCAAATGCCCCCGCGAGCCATTGACCAGTACGTTCTGGCCAGCGGCCAGCCAATCGTCGATTTCCCGTGGGATGCCATAGGACAACCCATTGGCGTGCCAGCTCAGGGCAAACGCGTCCCGGGCTTCCATGTCGGCGAATTGCCGGGCACTGACGCCCAGCGCCGCCTCGCCCACGGCTTCGGCCGAGCGGGTAATGATCCGGCGCACGATACGGCAGCCGTGTTCGGCCAACCGCGTTCGCGCGGCATCCAGCAGGCTGTCCTTGCCCGAACCTGAAGGCCCGATGAGATAGATCAACCTGCCCGCCATCAAAACACCCTCTTCGCTTGTCACCACTTGGACCACCGGTAAACCGTCCGTGCCCGCAGCAGTTCGGCCCGCAGGCCCGTCGCAATCTCGCCACGATCGTCCAGCCCGGCGGCCAGCTCTGCGGCGGCCACGTTACCCGAGTGCGACCGGCCGTGCACGATGTTCGGTGCGCCCATCAACATACTCCTGCCGTGAAAGCACAACTTCAACGCCCACAAAAAAGGCGCCCCCGAAGGTCGCCTTTTTTGCGCTACTGCCCGAATTGCCGCCCCAGGCCACCCGGTACACCGTGGATGTCAGTATCTTCCCACGGCCCGTTCGGACTGATCGACCGGCTCCAGCCGTTATCCCAGCGGTAATAGGTACGCTGGCGATAAAAGGTATTGGGCTGGTCATCCAGCACATACACCCCAAGCTTCGGATCCCAATGGCTATTGCCCCCTGGTGGCGGCGCGAAGCTGGCAGAGGTGCGTGGCAACGGCTTTGAGGGTTTGGCCGGAATGGTCGGCTTGCTCGGTACAGGCGACGTCGATGGCGTGGGGCTCGGCTGCGACGGCGGGAACGGTGCTGGTGCCTGATGTTCCGTTGGTGGCTGGACCGCACAAGCGCTTAACCCCATGACGACGCTGAACAGGGTGATACGAGCGAATGCGGTCATGATTGCGTTTTCCTGTTATTTGTCCGGACTATCGATGGTCAATGTTTGCGGCGCGGTGGTGCTGCTGGCCAAGGGCTGGCTGCGACCGATCCATTCGCCGGCAGTCGGTTTGCCAGCACGGGAAATGCGCGCAACCAGTTGGACTTCAGGGAAGTTCGACAGTTTCAATTGCGGCATCATTGCGTCGGCATCGCCCAGTTCGACGGTCACCGGCAGGTCGGCCACGGTCATGCGCTTGACCGCCAGCGGGGCCGGAGGACCGGAGATCGCACGGGCGAAAATGAACACGCTGTCGCCAGGCTGGACCTTGGATTTAAGGTCCGAGGCCAGATCGACACTGACCTTGAGCAACGCCGCCTTGGCCGTCGGTGCTTGCGCAACCTTGCCGCCACTGGCCACCAGTTTCTCCGTGGCCCGGGTAATCCCGCCTTGCAGCGCCTCGCGGGACGGGTCTTGCGGCGGCAATTGCGCCAACAGGCGATTCCAGTAATCGATGGCGTCCTGATAACGCTCACTTTCAAACGCGGCAATGCCCAGCAGGCCAAGACTGGTGACTTCTTTCGGATCGGCCTTGAGCGCTTCGTCGGTCAGGGCCTGGACCTTGTCCGACCACTTCTTGCCATCGGCAAAGTACTGGGCCTGGGCCCATTGACCGAGCAACTCGGGCTGACGACCGGCCAGGTTCACCGTGCGTTCGAACATCTTCGCCGCGTCCGCCGGACGATCCTGAGCCATGTAGGTGCGACCGAGGAAGTACATGCCTTCAGCGGAATCCGGCTGAGCAGCGACCGCGCGCTCCAGGCGCTGGGTCATCTCTTCCATCGACTGGGGGGCTTGGGAGAATTCACGGGTCAGTTCGACCTTGTCGCTGGCACCGAAATGCAGATAAAGGCCCAGGCCCAGCACCGGCACCAGTATGGCCGCCAGCAACGGCAAGGGTTTGCCCAGACGCGACACCCGTGGCGCTTCAGCGCCTTCGGTGTCCGCCAGCAACTCACGGGCGGCTTCGGCGCGACCGGCGTCCATTTGCGCCGCATCGAGCACACCCTCTTCCTGCTGAGTCTGCAACTCAGCCACGCGCTCCTGATAAAGCGCGACGTTCAGGGCGGTACGATCCTCTTCACGCTGGGCGCGACGGCTACGCAGCACCGGGATCAACAGAAAACTCAGGGCAACCAGAAGCAGCAGACCTGCAGCGAGCCAGAAATCAATCATTCTTGGTTTTATCCAACAGGTGGTCGAGGCGCGAGCGCTCCTCGGCAGACAGCGAGCCCGGGGTGCCGGCGCGTTGCACGCGACGACGGCGGACGATCACCGCGATGATCACGACACCGCCCAGCAACAGGCCGGCGGGGCCGAACCAGAGCAAGGCGGTCTTGGCGTTCAGCGCAGGCTTGTAGCGGACGAAATCACCATAACGGTCGACCATGAAGTCGATGATCTGCTGGTTGTCCTTGCCTTCGCCGAGCATGCGGAAAATCTCTTTGCGCAGGTCGGCGGCAATCGGTGCGTTGGAGTCGGCGATGTCCTGGTTCTGACACTTGGGGCAACGCAGCTCCTTGGTCAGCTCGCGGAAACGCTCGCGATCTTCTTCCTTGGCGAACTCGTAGGTGTCGATGGCCGCGTGGGCCATGCCCGCCAGGCTCAAGCCCAAGGCAACGGCAGCGATCCAGCGCTTCATGGCTTGGCCTCGTCAACCAGCGCCTGGTACTTGCCCGCCAGTTTTTCGCGCCAGACCTGCTCGTCGATCACGCCGACGAACTTGTCGCGGATGATGCCCTTGGCGTCGATGAAGAAGGTTTCCGGTGCGCCGTACACGCCGAGGTTCAGGCCCAGCGAGCCGTCGTCGTCACGAATGTCCAGTGCATAGGGGTTGTGGAAGTCCTTCAGCCACTTCAAGGCATCGGCGTTGACGTCCTTGTAGTTGATGCCATAGATCACCACGCCCTGCTGGGCCAGTTTGTTCAACACCGGGTGCTCGACCCGGCAGGAAATGCACCAGGTGCCCCAGACGTTGACCAACGCCGGTTTGCCCAGAATGTCAGCGCGGGTCAGGGTCTTGTCGCCCTGCACCGACGGCAGGGAAAACTCCGGGAACGGTTTGTTGATCATGGCCGAAGGCAGCTCGGCCGGATCCAGGTACAACCCACGGTAAAGGAATACAGCGACCACCAGAAAAATCGCCAGTGGCAACAACATCAACCAACGCTTCATGCAGTGGCTCCCGGCATGCCCAGTGCTTCGCGCACGCGGCTTTTGACCTTGACCCGATAACGCCGATCCAGCGCCGCCAGCAGCCCGCCTGCGCCTGTCAACAGACCGCCGAACCAGATCCAGCGCACGAACGGCTTGACATGCACGCGCACAGCCCAGGCGCCGTTGCCCAGCGGTTCACCGAGGGCGACATAGAGGTCGCGGGTGAAACCGGCATCGATGCCCGCTTCGGTCATCACCGAGTTCTGCACGGTGTACAGGCGTTTTTCCGGGTGCAGCACGCTGATTTCCTTGCCGTTGCGGATCACCCGCACGGTGCCTTTGTCGGAAGTGAAGTTCGGGCCTTCGAAGTGTTTGGCGCCTTCGAAGACGAACTGATAGCCGCCCAGGTCCATGGATTCGCCCGGCGCCAGGCGCAGGTCGCGCTCGGCACTGTTCTGGCTCGACAGCACGACACCCAGCGCACACACGGCAATGCCCAGGTGCGCGACCTGCATGCCCCAGTAGCTGCGGGTCAGGGTTGGCAGGCCTTTGATCAGGCCCTTGTGCCGGGTCTTGTCGAAGATGTCACGCACGCCGGCCAGCAATACCCAGGCGGCGAGCATGAAGGTCGCGAGCACGGCCCAGTTGAAATCGCCATAGGCGACGCCGGCCACGACTGCCAGCGCGGCGCTGCCGAGCAGGACCGGGGTCAGCATGCTCACCAGCCATTTCACCGGGGTGTCTTTCCAGCGCACGATCACGCCGACCGCCATCACCACCATCAGCAACGCCATCAACGGAATGAACAGCGCGTTGAAGTACGGCGGGCCGACGGACAGCTTGGCGCCGGTCATGGCGTCGAGAATCAGCGGATACAGGGTGCCGAGCAGGATCATCGAAGCCGCCACCACCAGCACCAGGTTGTTGCCCAGCAACAGCGTTTCCCGGGACCAGAGGTTGAAGCCCACCTGGCTCTTGACCACCGGCGCGCGCAGGGCGAACAGGGTCAGCGAACCACCGACCACGAACAGCAGGAAAATCAGAATGAACACCCCGCGCTCCGGATCGGACGCAAAGGCGTGCACCGAGGTCAGCACGCCGGAACGCACGAGGAAAGTGCCCAGCAGACTCAAGGAGAAGGCGGCGATGGCCAGCAACACGGTCCAGCTCTTGAACACGCCACGTTTTTCCGTGACCGCCAACGAGTGAATCAGCGCGGTGCCCACCAGCCATGGCATGAACGAGGCGTTTTCCACCGGGTCCCAGAACCACCAGCCGCCCCAGCCGAGTTCGTAGTAAGCCCACCACGAACCGAGAGTGATACCGATGCCGAGGAACGCCCAGGCCACGATGGTCCACGGACGCGACCAGCGCGCCCACGCGGCATCCAGGCGACCGCCCATCAGCGCGGCGATAGCGAAGGCGAAAGCCACCGAGAAACCGACGTAGCCCATGTACAGCATCGGCGGGTGAACGATCAGGCCGATGTCTTGCAACAGTGGATTGAGGTCGGCACCGTCGGTGGGCGTTTGCGGCAGGATGCGTTTGAACGGGTTGGAGGTCATGATCAGGAACAGCATGAATCCGGTGCTGATCATGCCCATCACCGCCAGCACGCGGGCCAGCATGACCTGCGGCAACTGCCGGGAAAACACCGATACCGCGAAGGTCCAGCCGCCGAGAATCAAGGCCCACAACAGCAGGGAACCTTCGTGGGCACCCCACACGGCGCTGAACTTGTAGTACCACGGCAAGGCGCTGTTGGAGTTGTTGGCCACATAAGCCACGGAGAAGTCATCGACCATGAAGGCGTAGGTCAGGCAACCGAAGGCGAACAGTAAAAACGCGAACTGCCCCCACGCGGCCGGCTGGGCCAGGCTCATCCAGAAGCGGTCGCCGCGCCAGGCACCGACCAATGGCACCACGGCCTGAACCAGCGCGAAACACAGCGCCAGGATCATGGCCAGGTGGCCCAACTCGGGAATGAAGATTCCAGCTGTCATCAGTTAGCCCTCTTTCACAGGAGTAGGTGCCGACTGGCCGCTGTCTTTCAAGGCCTTGGTCACTTCCGGCGGCATGTACTTTTCATCGTGCTTGGCCAGCACTTCATCGGCCACCACCACGCCATCGGCGTTGAGCTTGCCCAAAGCGACGATGCCCTGCCCTTCGCGGAACAGGTCCGGGAGGATGCCGCGATACGTGATGGTCACGGACTTGTTGAAGTCGGTGACGACAAACTTCACGTCCAGCGAGTCGCCGGAGCGCTGCAAGGAACCGGCCTCGACCATGCCGCCGGCACGGATGCGTGTGTCCTGTGGCGCTTCGCCGTTGGCGATCTGCGTTGGTGTGTAAAACAGGTTGATGTTCTGCTGCAGGGCGCTCAGGGCCAGGCCGACGGCAGCGCCGACCCCGACCAGGATCGCGAGAATGATGATAAGACGCTTTTTGCGCAGCGGATTCACTTGCCGTTCTCCCGGCGCAAACGACGCGCCTCTTGTTGCAGATACCGCTTGCGGGCCAGGATCGGCGCCGCCACGTTGAGGGCCAGCACCGCCAGGCAGATGCCATAGGCCGACCAGACATACAGGCCATGATGGCCCATGGCGAGGAAATCGCCGAATGAAGCAAAACTCATCGAGCGACCTCCAGGCTGTGTTCGACTTCGGCCTTGACCCAACTGGCCCGGGCTTCGCGCTTGAGCACTTCGAGGCGCATGCGCAGCAACAGCACCGCGCCGAAGAAACAGTAGAAACCCAGCGCCGTCAGCAGCAACGGCAGCCACATCTCGGCGGGCATCGCCGGTTTTTCCGTGAGCGTGAACGTCGCGCCCTGGTGCAGGGTGTTCCACCACTCCACCGAGTACTTGATGATCGGGATATTGATCACGCCGACAATCGCCAGCACCGCACAAGCCTTGGCCGCGCTGTCACGATTGCTGATGGCGTTGCCCAGCGCAATGAGACCGAAGTACAGGAACAGCAGGATAAGCATGGACGTCAGGCGTGCATCCCAGACCCACCACGAGCCCCAGGTCGGCTTGCCCCAGATCGCCCCGGTGACCAGTGCCACGGCGGTCATCCAGGCACCGATGGGCGCCGCGCACTGCAGGGCGACGTCGGCCAGTTTCATCTTCCACACCAGACCGACGATGCCACACACCGCCAGCATCACGTAGATGGACTGCGCCAGCATGGCGGCCGGGACGTGGATATAAATGATGCGGAAGCTGTTGCCCTGCTGATAGTCCGGCGGCGCGAAGGCCAGGCCCCAGACCACGCCAACGCTGATCAGCAACAACGCCGCGACGCTCAGCCAGGGCAGCATTCTGCCGCTGATGCCGTAAAACCATTTGGGCGAGCCGAGCTTGTGAAACCACGTCCAGTTCATACTGTTTCCATCACGGTTGCTGCTCGATATCGCGAGACAGCCAAAGGGTCTTTACTGGTTACTTTTTAACCAGACCTCATTATTCGCCGACACTGATCTTCAGGCCAGCAGCTATTGCAAAAGGTGTCAGGGTTATCGCCAGGGCGGTCAGGCTGCCAAGCCACAGGAGATAACCGGTCGCCGGCATCCCCTGCAAGGCCGCCTGCAAGGCGCCACTGCCAAGGATCAACACCGGGATGTACAGCGGCAGAATCAGCAGTGCCAGCAACAGGCCGCCGCGCTTCAAGCCCACCGTCAGCGCCGCGCCCACCGCACCGAGCAGGCTCAGTACCGGTGTACCGAGCAGCAACGAAAGCAGCAACACCGGCAGACAGGCGGCAGGCAAACCGAGCATCAGCGCCAGCAAGGGCGCGAGCAAAACCAGTGCCAGGCCGGAAAAAGCCCAGTGTGCCAGCACCTTGGCCAAAACCAGAAGAGCCAGGGGGTGCGGCGAAAGGACCCACTGTTCGAGGGATCCATCTTCGAAATCACTGCGGAAAAGCCCGTCCAGCGAGAGCAGGACCGATAAAAGTGCCGCGACCCAGACCAACCCCGGAGACAAGGTTTGCAACAATTGAGACTCAGGACCGACCGCCAACGGGAACAGGGAAACGACGATGGCAAAGAACACCAGCGGATTGGCCAGTTCCGCCGGACGGCGGAACAGCAGACGAGCCTCACGGGCGACCAACAGGCCGAAAACACTCATACGGCCCAGCTCCCCAGATCGATATCGCGATAACCGGCCGGCATCCGGCTCAGCGTATGGTGGGTGGTCAACACCACCATGCCGCCGCGCTCGCAGTGGCCGGCCAGGTGTTCTTCGAGTTGCGCCACGCCCTGCTTGTCGAGGGCGGTAAAGGGTTCATCGAGGATCCACAGCGGCGGGCTGTCCAGATACAGGCGCGCCAAGGCGACGCGGCGCTGTTGACCGGCAGATAGGGTGTGACAAGGCACATCCTCGAATCCACGCAGGCCAACCGCGGCCAGTGCCTGCCAGATCGCCTCGTGGGTCGCCGGATGATGCAAGGCGCACAGCCAGCTCAGGTTCTCTTCCGGCGTCAGCAAATCCTTGATCCCGGCGGCGTGGCCGATCCACAGCAGGTTGCGCGCCAGCTCACCGCGTTGTTCGTTCAGCGGCTGACCGTTGAGCAACACCTGGCCGGCGGTCGGCTGCATCAGCCCCGAGAGCAGGCGCAACAGGCTGGTCTTGCCGCTGCCGTTGGGGCCGCTGATTTGCATCATTTCGCCACTGGCCAGTCTCAAATCGAGATTTTCGAAGAGCAGCCGAAGGTCTCGCTCGCAGGCAAGGGCAACGGTTTGCAGGACAGGACTGGTCAAGGGATCACGGGCCTTATACGGTTCAAGTCGGCTCTGGCGCGGCCGTTAAAGAGACGCAGCATAGATGCAATGACGTCTTGTTCTAGAGAGCTGCGTCAAACAATTGCAAAGTTTTCGCCATTTTTGGATACAACGGCGCGGCATTATACATGCCATGCCTTACTCTAAAGAGTGCATTTTCCTCAGGTTGTGACCGCGTATGACAGGCGAAATGAACATCCTCCCGCTACCGCAAACCCTCCCGGCGACTTCCCGCCCGCAGGTGGTCAGCGGCGAGCTGCTCAAATTGCTGACCCCGGTGGAGGGGCTGATCAGCGTCGGTCAAACCGCCCAGGCCGAAGTGTTGTCGCTCAAGCAGGCGGACCAGACTTTCCAGATGCTACTCAAGGTCACCCTCGACAGCGGCCGCCAGACCACGGTCCAGACCACCAGTAATCAACCGCTGGCCCAAGGCACCACGCTGGTCGTCACCCAGCCCTCGGCCGGCAATCTGGCCGTGACGGTGCAACAGGCCATTGCCTCCAACGTCGCCACCCTCACCCGCCTCGACACCGCACAACTGCCCGTTGGCACCCTGCTGCAGGGCAAAGTGCTGACCTCGCAAGTGCTGCCCCAGGTGCCCGGCCAGCCCATGGTGTTTCGCTCGATGGTGAGCCTGCTCAATACCGCACTGAGCGGCAGTACCCTGAGCATCGACAGCCCGCAGCCCTTGCGCATTGGCACCTTGTTGAGCGCGCAGGTGCAGGACGCCCAGACCGTGAAGTTCGTGCCACTGAGCAGCCGACAGGAACAACTGGCGGTGACCCGGCAACTGGTCGACCAGCAAAGCCGCCAAGGATCGCTGGACGGCTTGCTCAAACTCCTGCAGAACCTTGCGCCCTCGGACCAGACAACCGTTGAATTGCGTAGCGCCGCTGCCCGGTTGCTCGCCGGCCTGCCGGATGTTCAACAGTTGAGCACCCCCAAGGGCCTGGCCCAGGCCTTGGCCAGCAGCGGTGCGTTCCTCGAAAGCAAACTGCTGACCGGGCAAAACCCGATGCTCGCACCGGATATGAAAGGCGATCTGCTCAAACTGGTTGCGCAGTTGCGTCAGGGCTTGCCGGCCGATACCAGCCTCGGCGCGATCATCGCCGCCAACACCCTGGCCCAGGCCATGCCGAATTTTGTTCGCAATGCCCTGGGCATGCTCGGCCAGGTGAGTGCCAAGCCGTCGCCGACCGGTTTCCCGCTGCCCGAACGCCTGTTGCAAAGCGCCGACGGTGAAAACGACCTCGAACACCTGCTACGCCTGGCCGCCGCCGCGGTTTCACGCCTGCAAAGCCATCAGCTGTCGAGCCTGGAACAAACCGGCGTAACTGCCGACGGACGGCTGATGAGCACCTGGCAACTGGAAATCCCTATGCGCAATATGCAGGACATCGTGCCCTTGCAGGTCAAGTTCCAGCGTGAAGAATCACCCGAAAAAGACCCGCCGAAGGAACGTCGCGAAGAACGCGAACCCAAACAACAGCTGTGGCGTGTGGAACTGGCCTTCGCCATGGAGCCCTTGGGGCCGCTGCAAATTCAGGCACAACTGATCAAGGGCAGCCTGTCCGGCCAGCTCTGGGCCGAACGGCCGTACACCGCCAACCTGATCGAAAGCAACCTCGCCAGGCTACGTGACCGCCTGCTGTCCGCCGGCCTGAACGTCGGCGACCTGGATTGCCACCTCGGCACACCACCCCAAGGCCCGCAAACCCGCCTCGAACAACGCTGGGTCGACGAAACCGCATGAAAAACCCCAACGCCCCACGCCAAGCCATCGCCCTCAAATACGACGGCACCCACGCCCCCACCCTCACCGCCAAGGGCGACGAAGCGCTGGCGGAAGAAATCCTGCGCATTGCCCGCGACTGCGAGGTACCGATCTACGAAAACGCCGAACTGGTGAGACTGCTGGCGAGGATGGAGCTGGGGGACAGCATTCCCCAGGAGCTCTATCTGACGATTGCCGAGATCATTGCGTTTGCGTGGAGTTTGAAGGGGAAGTTTCCGGCGGGGATGGGGCCGGATGCGCTGATGGTGGAGAAGGACGTCACCGAAAGCGGGGATGATTACTGAGATTTCAAGGGCGCCATCGCGAGCAGGCTCGCCCACAGGTGATCTGCAGTGATTCTGTGACCGACATGGAACCACTGTAGGAGCGAGCCTGCTCGCGATGCACGTATGAGCGCCGCGTATCTCCAGGAAACCCGCGTCATCGTTAACGACCATCGCGAGCAGGCTCGCTCCTACAGGTCTCCTAAGCCTCGACCAAGCCGCAGGACTGAGTCAGCCCATGCCGACCATCACGTGTTGCAGGGACAGCATTAATTAGAGGTTCCCGGCGGTTTTTGGCAGCGGAAAGCCCGTGGCGGGATCAAGTCCCTTTTCGGCGCTGAGTTTCTCGATCAGCTCGGCTGATGGAATGATGGGGACAGCAGAGTCACGCTCTCGTTTCCATTGGAAGGTACCGTCCCACTCGAGGAGGGTTGCGGGTGGGAGTGGGACGATGTCATCCAGATCAGGGACTTTTGCTCCGAGGTGTTCGTGACGCGTCAGGAAATCGCTGATTTTATTGTATCGATCGACGCGCTCGTCATCTTGCAGTAAAGCCAGGTAGTACAGCCGATCGGAGGCTGGAGGCCCTTCAAAGGCACTGGCCAGACGACTGGCACTATTGGCATCGCCATTGCGAATTGCTGTTTGGTAACCGTGGAGAGCTTCTTGGTAAAGGCCAACGACTTTCGAATAACTTGAGTAATTTCTTCCCGCCAATCTATTACCCTGCTCCATTGCACATTTGTACATCGCCTGCATGATATCGGCCGTATTTGGCACATAGGTTAAAAGCCTACCTATATAATACTGCGCGTCCGAATTCCCTAGGTCGGCGGCTCGTCGAAAGTACGCCTTGGACGCCGCGACATCTTGCTTGACGCCATAACCCAACTCGAGGTAATGCGCCATATCGTAATAAGCCCCGGGAATACCTTGAGCAATATAATACTCGGCTAGATCAATGACCTCTTTACTCGCGTCAGGAGAGCGGGCTTGTCCGGTTGACAGCAGGAACTGCAGATTGGTCGCGGCCTTGTAATGATCGTGTGCAGCCGCGATACGATAATAGCGGGCGATCTCGTCGTAATCCTTCTGCCCTTTACGCTTTTCCAGGTAAAGGCCATACCGATAGAGGATGTCCGCATCCTGATTCAACCCCGGTAACGCATCACGCTCATACGCGCACTTGAATTCCAGTCTACTGTAGGCAAAGTCCACCGAGGCGGCATCAGGAACATGCTCTTCTTTTTTTGAGCAGGCCATGATCATCAAGAAACTGGACAATGCCAGCAGTAGCTTACTCGCCCCCACCCGATTGTTTATTGATTTCTCCTGCATAACCTCACTCGATAATTAATCACTTACCCATCATCAATTCACTTTCTCCCAACTGCCAAGCAGGATGCACCCCGACGGGTAATGGTCAGGTATTCCCGGTAGGTTTTGGCAGCGGCAAGCCCGTCGCGGGATCAAGTCCCTTTTCGGCGCTGAGTTTCTCGATCAGCTTTGCAGATGGAACGATGGGAACAGCTGAGTCACGCTCGCGTTTCCATTGGAAGGTACCGTCCCACTCAGGGAGGGTCGCAGGTGGGAGCGGGGCGATGTCATCCAGATCGGGCATTTTTGCCCCTAAATGTTCGTGCCGTCTCAGGAATAAGTTAATTTTTTTATATCGTTCTACGCGTTCGGAATCTTGCTCAAGTGCCAAGTAATAAAGCTCATCGGACGCTGGGGGGCCTTCGAATGCGCTAGCCAGTCGACTGGCACTAGCGGCATCACCATAACGAACTGCTATTTGATAGCCTTGCAAGGACTCTTTGTAATTACCTGATCCTTGCGAATATATTGAGTATTTTCTTCCAGCCGATCGATTACCCTGCTCCATCGCACACTTGTACATCGCCAACATTATTTCGGCCGTATTGGGCACATAGGACAGAAGCCTGCCTATGTAATACTGAGCGTCCGGACTCCCCAAGTCGGCCGCCCGCCGAAAATAGGCTCTGGAGGCAGCGACATCCTGTTTGACGCCATAACCCAACTCCAGGTAATGCGCCATGTCGTAATAAGCCCCCGGGATACCTTGAGCAATATAAAATTCGGCCAGATCGATGACCTCTTTACTCGCGTCAGGAGAGCGGGCTTGTCCGGTTGACAGTAGAAATTGCAGATTGGTCGCGGCCTTGTAATGATCGTGCGCAGCCGCGATACGATAATAGCGGGCGATCTCGTCGTAATCCTTCTGCCCTTTACGCTTTTCCAAGTAAAGGCCATACCGATAGAGGACGTCCGCGTCCTGACTCAACACCGGCAACGAATCGTGTTCATGTACGCACTTAAACTCCAATCTACTGTAGGCAAAGTCCACCGACGCAGCATCGTGCGTATGCTCTTCTTTTTTTGAGCAGGCCAGGATCATCAAGAAGCTGAACAATGCCGGCAGTAGCTTACCCGCCCCCACTCGATTATTTATTGATTTCTCCTGCATAACCTCACTCGATAATTAATGACTTACCCATCATCAATTCACCTCCTCCGAACTGCCAAACAGGATGCCCTCCCGACGGTAATGGTCAGGTATTCCCGTTAGGTTTTGGCAGCGGCAAGCCCGTGGCGGGATCAAGTCCCTTTTCGGCGCTGAGTTTCTCGATCAGTTCTGCTGATGGAATGATGGGGACAGCCGAGTCACGCTCGCGTTTCCATTGGAAGGTACCGTCCCACTCGGGGAGGGTCGCAGGTGGAAGTGGGACGATGTCATCCAGATCGGGGATTTTTGCTCCGAGGTGTTCGTGTCGCGTCAGGAAGTCGGTGATTCTATTGTATCGGTCGGCGCGCTCGTCATCTTGCTGAACAGCCAGGTAGTACAACCGATCGGAGGCTGGAGGCCCTTCGAAGGCACTCGCCAGATTTCCGGCACTGTTTGCGTCACCATTTCTAGTCGCATGTTGGTAGCCTTCCAAGGACTCTCGATACAAACCTGAGACCTTCGAATAACTTGCATACTCTCTCCCCGCCAATCTGTTGCCTTGCTCCATCGAACATTCGTACATCGCCAGCATGATTTTTGCCGTATTGGGTACATAGGACAGAAGTCTGCCTATGTAATACTGAGCGTCCGGATTCCCCAAATCGGCCGCCCGACGAAAGTACGCCTTGGACGCGGCGACATCCTGCTTGACGCCATAACCCAACTCGAGGTAATGCGCCATATCGTAATAAGCCCCGGGAATGCCTTGAGCAATATAATACTCGGCTAGATCGATGACCTCTTTACTGGCGTCAGGAGAGCGGGCTTGTCCGGTTGACAACAGGAACTGCAGATTGGTCGCGGCCTTGTAGTGATCGTGAGCTGCCGCAATACGATAATAGCGGGCGATCTCATCGTAATCTTTCTGTCCTTTACGCTTTTCCAGGTAAAGGCCATACCGATAGAAAACGTCTGCATCTTGGTTAAGTAAAGGTAACGAATCGCGCTCATATGCGCACTTAAATTCCAATCTACTGTAAGCAAAATTTACCTGCGAGGCACCTACCATACTTTCCTCCACCTTTGAACAGGCCATAGCAAACAAACACACACTAAACGCGAGACATATTTTATTCATAAACTAGTCCCAATTTTTTCTGTCAGGACTTTCTCGCATAAACTCAATCAATGATGCAACAGGAGACGCCGGCTCGCTCGTTACTTCACGTTGAGAGTTATTCGTTCGAGCATTTCTATTTAGGCTAATAATGTCTTGCCACTCTCTATATATCTTAGACATTTCACCCCCGGCAGCCCTCCACTCCGTATGCACCCCAAACAAATGCTCCCTCAACGGCCTTGTCACCGCTGGATCCTCAATACAAATATTCAACTCGCTATCCACCTGCATGCTGCGGGTATTGATATTCGCGGAACCCAGCGTGGTGAACACATCATCGACAATCATCAACTTGCTGTGCACGTACACATCCATCCAGTTTTCTGGCGGGGAATCTGGGGCAACCAGGGTACAAATGTGCACTTTCAGGCCGGGAATTTCCGTGGGGGATATGACGGCCTGGTCTTGCTGGGGAAACTCTTTTTCAAGCTGCGCGACCCTGGCGCGTGCGCGCTCCAGCTTGTCTTTCAAGGTTGCGTAGTACCGAGCCGCCGCCTGGTCATGCTCGGTATCGCGTTGATCCTTGAAAATACCTGCATTGATGGAAGCCAGGCGCTCGGCCAGCCTGGCTTGGGCAAGTTCGGCCTCTAGACCGTCGCGCCGTTCGGCCTTGGCGACACCCGGCATCAGCTCCGGGCGGCCCAACTGCTTCAACATGCGGAAGGTATTGACGGAGCCATCACCCATGGCCTCGGTGGAGGAGTTGGTCACGACGAACAGGTACAGCGGCCCGTTTTTTTCAAGATCGCGCCCCCCGTTAAGAAGGTTTTGTACGACGCTCTTGATCTTGTCCGCCAGCGGTGGCCAGCGAAAGTACTGGTTCTCGATGTAGATGAATCGGGTCGTGTTGTTGACGGCCTTCAGGTAGACCTTCTCGATGTCGCGGATGTTTTCCTGGCTTTGGGTCCTGAGTATTTGCGCCATGACGGGAGGGCCATAGTCTGGTCGCACGCGCAGTTGTCCGGCGAGGTGTTTACGCGGGCCGAGCAGGTCGACGCGGGTTTCTTTTTTCCAGGCGGCACAGAAGTTGTCGTTCAAGAACTCAAGCACCGGACCGCTCACTCGGCTGGAAATATCCTGCCGGGGCGTTTCGCCGTTGCGTCCGAACTGCCCGTGATGTCGCACGTGGCTGTGATCATCATTGTCCCAATAGGCATCCAGCGTGTTGTGCCCCATCACGAACCCGACGGCGACCTCCGGTTGCTCGTAGTCCACCAGCACCATTTTCTGGTGGTGGCTCGGCTCGGCGACCATCGCCACCGAACTCATGACTTTGTTGGTCGTGTCGCGATCCTTGTCCAGTGCCTTCCATTTCAGGCGCCAGGCAATTTCCGCACGATCCAGCAAGCCGAAGTCGCGAGTGACGAATTCGATGTTCTTGATCCGCAGAGAGGGATCGTTGCCCCATAGCAACAAGCGAAAGAAACGCTGGCCCAGCTCGATGGGGCCGGTTTCGGCGCCCGTATAGGCCAGGCGGATCTGGCGATACCACATCTTGTCATATTCGACTTGTGCGTCGTTGCGGTTCTGCTTGTACTTGCCGAGCCAGTTGGTGACGTTGTCACCGGGCGTCGGGTTTTCCGACGTCTGGGCGAGGCGCAAGGTGTCGTACCAACACAGGATTCGGACTTGAACGCCTTCATGGGCTTTCTTGATCAGCAGATCGCCGATGCACAGCGAACCGGTATCACCGCGCTTGAAGTACATCGACGGCTGAAACCCCCAACAGATGATTTCCACACTGGTTTTGGCGGCCGCGATGGCGTCATAAACCGAGCCGAAGGCGCGCTCGCCATTCACCAGCGGCTCGAAGGTGGCGGGTACCGGGCCGTATTCGGTGCACTGCACGAACCATGGCAGGTTGAGCTGGCAGGAGGTGGTCTTGCTCGTGGCGATCGGGACGGTGATCGTGGGTGGGGTCATCTTCAAGCCTCCGACTCTGGCGTGTTCAATTGGGCATAGGCCTGGCGGAACCGGCTGGAGCTGTCTGGCGGCGTATCGCCGGGTCGAGGTTGCTGCTCATGACGGTGGAAACCCTGGTTGGCCCGTTCGGCATTGCCCGGCTCTCCCAGGTAATCGCCGCCCACCGGCACCTCGTAGCTGATGCCGTTGGCCAGTTCGATGTGATAACGGCGGGTGGTGACGTGGTGGTCGACGGCAATCCGGCCACTGCCGTCCATGACACCTTTTGCGACCTGAAGCCCATCGGCAAAGAGTGTGTAAGGCATGCCCTTCCACGACTGGAAACCTGCGGCACTGCTTTGCCCGACCGCCAATGCCAGCGTCTGCCTGACCGAGCCCGTTGGCCACGCAGGGTTTTCGCGGTTGAGTTGTGCCGGGCCGTTGAAGGTCTTTTTCACGCCCCTTACATCAACGGTGCCGGGCGCATGGATGTCGATGTTGCCGTCCTTGATGCGGATATAGGCGCCACCGCTGGTCAGCAGGATTTCATCCTGAGCGGCAATTTCGACGGAACGCCCGGTCGAGGTGATACGCACGCTGTCCTGGGCGGTGAGCTCGATGGCATCGCTCTGCGCCTGTATTTCGATCTTGCCTTTGGCCGCAAACAGCCTGGCGCCCGCAGCCTTGGCGAACAGGCTGATGCTTTGAGCAACACTGGCGAGCAATGACTGGCCGCTGGCAAGGTTGATGTCCTCTCCGCTCGACAAGGTCAACTGCTTGCCGCTATGAACGTGAGTATTTTGCGGCGTCGCGGTGACGATGTCGGCAGGCGCTGAAGCAATCAACAGCGGCTTGTGAAAGCCGGCCGTGCGGCCACGGCCACCACTGCTGATCGCCGCATCGGTGTCGCCGCCATTGCGGGGTTGTCGTTGAGTGCTGGTGAGGTGCTTGTCTTCACTGCCATAGTCCAACCGGGTATCGACACCAAGTTGATCGAGGCTGTCGACACTTCCCTGCATCGGCAGGGCATTGTGCTGGCGAGCGGCCTCGGACAAAGCCTTGACCCGCTCTTGAGCGTTTATCAGTTGCGTGCGGGCCTCCTCGACATCGACCTGGCCGCCTTGCGCTTTGGTGCGTGGCCAGGTGCTGAGGTACAAACCCTGCTGCGCGCGCAGGGCACCGTAGGCATCGGTGCGCAACTCAAAACCCGTGCCCCGCAGGGCGCCACGCTGATTGCCCTGCTGGTCGATCAGATAACCGAGGTTCAGCTGGCTGTGGCCGTGGCTGCTGTGGATCTGGGTCCGTACCTGGCCGGTGGAGTCGTCCATCACCCACTGGTTGTAGCCAAGTCCTTTGATCTCCTGGCTCTTGTAACCGCTCATCAATCCGCTTGAGTGCCAGGCGGGCTTGTGCCCGCCATAGACCTGACCCATCACCAGGGGGCGGTCGATGTCGTTGTCGAGGAACGTCACCACGACCTCCTCCCCCGAGCGCGGCACGTTCACGCTGCCCCAACCCTCACCACTGCTGGCCTGCATCATGCGCAGCCAGCATGAGCCCAGTTCGCCATCCTTGAGCAGACGGTCCCAATGAAAACGTACGCAGATACGGTTGAGCTTGTCGGTAAAGACCTCGCGGCCGCTCGGGGCCACGACGACGGCGGTCTGCGGGCCGGGGTTGGCCGGTTTGGCATGGGAAAAAGGACTGCGATAAGCAATGTCCAGCCGCTGGGTCTCAAAGCGGTTCAGGTAAAAGCCTTCGTTATCCACTTTGTGCATCGACTGGCGTTGCTCGGATTCGAAAAGCGCTTTCAGGCTACCGGGCGGGCTGACGCGCTGCGTGCCGACCGGCAGGTTGCTCTGGACAAAAAACTCGACCGCGATGATCAGGAACTGGCGTTCCTTGGGCGCCTTGAATTCATACAACGGATGTTGGGTCAGTTCGAAACCATGACCCGGTTGCATCTGGCGCACGCCACCTTGCCCATGGATGCGCCTGGCAGCCGATTCGTCCTGTTCAATCTGCACACGGCTCAGCCAGTCGCCCCGATCCGGGTTTTGCCAGGCATATTGCCCACGGTATTGATAACGCTCGAGATCGGGTGGCGCCGAGGATGCAGGCAGCGCCGGGGTTCGGGTGATTTGTGATCGGGCATGACAGAGGTAGTCGCTGCTGCTCGATTGCACCACGCCATTGAGCAATCGGGCCCCGGGGCTCCACTGGGTAATGCTGTCTTGTTGGTCAGCGGCCTGTTGCGCATGAAAACGCAAGGCTGGCGGGTTCAAGGTCGGCAAAAGAATGACACTGTCGGTGAAGACGATGCAGTGGCTGTCAAGCGCATGTTCCACGTACCAGAACAAACCTTCCTGTTCGCACCAGCGCTGCACGAAATGGGCATCGGTCTCGTTGAACTGGGTGACGTAGGACAGCAGCGGATATTCCCGTGACAGTTCGAAGCGGTACGCGCCACGCGCCTGGCTGTAGTGCTGGAAGACCTGGGCGAAGATGTCGGGAAGACTCACCTCCTGCCAGATCCTGCAATCCACACGGTATTCCAGCAGGCTGAACCAGGGAGCGAAGACCAGTTGCCAATCGTCCAGACCGCCGTCACTTCCCAGGTAGCGCACGCTTTCCACCCAGCCATGCCTGGGGCTCAAACTGCCATCGTCCAGCTTGATGCTCAGTTGCACCGCCTCACCAATCAATTGCTCGGAGTCGAACACCGTCGCCTGGTTGATCACGTCTACCGTGTAGCGAGGCACCCGGCCCAGCCTCTCCCGGGCATGGGCTCGCAACGCGAACAGTTCCTGCCCTTGGGGCGTGGTCAGTTGCAACAAGCGTCCGGCCTGGCTCAATGGCTGGACAAACGAAGCCAATGCGGTGTCTGTAATTGAATTCACCGTTCAAACTCCCTGTTTCACTAATCCATGAGGCTTCAGCCGATCAGCCAGCCCCGGGTCTGGTCGGACAATGTGCGATCCAATATCCACACGGCGCAGCCAGGTTCAGCGCTTGCAGTCAGCCAAGCGAGGCCGATTTGCACCCATTGCCCGGTCACAGACCCGAACCGGGCCCCCATTGTGTTGAGGCGAACCTGGCGCTCGAGGTCCAGGCCAGACAAGAATTTCCGGGCATATTCGCCGAGCTGAGTGAGGCGGTTGTCACCGAGTGCGCCCTCTCCGATCAGCACGCTGACTCGCACCGGATCGATGGCCGTGAGCTCGCACAGTTTTGCCATCAACCGTTCGAGGGTTTGCGTGTCGATACGCGCCTGTGCAGTGCGAGGCGGGTGATCCAGCTGGATCGGCGCAAACAGTTTCAGAGCGCTGTCGGTCCGCAGGTCCGCAAGCTTCGGCTGGCGATGCAGCAACACCGCGCTGACCGCTTCGCCGGCCATCTCATCAGGTGCGAGACACGGCACCTGCTCCTTGCAGACCCATGTGGCCAGACTCAGGCACAACAGGTACTGCGGCCCGGCACTGTGACCAAGGACCTCGGGCAACCACTGCGCGGGGGCTTGGGTCTGCAAGTCAAAACCACGTAGCGGCATCAGCTCACGAGGCCACAGGCTCACGACTCGATCAATCCAGTCCATCGCGCCGACAGCGTCTGGAACGAACAACACGACCTGGGTGTTCGACCAGTCGATTGATTCGCGGAATGCCGATGCCCATTTTTTCAGGGCACCCTGCAGGATTTCGCCGGAGCGACCAAGCGCCTCGACTGCTGGCCATCCTTCGATGGGAGTGGCGAGACGGCAAATGGGCCGACGCAGTCCGCTGGCATCCAGCAGGCGTGGGTCGTGAGAAAAGTCGGTACGCATTCCTGCCAGTTCGCTTACCGGTAACGGTGCGTCATAGGCGCCGCAGGGTAGCCAGACCCAGGCCCGCGCAATGCTGACGCAGTTGGAGGTGAAATCCCCCGCGGGAAATATCGCATCCGCCAGGCGTTGCGCCTCCTGCGCCGCCAACCGGCGTTCGGAGATCCGATCATAGAGACTTGTTCGATATTCCATCTCTGTTCCTTAGAGAAGGCCAGTGTCCTTTTGCGTAGCTATCAGCCTTGCACCGCAGGAAGTCAGATCCCCGTCACGAGCAACCGCCCTGTCATCGACCAGCAGTGTTTCATCACCACTTTCGATCATGCATTCCCCATGCGGGCACAAGACTCGATCTCCGACTCTCGCAACCGCGAGACCGTTGATATCCGTCCAGGGCGATCCTTCACACACCCACCCTCCATCAGAGGTCGGGTCGTCGATTACGATGATGGGGCGCATGGTGAACTTCCGTGTTTGAACATGGGCAGGACATCAGTCCAAAAACGAGAGCAAATAAAGGAACTGCACGGTACTGACCGAAGCCGGCCGTCTCAAGTCGGCGCATTCCTCAAATCAAGTAGTCCGATTCCCAGGACCACGTAGGCCGTATCCCGAGTGCGAACCTGCCCGCGATCACGAAGCGCCTGTTCATGAAAGTGGATGCATTGAGGTTGCAGACGGGGGTGTGCGTGGATATTGGATCGCGGAGGAGGATGTCACTGAACGTGGGGGTGATGACCTGGCACCCATCTCCATTCGCCTTGGAGGTATTGCGTAGAGGGTCCCGGCTGAGCAGAACATTGCCGACAGCAGGCCAAGCGAGCCTGCGTCACAACATGTTCATGCATGTTCCGCCGCGGTAAAGCTTCTCCAGGTACCTGACTTGCCTTCAAAGGCGTCCAGCACACGAATGCGGGTATTGTTTTTCATAGGTCCGGGAAGATCACTCAAGGAAAAAAACCCATCGCAGAGATCTCTTCACCAGGCAGCCACTGCTCACGGCCGGTAATGCAGCATGCGAAGGAAATGACCAGATCATCTTTGAATGGCGCCGAGTACAGGCCGATCAATTTTTCAACCGTGACGTGGTAACCGGTTTCCTCAAGCACTTCACGAACGACGGCCGCCTCCGGTGACTCCCCATTTTCAAGGCGTCCGCCGGGAGTCGTCCAGCCGTAGGGCGGGTAGTTACGCTGCACACACAAGATCTCGTGCTGCTCGTTAAAGATCGCTGCGAATACTCCAATGGTGGTCATCCGTCATTCCTCGCCTGCATGTCGCCTTCAAACCTGAAAAACCGCAAAAGCCTGAGACTGCGACCGACAATCAAACCGTTGATAAGGCCAGCCCCCAGTGCCGCCCCTGCGACCGCCGACATTTCATTGGCCAGCTCCGGGTACATGGCCGCCTGGTAACCGCCGTAGTAGCGCCAGGCAAAAAAGCCCCAATACACAATCAGCACCTTGATCGTGCCCGGCAGTACCAGATGGTTCCCTTCGCGCTGCACATTGCTGTAGGAGAAAAAACGCAGTGCCACCCACCACCCCGCCAGTAATCCCAACGAATAGGCTGAAAGCTGGATTGCAATTTCCTGGGAGGGATTGAGCGATGCGAGGGACAAAGCCACGAATATCACAGGTGATATCTGCAATGACCTTTTCGATACGTGGCTTCTGAAACAGGCGCTGACGCCGTAGTAACTCAGAATAAAAAACACCGCATAAACCCACAGCGGTGTACCGCGCAAGATATCGAGCATAGGCCTTCCTGGCACTGTGTATGTTTGGGCAGGTCAAACTACTGATCGCTGGTTGCGATCACAAGACGGTGGAATCTGAGAGTGCTATAGGCAGGAGACTACGAAAGCGTCATCCCGGTCTGAGGATAGAGAGGAATGCGTCGGATCGCGGGGAAGATTGCTGCGCACTCGAAGACGCCATCGCGAGCGAGCTCGTTCCCACAGTTGATATGCGGTGAACACTTGTTCTGTGTCCGACATAGAACCATTGTAGGAGCGAGCCTGCTCGCGATGCACGTATGAGCGCCGCGTTTCTCCGGGAGGCCCGCGTCATCGTTAACGTCCATCGCGAGCAGGCTCGCTCCTACAGGCTGTCAGTTCTTGTGCAGCTTGCTCATCAACTCCGCCTCCGCCTGGGTCAAGCCGCAGGACTGAGTCAGTTCGTTGACGCTGGCGCCCATCCCGACCAGTCGCGCCGCCTGGGCGAATGACAGACTTGAGGGGTCCCGTTGTTCCAGCTGAGCGAGCTTGTCCGGCAGGGGCGCGACGATCGCCCGCAGTTCATGCAGGTCTTCGCCCATGCGCACATTGCCGTTCTGGTAGTCGTCGACGTGCCTGGCCAGGTCCTTGATGCGCTGATCGCGCAGCGCATCACCCTTGGCCTGTTGCGCGGCGATCTGCTTTTGAGCGCGTATGTACGCCAGGAACATTGCCAGCGTACCTGCCCAGAACAGGAACAGGACAATGACCGCCACCTCGAGAATCAATCAGATACTCTCCAGTTCCGACCATTCTTCTTCGCTCATCATCTTGTCGAGCTCGACCAGGATGAGCAATTCGTTGTTCTTGTTGCACACGCCTTGAATGAACTTGGCGGACTCTTCGTTACCCACGTTCGGCGCGGTTTCGATTTCCGACTGACGCAGGTAAACCACTTCGGCCACGCTGTCGACCATGATCCCGACCACCTGCTTGTCGGCTTCGATGATGACGATACGGGTGTTGTCGCTGATCTCGGCATTCATCAGGCCGAAGCGCTGGCGGGTGTCGATCACGGTGACGACGTTGCCGCGCAGGTTGATGATGCCCAGCACGTAGCTCGGGGCACCCGGGACCGGGGCGATTTCGGTGTAACGCAGGACTTCCTGGACGCGCATCACGTTGATGCCGTAGGTCTCGTTGTCCAGCTTGAAGGTGACCCATTGCAGGATCGGATCTTCGGAACCCTTTGCCGCCGTTGCCTTGTCATTCATACCCTGACCCCTCAAGAAACCGCCCTGGCGGTGTGTGTTCCGTGCAACATCATCAGAGTGACGTCGCCTGTTTTGTTTATTTGACTGATGTCGGTTTGTGGCCCGGCTTGCTGCCGGACATGTGCCGGGCTCCGCCGCTGGCGATCAACTCGGCCAACGAGGCGACATCGAGCAAGGCGCACATGTGTTCAATCACCGTGCCGGCGAGCCATGGCCGCTGACCTCGGTGACTTCTCCATTTGATTTCGTTCGGGTCCAGGCGCAACGAACGGCTGACTTGATGCACCGCCAGGCCCCACTCGTAGCCTTGCACCGAAATCACATATTGCAGGCCCTGCTTGAAATCGTCGCGATAACGGTCGGGCATGACCCAACGCGCGGTATCGAGCACCTTCAGGTTGCCGGCCTGGCTCGGCAGAATGCCCAGGAACCACTCCGGCTGACCGAACAACGGCGTCAACTCGTGACCGGCCAGGGAATAAATCGACCCCAGGCATACCAGCGGCACCGCCAGGGTCAAGCCGGCGACATCGAACAGCAGGCATTCGAAGGGTTCGGCAGCCCAGGACGGACGACCATCGGTTTCCACCGGTGGCGGCGTATTGCTTGGCGGCAGGTGCACTTCGACGACGGGCGGAACCCGTGCCTGAGGTTCCTCGATCACCGGAGCGTTCAGGGTTTGCAACAGCGGCGCAAGGGTCGATACCGGTGCCAGAACGGGCTCCGGCGCTTCGACCACAGCAACCGGCGCCTTGGCCGCCGGAGCTACTGGCGCGACCACAGGCGCGGTTTTCTGTGCATCCCGGGCCTGTTCTTCGAGCACCGCTGCCTGAAATTCGTCCAGCACGGCTTCGGCCGCGATCTCCTCGGCCACCGCCTCTACTGGCGGTGTCAGCTGCTCTGTCACGTCCTGCAGCAGGCTGTCCAGATACGACTGCAAGGCCAGTTGTGGGCGCGAGGTGGTCTTCAATGGGCGGTTCATGCGCGCACACCTGTAGGAGCGAGCCTGCTCGCGATGAACCTGAGCGCGCCACGGGGTGTCAGGTTTCCCGCGTCATCGTTGACGACCATCGCGAGCAGGCTCGCTCCTACAGGGATCGGGATCATGTCAGGTTTTCCGCGTCAGCGTTGACGACCATCGCGAGCACGCTCGCTCCTACAGGGATCGGGCTCATGTCAGGCCACCTGCGGAACGAGTTGTGCCGCCAACAGATGCTTGAGCAACGCGCGGTAAGCGAGAACGCCACGGCTCTTGCCGTCGAATTGCGAAGGCGTCAGACCGGCGCGGCTGGCATCGCGCAGGCGGGTGTCCACCGGGATGTAGCCTTGCCAGATTTCCTCGGGGAATTTGTCGCGCAGCACGCGCAAGGTTCCAAGGGACGCCTGGGTGCGTCGGTCAAACAGGGTCGGCACGATGGTGAAGGGCAACGCCTGTTTGCGCGAGCGGTTGATCATCGCCAGGGTGTTGACCATGCGCTCCAGGCCTTTGACCGCCAGGTGTTCGGTCTGCACCGGGATCACCAGTTGCTGGCTCGCCGCCAAGGCATTGACCATCAGCACGCCGAGCAAGGGCGGGCTGTCGATCACGGCGTAATCGAAGTCCTGCCACAGTTGCGCCAGGCTCTTGGCAATCACCAGGCCCAAACCGCTCTGTCCCGGCGACTGGCGCTCAAGGGTGGCCAGTGCGGTGCTGGAGGGCAACAGGGAAATGCGTTCGTCGCTGGTCGACAGCAGCAATTGACCTGGCAGGCCTTGGGGCACGTTGCCCTTGTTCAGGAACAGGTCGTAGTTGCTGTGTTCCAGGGTGTCTGGATCGTAGCCGAAGTAGCTGGTCATCGAGCCGTGGGGGTCGAGATCGACCACGACCACGCGCTTGCCCGCCTCCGCCAGTAAACCGGCTAAAGCGATGGAGGAAGTGGTTTTACCGACACCACCCTTTTGATTGGCGACTGCCCAGACTCTCATTCGGATTGTTCCTCCCGGCCGAACGGATCGACCGAGAAATAGCTCAACGTGTTAATGCCGGTGACGGAGAATTGACGGCGCTCTCTCGTACCGGCGACTTGACCGGGGTCGGTGCAGTTTGTGTGCCAGCACGCTTCAATGCGGCATCCGGTTGCGCATGGGCGGTTCCGGTGCCGGTCAGACTGCGGCGAACATCGAGGTTGCGCGACACCACCAGCACCACGCGACGGTTGCGGGCGCGGCCTTCGGCGGTGGCGTTGTTGGCCACCGGCTGAAACTCGCCGTAGCCCACCGAAGCCAGGCGACCGGGGTTCACCCCCTGCATCGCCAGCATGCGCACGATGCTGGCCGAGCGGGCCGAGGACAGCTCCCAGTTGGTCGGGTACTGCGCGGTGCGGATCGGCTGATCGTCGGTGAAACCTTCGACATGGATCGGGTTGTCGAACGGCTTCAGGATCGCCGCGACCTTGTCGATGATGTTGAACGCGATGTCGCTGGGCATGGCGTCGCCACTGCCGAACAACAGGCTGGAATTGAGTTCGATCTCAACCCACAACTCATTGCCGCGCACGGTCATCTGGTTGGAGCTGATCAAGTCACCGAACGCCGCACTGATGTCGTCGGCGATGCTTTTGAGCGGATCGCTGGCGCCGGAGACACCGGCATCGACCTGATCACTGTCATGGACCAGCGGCTTGGCCGGGGTCACGGTCTTCGGCCGCTCGTCACCGATGGGGATTGGCTTGAGCGAACGATCGGAATCGGTAAAGACCCCGATCAGCGCCTCGGAAATGACCTTGTACTTGCCTTCGTTGATCGACGAGATGGAGTACATCACCACGAAAAAGGCGAACAGTAAGGTGATGAAGTCGGCGTAGGAAACCAGCCAACGTTCATGGTTTACATGTTCTTCCTGATGTCGACGACGAGCCATAGTCCATTACCCCCCATCAATCCATGAAGCCCTGAAGCTTCAACTCAATGGAGCGTGGGTTTTCACCTTCGGCGATCGACAGGAGCCCTTCAAGTAGCATTTCGCGATAACGCGACTGGCGCAACGCAATGGATTTGAGTTTGGCGGCGATCGGCAGCAGCACCAGGTTGGCACTGGCCACGCCGTAGATGGTGGCGACGAACGCCACGGCAATACCGCTGCCCAGTTGCGATGGATCAGCGAGGTTGCCCATGACATGAATCAGGCCCATGACCGCACCGATGATGCCGATGGTCGGCGCGTAACCGCCCATGCTTTCGAAGACCTTGGCCGCTTCGATGTCGCGGCTTTCCTGGGTGTAGAAATCCACTTCCAGAATGCTGCGGATCGCTTCCGGCTCGGCGCCGTCAACCAGCAGTTGCAGACCTTTGCGCGCGTAGTTGTCGGGCTCGGCGTCGGCGATGCCTTCAAGGCCCAGCAGGCCTTCCTTGCGGGCGGTCAGGCTCCAGTTCACCACGCGGTCGATGCCACCGGCCAGGTCGACACGGGGCGGGAACAGGATCCAGGCGAGGATCTGCATGGCGCGCTTGAAGGCACTCATCGGCGATTGCAGCAGCGCGGCGCCAATGGTGCCGCCGAGTACGATCAGTGCTGCCGGGCCGTTGGCCAGGGCGCCGAGATGACCGCCTTCAAGGTAGTTGCCGCCGATGATCGCGACAAAGGCCATGATGATGCCAATCAGGCTGAGAACATCCATCAGATACAGGCCTCGACCAAGTGCTTGCCAATGTCGTCGAGGCTGTACACCGCGTCGGCGAGTTCGGCTTTGACGATGGCCATCGGCATGCCGTAGATCACGCAACTGGCTTCGTCCTGTGCCCAGATCGAACTGCCACCCTGCTTGAGCAGGCGCGCGCCTTCGCGGCCGTCGGCGCCCATGCCGGTCAGGACCACCGCCAGAACTTTGTCACCGTAGGTCTTGGCCGCCGAACCGAAGGTGATGTCCACGCACGGTTTGTAGTTGAGACGTTCGTCACCCGGGAGGATTTTCACCGCGCCGCGACCGTCGATCATCATCTGCTTGCCACCCGGCGCCAGCAGCGCCAGGCCCGGACGCAGGATGTCGCCATCCTCGGCTTCCTTGACGCTGATGCGGCAGAGCTTGTCCAGGCGCTCGGCAAAGGCCTTTGTGAAGGCGGCCGGCATGTGCTGGACCAGCACGATCGGGGCCGGGAAGTTGGCCGGCAATTGGGTCAAGACCCGCTGCAGGGCGACCGGGCCACCGGTGGACGTACCGATGGCCACCAGTTTGTAGGCTTTGCGTTTCGGCGCGGGCGACGACGCGCAGGCCCCATGTGTACGCACAGGAATCGGTGCCGGTGCCGGACGCACGGGCGCGCTGCTGCCGTAACTTCCGATACTGGAAGGCGCAGGTGTTGGCGCAGGTGCGGCCACAGGGGCCGGAGCGCTGTAAGTGCTGACGCGACGATTGCTGCGCGAAATGCTCAGGATCTTTTCGCACAGCAGTTGCTTGACCTTCTCGGGGTTGCGCGAGATGTCTTCGAAGTTCTTCGGCAGGAAGTCCACCGCGCCGGCATCCAGCGCATCGAGGGTGACCCGGGCGCCTTCGTGGGTCAGCGAGGAGAACATCAGGACCGGGGTCGGGCAGCGTTGCATGATGTGCCGCACGGCGGTGATGCCGTCCATCATCGGCATCTCGTAGTCCATGGTGATCACGTCGGGCTTGAGGGCCAGCGCCTGATCGATCGCCTCTTTGCCATTGGTCGCCGTGCCGACGACCTGGATATTGGAATCCGCTGAAAGAATTTCCGAGACGCGGCGGCGGAAAAACCCCGAATCGTCCACCACCAGGACTTTGACTGCCATAAACACTCCATTAGATGGAGCGAGGCCAGGCGCCCCGCTCCACCAGAATCAAATACGCCGTGTGGCGTAACGCTTGAGCATGCTCGGAACATCGAGAATCAGCGCGATGCGGCCGTCACCGGTGATGGTGGCGCCGGACATGCCCGGAGTTCCCTGGAGCATTTTGCCCAATGGCTTGATGACCACTTCTTCCTGGCCCACCAGTTGATCGACGACAAAGCCGATCCGCTGGGTGCCCACCGAAAGGATCACCACATGGCCCTCGCGCTGCTCTTCGTGAGCGGCGGAGCTGACCAGCCAGCGTTTGAGATAGAACAATGGCAGCGCCTTGTCCCGCACGATCACCACTTCCTGGCCGTCCACGACGTTGGTGGTCGACAGGTCGAGGTGGAAGATCTCGTTGACGTTCACCAGCGGGAACGCGAACGCCTGGTTGCCGAGCATGACCATCAGCGTCGGCATGATCGCCAGGGTCAGCGGCACCTTGATGACGATCTTCGAACCCTGGCCCTTGGCCGAGTAGATGTTGATCGAACCGTTGAGCTGGGAAATCTTGGTTTTCACCACGTCCATGCCCACGCCGCGACCCGATACGTCGGAGATCTCGGTCTTGGTCGAGAAACCCGGGGCGAAGATCAGGTTGTAGCATTCGGTGTCGCTCAGACGATCGGCGGCATCCTTGTCCATCACGCCGCGTTTAACCGCGATGGAACGCAGGACGTTCGGGTCCATGCCTTTGCCGTCGTCGGAGATCGACAGCAGGATGTGGTCGCCCTCCTGCTCGGCCGCCAGGATCACTTTGCCACCCCGGGCCTTGCCCGAAGCTTCGCGTTCTTCCGGCGATTCGATGCCATGGTCGACCGCGTTGCGCACCAAGTGGACCAGCGGGTCGGCCAGAGCCTCGACGAGGTTCTTGTCGAGGTCGGTTTCTTCGCCGACCAGTTCCAGGTTGATCTCTTTCTTGAGCTGGCGGGCCAGGTCGCGAACCAGGCGCGGGAAGCGCCCGAAGACTTTCTTGATCGGCTGCATCCGGGTCTTCATGACCGCGGTCTGCAGGTCGGCGGTGACCACGTCGAGGTTCGACACGGCCTTGGACATGGCTTCGTCGCCGCTGTTGAGGCCCAGGCGGACCAGGCGGTTACGCACCAGCACCAACTCGCCGACCATGTTCATGATCTCGTCGAGACGCGCGGTATCGACGCGCACGGTGGTCTCGGCTTCACTCGCCGGCTTTTCCGCCGGTGGCACGGCCGGGGCACGGGCAGCAGCCGGTGCAGCAGCGGCCACAGGGGCCCGTGTTTCGGCTATTGGCTCGGGAGCCTTGGCCACGGGTTTCGGCGCGGCTGCCTTGGCGGCAGGTGCCGCAACCGAGGCGTTGGCGCCGGTTGCCGTTCCAGCCGTTGCGCCCACTTCAGTGAACTTGCCTTTGCCGTGCAACTCGTCGAGCAGCGCTTCGAACTCGTGATCGGAAATCAGATCGCTGCCGGCCGCCACCGCGCTGGGTGCCGCGGGCGCGGGCACAGAAGCAATGGCCGACTCCAGCGCCTCGACAGCAAAGTTACCCTTGCCGTGCAGTTGGTCGAGCAGTGCTTCGAATTCGTCGTCAGTAATATCGGAACTGTCGCCGGCCGCTTTCGGCGCTTCTGGCACAGCGGTCGCCGGGACCACCGCGTCAACGGCGAACTGGCCTTTACCGTGCAGCTGATCGAGCAACGACTCGAACTCGGCATCGGTGATTTCATCGCTGCCGGCGGCATTGCCGGCAGGCGCTGGAGCAGCCTTCGGGGCCTCGGCCTGGGCCTTGACGGCATTCAGCGAGTCCAGCAGTTGTTCGAATTCATTGTCGGTGATATCGCCCGACTCGGCTTCAGCCACAGGTGCTTCGACCACGGCGGCGACAGGCGCGGCAGCCACCTCGTCAGCCGATTGCGGCTCGGCCAGACGGGCCAGCGCCGCGAGCAGTTCCGGTGTCGCGGCCGTGATCGGGCCGCGTTCGCGGACTTCGCTGAACATGCCGTTCACCGCGTCCAGCGCTTCGAGAACCACGTCCATCAGTTCCGAGTCGACGCGACGTTCACCCTTGCGCAGGATGTCGAACACGTTCTCGGCGATGTGGCAGCACTCCACCAGTTCGTTGAGCTGGAGGAAGCCGGCGCCCCCTTTTACAGTGTGAAAACCGCGAAAAATTGCATTGAGCAGATCCGCATCATCCGGACGGCTTTCCAGCTCGACCAGTTGCTCGGACAGTTGCTCTAGAATCTCGCCGGCCTCAACCAGGAAATCCTGAAGGATCTCTTCATCGGCGCCGAAGCTCATTAAGGGGGTGCTCCTACAGGTCTAAAAACCCAAAAAACCTAAAATTCTAAAACTCTAAAATCCCAGGCTGGATAACAAATCGTCCACATCGTCCTGACCGGACACAACGTCTTCTCTTTTATCGGCATGAATCTGCGGACCTTCACCCTGAGAGAGATGTTTTTGTGGATCTTTTTCAGCAAGCATCGCTTCACGGTCATGTTCGATGCCCGCAAAGCGGTCCACCTGACTGGCCATCAGCACGAGCTTGAGCAGGTTGCTTTCAACTTCGGTGACCAACTGGGTCACACGCTTGATCACCTGGCCTGTGAGGTCCTGGTAATCCTGGGCGAGCAGGATGTCGTTGAGGTTGCCCGACACCGCGCGATTGTCCGTGCCGCTGCGCGTCAGGAACCCGTCGACCCGCCGGGCCAGTTCACGAAACTCTTCGGCGCCGACTTCGCGACGCATGAAGCGCCCCCAGTCCGCGCTCAACACCTTGGCTTCATCGGCCAGGCCATTGACCAGCGGCGTGGCACTTTCCACCAGATCCATGGTGCGATTGGCCGCGGCCTCGGTCAGCTTGACCACGTACCCCAGGCGCTCGGTGGCGTCGGTGATCTGCGACACTTCTTCGGCTTGCGGCATGTGCGGGTCAATCTGGAAATTGACGATCGCGCTATGCAGTTCGCGGGTGAGCTTGCCCACTTCCTGATACAGGCCACGGTCACGGGTCTGGTTGAGCTCATGGATCAATTGCACCGCGTCGCCGAACTTGCCTTTTTCAAGGCTCTCGACCAATTCGACGGCGTGTTTTTTCAGGGTCGATTCAAAGTCGCCCAATGAAGTTTCGTTATTGCCCATAGCTCCCCCGTGGCGCATTCATCAACCGATGCGTTCGAAAATCTTCTCGATTTTTTCTTTCAACGCCTGGGCCGTGAAGGGTTTGACCACATAGCCGTTAACACCGGCCTGGGCGGCTTCGATGATCTGCTCGCGCTTGGCTTCAGCGGTCACCATCAGCACCGGCAGGTGCTTGAGCTTTTCATCGGCACGCACGTGGCGCAGCAGATCGATACCGGTCATGCCAGGCATGTTCCAGTCCGTTACCAGAAAGTCGATGCTTCCGCTGTTGAGCACCGGAATGGCGGTAGTGCCATCGTCGGCCTCGACGGTGTTGGTGAACCCAAGGTCACGCAGCAGGTTCTTGATGATCCGCCGCATCGTTGAGAAGTCATCAACGATGAGGATTTTCATGTTCTTGTCCAATTCGACCTCCAAGCAGTCTTAAACGCGCCCAGCACCTGGACGCGCCATTTCAATCAATCCGGCAAAGCACTCAATGACTGTCTGGAGCACAACAGATCGCGACCGGCGCAGTTCAACACCACACCAGCCTCGTTCGCAGTGTCCCCACACTGCCTTCAGCGCGCTCGCCACTCCCCCAAACGCCCCCGCAAACGGGCCGCGCACTGGCTGTGTAACTGGCTGACCCGCGATTCGCTGACCCCCAGGACCTCACCGATTTCCTTGAGGTTCAACTCTTCGTCGTAGTACAGCGCCAACACCAGCCGCTCACGCTCCGGCAAATTGGCAATCGCATCCGCCAGCGCAGCCTGGAAGCGTTCATCCTCCAGGTCGCGTGACGGCTCGAGATGAGCACTCGCGCCATCCTCGTGCAGCCCCTCGTGTTCGCCGTCCTGCAAAAGGTCGTCGAAACTGAACAGCCGGCTGCCCAGGGTGTCGTTCAAAATCCCGTAGTAATCATCGAGACTCAATTGGAGTTCGGCCGCAACTTCGTGATCTTTAGCGTCTCGGCCGGTTTTAGCTTCAATCGAGCGAATGGCATCGCTGACCATCCGCGTGTTGCGATGAACCGAACGTGGTGCCCAGTCCCCCTTGCGCACCTCATCGAGCATGGCGCCGCGGATTCGTATGCCCGCGTACGTTTCGAAACTGGCGCCTTTGCTGGCGTCATATTTGGTCGATACTTCAAGCAGGCCGATCATCCCGGCCTGGATCAGGTCTTCAACCTGGACACTGGCCGGCAATCGCGCCAGCAAGTGGTAGGCAATGCGTTTAACCAGCGGCGCGTAACGCTCGATCAGCTCGTACTGCGCATCGCGTGCCGACTTTTTGTAGAGGTTGTAGCCGCTGGCTGTCATAGAACAGGTCCTGCTGTCTGCTGCACAAGCCGCTCGACGAAAAACTCCAGGTGCCCGCGCGGGTTGGCAGGCAGCGGCCAGGTATCGACCTTCTGCGCGATGGCCTTGAACGCCAGCGAGCACTTGGAACGCGGGAAGGCCTCGTAGACGGCGCGCTGCTTCTGCACGGCCTTGCGCACGCTTTCGTCGTAGGGCACCGCGCCGACGTATTGTAAGGCGACATCGAGGAAGCGATCCGTGACCTTGGTCAACTTGGCGAACAGGTTGCGTCCTTCCTGCGGGCTCTGGGCCATGTTGGCCAGGACGCGGAAGCGGTTCATGCCGTAGTCGCGGTTCAGCAACTTGATCAAGGCATAGGCATCGGTAATCGAAGTCGGCTCGTCGCACACCACCAGCAGCACTTCCTGGGCGGCGCGAACGAAACTGACTACCGAGTCCCCAATGCCCGCAGCGGTGTCGATCACCAGTACGTCGAGGTTGTCGCCGATATCACTGAAGGCCTGGATCAGGCCGGCGTGTTGCGCGGGGCTCAGATGCACCATGCTCTGAGTGCCGGATGCGGCCGGAACGATACGGATGCCGCCGGGTCCCTGCAGCAATACATCGCGCAGTTCGCAGCGGCCTTCGATCACGTCGGCCAGGGTACGTTTGGGTGTCAGGCCCAGCAGAACGTCGACGTTCGCCAGTCCAAGGTCCGCGTCCAACAGCATGACGCGCCGGCCAAGCTCGGCCAAAGCCAGGGACAAGTTCACTGACACATTAGTTTTCCCGACGCCACCTTTGCCGCCGGTCACCGCGATCACCTGTACGGGATGCATGCTGCCCATGTTATTTCTTTACCTTGTCTTGCATAGACGGAGGCCACATTACTGGCTGCGCGTTCACAAACGGAACAATGCATGGCAGACCATCGATGTAGGTACAAAAACTGTTCATTAATACCTCAGCCAACCTGCTTGGTCGGGCTGTGGTAGATGTCAGCGAACATGTCAGCCATGGCTTCTTCGCTGGGTTCTTCCTGCATTTGCACGCTCACGGCGCGGCTGACCAACTGATGACGACGCGGCAGATGCAAATCATCCGGGATCCGCGGGCCATCGGTCAGGTAGGCCACTGGCAGTTCATGACTGATGGCCAGGCTCAACACCTCGCCCAGACTTGCCGTTTCATCCAGTTTAGTCAGGATGCAGCCGGCGAGCCCGCAACGCTTGTAACTGTGATAAGCGGCCGTTAGAACCTGTTTCTGGCTGGTGGTTGCCAGGACCAGATAATTTTTCGAGCGGATGCCACGACCGGCCAGGCTTTCGAGCTGCATGCGCAGGGCCGGATCGCTGGCCTGCAGGCCGGCGGTATCGATCAGCACCACGCGCTTGCGCAACAGTGGTTCCAGGGCCTGCACCAGGGACTGGCCCGGATCGACGTGGGTCACCGACACATTGAGAATGCGCCCCAGGGTCTTGAGCTGCTCCTGGGCACCGATGCGGAAGCTGTCCATGCTCACCAGCGCGATGTTCTGCGCGCCGTACTTGAGCACGTAGCGGGCGGCCAGCTTGGCCAGGGTGGTGGTCTTGCCCATGCCGGCAGGGCCGACCATGGCAATCACACCGCCCTCTTCCAGCGGCTCGACTTCCGGGGTAACGATCATGCGCGCCAGGTGCGCCAGCAACATGCGCCAGGCCTGACGAGGCTCTTCGATTTCGCTGATCATCGCCAGCAGGTCGCGCGACAGCGGGCCGGACAGGCCAATGCGTTGCAGGCGACGCCAGAGGTTGGCCTGGTCCGGACGGCTGCCTTGCAGCTGATTCCAGGCCAGGGAGCCGAGTTGGACTTCCATGAGTTCGCGCAGGCTGTTGAGCTCGAAACGCATCGAGTCAAACGCCCGCGGATCCACGCCACCGGACGCTGGCGCAGCGGCCGGCGCGGGGCGACGAGGTTCGGCGTAGGTCGGTTCCATCAGCGGCTCGGCGGCGGTCAACGGCAAGCCGGCGAACAACTGGCGATTGGTTGCGTTGTCGCTCTCGCCATCGCCACGCAGGCTCAATTCGGCCTGGGCAGTGACGATCCGCGACTGAGTCTTGCGCAGCTCGTCTTCGAGCTCCATGTTCGGGACCCGCGGCGCCAGGGCCGACAGCTTGTAATCCAGCGCAGCCGTCAATTCGACACCCCCGGCGATCCGGCGGTTGCCAATGATGGCGGCATCAGCGCCCAGCTCATCGCGAACCAGCTTCATGGCCTGACGCATATCGGCGGCGAAAAAACGCTTAACTTGCATAAACCACTACCTCAGCCGTTGGGCCCTACTGTCGCAACGATGGTCACTTGCTTGTTGTCAGGGATTTCCTGGTAAGCCAACACGTGCAAACCCGGGACTGCGAGCCGGCCGAATCGCGAGAGCATCGCGCGAACCGGACCGGCCACCAGCAGAATCACCGGCTGACCTTGCATCTCCTGACGCTGCGCCGCGTCGATCAACGAACGTTGCAGCTTCTCAGCCATGCTTGGCTCCAGCAGAACACCCTCTTCCGAGCCTTGTCCTGCCTTCTGCAGACTATTGAGCAATATCTGTTCCAACCTTGGCTCCAGCGTGATGACTGGCAGCTGCGACTCAGTGCCTACAATGCTTTGGACGATTGCACGGGATACGCCAACCCGCACGGCAGCCACCAGCGCGGCGGTATCTTGACTCTTGGCGGCATTGTTGGCGATCGCCTCGGCAATGCTGCGGATATCGCGTACAGGTACTTGTTCGGCCAGCAGCGCTTGCAGCACCTTGAGCAACTGCGACAGCGAAACCACGCCCGGCACCAGCTCCTCGGCCAGTTTCGGCGAGCTTTTGGCCAGCAATTGCATGAGTTGCTGCACTTCTTCGTGACCGATCAGTTCACTGGAATGCTTGTAGAGTATCTGGTTCAAGTGGGTAGCCACTACTGTACTGGCATCGACCACGGTATAGCCGAGGGATTGCGCCTGGGCGCGCTGGCTGATTTCGATCCAGACCGCCTCCAGGCCGAAAGCCGGATCTTTGGCGGTAATACCATTGAGCGTGCCGTAGACCTGCCCCGGGTTGATCGCCAGCTCGCGATCCGGGTAGATCTCCGCCTCGGCCAGGATCACCCCCATGAGGGTCAGGCGATAGGCACTTGGCGCCAGGTCGAGGTTGTCGCGGATATGCACCGTGGGCATCAGGAAGCCCAGATCCTGGGACAGCTTCTTGCGAACGCCCTTGATCCGCGCCAGCAACTGGCCGCCCTGGTTGCGGTCCACCAATGGAATCAGGCGATAACCCACTTCCAGGCCGATCATGTCGATCGGCGTCACGTCATCCCAGCCAAGCTCCTTGGTTTCCTGGGCACGGGCCGGCGACGGCAGCAACTCCTGCTGGCGCTTGACCTCTTGCAGGGCCTGCACCTTGGCGACGTTCTGCTTTTTCCAGAACAGATAAGCACCACCGGCCGCCAGGGCCGCCATGCTCAGGAACGAGAAGTGCGGCATGCCGGGCACCAGGCCCATGACCGCCATCAAACCGGCTGCTACCGCCAGCGCCTTGGGCGAGGCGAACATCTGGCGATTGATTTGCTTGCCCATGTCTTCCGAACCGGACGCACGGGTCACCATGATTGCCGCTGCTGTCGATAACAACAGTGATGGCAATTGCGCCACCAAACCGTCACCGATGGTCAGCAGCGCATACACCTTGCCGGCGTCGCCGAAGGTCATGCCGTGCTGGAAGATACCGACCGCCATGCCGCCGATCAGGTTGATGAACAGGATCAACAGGCCGGCGATGGCGTCACCGCGAACGAATTTGCTGGCACCGTCCATGGAACCGTAGAACTCGGCTTCCTGGGCCACCTCCGAGCGACGGGCCTTGGCCTGGGCCTGATCGATCAGGCCGGCGTTGAGGTCGGCGTCGATCGCCATTTGCTTGCCGGGCATCGCATCAAGGGTGAAACGCGCGCTCACCTCGGAAATCCGCCCGGCGCCCTTGGTCACCACGACGAAGTTGATGATCATCAAGATCGCGAACACCACGATACCAACCACGTAGTTACCGCCGATCACCACCTCACCAAAGGCCTGGATCACCTTGCCGGCCGCCGCATGGCCGTCCTGACCGTGGAGCATCACCACCCGCGTGGAGGCCACGTTCAACGCCAGGCGCAACAGCGTCGCCACCAGCAGGATGGTCGGAAACACCGCGAAATCCAGCGGCCGCAAAGCGTAGACGCACACCAGCAGCACGACGATGGACAGCGCGATGTTGAAGGTGAAGAACACGTCCAGCAGGAACGGCGGCACCGGCAACATCATCATCGCCAGCATGACCAGCAGCAACAGCGGCACGCCCAGATTGCCTCGACTGAGGTCGGCAACGTTTGTGCGGGCACTGTTGATTAACTGAGAGCGATCCACCGGTTTTCCCCGTTCCTTTAAAGCAAACTTTTGACGCCTGAAGCAGACGCAGAGCGGCTACTGCAAGAAGCTTTCCAACTTTTTGCCAAGGAACGGAATGCAGGAATCCGGGGCGGAAAACAATCACTCGGCGGTCAGAATCTGCTCAGGGAGAATGGCGCCGAGTTGCAACTCACTGCCCACCATGTAACGCATGCGCTTGCGCACCGGCACTCCACCGATCTCCACTGTTTCAGCTTCCGTATAGCCAAAAATGACGATCGAACCAGGAGCAAGCTTCGGCTTCAGCTTCGGCTTCGGTTTCTGAGATGAATGCCCCTGCATTACATTGAGCGACCAATCAAATGTAATGAGCGGCAAATCCTTCACGTAAATCGGCGCACCGTCCTCCCAACGAAAATCCCGACGAACAGTCACTTCCAACTGTTCACCGACATGCCGAAAAGCTGGCTTGCCGTATCGGCGCTCCAGCCCTCCGGTCGACCAAGCATCCATGTAGTAATAGGGACTGGCGAAGACCTTGAACAGATCTGCGCTACTGCTGATATCACCAGCGGCAGAGAAGAAGTAATTGTAGGAGTAGTGATAAGCCAGCCCACCCAATTCCGGCCTGATCGCATTGACCGGATCATCCAGGTACCCCGAAAGAAACTGATTGCTCATGTGCAAGAAATGCACGAAGTCCAGCGACATTCTGAAAGTAACCGCATAACTGAGCATTCGCTCGTCATTCTGCTCAAGGGTGCCGGAAACAAACGTCAACGCCATCCCTTCGAGCCGCCGATAAACCACCGTCATGACCTTCTCCCTACCCATCATCAGTAAGACAGGTAACAGCTGGCAGGCCCTGCGCCTGACAGCAACCTGTCGAGGGCCATGGAATATCAAGACAGCACTCGGGGTCTACTGTCATAACTGACAGGTCTGCGAAACTTTCAGATCAACGGTTGGATCAGCGATCGCGCCGCAAATCCGGCGGGATCGGCAAATCATCCTTGAGCGGATCCGGACGCTTGCCCTTGCCCGCCCGATACTGTCGAATCTGGTAGACGTAAGCCAGCACCTGCGCAACCGCCAGGTAGAGTCCGCCGGGAATTTCCTGTTCAAGCTCGGTGGAGTAGTAGATCGACCGCGCCAACGCCGGCGACTCCAGCAGCAAAATCTCGTTGGCCGCCGCGATCTCGCGGATCTTCAGGGCCAGGAAGTCGCTGCCCTTGGCCAGCAATACCGGCGCATTACCCTTTTCCGGGTCGTATTTGAGTGCCACGGCGTAGTGCGTCGGGTTGGTGATGACCACGTCGGCCTCGGGAATGGCGGCCATCATCCGCCGCTGGGACATCTCGCGCTGCAGTTGACGAATGCGCTGCTTGACCTCAGGTCGCCCCTCCTGGTCCTTATGCTCGTCGCGCACTTCCTGCTTGGTCATCTTCAGCTTTTTAACGCTTTCCCAAATCTGTATCGGCACATCCACCGCGGCGATGATGATCAGCCCGCACGCCATCCACAAGGTGCTCCAGCCCACCACTTGCAGGCTGTGAATGATCGCCATGTCCAGGGGCTCATGGGCGATGCGCAGCAGGTCATCGATGTCCGACGACAATACCGCCAGCGCCACGAACAGGATGATGATGAACTTGGCCAGGGCCTTGAGCAGTTCGACCAGCGACTTGGTGGAGAACATGCGTTTGAGGCCGAGACCGGGGTTCAAGCGGCTGAACTTGGGCGCCATGGAACCCGCCGCGAACAGCCAGCCGCCCAGGGAAATCGGGCCGATGATGGCGGCCAGCACCAGCGCAATCATCACCGGCTGGATCGACCACAGGGCAATTTGCCCCGAGCGCATCAGGTAGGCGGCCATGGAGTGCTGATCCAGGATCACTTCCCGCGGCAGCGAGAAGTTGATGCGCATCAGCTCCATCATGTCCTGCGCCATGGCGCCGCCAAAAATCAGCAACGCCGAGGCACCGACCAGCATGATCGCCAGGGTGTTGAGTTCCTTGGAACGCGCGATCTCACCCTTTTCACGGGAGTCCCGCTTGCGCTTCTCCGTGGGGTCTTCTGTTTTGTCCTGACCGCTTTCGCTCTCGGCCATGGCTCAGCTCGCCCGTGCCATTTCGCGTAACAACTGCAAGGCCTCGGTGGCCAGCGGTTGATACTGGTTGAGAATGTCCGCCAATCCGACCCAGATGATGAACAGCCCAAGCACCAGGGTCAGCGGGAAGCCGATGGAAAAAATGTTCAGTTGCGGCGCTGCCCGGGTCATGACGCCAAAGGCGATGTTGACCACCAGCAATGCGGTGATCGCCGGCAGTACCAGCAACAACGCCGAACCTAGCACCCAGCCGAGCTTGCCGGCCAGTTCCCAGTAGTGATTGACCATCAGGCCGCCCCCCACCGGCAACGTGGTGAAACTCTCGGTGAGGATCTCGAACACCACCAGATGACCGTTCATGGACAGGAACAGCAGCGTCACCAGCATGGTGAAAAACTGCCCGATCACCGCCGTCGACACACCGTTGGTCGGGTCGACCATGGAGGCGAAGCCCATGCCCATCTGGATGGCGACGATTTGCCCGGCCACCACAAAGGCCTGGAAGAACAGTTGCAAGGAAAAACCCATCACCGCACCGATGAGAATCTGCTCGGCAATCAGCAACAGCCCGCTCAAATCCAGGGGATTGACCGGCGGCATCGGCGGCAGGCCCGGCACGATGACCACGGTAATGGCCAACGCGAAATACAGGCGGATGCGCCGGGGCAGCAGGGTCGTGCCAAACACCGGCATGACCATCAGCAAGGCGCCGACGCGAAACAGCGGCAACATGAACGTCGCCACCCAGGTGCTGATCTGGGTATCGGTCAGCGCTAGCAGTGACATGGTCTAGCCGATGACCTGAGGAATACTGCCGTACAACTGCAGGATGTATTCCATGAAGGTCTGCACCAGCCACGGGCCGGCAACGATCAGGGTTACCAGCATCACCAGCAGGCGCGGCAGAAAGCTCAGGGTCTGTTCGTTGATTTGCGTCGCAGCCTGGAACATCGCCACCAGCAGGCCGACCAGCAGACTCGGAATCACCAGCACCGCCACCATCATGGTGGTCAGCCACAGCGCTTCGCGGAAAATATCGACCGCAACTTCCGGGGTCATGGCGAGACACCACCAAAGCTGCTGGCCAGCGTGCCGATGATCAGCGCCCAGCCATCGACCAGCACGAACAACATGATCTTGAACGGCAGGGAAATGATCAGCGGCGAGAGCATCATCATACCCATGGCCATCAACACACTGGCCACGACCAGATCGATGATCAGGAACGGAATGAAGATCATGAAGCCGATCTGGAAGGCGGTTTTCAGCTCGGAGGTCACGAAGGCCGGCACCAGGATGGTCAGCGGCGCCTGATCCGGCGTCGCGATGTCAGTGCGCTTGGACAGGCGCATGAACAGCTCCAGATCGCTGGTGCGGGTCTGGGCGAGCATGAAGTTCTTGATCGGCACCTGAGCCTTGGCGACCGCATCCTGGGCCGTCATCTTTTCCGCCAGATACGGCTGCAAGGCGTCCTGGTTCACCCGGTCGAACACCGGCGCCATGATGAACAGGGTCAGGAACAGCGCCATGCCGGTGAGGATCTGGTTCGACGGCGTCTGCTGCAGGCCCAGGGCCTGGCGCAGGATCGAGAAGACGATGATGATCCGGGTGAAACTGGTCATCAGCATGACAAACGCCGGGATAAAGCTCAGCGCGGTCATGATCAGCAGGATTTGCAGGCTGACCGAGTATTCCTGCGCACCCTGCGCATTGGTGCCCAGGGTGATGGCCGGAATCGACAGCGGATCGGCGGCGAATGCCAGCGGCGCGGCCAGCATCAGGGTCAGCGTCAAGACGATGCGCAGCGCACCCATTACTTCTTATCCTTCTGATCTTTACCCAGCATCTCCAACAGGCGCTGGGCAAATTCCGGCGTGGGTTTCTCGGTACTCGGCACTTGCACCGGCTCCTTGAGGACGTGCAGTGCAGTGATGTTGCCGGGGCTCAGGCCCAACAGAATCTGCTCGTTGCCGACCTGCACCAGCATCAGGCGATCGCGAGGCCCCAGCGCGCGGGAGCCGACAATCTCGATCACCTGCCCTTTGCCCGCCGGACCGGCCTGCTGGACCCGACGCAGCAACCAGGCGAGGAAGAAGATCAACCCCAGCACCAACAGCAAGCCGAACACCAACTGCGTCAACTGGCCCGCCACACCGCTGCTCACCGCAGGCGCAGCGGCCGTGGTGGCCGTTGCGACAGGCTCGGCCGCCAGCACGCTGAACGGCATCGCCAACACAAATCCGAGAACACTTTTCACTCAGCGCAGCTTCTTGATGCGTTCGCTTGGGCTGATCACGTCCGTCAGGCGGATGCCGAACTTCTCGTTGACCACCACCACTTCGCCATGGGCGATGAGCGTGCCGTTGACCAGCACGTCCAGCGGTTCGCCGGCCAGGCGATCGAGCTCGATCACCGAACCCTGGTTCAGTTGCAGCAGGTTGCGAATGTTGATGTCGGTGCTACCCACTTCCATGGAGATCGACACCGGGATATCGAGGATCACGTCCAGGTTCGGGCCTTCCAGGCTCACCGGATCGTTGTTTTTCGGCACGCTGCCGAACTCTTCCATCGGCAGGCGGTTGGACGCGGAGTTGCCGGAATCGGCGGCCAGCAAGGCGTCGATATCGGCCTGCCCGGCATCACCGGTTTCTTCCAGGGCTGCTGCCCACTCATCGGCCAGAGCCTGATCGTCTTGCGTACTCATAGTGTCAGTGTCCTCGGCGAGCAAAAATTCAGAATTCGGTTAATCGCGAATGGGTACGAGCGCCGTTCAACGGCGCTCGATCGGCTCGATCACTTGCAACGCCAGGTTGCCCTTGTGCGAACCCATCTTGACCTTGAAGGCCGGCACGCCATTGGCGCGCATGATCATTTCTTCCGGCATGTCGACCGGGATCACATCCCCCGGCTGCATGTGCAGGATGTCGCGCAGGCGCAACTGACGACGAGCCACCGTCGCACCGATCGGCACGTCGACGTCCAGCACGTCCTGGCGCAGGGCATTGACCCAGCGCTCGTCCTGGTCGTCGAGGTCCGACTGGAAGCCGGCGTCGAGCATTTCGCGCACCGGCTCGATCATCGAGTACGGCATGGTCACGTGCAGGTCACCGCCACCGCCATCGAGTTCGATGTGGAAGGTCGACACCACGATGGCTTCGCTCGGGCCGACGATGTTGGCCATGGCCGGGTTCACTTCCGAGTTGATGTACTCGAAATTGACTTCCATGATCGCCTGCCAGGCTTCCTTCAAGTCGACGAAGGCCTGCTCCAGCACCATGCGCACCACACGCAGTTCAGTGGGGGTGAATTCACGCCCTTCGATCTTGGCGTGCCGGCCGTCGCCACCGAAGAAGTTGTCCACCAGCTTGAACACCAGTTTGGCGTCGAGGATGAACAGCGCGGTGCCACGCAGGGGTTTGATCTTGACCAGGTTGAGGCTGGTCGGCACGTACAGCGAGTGCACGTATTCGCCGAACTTCATCACCTGCACACCACCAACCGCCACGTCCGCCGAGCGACGCAGCATGTTGAACATGCTGATGCGGGTATAGCGGGCGAAACGCTCGTTGATCATTTCCAGGGTCGGCATGCGTCCACGGACGATGCGATCCTGGCTGGTCAGGTCATAGCTTTTGACGGCGCCGGGTTCGGCAGCGTTCTCGGTCTGTACCAGACCATCGTCGACGCCATGCAACAGCGCGTCGATCTCATCCTGGGACAGCAGGTCCTGCACGGCCATGTCGTGTTCCTACTGCAGTACGAAATTAGTGAAAAGCAACTGTTCGATCACCACTTTGCCGAGCTCTTTCTGCGCCACTTCCTGGACGCTGGCGGTGGCTTTCTGCCGCAGCATTTCCTGGCCGACCGGCGAGGCGAGGGTCGCAAAATCCTGCCCGGAGAACAGCATGACCAGGTTATTGCGGATCACCGGCATGTGGACCTTGAGCGCCTCCAGATCCGCCTGATTGCGCGCGAGCATGGTGATGCTCACTTGCATGTAGCGCTGGCGACCGTTCTGGTTGAAGTTGGCCACGAAAGCCGGCGCCATCGACTCGAAAATCGCTGGCTGCTTGCCGATCGGAGCGGTTTCAGCCACGGCGGCGGCAGGTTTGCTCTGAGCGCTGTGCATGAAGTACCAGGTCGCGCCCACGGACACACCGATCGCCAGCAGCAGGGCCACCACGATCAAGATAATCAGCTTGAGTTTGCCTTTGGTTGCGGGGTCTTTTACTGCTGCGTCGCTCTTCGCCATGCCAATAATCCGTCACTAATCGGGTTTTCACAGTCGCACGGCAAGGCAAGAGCAAGTGTTATGCCATGTAGGAGCGAGCCTGCTCGCGAAGAATTCAAGAACGGCGCGTTTAGCCAGCAAGCACGCGTTATCGTTAATGATCATCGCGAGCAAGCTCGCTCCTACAGAGGGGGGCGTTTGATCAGGCGTAGTAATCGACCGCGCTGGAGCCGATCACGCGGGTGGTATTGGCCGCCGCTTCAGCGATGCCCGGGGTCATGTCGTCATCCATTGAATCAAGGCGACCGCCGCTGGTACTGGCCCGACCGCTGTGGCTTTGCCCGGCTTGTTCCTGCCCTTGCTGCGAACCACGGGACTGGTCCGAAACATTGACATCGACCTGCCCCATGCCCTGCTGCGCGAACATGTCGCGCAAGCGATGGACCTGCCCATCCAGCGCCTCTCGGACACCCGGATGCGCACTCATGAACGTGACTTGGGTCTGTTGATCGGGAACCATGTTCACCCGAATATCCAGACGCCCGAGTTCAGCGGGCTGCAACTGGATGTCCGCCGCCTTGAGATTGGCGCTCGACAGGTACATGACCCGGTTCACCACCTCTTCGGTCCAGCCGCTCTGATGCATGGCGATCGGTTGGTTCACCGGCAAGGCATTGGCGGTCTTCGGTGTGGCCGCCTGGGTCAGCGCTGCCAGACGGTTGGCGAAATCATCGACACGGGTGTCGCTGCTGGCGGACTTGAGATCCTTCAGGCCGTCATCGATCAGGCCGCTGAAAGCCTTGGCGTCGCCCTGGCTGGTGCCGTTCTTGTCGCCCTGAACATCCAGCATGGTTGCCATGCCCGCGGCAAAGTTTTGCGCCGACGTCAGCTCCCCGTCAGCCTGGGCTTGCGCCTGTGCCGGTGCAGCCTTGGGCTGCGCCTGGCTGGAAGCCGATACGTGACCGCCCTGCTCCATCGCCAGGCGTACCGCCGGCAATGCGTCGAGCGGATCGGTCGAGGGATCGAAATCGCCGTCGGCAGTGGCCGGCGCCGGAGCGATTGCAGCCGTAGCGGTAACTGCGGCGCCAACCGACACTTCAACGGCAGGTTGCACGGTGTCGGCCACGACGGGCGCTACCGGTGCCGGTGTCGGATCGACTGGCTGAAGGACTTGCTGCGTTGAAGGATCAAGCGCCGGATCGAGCGGCAGGGCATCGACGACCTGAACCTGGCCGGCATCTGACGCTTCATCGTCGGCGGCCTTGTCGTCAACCTGCACTGAAGGGTCGGCAGGCAAGGATTTGCCGCCATCGGCAACCACCGGTTCCTCGGCGGCAGACTTGTCGTCACCAGCATCTTTTTTTCCGGAAACATCGCGGGCTTTGTCGCTACCCGGCCTGACCGAGGCATCCGCCAACGCCTTGGACTTGCTCTGGGCCTCGCTGGCGTAGACATGAGCGAAGCTTGCGGCCTTGCCCCCGGGCTCAGCGGTCAGTGCCACAGGACTGGCGGAGCCGGCCTGAGTCTTGGCCTGCCTGAAGGCCTGAAGCAGAATATCGGGGGTAACGGGCATGAAACGGTCTCCGCTGCACGGGGCTCGTAAGTACAGTTAGATAAGTTGACTGCAAAGGTCGAGCCAGTTTCACTCGAAGAAGACCAAATGCAGCGTGTGCTCAGATTTTCGCCGGGCAACGCTGTCGTTCAGCTTCGTACAGAGGCCGGATACCGGCGAACTCGCGATCGATTTCGCCGACCAGTTCCTGAACGGCGGGGCGTGGCAAGCTTCTGGCCTGCTGCTCAAGCTGGTGGCATAGCTCGGTCAGCCTGAGGGCGCCCATATTGCTGCTGCTGCCCTTGAAGCTATGGGCGGTTGCAACGAGCAATGCGGCGCTGTCTGCCGCTCTCAAGACTTTCAGGCGCTCTTCGGAGTCAGCAAGAAAGATATCCAGCAGATCCGGATAGCCCTCCTCCATCACTTCCTGCAATGCACTCAGCACGTCGCGATCCACATGTGTGTCGTCCACTTGCTCACTCCTTGATCAAGAATGCGCGGATTATGCCAGAGCCTCCCAGATAAACTCCACGCGTGCACTTCGACCATCGTCGGTCCAGCGGGCATTACGCCCCAACTGGCGGATCAGACTGACCCCGCGTCCCGACAGGCGGATGTCTTCCAAAGGTCTTGCCATCACCCGCTCGACATCGAAACCCTTGCCACTGTCTTCAACGTGAATGGTCAGGCAACCGCCATCGTCCGTTGGCGTCACCTGCAAACTTAACCGTACATAGCCTTCGCGCAGCTCGTCCAGCCGGGTATTGCGCTCCTGATAATACCGCGCAAACCCCGAGGCATCGCGCTTGAGGCCCGAATCCAGCCCCAGCACGCCATGCTCCAGCGCATTGGAATAGAGCTCCGCCAGCACACTGTAGAGCGCACCGCTCTGAGCCCGAAGACCATGGACCTCAAGCAACAACTGCAACAGGTAGGGCAACGGGTTGAAGCGCTTGAGCGTGGCGGCGCGAAACTCGAAACTTACCGACCAGTCCAGCGGGCAGGACTGGCCGCTGTCGGAGTAGACCAACGCCGGCGGGCTGATCTGCGCCGACTCCAGCAGGCTGACTTCGACCATGCTGACATCGTCACGCGTTTCTCCGCCGAAATGACGCAACGCCTGCTCGATCTCTTCGAACAGCGCATCCGGATGTCGATTGGTGGCAAATACCTGCTGCAATCGCTGTACGCCAAACAACTGATCATTGGCGTCGCAGGTATCGATCACCCCATCGGACAGGAGAAACACCCGATCCCCGAGGGCCATGGGATACATGTCGGTACGCTCATCGAAGGATTCCGGGCTCAGCACCCCTAAAGGCAGGTGCCGCGCCGGCAGAGGCGTGCGCTCGCCACTGGCAATGCGATGCAGGTAACCGTCGGGCATGCCGCCGTTCCAGACCTCCACCGAACGGCGCTGAAAACTCAGGCACAGCAACGTGGCACAGCAGAACATGTCCACCGGCAGGATGCGCTTGAGCTTGGCATTCATCTCGCGCAGGGTTTCCGCCAGGCCATAGCCCTTGGCGGTCATGCCGTAGAAAACTTCGGCCAGGGGCATGGCGCCTACCGCCGCTGGCAAACCGTGGCCGGTGAAGTCGCCCAGCAGCACGTGCATGTCTCCGGCCGGAGTGAACGCGGCCAGCAACAGGTCGCCGTTGAACAGCGCATAGGGCGATTGCAGATAACGGATATTCGGTGCGCCATTCAGACAGCCGGAGTGCGCCACCTTGTCGAAAACGGCCTTGGCCACGCGCTGCTCGTTGAGCAAATAGTCGTGGTGCCGGGCGATCTGGTCACGCTGTTGCAGCACGGTGTCCTGCAAGCGCCGCAAGCGATCCATCGCCTTGATCTTGGCGGCGAGAATCACTTGGTTGTAGGGCTTTGCCAGAAAGTCGTCACCGCCGACTTCCAGGCAGCGGGCCAAGGCTTCGTTTTCGGACAACGACGTGAGGAAGATGATCGGCACCAGGGTTTCACCGGCCATGGCCTTGATTTGCCGGGCCGCCTCGAAGCCGTCCATGACCGGCATCATCGCATCCATCAACACCAGGTGCGGGTGTTGCTGGCCAAACACCTCGACCGCTTCGACGCCGTTGGCCGCTGTCAGTACCTCGTGCCCCTGGCGGCGCAGGATACTCGACAACAGCAGGCGATCAGCGGCGCTGTCCTCGGCAATCAGGATCGTCAGCGGCTCCAGTGGCTGCATGGCAATCAACTGATGTCGAACAGTTTGTCGAAGTTGGAGATGGCGAGGATTTTGCGCACATCGGTGCTGCTGTTGACGACGCGCACATCGGAGTCGTCGCCACCGGCGTGATCGCGCAACAGCAGCAGCATCCCCAGGGCCGAACTGTCGAGGTAAGTGGCGTCTTTCAGGTCGACCACGACCGCTGATAGCTCTCTATCTTCGTAGGACTTACGAAATTCCTGATGCTTGGCGAAATCGAATCGTCCCCTGATCGAGATCGTCAGTCTTTGTCCATCCTCGGACACTTCTGTAATCACCGACATTTCATGGCTTCCTTGTCTTTATAAAACGTTTAGAAGGTTTAGCATCAGGTGTCGATAGGGGCAAGCCTGCGCGTTTTTTGAAAGCACGCTCAATAGGGGTTCTCGCGCGGCAAGCGCTGGGACAATTCATCCAGCAGCTTCTGTTCGCGCCGGTCTTCAAGCGCCCGCGCTTCATCGGCGTAGCGCTGAACCAGCTTGCGCAAGCCTTCAACCCGGGCAAACGCCTGCTGCCAGGTTTCCCGGGCCTTGTTCAAGTTGTTCTGATGCCAGGCCAGGCTTTGCCGCTGCTGGTCGATGGCCGTGCCCAGTTGCGCGAGAAAGCCCTGATAGCCCAGCAACCACTGGCCCGAGACACCGCTGCTGCCGCGTACGATCCATTGTTCCTGATAGTCGAGACGGAAGGCTTCGAGGTCGGCGAGTTTGCTTTGTGCCAGGCGAACCTGCCCTTGAAAGTGCCCCAGACGCTGGACCGCGGTTTTCTCGGCCTTTTCGGCCATTTCCACCACCGGCGCCAGCCTTCCTGCCCGACTCAGGGCCATGACCGCTTAACCGCCTGCCGCGGGCGCGAAGATCGAGGCCAGATACGCCTCGCTTTCGCCCAGGCTGATGCTGTCGTTGAGGCCCTGGCGCAGGTATTTGACCAATTGCGGTTGCAGGGAAATCGCCAGATCGGTCTCGCGATCTCCTCCGGCGACATAGGCGCCGACACTGATCAGGTCGCGGCTCTGCTGATAGCGTGACCACAGTTGCTTGAAATACTGCGCACGGGTCATGTGTTCCGGCGACACCACCGCCGGCATTACCCGGCTGATGGACGCCTCGATATCAATGGCCGGGTAATGCCCTTCCTCGGCCAGGCGCCGGGACAGCACGATGTGCCCGTCGAGCACGCCCCGCGCCGAGTCGGCAATCGGATCCTGCTGGTCATCGCCTTCGGACAGCACGGTGTAGAACGCGGTGATCGAACCACCGCCCTTCTCCGCGTTGCCGGCCCGCTCCACCAGTTTCGGCAGCTTGGCGAACACCGACGGCGGATAACCCTTGGTCGCCGGCGGCTCGCCGATGGCCAGGGCGATTTCCCGCTGGGCCTGGGCGAAACGGGTCAGCGAATCCATGAGCAACAGAACGTTCTTGCCCTTGTCGCGGAAATATTCGGCGATGCGCGTGCAATACATCGCCGCGCGCAGGCGCATCAGCGGCGCATCGTCCGCCGGGGACGCCACCACCACTGAACGCTTGAGCCCTTCTTCACCGAGGATGTGCTCGATGAATTCTTTAACTTCGCGACCCCGCTCACCGATCAACCCGACGACGATGATGTCGGCCTCGGTGAAGCGGGTCATCATGCCCAACAGCACGGATTTACCGACACCGGTACCGGCGAACAGCCCAAGCCGCTGACCGCGCCCGACCGTCAACATGCCGTTAATGCACCGGATGCCCACGTCCAGCGGTTCGCTGATCGGTTCGCGCTTGAGCGGGTTGATGGTCGGGCCATCCATCGGCACCCAGTCTTCGGCCTTCATCCCGCCCTTGCCGTCCAGCGCGCGACCGGCGCCATCGAGCACCCGCCCGAGCATGCTCATGCCCATCGGCAAACGCCCGGTATCGGACAAGGGAACAACGCGGGCGCCAGGGGCAATACCAGCGACGCTGCCAACCGGCATCAGAAAGACCTTGCTGCCGGAGAAGCCCATCACTTCGGCTTCGACCTGCACCGGGTGATAACTGTCGTCGTTGATAACCATGCAGCGGCTGCCCATGGCGGCGCGCAGGCCTTCGGCTTCGAGGGTCAGGCCGACCATGCGCAGCAGGCGGCCCTCAAGGATCGGCGCACCGGCAAGCGTAGTCGCCTCGGCGTAACTGCCCAGGCGCTTGGCGAAGCTGGTGCGCTCAAGGCGCATCAGGTGCATCCGGCTCTGGCGCGGCCGCAGGTTGGCTGTGGATCGGCAGTTCCAGGCTCAGGTCCGGCGCGGCCGGGTGCAAGGCCTGCTCGTGCAACTGATCGAACAGCTTGTCCATTACCCGCGCGATACGGGTTTCGACCGTGGCGTCGATGCGGCTGTGTTCTGTCTCGACCCGGCAACCGCCAGGCAACAACGATTCGTCCTCGACGATGCGCCACGTTTCCTCATGGCGTTCGCGCAGGGCTTTGACCTGTGCGAAGTCCTGCGGATTGATATACAGCCGCACATTGCCCACGCCCAACGGCAAGAGCTTGAGGGCTTCGCGCATGACGTGTTCGATCTGCGTCGAGTCGATGGCCAGTTCACGCTGAATCACTTGTCTGGTGATGTGCTGCACGAGGTCGACCAGGGACTTTTCAATCTGGGTGTCCTGCTCGGCGATGGGCTCGAACAGGTGCGCCATCAACTGCTCCAACCCGGCAAGCTTCGGCGTCAGTGCCTGTTCGGCTTCCTGACGGACCTTGAGCGTGGTGCTGTGGAAACCTTCCTTCTCACCCACCGCGAAACCTTCGTTGTAAGCTTCCTGGCGAATGCTTTCGAGTTCTTCGAGGGTCAGTGGCTGGACTTCCTCCAGCGGCACGTCCTCCATTTCCGGCGGCTCGGGTTCCGGTGTTGGTTCCGGCTCGGGTTCCGGCGGGTCGAAGCTGGGCAGTGCCCAGGACTCGAAGCCACCGACATCCCTGGCCCGGATCAGGTCAGTGGGTGCATCATCATTCTTGACCATGGTGTTAGATCATTTCCTCGCCGCCTTTGCCGCCGAGAACGATTTCTCCGGCTTCGGCCATACGGCGGGCGATGGTGAGGATTTCCTTCTGCGCGGTTTCCACATCGCTGACGCGCACCGGGCCCTTGGCTTCCAGGTCGTCGCGCAACAGTTCGGCCGCACGCTTGGACATGTTCTTGAAAATCTTCTCCTTGACGCCTTCGTCCGACCCCTTGAGGGCCAGTACCAGCACATCGGAGGAGACTTCGCGCAACAGCGCCTGGATCCCGCGGTCGTCGACATCGGCCAGGTTGTTGAACACGAACATGAGGTCTTCGATCTGACCCGACAGGTCTTCGTCGACTTCGCGGATCGAGTCCATGAGCTGGCCTTCGATCGAGCTGTCGAGGAAGTTCATGATGTCCGCCGCGCGCTTGATGCCACCCAGAGTGGTGCGCGAGGCATTGGAGTTGCCCGAGAACTGCTTCTCGAGAATCTGATTGAGCTCTTTCAAGGCCGCGGGCTGCACGGTGTTCAGCGAGGACACCCGCAGGATGATGTCGAGCCGCACCTTGTGGTCGAAGTTGCCGAGCACTTCACCGGCCTGGTCCGGATCGAGATACGCCACCACGATCGCCTGGATCTGCGGGTGCTCGTAACGGATCACGTCGGCGACGGCGCGCGGCTCCATCCACTTCAGGCTGTCGAGGCCACTGGTGTTGCCACCGAGCAGGATGCGGTCGATCAGGCCGTTGGCCTTGTCTTCGCCCAGGGCCTGGGTGAGCATCTTGCGCACATAGTCGTCGGAGCCGACGCCCAGGCTGGTCTGGTCGCCGACGATATCGACGAACTCGCTCATCACCTGCTCGACCTGCTCGCGGTGCACATTACCCATCTGGGCCATGGCCACGCCCACGCGCTGAACCTCTTTGGGGCCCATGTGGCGCAGCACCTGGGCAGCATCGGTGGAACCCAGGGACAGCAACAGGATTGCGGCTTTGTCGACCTTGGACAGTTTGGCGGCAACGGCTCGGTTATCACTCATCTGCGTTAATCCACTCTTTCACGACCTGGGCCACACGACCCGGATCTTCTGCCACCAGACTCTTGATTGCGTTCAACTGAGCGTCATAGCCTTCGCTCGGGCTCGGCAACAGGATGCTGGTCGGGCCACCGAGGCTGACACGGTCGTTGGCCAGTTCGCCGTCCAGACCGCCCATGCCACCCAACTCGACATCGCTACCCAAGCCAACAAGCTGCTTGCCCTTGCCACCGCCGGTGATGTTGTTGAGCACCGGACGCAGTACACCGAACACCAGCACCAGGATGAACAGCACGCCCAGCACTTGCTTGACGATGTCCCAGAACCAGGGCTGGGAGTAGAACGGAATTTCGGCAATCGCTTCACCGCGCTCGGCGGAGAACGGCATGTTGATCACGCTGACACTGTCGCCACGGCTGGCATCGAAGCCGACTGCGTCCTGCACCAGACGCGTGAAGCGCGCCAATTCATCGGCGGTCCACGGCGCACGGCTGGTTTCACCGTTGGCCGGGTTGATCTTGACCTGATCATCGACCACCACCGACACCGACAGGCGATTCAACCGGCCCTGTTGCTGCCTGGTGTGGCTGATGGAGCGGTCGAGTTCGAAGTTCTTGGTCGATTGTTGACGCTTGTCCGCCGGGTACGGTGCGAGCATCGGCTGACCGGTGGCCGGGTCCATGATTTGCTGGCCGTTGGCATCAACCAGTGGCTGACCCGGCTGCACCATGCCGGCTGCCCCCGGAGTGCCGCCGGTGGTTTGCGGCGCGGAGGCCGGTGCTGGCGGCTGGTTGCTCAGGGCACCCGGTACGCCTTGCGGGCCATTGCTGGCGGTACGCTGTTCGTTGACCGACTGTTCGCTGCGCAACGCCGGTTGATCCGGGTTGAATTGCTCGGAAGTCGATTCGACCGCACTGAAATCCACGTCGGCCGAGACTTCGGCCTTGTAACGGTCGTTGCCCAACACCGGCTGCAAGATGTTGTGCACGCGCTGGGTGAGCATGCTTTCCATCCGGCGGCTGTAGTCGAACTGCTTGCCGGCCATGGTCAGCTCGGAGTTTTCCGCCTGATCGGAGAGCAGGTTGCCCTTCTGGTCGACCACGGTGATCTGCGACTTGCTGAGTTCGGGAACGCTGGTCGCCACCAGGTTGATGATGGCCACGACCTGGCCGGGTTCCAGGGAACGACCGGAATAGAGCTCAACCAGAACCGAAGCGCTCGGCTTGCGCTCGTCGCGCACGAACACCGAGCTTTTCGGGATTGCCAGGTGCACGCGGGCACCCTTGACGTTGTTCAGGCTGGAAATGGTGCGTGCCAGTTCGCCTTCGAGGCCGCGACGATAACGGGTCGCCTCCATGAACTGGCTGGTGCCCAACCCCTGTTCCTTATCGAGGATTTCAAAGCCGATGTTGCCGTCGCTGGGAGTGACACCAGCGCCCGCGAGCTTGAGCCGGGCACGGGACAGGTCATCGGCCTTGACCAGCAAGGCACCTGAATTGGGTTCGACGGTGTACGGGATATCGGCGGAGGCCAGGGTATCCATGACCTGCTTGGCGTCCATGCCGGCAAGGCTGCCGTACAGAGGCCGGTAGTCCGGTTGCTGGGACCACAACACCACGGCAAAACCAATCGCCACGCTCGCTGCCAGGCCGACCAACAGGCCCACCTGACGCAACATGGTCATCTCGGAGAGGTTTTCCAGGAAGGACAACCCGAACAGCGGCGGTTTGCCGTCTATTGAAGTGGCCTTGGCCGGAACGTTATCGGCGACTGCATCTGCCATGACTCAATCTCGTCCTTTAAACCGGCATCTGCATGATGTCTTGGTAGGCCTGAACCACTTTGTTGCGCACCTGGGTCAACGCCTGGAACGACACGCTGGCCTTCTGCGAGGAAATCATCACGTCCGTGAGATCGACGCCGCTTTTGCCGATTTCGAACGCACTGGCCAACTGCGTGGAAGCCTGCTGGGTGTCGTTCACTTTATTGATGGCCTGACCGAACATGTCGGAAAAGCTGCTGCCCGTCATTTCAGGGACGGCAGTGGATTTCGGCGCAGACATGGCATCCATTTGCATGGCGCGCATATCCAGCATCAACCGATTGAATTCAATACCTTGGCTCATGGTCTCTCTCTTTGACGACCCGCATTTTTTTGACACTCACTCGACGGGTAGTGAGGTGTTAGCAACAAGGGTGCCAGCTCCATGGCTTGTTTCACAAAAGCCCTTCCTTACGCCCCCCTCCTGTAGGAGCGAGCCTGCTCGCGATGAACCCGAGAACACCGCGGGGTGTCAGGTTCCCAGCGTTATCGTTGGCGACCATCGCGAGCAGGCTCGCTCCTACAGGGGGGAAGGCATCAGGTGGCGAACAAAAAGGCTTCCACATCCATGCCGGCATCGCGCATCTGCGCCAGCTTGTAACGCAGGGTTCGCGGGCTGATGCCCAGGCGCTCGGCCGCCTCTTTGCGACGACCGCGCTCGGCGCGCAGGGTATCGATGATCATCTGAAATTCACGGCGACGCAGATCATCGCCCAGCGCACCGGCCGACTCGGACTCGACTTCCACGGGACGCGCCAACGTCGGCAGTGGTGCGCAAGCCACCGGCCCGGTCAGGCAGAAATCCTGCGGCTGGATCAAGCCACCCTGCTGCAGGATCAGCGCACGCTGAATCGCGTTGTCCAGTTCACGCACGTTGCCGGGCCACGGATAACCGATCAGGCACGCTTGGGCCTCGGGGGACAATCTGGCAGCCGCATGCTTCATTTTATTGACGTGCCTGGCCAGCAGGCGCTCGGCCAGCGGCAGGATGTCGGCGGTGCGCTCGCGCAACGGGCGCCAGGCCAGGGGAAACACCGACAGACGATAGTAAAGATCCTCGCGGAAGCGCCCCGCCGCCACTTCACCCGCGAGGTCGCGATTGGTGGTGGCGACCACACGAATGTCCAATGTGATCGGTTTGCGCGCCCCAACCCTTTCGACCTCGCGCTCTTGCAGCACGCGCAGCAATTTGGCCTGGAGCCCCAGGGGCATTTCGGAAATTTCGTCGAGCAGAATGGTGCCGCCGTCGGCCTGCTCGAACTTGCCGGCTTGCGCGGCAATGGCGCCGGTGAAGGAACCCTTCTCGTGCCCGAACAAGGTCGCTTCGAGCATGTTGTCCGGAATCGCCGCGCAGTTGATCGCAATGAACGGCTGATTGGCGCGATGAGAATGCTGGTGGATGTAGCGCGCCAGCACTTCCTTGCCCGTGCCCGACTCACCCGAGATCAACACCGTGGAATCGCTGCGCGCGACCCGCGCTGCCAATTCGAGCAGCTGCGCGCTCGCCGGCTCGAATGCTATCGGCCCTTCGCCCTCGGCCAGGCCGAGATTGCCCAGGGCATGACGCCCCACCAGATCGAGCAATGCCTTGGGCTCGAATGGCTTGACCAGATAGTCCGCCGCCCCCTGGCGCATCGCATCGACCGCACGCTCGACCGCACCGTGGGCGGTCATCAGCAACACCGGCAACTGCGGCTGCCGCGCTCGCAGCAGGCCCAGCAACTGGTGGCCGTCCATGCCCGGCATGTTGACGTCGCTGATTACCAGGTTGAAGGCCTCTTCGCCGACGGCAAGCAACGCCTCCTCTGCCGAACCCACCGCCTTGTAATCGTGCCCCGCGAGCAACAGCGTATCGGCCAATGCCTCGCGCAGCGCGCGGTCGTCCTCGACCAACAGAACCTTGATACCCATCTGTGTCACTCCGCTCCTTGAGCGCTGCTGAACAACGGCAGGATCACCTGCGCGCAGGTGCCGCGACCAAGCCGCGAACGCAACTGCAATTCTCCCTGATGAGCACGAGCCACTGCCTTGACCACGGTCAGGCCAAGACCTGTTCCGGTAGTCTTGGTGGTAAAAAATGGCTCACCCAATCGCGCCAGAACGGCGGCATCGATACCGCAGCCACTGTCGCTCACGCACAGGCGCAGGTTGCTGCCGCGGGTATAGAGGTGAATCTTGAGACGCAATTGACCGGCACTGGCCTGAATGGCGTTCTCGATCAGATTGAGGATCGCGCCGACCAGGGTGTCGCGATTGCACAGCAACGCACCCGAGTGACTATCGCACTGCCAGCGGATCGGCAGATCCTGTACATGGGTCAGCGCCGCCGCTTGCAACGATTGCATCAATTGACCGGGGGTTACGCGATCGGTCAGCGGCAACTCACCACGGGCGAAGACCAACATGTCGCGCACCTGATGTTCCAGTTCGTGCAGGCGCTCCTTGAGGCGCCCGGCAAAGCGCTGCTGGGTGGCGACCGGCAGCTCTTGCTCGGTCAAATGACTGGCATACAGCAACGCGGCGGACAACGGCGTGCGTATCTGATGAGCCAACGAAGCAACCATGCGCCCCAGTGACGACAGCCGCTCATGACGAGCCAGTTGATCCTGCAGGTGGCGGGTTTCGGTCAGGTCGTTGAGCAACACCAACTGGCCTGGCTCGGCGTCCAGCGAGCGCGTGGCGATCGACAGGCGCCGACCATCCTTGAGGGAGACTTCATGGCCATCGTCTTCGCGCGGCGCAAAACAGCGGGCAATGACGTGGCGCCACAATTCACCTTCCAGCGGCAGTCCCAGCAACTCGCACGCCGCCGGATTGGCTTCGCGCACGATGCCCTGGGCGTCAATGACGATGACACCGCCGGGTAACAGATCGAGGAGGTTTTGCAGGCGGTTGGCCAGGCGTTCTTTTTCCGCCAGTTCCTGCATGCGCTGGGCGCTGACCACCGCCAATTCACCCTTGAGCTCGGTGACCCGGGCTTCAAGCATGCTGTAGGAATCGGTCAACTGACTGGACATCTGATTGAACAGCGCGAATGCCTGCTCAAGGCCAAGCCGGCTCGCCTGCTCTACGGACGACGGTTGCCGCGAAGCATCAGGGACAGGAGACATCTGGGCGGCTTGGGGCATCGTGCTCTCTCGCTTGGCTGACCGTCAGTTAAACGGAACGTTGCGAGGGACTTAGCAATACCCGTGCCTAAAAAAAACTGCTTATAAATGAATGGATTGGAAAACAGGCGTCAATCATCCGCCTGTTCGTCTCCATCACGACGGCTCATGCCGTACTTGCGCATCTTTTCCACCAGCGTGGTACGACGGATGCGCAGGCGCTCGGCAGCGCGGGCCACAATGCCGTTGGCATCATCCAGCGCCTGCTGGATCAGCCCCTGCTCCAGACCACCGAGGTAGTCCTTCAGGTCCAGGCCTTCCGGCGGCAGCATGGCATTGGCGGTGAAGTCCTGGGTATGGCCGTTGATGGCCACGCGCTCTTCCAGATCGCTGCGCAGGCTGTCGACCATTTGCTCGTCTTCATCGTCGACGTAGCGGAATTTCTTCGGCAACTCGACCACGCCGATCACGCCGTATGGGTGCATGATCGCCATGCGCTCCACCAGGTTGGCCAGTTCGCGGACGTTGCCCGGCCAGGCATGGCGGCACAGCGACATGATCGCCGCCGAGTTGAAACGGATCGAACCGCGCTTCTCGTGCTCCATGCGCGAGATCAGTTCGTTCATCAGCAGCGGAATGTCTTCGACGCGCTCACGCAGCGGCGCCATCTCGATCGGGAACACATTCAGGCGGTAGTACAGGTCTTCGCGGAAGGTGCCGATCTCGATCATGCTTTCGAGATTCTTGTGGGTCGCCGCAATGATGCGCACGTCGACGCTCTGGGTCTTGTTGCTGCCCACGCGCTCGAAGGTGCGCTCCTGCAACACGCGCAGCAACTTGACCTGCATCGGCAGCGGCATGTCGCCGATTTCATCGAGGAACAGGGTGCCGCCGTTGGCCAGTTCGAATCGACCGGCGCGGCTGGTGATCGCCCCGGTGAAGGCGCCCTTCTCATGGCCGAACAATTCGCTTTCCAGCAACTCGGCCGGGATCGCACCGCAGTTGACCGGCACGAACGGCGCTTCGCGGCGCTTGGAATGGTAATGCAGGTTGCGCGCAACCACTTCCTTGCCGGTGCCGGACTCACCGAGGATCAGCACACTGGCATCGGTGTCGGCGACTTGCTGCATCATCTGGCGGACGTGTTGAATCGCCCGGCTGGTACCGACAAGGCTGCGGAAAAGATTGGGTTCGCGATGGCGACCGCGCTCGCGGGCCTGGTCGTACATCTCGCGATAGACCTGGGCACGGTGCAGCGAATCGAGCAATTTGCTGTAGCTGGGCGGCATTTCGAGGGTCGAAAGCACTCGCCGACGCTGGTCTTCGGGCAGGTCAATGGAAGAATTATCGCCCATTAACAAAACCGGAAGGAACTCATCCCATGTCGAGAGTGTCTTAAGCAAACCCAGAAGTGCACCAGGAGCGTTGACCGTCCCGATGAGGACGCAGATCACTTCACGACTTGACGACAAAGAGCCGACAGCCTGCTGCCAGTCATGGCTACCGCAGGGTAAATTTTCTTCGCCGAGAAAATTTAAAATCACCGCCAGGTCGCGGCGGCGGACGCTATCGTCATCGATCAGCAGAATTTTGGTTTCACGCCACATGCAATAGCAACTTCCCTAGTCAACTCAATGCCCAAAATGCTGGGGCAAGCTAAACGCTTGCAGGCCTGATATGCCTGAAGACGACTGAAATCTGGAACCAGCCACTAGTTAAGTCAAAAAACCGTGCACAGTCAAATTTATGGCGCACATGTCTGGATTAACCTGGGTTTAATTAACCAAACAGATGGTAAACCTTTGCCGCGTTTTGTGCTTGGTGGATCTGCGACATCTCATCGACTATCGCCTGCCTCGCTCCCGTTGCCGCCTCAAGTAGCTGCTTGTAGACCCCCAGCAACTCCTCAAGATTATCGCGCAACGCCGCCTCGTCCACCGAAGGTTCACTCAAGACGTCTTCCATGCAGGAACGGCAAGCCTGGTCCAACTCCCCGATAGCTTCCCAGTTACGCTCGGCCAGAGCGCCTACAAGACCTTCCCGGGTTTGTTCGATTCGCTGCAATACAAGACTCATGGTGATCTCCTTAAAACTGAGGACCTGGCGTGCCGATGGCATCCCAGCCGTCCTTGACCGTGTTCAGCAGGTCAGCGACTTCGTCGAGGATCTTTGAATCGGTATTGACGTTGGCTTGCGCCAGACGTTTCATCATGTAAGCGTAGAGACTGTCCAGCTCGCCCACCGACTCAGCCTTGTTATCCAGATCCAGACCTTCACGCAGACCACCGATAATGCCGATGGCCTTGCTGATGAACACACCCTTGTTCGGGATGTCTTTGCGTTCGATCGCACCTTTGGCCTGGGCAATTCGATCCAGGCCTCCCTCCATCAGCATTTGCACCAGACGATGAGGGCTGGCTTCGGAAGTCTGGGCCTGAGCGCCAATCTTCTGATATTGGCGAAGGGCTAACATTGGATTCATGTTGTACCTCATCTGAATTCTTTGGTTCGTATAACCAGCATATCGACGACGCGTCAAAAAACTTTAGATGCAAATGCAAAAAGCCCGGAACGCCGAAAACGTCGCCGGGCTTTTGGCGTTTACCGCGTTATCAGCTGTTCTTCTGCTGCGCCGAGATCGCTTCGAACATCGAAGTAATGTTGCTGGCAGTGGCCTTCAGCTTTCCGACCAGGGTGTCCATGTCGTTGTACTTTTTGGTCAACACGGCAGTTAGCGTTTCAACCCGACGATCCAGCGCGACCTGTTGGTTGGACAGATTGGTCTTGGCCTTGGCCAGGTTGGTCGAGCGCGCATCCAGGATGCCGTCCTTGCCGGTGACGGTATAAGGCGTGATGGCATCGTTCATACGATCCAGCAAGCCTTTGGAGGCGGCACCGGTTGCTGCCGGGTCGCCCAGGAACAGCTTCTGAACCTCACCACCGAGCTGCTGCGCACCCATGGCGGTTGTAAACTTGGCACTGTCAAAATCCAGCGCACCGGTCTTCTGGTTGGTGGTAATACCCAACTGCGACAGAACCGTGAGTTTGTCACCCGCACCCGTCGTGGCCAGAGGCTCACGAATCGACGCCAGAATACCGCGCGCCAGAGGGTCACCGGTCAACGCTGCCGCAACGGTCGGTTTGCCGTCGTCATCCAGAGTTGGCTTGGTCAAGGCATTCACGCTGGTCACGACCTGGTTGTAAGCATCCACGAACGTCTGAATGGATTTTTTCAAGCCATCGCTGTTCGGGCCCACTGTTACCGTTGTGGTTGCATTACCACCGGCGACCAGATTAAGGGTCAAGCCGGAGATCGCCTTATCGACCGTGTTGCTCTTGCTGGTCAGCGCGAGGCCATCCACGCTGAAGCTCGCATCCATCGCGAACTCACCGATGGCACCGGCCGAGGTCGCCGTCGGCGGCGTGTCCATTTTCTGGCCAGCGGTGATTTCCAGGCCTGCAATACCACTGAGGGTGATATCGGAACCGGCACCGGTCGTCGTCGAACCCATCACCAGACGCGAACCGTACTGGTCGGTCACGATGTTGGCGCTGAAGCCGTTGGCGCCCTGCTGGGTGTTGATCGCATCACGCACCGATTGCAACGTTGCGCCCGCCGGAATGGTCACGGGACGGCTGACGCCATTTTGCGTGATATTCAGCGTACCTTCAGGAATAGAGCTGGTGACGCCACCAACAAAAGCGGCAGTCGCCACTTTGGAGGAGGTCGCAAGGTTGGTGACCTTGATCGAATACGTACCGTTGACGGCCGTATTGCTGGCTACCGCTGTCAGCACTTTTGGATCGGCGGACGTCGCAGTGAAACCCAGGAATTGCGGATTTTTGGTATCGCCCAGATTCTTGATCGCCGCCTGAAAGTTCGCCAGGACACTTTTGAGGCTACCAATCGCGGAGATCTGCGAAGTGTTGGTAGCCGTCTGACGAGTGATCTGATTCTGTTTGGCGGCCTTATCGGCATCCACCAATGCTTTGACGATGGCGGTGGTATCGAGGCCAGAGCCTAAACCCAGACCCGGTAGAATTGGACTTGCCATGTTGAGCTCCCTTCAGTGTGTCGCCGGCCTTTTGACCACTACAACGCCCAAAAGAACATAGCAACAAAATTCGTGCCAGCTGTCAGACTTTTGCGCTGAACAACAGGCTGCTTGCATCATTCAAACTGTTTGCCAGTTTCAGGACTTCTTCGTTGGGGATCTGGCGGACCACCTCACCGGAGTCGCCGGCAATTACCTTGACCACTACTTTGCCTGAAGGCTCATCAATCGAAAACTCCAGGTTACGCTTGACCGATTGTACGAACTTTTCGATTTCCTCAACGGCCATCTTCAGTTTTTCCTGTTCGGTTTTTGCGCTTTTACTTTCTTCCTTGACGGCTACCACTTGCGCAGTTTCCGCTCGAGGCTTCTGCGCAGGCTTGTCGGCAACAGTCGTCGCCTGCTGTGCCGCAGGATAAGACAAGTTCAGCTTGACGCTCATATCCATGTCCATCACCTCTCAAAGTGAAAAAGCGAGAGAGCACGCAAGCGCACTCCCCCGCCAAAACTCATCGGCTATTACTGAAGCAGTTTCAGTACAGCGGATGGCAGTTGGTTGGCCTGGGCCAGAACTGCGGTGGAAGCTTGTTGCAGAGTCTGCTGCTTGGTCAGCTGTGCAGTTTCAGCAGCGAAGTCGGTATCTTGTACGCGGCTCAGTGCAGCGCTGGCGTTTTCGTTGATGTTCTGCAGGTTGGAGATGGTGGTCGAGAAACGGTTCTGAGCAGCACCCAGGTCAGCGCGAGTGGCGTTGATGTTTGCCAGGGCAGCATCGATTGCCGAGATCGAAGCATCAACGTTGGTGTGGTTGGTAGCGTTGTCCACACCAGAGATGACCAGACCGGTCATGCCCAGGGCGCTGGCGTCGAAGCTGGTCGACAGGGTCAGAGTGATCTGGTTGTCGGAAGTTGTGTTCGAACCTACCTGGAACTCCATCGCACCAGCAGTACCGTCGATCAGAGCCTTACCGTTCAGGTTGGTCGATTGAGCGATACGGGTCAATTCAGCAACGGACTGTTGGAATTCTTTGTCCAGAGCGGTACGGTCAGCAGTACCGTTCGAGTCGTTTCGCGATTGCAGCGAGATTTCACGCATACGTTGCAGAATGTTGCTCGACTCTTGCAGAGCGCCTTCAGCGGTCTGAGCGATCGAAACACCGTCGTTGGCGTTTTTGATAGCCATGGTCTGACCACGGATTTGCGAAGTCATGCGGGTAGCGATCTGCAGGCCAGCGGCGTCGTCTTTAGCGCTGTTGATTTTCAGGCCGGAGGACAGACGGGACATCGAGGTCGACAGTGCGTCGGACGCACGGTTCAGGTTCTTCTGAACACCCAGGGAAGTAGTGTTGGTGTTTACTGTTAAAGCCATGACGAATTCCTCGTTGGTTGGGTACTACGGCTTCCGGCCCTGGCAACCGCCCGGTATGGCCTAGAGAACCTTCGTAATAGTTATCGTCGCCAACGCAGGTTGCTTTAGCAGAATTTCGAAAATTTTTGCCATCAGGTGGCCACCCCCCCGTAAATCAAGGTCTTGGCGACCGCTCGACAGCGAATAAATGGCGTCAGGAATTCGCCACTCACTCAGAACAATGCCCTCCTGACAGCCGCGACAGAGCAAAATTGTTCAAATGGACAGATTGTCAGTCACCACCTGTACCAGCTCGTATTCCAGATAGTCGGCCAACGCCAACCAATTCTGGGTTTCCTGGCATTGCAGCATCTGAGCAAGCACCTGCAACCACTGCTGCTGACTTTGCTGCGATGCCTTGTCGAATGACGGCTGTATATCAGTCACAAGATCGATCATCACGCCCTCGGCCTCCACGTCCCGCCCCAGGCGAAACAGGACGGCGCACTCGCGCGCCCTGACAACAAACGAATCGCTCATGCTCATACCGCCCACTCCGGATCAAACGCCGTTCCGGCAATCATCGCTCCTGCCCGGCTGGTGTTATGGAAACGCACCTGCGGATGCCTGGCGATGTAGCGCTCCAGTTCGCACAGATAACTGCGAAAGTTGAGCTGGGTCTTGATTCGCTGTCCATGACCATCGAGCACCCAGTGTTTGGCTGCGACCAGTTGCGGCCCCAGATCACCGTCGCCCCAACCGGCATGGGTCTTGTCGCCAGGAAAAGCAAAGTCGGCGCCGAACAGAGTGATCTGCGCCGCACCCATTTTCACCGCCAGATCCACCGCCGGATGAATCACACTGCCACCGACATACAGTTCGCCGCGAGGCAGTTGCTGGCGAATCGCTTGATAGATCGGACTGGCCGAGTAAGCGGCGTAGCGCACGCCTTGCCAGTCCTCGAGCACCTGCGGATCAACCATGGGCATATAGATCAGCGCTATTGAAGCAGTATCCGTCGGCGGCAGATGCCGGGCCGAAATGCGCTGATCGATGGTGACCACAAAGTCTGGACGAATGCCGTGTTCCAGCAACGGGCGATACGCCGTATCGACACAAATGAACAACGGCCGCTCGGCTTGCTCGCGAATGGCTCGCAGGCGCTCGAAGTGCAGCTCCAGGCTCGGCCCCGTGGCAATCACGAAAACATCGCGTCCAGTCTGCGAGCCAAACAGCTCAGCTACATCGCCATCACCCTGCAGCAGCGTCTTGCTGGCTTGCAGACGCTCGACGCATTCCGGTGATTGCGGGTCGAACTCGCGATTGTTGAAGCTCAGGTGGGTTTCGCTGATCAGCCGATCACGGATCTTGGCGTTGTAGTTGTCGGCCAATACCAACTCCGAGGGCAACGCGAAAAACGGCAGGCAGATTTCCGCAAGATCGCCGGCGTAATGCAATTCGATGCGCGGATCGTTGAGCCACGGCTGTTGATCGAGCAACTGCAGAACCAACGCAAACACCGCACCGTTGAGCAGATGCACGTGCAATTGCTTGAGCTGCGGACGCTGCAACAGTTCCAGTTGCAGATCGCCCAGCCCGGTGCCATAGACGTGCAGCACCCGACTGTTCTGCGCCAGGCTCGCCGCCTGGATTTGCGCCTCGCGCGTCCGGTCATGGCGGCTGGTCAGTTGAATGCCGTTGATGCTCAACGTCGAACCCAGCCCTTCCACCAGATCTGCCTGCAGCGATGACGGATCTTCCGCCAACAGGCGGGCAGCCACCAGAGGCCAGCGACGCTGGATAACGTCGGCATTCGATTGAAAAAACTCGCTCATGGCGCCTCGTGAAAATTCGGGCAAAAAAATAGCGCTCAAGGTGTAACCT
>NZ_MRCS01000023.1 GCF_002303925.1 Pseudomonas sp. ACN8
CCAGGTCACGCTCAGCAGGTCGGTCAGCAGCAACCCTTCCGGCGGCACCTCGGCCGTCAGCGCTTCCACGGCGTTCATCGGGAGCAAGGTTTTGCCGTCCGGTTCGGCCTGGCGGATTTTCGGCGGGGCGAGTTCCAGGGCGGTGCCGACGAGGAACGTCAACGGATTCGAATAACTGGTATTCCCCGTCTCCTTGCGCAGGATGCGATAGCTGGCCGTTACCTTTTGCCCGCGATTGGGCTCGATGTGGGTGGCGACGAACGTGGCATTGAGGGTGAAGTTCACATCCTTGTCGGCGGTCAGGGCATTGAGGGTGATCGAGTCTTCGGTTCGGCCGCTGACTTCGCCCATCCAGGTGTAGGTCACGATATCCCCGCTTTTGCTCGGGTTTTCCGTGGGTCTGGGGGCGGTCAATCGGCTGGCGCCGTTGGGCAGGTCGCCAGGCTCCAGGGCGCCATCGGTTTCACCGAGGACGATGGGCTTGACCAGTTCGAGTTGCGGCTCGCCGACCTTCAGTTTGGCGGCGTGCTCTGAGCCACGACGGACGACAGTGTCGTCTTCATCAGTGAGCAGGTTGTACGACAGGTCCAGCGTTCCACCCTCGAGCGTCTTGAGGTGTTTGCCGTCGACGGTGATGAAAAAGCCTTCCGGGTCGGCGGCTTCATCTTTGTCCGGAGAGAACCACTCCAGCTCCGGATCATAGGTACTGCCATTGGGTCGGGTGCCGAACCATTTGAGCTCGATCGCCGTCCCGACCACGATCAGTGGATTAAACGGAATCCGGATGCGGGTGCTGGGCAGGTCGGGGTCGAGGCTGCCCTGTTGTTCATCTTCGGCAATCGGCGCGACCAGGCGGGTGGCCTCGCCCACGACCTGGACAAACCGCCCTTTGGAACGCAGAGGGGCGGGGATGCCGGCCCGTCGCACTTCATAAGAGAAAATGACCTGGGTCTTCACCAGCTTGCGGACATCTTCGCTAGACAGTTCAGGCTCGTAAGTGTGAGGCAGGTTGTCGACTTTTTGTTCGGGCGCTGTGATTTCGACCGGGTCACCGTCCAGGGTGGTGCCGCGCATCTTCACGACGATGACATCGTTCAGCTCGAACGACGGCGGGGTGGCCCACACTTGAACCGTGACCGGCTTATCACCCAGGGCATCGAGGTCAAGGACATTGTTCAGCGTCTCCTTGACGATAGGGGCGAGCAGCAGACTGGTGCCGATGGAAACGACGATCCGGGTTTCCTTGCACCAATCCTCCGAGTAGTTGCCGACCTTGTCGCGCACGATGAAGGTCACGGCCAACCCGGCGCTGTCGGTGTCACCGGCCTGCTCAATGGTGTCTTTGGTGATCCGCACCTCGATCGGGTGATTGACCGGGTCGCTGATCTGCTGCGCGGTCAGTGGCGCTGATTGCTGGAACACGCCCCCCCAACTGACGAAGATGACATCACCCTCGGCGGCGTCGGGGTACGGGATGCCGGTGCCGGAGGCGGCGCGAATCACAATGGGCACCCCTTCTTCGGCGATGTCCTTGTCCACGCCGCCTTGGACGATGTCCGGGGGGATGAACATGAACAGGTTGGAGTGGCCGAAATCCGGGTCGGTGTCCTGGCCCCCGGGGATTTCCAGTTTGACGTAGAGCTCGAGGGGCGGGGCGTAGGTTTCGGGTGCCTGGTTGAGCCGGGTGACCCGGTAGGCCAGGGTGTATGAACCCGTCGGCAATCGAGCCGGCGCGACCCACAAGATTGTGCGCTCGCCGATTTCGGCCGGATCGGTAAGGGTGCGTAGGTCGACCGGGTCGTTGTTGAGCAACAACTCGACCTTGTCGCCCAGGCCTTGGGTCGACCACACGGGAATCTGCACTTTCAGCCCCTGTTCCGGAAAGTTGCCCTGGGCCGCGGCACGGTTGATGCCCCATTCGCCGGAAGGCAGTGGCGGTTCGGTGCGCCCGGGAATGTCCGGGGCGAGCAGGGCCAGGGGATTGAGGTTTTTCACGGGTTGAACGAGCATGACAAGGACTCCTGTCGCGAACGGAAGAGGGGCGCGGTGGAGGGATTTAAAGCCTGAAAAGGGAGGCTGCCTACTGTCAGATCTGACAGGTCTGGAGGGGTTTCCGATGAGTGGTAGGGGGTTGTCGCGTCTGTTTTGGGTGACGGGGCTGAGGGCGTTGCAGCTTTCGTTTCAGCGACGCCAGAACAAACGCGCCAGCAGCGCATCGATGCTGAGCTTGCCGGCACCCGACAGCAGCAGGGGCGTGAGGGCCACAAGGTAGATCAGAGGCAGTTTGAAGTTGCCGTAACCCTTGTTGCTGATGGCATAGCCTTGGGCGAGTTCACTCAGGGTGTGCCAGTCGGCGGGCCAATGCACCGCAGCGGTTGCGACGAGGGTCACCACCATCAGGCTTAACGCCGAAAAACGTGTGCCCAGGCCCACCAGCAAGGTCAAGGCGAAGATCAGTTCGGCCCACATCGACAGTTCCCAGTTCAGTGTCGCTGGAAGGTGGTCGAACGGAAACGGGAAGCGCGTCTGGATATCGGTAAACCAGTTCTGGCCGTTGAATTTTTCAAGACCGGACTCGAAGAATTCCCAGGCGAGGAATACCCGCAGCGCCAGGGGGGCAACCCAGTCGCCGGCACGGTCGAGGTTCAGGTGCAGGCCTTTGACGGCCGAAGAAATGGAGGTGCTCATGGACGTTGCTCTCTTTCAGGTCAGGGCGGCGGGGCAACGGCATGCCCCGTGAGTTGAGCGCTTTGATCGGCGTGGCCAATCGACAGGCGTATTTCATCAATGGGGTGTATCTGCGGTGTGTCGCTGTGGCGGGGTTTTGCGTGCGGGGTGTGTCGGGGGTGGGGCTGTATACATTGAGATACGTAAGCGGCCACCGCTGTCCCCCGTAGGAGCGAGCTTGCTCGCGATGGTCGTTAACGAAAACGCGTGCCTGCTGGATAAACGCGGTGTTCCGGAGTCCATCGCGAGCAGGCTCGCTCCCACAGGGGAATTGCTATACATTTTCAGGCCGCCCATTGCATGGTGATACCGCTTCATGTCCCTCGCGCTCGAACGTCTAGTCGCTGGCACGCCGATCCCTTTCGCCGGTAATCGTGTCACTGTCGTCAGCCCCGAACTGGCGCAACGCTTCCAGCCCGGTGACCACCTGCTGGTGGAGCAGGTCAATGGCGAGCTGCTGCTGATCCCCGTGGCGGACCAGCAAGCGGCCAACATCGCGATCGAGCGCGCCCAGGCGGCTTTTACCGCGCTGTCGACAGTGTCCGATCAAGCGATCAGCACGTTTTTCGACCTGTTTGCCCAACGCCTGGAAACCCCGGAATGCTGGGCCTTGATCGAAGCCGCCAACCTGGCCGACATCGAACGGGCCAAGGCACGCGGTCGCTCGACCACCCGCTTGCTGGCCGATGAGCGCATGCGTCGCGACATGATCGCCGGCCTGCGCGCCTGGCGTGATGCAGCGGCCAGCCGTGGCAAGGTGATCAGTTGCGTCGAGCACGATGGCTGGAAAGTCGAGCAAGTGGTCTCGCCCCTGGGCATTGTCGCGTTCGTCTTCGAAGGCCGGCCGAATGTGTTTGCCGACGCGGCCGGTGTATTGCGCACCGGCAACACCGCCGTGCTGCGCATCGGCAGTGATGCGTTGGGCACCGCCCAGGCGATCGTCACCCATGCACTGAATCGCGCACTGAGCGACGCCGGCCTGCCGGTCGGTGCCGTATCGCTGGTGGAAAGTGTCAACCACGCCGCCGGTTGGGCGATGTTCGCTGACCGGCGCCTGTCATTGGCGGTGGCCCGTGGTTCGGGTCGTGCCGTCAGCCAGTTGGGCAGCATTGCCCAGCAGGCCGGCACGGCGGTCAGCCTGCACGGCACCGGTGGCGCGTGGCTGATTGCCAACGCCGATGCCGATGCCTCGCGCTTTGCCGCCGTGGTGCGCAACTCCCTGGACCGCAAGGTCTGCAACACCCTGAACGTCTGCCTGATTCACCGCGACCGCGCCGCTGAACTGGTGCCGCTGTTCCTCGACGCACTCAAGCAGGCCGGCACCGCAAGGGGCCAGGGATGCAAGCTGCACATCGTCGAAGGCAGCGAGTCGCACCTGCCGCAGGACTGGCTGGCTGCAACGGTCCAGGTGTACCGCGCCGAAGGCTATCAGAGCGAGGCACAGGCCGAGCCGTTGCCGGAAGATCAATTGGGCCGTGAGTGGGAGTGGGAAGAAACCCCGGAAGTCAGCCTGAAGATCGTCGACGACCTGGACAGTGCCATTGACTTGTTCAATCGCTACAGCCCGCAATTCACGGTGTCGCTGATCAGTGAAAGTGCCGAGGCCCAGGAGCGTTTCTACAACGCGGTCAACGCGCCTTTTGTCGGCAATGGCATCACTCGTTGGGTCGACGGCCAGTACGCGCTGAACAAGCCGGAACTGGGGCTTTCGAACTGGGAGAGCGGGCGCCTGTTTGCTCGCAGTGCGATTCTCTCCGGTGATGGCGTGTTCACCATTCGCAGCCGCATGACCCAGGTCGATCTGGGTGTCAAACGCTGAGATGGCCCAGCCTGTGACCGTTGCAAGGGCGGTCACTTTTTGAATGGACGACGGTTCTGATCACTACAAAACCCTGCGGGCTTGCTCCCACTGTTGATCTCCGTTCAGGCATAAAAAAGGCCTGCTCCTTATCGGGAGCAGGCCTTGTTTATCAATAAGTCAGTCATGACTCATTTCAATTAGTAGAACCGGTCAATCACCCGAACTTCGTTCTGATTCTGCATCGAGGCCCAGGCCTGTTTCAGGGTTTGCAGAACATTACCGATGAAGTCCTTGTCGGCGGCGGCTTTCTTGCCGACATAGCCCTGGCCGCGACGGTACATCTTCAGTCGGGCCAACAGGTTCTGGTTGTTCTGGTCGAACTCTGCTTCATGGGCGTGCGGCGACAGGCAGTCGATATGAACCTGGCCACACTTGCTGATCCAGAGAATATGGTTGTCGTGGCTGTCTTTCTTTGCAGCGAAGATACGAGCCAGTTCATCGATAGTTGGTTGATTGTTCAAATTCATCATAAAGCCCCTTGACCAATTGGTGATCTTTCAAAGTTGATTCGCTAATACAGGTAGCCCATCGGTTAGTTGATCCCTGGCACCGAAACCAGGACGTCAGCGTTCGACCGCCTTATCGGGCGGGGTCCTGCGTCTGTTGCATGTAGTCGTGTTGAATAACTGCTACGCAATAGCGTCACAACGAAGAGAAGCGGCGAAAACCTTAAGGCCACTGCCGACGTTTTCAGGGTCGGCCACAAGCTTCATGAGGATTGCTCGCCAAGACTTCTCGCCCTTGTACTGGACGTTCAGGCCAGGTCAGCTTCTTCAATCTGCCTTGTGGGCAGCGTGTATCCGGGAAAAACAGCTCGGCGGTCAGACGAGCTTGCTCAAACGTGTTGCCTGTACTCCCGATCGGGGAGACGTCTGCATCATGCAAGGGCAAATCGGAGGCGTCAACGGTTTTGTAGTGAATATTTTCAGTCACTACATATTGTCGGACAAAGCTGTTGGGAATTAGCGCGGGGGGCGAGGTCGTGTCGGTCAGGACGACAAAGGCGGACACTCAAAGCGGTAAAAAGTGCAGGGATGACCGTCAACTACCTGCTGATGCAAGGTGAACCCGCCAACGTTGAGCCCCGGCATTACGGCGGCCCAGAACAGGCGCGCCGGCTGGTTCGCCTTGATGTGGAAAATCTGCCATTGACCGGGGAAGCGGCTCAAGAGGGTGGAAACGACAAATCGCGCGACACCCTGGCCACGGAAGCGTCGGCTGACAAACAGATAGCCGATGTTGTAGTCGGCACCGGGTAGATGGACCTGGTTATCCACGGTCACGAAGCCGGCCAGTTCACTGTCGACCTTGATCAGGAAGGGCCGGGTGGCCGGGTTTCGCCAGTAGTCGGGCATGGGAAGGATGTTGAACAAACCGTATTCGCCCAGTTTCAGCGGCAACCATTCGCTGAAGTCGTAGGTGTAGAACTGCATCAGGTTCTCGATGGTTTCCAGTTCATCGCGTTCGGCGGCGTGCAGTTCTATCGAAGGCATGCGGGTTGGCTCCAGTTACGCCGGGGCAGGGACACCGTTCATTATGGTTGCCCACAGGGTTCGGTGCCGGGTTCAGGTTTTGCTTGCCGGCTTTGCCCTGCGCCTGGTGCCGCTTGCTGGTTTGCGTGGGGTGCTCTTGCGTTTTTTCTTCCAGGGGGCCGCGGCGGAGCCACCGGGCGGTGGGCCGCTGATGGTCAGGCTCAGCCCGGCACAGCGACTGACCTGTTTGCTCATCCACGCCGCCTGTTTGGTGACGAACTCTTCCAGGCTCATTTCCCCGCTTTGCACCATGTCCAGGGCCTGCTCCCAGATCGCCGTGGTGCCCGGATCGGCGATGGCCCGCGGTACGGCGTCGATCAGGCTGAACGCGGCCGGCGTGGCGGCCAGGGCCTTGCCGTTCTTGACCAGATAACCACGGTCGAGCAGGCCCTGGATGATCGACGCGCGAGTCGCTTCGGTGCCGATGCCGGTGGTGTCCTTGAGTTTTTGCTTGAGCAGCGGGTCTTCCACCAGTTTGGCGACATTCTTCATGGCCTTGATCAGGTCGCCTTCCGTGAACGGCTTTGGCGGTTGCGTCCAGAGGTCCTTGAATTGCACGCCGGCCACTGCGCAATCCATGCCTTCGGCCAGGTTGGGCAGTGTCTGCGGCGCCGGGGCTTCGCGCCCCTTGGCCTGCGCCAGTGCTTCGGGCAGGGCGCGTTTCCAGCCAGGCTCGATGATCTGCTTGCCGACAGCCCGCAAGGCCTCGCCGGCGCAGTCGAAGTCGGCCTGGGTGCGGTCGTATTCGTGATTGGGCAGGAACTGCGCCAGATACCGCGCGCGGATCAGGGTGTAGACCGCACGCTGTTTACCCGCCAGCTTGTCGAGATTCTTCGCCGCCGCCGTGGGGATGATGCCGTGGTGCGCGCTGACCTTGGCATCGTTCCAGGCCCGTGAGCGCCGTTGCGGATCAAGGTGATCGTGCAAGGCGTTCAACGCAGAATCGGCCTGGCGCAACGCCGCCAGAATGGCCGGTGCCTCGCTGTGCTGGCTGAGGGGCAAGTAGCCGCAATCACTGCGCGGATAGGTAATGACTTTGTAGGTTTCGTAGAGTGCCTGGGCGATATCGAGGGTTTCCTGGGCGCCGAGGCCGAGCTTCTTCGAGCAGACCTCCTGCAGGGTGCCCAGGTCGAACGGCAGCGGGGCCACTTCGCGCATCCGTTCGGTGCGCAGCTTGATCACCCGCGCACTGGCCGCGCCGCGCATGGCGGCTGCCGCCTGTTGGGCCAGCGCCTGGTTCAGGCAGCGGTCCTGATCGTCGCAAAGCTCCGATGCCGCGCGCCATTGCGCCGTGAACGTGGTCCCGTTGTGCAGCAATTGCACGTCGATGGCCCAATAGGGGACGGGCACAAAGTCGGCGATGCTGCGATCGCGATCCACCACCAGGCGCAAGGTCGGCGTTTGCACCCGGCCGACCGGTAACACGCCTTGATAGCCGGACTGGCGCCCCAACAGGGTGAACAATCGACTCATGTTCATGCCGATCAGCCAGTCGGCCCGGGACCGCCCCAGGGCCGAGTGATAGAGGCTGAAGGTTTCGTTGCCCGGTTTGAGGGCCGCGAGGGCCTTGCGGATGGACGCATCGTCCAGCGCCGACAACCAGAGCCGGCGGATCGGCCCGCGATAGCGGCAATGCTCCACCAGTTCCCGGGCGATCATCTCGCCCTCGCGGTCGGCGTCCGTGGCGATGATCAGTTCGGAGGCTTCACCGAGCAGGCGCTTGACCGCCTTGTACTGGCTGGCGGTGCGCGGCTTGACGGTCATTTTCCACTTTTCGGGAATGATCGGCAGGTCCGCCAGCACCCAGCGCTTGTAGCGCGCGTCGTAGGCATCCGGCGGTGCGGTTTCCAGCAGGTGGCCGATGCACCAGGTCACCGTGACGTCCGTTCCCAGCCAGCAGCCATCGCCCCGGCGCCGGGCGCCGAGGACAGCCGCAATGTCTTTGGCCTGGGAAGGTTTTTCACAGAGGTACAGCCGCATAACCACCATCGTCGATCAATGTGCCAAGGGTGCACAGAATGGCGCTTGATGGACGATGGAGCAATCTTTATCTGTATGGATGTACAGCTTGGTGTGTCACTCCCGTTCGGCTGCGAAGCAGTCGTGAGGGTAAAACTTGGGTTATACCTGATAAATCGAGGTTTCAGGTTTTGGGGCCGCTGCGCAGCCCATCGCGGGCAAGCCACGCTCCCGCATCATCGATTTGCAGGTCCATCACCGTCATGAGGAACGCATTCCATGAAAAGCTCCGGTCCTAGCCCTGTCATCACCATCGCCGAGCAGCCTGGCTGTCTGCTGGTGAGATTTCACGGTATTCAAGTGGCTGCCTCGGCGCGGGCCCTGGTGTTGCTGGAGGCCAATTACCCGCCGGTGTACTACGTGCCGCGCGAGGATATCGACGAGAAGTATTTCGCCCGCACCGACCACACCAGTTATTGCCCGTACAAGGGCGATGCCAGTTATTTCAGTTTGCAGGTGCCAGGGCATGAAGCTGCCAACGCGGTGTGGAGTTACGAGAACCCCAAGGTGTCTGTCGAACAGATTCGTGAGTACGTGGCGTTCTACCCGGATCAGGTGAAGTTCGAGCTGCTCGATGCCGAGGTTTGATTGGGGCTGGTTACCGCGACGAGGGAGGCGCTCCCTCGTCGCGAACAATGACCTCAGTTCTTGTCGAGATCGACGTTGCGCGTCTCACGCAGGCAAATCATCCCCACCACCAGGCTTACCCCGGTGATCACCACCGGGTACCACAGCCCGTAGAAGATGTCCCCGGTGTACACCACCAACGCGAACGACACGGTCGGCAGGAAGCCGCCGAACCAGCCGTTGCCGATGTGGTAGGGCAGGGACATCGAGGTGTAGCGGATGCGGGTCGGGAACAGTTCGACCATCAACGCCGCCAGCGGGCCGTAGCACATCGCGGAGATGATGATCAGGGCAACGATCAGTGCCACGATCATCGGCTTGTTGATCTGCTGCATGTCTGCCTTTTGCGGGTAACCGGCCAGGGTCACGGCACCGCGCAGGGCGGCTTCGTCGAAACCATCGATCTTCACGTCACCGACGCTGACCTGCACGCCGCTGCCGGCCGGGGCCGCTGCGCTCTGGTACGGCAGGCCCTGCTTGACCAGGAAGGTCTTGACCTTGTCGCACGGGCTGTCGAATTTCGCCTTGCCCACCGGGTCGAACTGGAAGGTGCAGGTGGCCGGGTCGGCCATCACGGTGATCGGTGCCTGGCGGCTGGCCTGGTCGATGGCCGGGTTGGCGTAGTGGGCCAGGGTCTTGAAGATCGGGAAGTACAACGCGGTGGCCAGCAGCAGGCCGATCATCAGCACCGGTTTGCGCCCGACCTTGTCCGACAGCCAGCCAAAGAAAATGAAGAAAGGGGCGCCAATGGTCACGCTGACAATCAGCAGGCCGTTGGCCACGGCCGGGTCCATTTTCAGGAACTGGGTGAGGAAGAACAGCACGTAGAATTGCGCGGCGTAGAAGGTCACCGCTTGCCCGGCATTGATGCTGAACAGGGCGATCAACACCACCTTGAGGTTTTCCCATTTGCCGAAGGAATCGCGAATCGGCTGTTTGCACAGCTTGCCTTCTTCTTTCATTTTCACGAAGGCTGGCGACTCGTGCAGGCTCAGGCGAATCCAGGTCGAGATGCCCAGCAGCACGATGGAAAACAGGAACGGAATGCGCCAGCCCCAGACTTCAAACTGGTCGCCGGTGAAGTAGCGGCAACCCAGCACGACCAGCAGCGACAGCAGCAGGCCCAGGGTCGCGGTGGACTGAATCCAGCTGGTGTGGAAGCCACGCTTGCCGATGGGCGCGTGCTCGGCGACGTAGGTTGCGGCGCCGCCGTATTCACCGCCCAGGGCCAGGCCCTGGAGCATGCGCAGCACCACCAGAATGATCGGCGCGGCGATGCCGATGCTGGCGTAGGTCGGCAGCAATCCGACGCAGAACGTCGCCAGGCCCATGAGGACGATGGTGGCGAGGAAGGTGTACTTGCGCCCGATCATGTCCCCCAATCGCCCGAACACCAGCGCGCCGAACGGCCGGACGATGAAGCCGGCGGCGAAGGCCATCAGGGCAAAGATAAACGCCGTGGTGTCGTTGACCCCGGCGAAGAACTGCTTGCTGATCACCGCCGCGAGGGCGCCATAGAGGAAAAAGTCATACCACTCGAAGACCGTCCCGAGGGACGAGGCGAAGATGACTTTCTGGGTTTCCTGGCTGGTGCCCGCGCTGCGCACGGCTTCCAGGGTTTGAACGTTTTCCGACATTCCGGTATCCCTCACAGTGATTGTTTTTGTTGTTCCACTGGTGCTGCGTGTTCCATTTCAGGGGTAATGCTCAGTGTCCGTGAATCTGATGTGATCCTTGTGGGAGCGAGCCTGCTCGCGATGGCGGTGGGTCAAACAACGAAGATGTTGACTGTCATTCCGTCATCGCGAGCAGGCTCGCTCCTACAGGGATTGTGTGTGCAGCGGAGTCGAGGATCATCCGCGCCGCCTTCTCGGCAATCATCAACGTCGGCGAGCAGGTGTTGCCCGAGGTGATGCGCGGCATGATCGAGGCATCGGCAATGCGCAGGCCGTGGATGCCATGGACCTTGAGTTGCGCATCGACCACGGCGTCGGCGTCGTTGCCCATGCGGCAGGTGCCCACCGGATGGAAAATCGTGGTGCCGATCCGCGCGGCGGCTTCGTGCAGTTGCTCCTCGCTTTGCAGGCTGTCGCCGGGCAGGTATTCCACCGGATTGAAGGCGCGCAGGGCCGGAGCGGCCACGATGCGCCGGGTCAGGCGAATGGCGTCGGCGGCGACCCGCAGGTCCTGCGGATGACTCAGGTAATTGGGTTGGATCAGCGGGGCTTCTTGCGGATCGGCGGAGCGAATTTCCACCCGGCCACGGCTTTGCGGACGCAGATCGCAGACCGACGCGGTGAACGCCGGGAAGGCATGCAGTGGTTCGCCAAAGCGCTCCAGCGACAGCGGTTGCACGTGGTATTCGAGGTTGGCTGACGTCTGCTCCGGCCCCGAGCGGGCAAAGGCGCCCAATTGGCTCGGCGCCATGGACAGCGGGCCGCTGCGGTCATACAGGTAGCGCAGGCCCATGCCCATCTTGCCCCACAGGCTGCCGGCAATCTGGTTCAGGGTGCGGGCGTTTTCCAGCTTGTAGATCAGCCGCAGTTGCAGGTGATCCTGCAAGTTACCGCCGACACCGGGCAGCTCATGGGCGACGCCGATGCCCAGCCGCTCAAGCAATGGTCGCGGGCCGATGCCGGAACGTTGCAGGATGCTGGGCGAACCGACCGAGCCGGCACACAGGACAATCTCCTTGCGCGCCTTGAAGGTTTTCGCCTGGCCTTGCCAGCGGGCGCTGATCGCCGAGGCGCGGCCATTGTCCAGCAGCACGCGGTCGACTTCGACACCGGTCAGCACGGTGAGATTGGGACGCTGGCGAATGGGTTTGAGAAAGGCCTTGGACGCGTTCCAGCGGATGCCGGCCTTCTGATTGACCTGGAAGTAACCGCAACCTTCGTTGTCGCCCTGGTTGAAGTCATCGATGCTGGCGATGCCGCTTTGTTCGGCGGCGCTGCGGAAGGCATCGAGAATCGGCCAAGACAGGCGCTGGCGTTCGACTCGCCATTCGCCCGCGGCACCGTGAAATTCGGCGGCACCGGCAAAGTGGTTTTCACTCTGCTTGAACAGCGGCAACACCTCTTGCCAGCTCCAGCCAGGGTTGCCGTCGGCGGCCCAGCGATCGTAGTCACCGGCCTGGCCGCGCATGTAGATCATGCCGTTGATCGAGGAGCAGCCACCCAGCACCTTGCCGCGCGGGTAACTCAGGGCGCGACCTTGCAGGCCCGGTTGCGCTTCGGTCTTGAAGCACCAGTCGGTACGCGGGTTGCCGATGCAGAACAGGTAGCCCACGGGGATGTGAATCCACGCATAGTTGTCGCGGCCTCCGGCCTCGAGCAGCAACACGCGATGTTGCGCATTGGCCGACAATCGATTGGCCAGCAGACACCCGGCCGGCCCGGCCCCGACCACGATGTAATCGTATTCATCCAGAGAAGTCTGCATCCCTGATCTCGTTTTGTTGTTCTTGTTGTCTGTCATCCTAGTTGTTAGCTTTCGTCAAAAGAATGTTAGTTTTTGCGCAGCCGCTGTGCGTTTTTAAACAGCATCCCGAACGGCAAAGAACAAGGACGCTTCATGTTCGACTGGAATGACCTGCGGTTTTTTCTCGAATTGCAGCGCAGCGGGCGTTTGCTTACGGCTGCCCGTCGCTTGAATACCACCCACGCCACCGTGGCGCGGCATATCGAGGCCATCGAAAAAAGCCTCGGTACGGCGTTGTTCGTCCAGCATGCCCAGGGTTACGAGATGACCCCGGCAGGCGAGGCGTTGCTTAAACACGCCGAGGCGATGGAGAACGTGGCACTGCTGGCCCAGGAGGAAATCACCCAGTCCACCGCGCCGCTGGGCAAGATCCGCGTCGGGGTGACGGAAGGGCTGGGGATCATGTTCCTGGCCAGTCGCATGAACGGCTTGTTCGAGCGCTATCCGGGGCTGGAGGTGGAACTGGTGGCGGTGCCGCGCTTTGTCAGCATCCTCAACCGCGAGGCGGAAATCAGCATCCACCTTGAGCGTCCGGCTGCCGACATGTTGGTCACCCGCAAACTCACCGATTATCGCCTGGCGCTCTATGCCAGCCAGGACTACCTCGACCGCTCACCGCCGTTGCGCAGTCGTGAGGACCTGGGGCGTCATGCGTGGATCGGCTATGTCGACGACCTGCTGTTCAGTCAGGAACTGATGTTCCTCAACAGCTTCTGCCGCAATCCGCGGGTGGTGTTTCACAGCACCAGCGTGATTGCCCAGCAACAGGCGGCCCGCTCAGGCCTGGGGATTGCCGTGTTGCCGTGCTACATGGCCAGTGCCGATCCCGGTCTGGTGCCTTTGTTGCCGGACGAAAGCATCCAGCGCAGCTACTGGATCAGCACCCGCCGGGAGCTGCACAAGTCGGTGCGGTTGCGGGTGTTGTGGGATTATGTGGTGCAGATGTGTGAGCGGGAGCAGGGGTTGTTGTTGGGCGGTGCCTGAGCTGGCGCCATCGCGAGCAGGCTCGCTCCTACAGGGGACCGCATTCCAATGTGGGAGCGAGCTTGCTCGCGATGGCGGCGGCACATACAGAATTGATCTTATGGTTTAACCGAGAATCTCGAACGCCGTGCTGGCCAGCCGCTCACCATTGACCATGATATGCACCGCATGGCGCCCCGCATAATGCCGGCGGGTGGTGAGTTCCTTGATCTGCTGACCACGGCTGACGGCTTCGACGGCGTTGCCCGGCAGCGTCAATGCCTTGAGCTTGAACACCTTCGCCGAGGTGCTGCCGTTGGCCTTGACGTAATCGATGGCGTAGTCGATCACCAGGCGCTGGCTGCTTTGGACGGTGGATTTGACGGCAAACGACAGGGTGATTTTTTCTCCGAGGCCAATCACCGGCGGTTCGACTTTCACATCAACGATCTCGACTTCAGGCTTGCCGCCCGCGCCGATGATCGCCAGTGCCCGCTGGTTGCCCTGTTTGATCAGGCTGCGCAGGGCGTGTTTGGCGATCCATGCGGTGTGCCGGTTGTCCAGCGACCAGCTTTCGATCAGGTCCAGCACCCAGTCGGGATGATCCTTGGTGATGTCATTGAGGTGGTTGGCCACGGACTTGCGCACGTACAGGCTGCTGTCGGCCTTGAGGTTGTCGAGGATGTTCGCGGCCAGTGTCGGATCGGCCTGGATGGGTTCCAGGCGGAATGACCAGGGCAGGCGTGGCCGGCACCCTTCGCTGGCCAGGCGCCGAACGTGCTCGTTGTCGTCCAGGGACCAGGCGTGCATCAGCTTGAGTGAGCGCTCGAGGTCACTGCGCAGGAAGTGACGGATTGCGAATTCCGAAGAGCCAAAAGTGGTGAAGTACTTCAGCGCGTCCATCGACTGATCGAACGCATGGGCGCCGTAGCTGGCGACATAGTGCGGCAGGCACATGCTGACGAAGCCGCTGTTCAGGCGCGGGGCAAGGGCGCGCAGCACCTGCAGCGACGCTTCAAAGTCCAGCGGCAACACCGCATGCAGGCACTCGCTGACCCGGGCCATGCGTTGCATGACGCTGAGGTCTGCCAGGCCGGATTGGGCCAGCTTCAGGAAGCGCCTGGCCTCGAATGACGGATAGACCGCGGTCATTTCGCTCGCGATGTGCTGGAGGCGCTCGGGGTTGAAGATTTCCTTCAGCGCCGGAGATTGTTGGTCAGTCATGGTGGCTCCCTGGCAATTGTTGTTGATCCATCACACCGCGTTATCGTTCATCGCGAGCAGGCTCGCTCCTACAGAAGAGCGTATAAGCGACAAAGATCCAGTGTAGGAGCGAGCCTGCTCGCGATGAGGCGCTCAAATTCACCTCAATTCTTGCCCGCTTGCTCCTGCAGTTGATCCGACTCGAACAACCGGCCCAGTTCGACCCGCGCTTCCTGCGCCGTCTGCATCACTTTCACCGCGTCGTCGTACACCGCATGCTGGGCTTCAAGCACCTCTTCGTCGTGCTGCTTGAAACGCTTGATCCGCGCATCCGCCTGGGCCTGGGTCAATCCCAGACCGATCAGGGTTTGGCGGCTCATTTCCAGGCTCGAATGGAAGGTTTCGCGCACGGCGTGAGCGCCGACGTCCATTAGTCGGTGCACATGCTGACGGTTACGGGCACGGGCGATGATTTTCATGTGCGGGTAGAGCTTGCGCACAAGTTCCGCGGTCTTGATGTTGGTGTCCGGGTCGTCGGTGGCGATCACGAAATACTCGGCTTCCCCGACCTTGGCCGCGTTGAGGATTTCCGGGCGCATCGGGTCGCCATAGAACACCGGCACGCCACCAAAACTGCGGGACAGTTCGATGGTTTCCACCGAAGTGTCGAGGGCCACGAACTTGATGTTCTGTGCGCGCAGAATCCGCGCAATGATCTGGCCCATGCGACCCATGCCGGCGATCACCACCCGTGGCGCATCGGTGTCGATTTCGCGGAACTTCTCCGGCACTTCCACCGGTTGCACTTTCGGGCTGACCAACCGCGCGCAAACCAGCAGCAACAGCGGCGTCACGGCCATGGACAGGGTGATGGTCAGCACCAGCAAGTCATACAGTTCGGTGGCGAACAGCCCGTGGTCGCGCCCGATCTTGAACACCACAAAGGCAAATTCACCACCGGCCGCCAACACGATGCCCAGGCGGATCGCACTGACTTTTTTCAAGCCCCCGGCCAGGCGACCGACCAGAAACAGCAGCGGCAGTTTGATCGCGATCAGCAGCAGGGTCAGGCCCAGCACCGCCACCGGCATGCTCAGCAACAGGCTCAGGTTCGCACCCATGCCGACGCTGATGAAAAACAGCCCGAGCAACAGGCCCTTGAACGGCTCGATCTGGGCTTCCAGTTCATGGCGATACTCGGAGTCCGCCAGCAAAAGGCCGGCGAGGAAGGCGCCCAGGGCCATGGAAATGCCGACCAGCTCCATCAGCCATGCCGTACCGATCACCACCAGCAACGCCGTGGCGGTGGAGACTTCTGGCAACGCGGTCTTGGTCACCACGCGAAACACCGGCCGCAGCAGATAACGCCCGCCGATCACCACCACGGCGATGCTGGCCAGCACTTGCAGGCCGTGGTTCAGGTTTTCGCTGGCGGTGGTGCTGTGGTCGCCACCGGCCAGCAACGGCACCATGGCGATCAAGGGGATCGCGGCGATGTCCTGAAACAACAGGATCGCGAACGCCAGCCGCCCGTGGGGGCTGGTCAGTTCCTTGCGTTCAGCCAGGCTTTGCAGGCCGAACGCCGTGGACGACAGCGCCAGGCCCAGGCCCAGGACGATCGCGGTGTTCAACGGTTGGCCAAACAGCCACAGCGCGACCACGCCAATCACCGTGCCAGTGAACAACACTTGCGCCAGACCCACGCCGAACACTGATTTGCGCATCACCCACAGGCGTCGCGGCGACAGCTCCAGGCCGATGATGAACAGCAGCAACACCACGCCGAGTTCGGAAATGTTCGCGACGCTTTGCGGATTGTCGATCAGGCCCAGCACCGACGGGCCGATGATCACTCCGGCAAACAGATAGCCCAGAACCGCCCCCAGTTGCAGGCGCTTGGCCAAGGGAACGATGAGCACGGCCGCCATCAGAAACACGACAGCGGCTTGTAGCAGGTTGCCTTCATGGGGCATGGGTGAAACTCCAGAACTCGACACAGCGGGGGCGTCAAGGATAAAGGCTGGGCTCGCCGAAGATCTACCGTGGGTTGTCAGTTAGATCTTTACAGTCGGGCCGCGGCCTTCGCGAGCAGGCTCGCTCCCACAATGTTTCCTGGTCGTACGCAAATTCTGTGTACGGCACAAATCACTGTGGGAGCGAGCCTGCTCGCGATAGGCTCCCGTCGACGAAGCGCTATTCGCTATGCGCCCGCACCACGCTCTCGGTGCCCAGCCGATACTGATTGTTCCCGCTGCGCTTGGCCTCATACATCGCCAGGTCGGCAATGTGCAGCAAGCGGTCGATGCTCGGCGCATGATCGGGGAACACGGCGACGCCGAGGCTGGTGCCGATATGGCGCTGGTCGTTGCCGATGGTCACGGGCGGGGAGAGTTCGACGAAGATTTTCTGGCAAATGGTGCGCGCTTCGTCTTGCAGGCTTTTGCCCTGGGGCAGGCCCTGGAGGATGACCACGAATTCGTCGCCACCGATCCGGGCGACGGTGTCGGTGCCACGCAGAATGCGCTTGAGCCGGGTGGCGGTCGTGACCAGCACGCGGTCGCCGGCCGCATGACCATAGCGGTCGTTGATGGCCTTGAATCCATTGAGATCGACAAACACCAGCGCCACCCGCGTGGCACCGGTGCGCGCCAGCTCCAGGGCTTCGGACAGGCGCTCTTCGAGCACCAGACGATTGGGCAGGCCGGTCAACGGGTCGTAATGGGCCAGGTGCTTGAGGTAGTTGGCCGAGGCCTTTTCTTCTGTGATGTCGCGAACCACGCCCATCATCTTGATCGTATCGTCGTGGTCATTCTTGACCACGTTGCCGGTTTCCCGCAGCCAGCGGATCGTTCCGTCGGGCCAGACCACACGGTATTCCTCGTCATGGTTTTCGCCGGTTTCCAGGCAACGCAGTTCGCCGGCCCGTACCCTGAGGCGGTCGTCCGGATGCACGCAGGAGCAGAACAGGGCGTAAGAGGGCGTCACTTCGCCGATCTTGAAGCCGAACATGCCGAAAATCGCATCCGACCAATACAACCGGTCGGTGTCGACATCCCAGTCCCAGGTGCCGATGCGGGCAAAGTACTGGCTGCGTTTGAAGCGCTCTGCGTCACTATCCTGGTGGATGTTCCGGCTTTCGGCCAGGCTGTTGATGATCGCGCGATACTCCGCCAGTCGCTTTTGCAACGAGCGCCCGCGCCAGACCAGCGCGACGATCAGGCTGAGCGTCGTTGAACCTAGGATGAGACTGGTCCAGAGCAGGATCATTCGGGGATGGCCATCAGGGCGGTGAACCGTACGGGTAATTGTTGATTATTTTAGTTCAGTAAACAGCTTTAAACGCTGCGCGCAGAGGCGGCAATGGTTGCCAATCGAGGGTAAATCTGGGAAAACGGCGCCCATCCGGCCCTTGAGGGCGAGAGAGCATACGAGTGAATTCAATGAATGACGAGCTTCAGGTAATCGATCTTCAGGTGGGTGACGGAAAAGCCGCCGTAAAAGGCGCGCTCATCACCACCCAGTACCGTGGCTGGCTGGAGGACGGCACCGAATTCGATTCCTCCTACAGCCGTGGCAAGCCCTTCCAGTGCGTGATCGGCACCGGGCGGGTCATCAAGGGCTGGGACCTGGGCATCATGGGCATGCAGGTCGGCGGCAAGCGCAAGTTGCTGGTGCCGGCGCACCTGGCCTATGGCGAACGCACCATGGGCAAGATCACGCCGAATTCGGACCTGATTTTCGAGATCGAGTTGCTGGAAGTGCTGACGCGGGATGATTGACCGCGGGCAGGGGGGATCTACAGCAACTCCCCCGTATCCCAAAGATGTACCAGTTCTCCCGGTGCCTGGTCCTCCGGCACTTTAAGCACCATCCGGTCTTCCCGCTCGCCTAGCCGATAGTTCACCTCTATCTGGTAAAAGCGCTGGTCGCCACGCCCGGGCACCGAACTGTCCAGGGTCAGGCAACCCTCCAGTACCGAGCAGATGCGGGTGCGCTGGCTGATGTCGCATTGCGCAAATTCAATCTCCCGAGGGCGGCTCAAGGCGTGAATCGCCGCGAAACCACCCTGGCGGGAGAGGCGAACCCGGGTGTCGTCGCCCAATGCAGGCAGGGTTTTCATAGGGTCTCCGTGATTTCGATGCCCGTTTGAGCCCACCCCTGGCGCACGGCCTCGACTTCTCGCGCACCGAAGCGTTGGCCGGCATGGTGGACGGTCAGTCGGGCGAAGGCATCGAAGCTGGCGTCCGGATCCAGGCGTTTGTCGCACAGGGCGTCGTACCAGATTACTCCGGCTTTCTTCCAGGCGAACCCGCCAAGTGCTCTGGCCACCAGATAAAACGCGCGATTGGGGATGCCGGAATTGATGTGCACACCGCCATTGTCCTCCTGGGTGATGACGAATTCACGCATGTGATCCGGTTGCGGATCCTTGCCCAACAGCGGGTCGTCGTAGGCCGTGCCCGGATGGGACATCGAGCGCAGGCCTCTGCCGTTGATCCTTGCGCTCAACAAGTCAGCGCCGATCAACCAGTCCGCCTGCTCGGCGGTGTGGCCGAGGACGAATTGCTTGGTGAGGATACCGAACACATCCGACAGCGACTCGTTCAAGGCTCCTGACTGGTTGGCGTAAATCAACCCGGCCGCGCTTTCGGTCACGCCATGGGCCAGTTCATGGGCGACTACATCCAGCGAGCGGGTAAAACGCTGGAAAATTTCCCCGTCACCGTCGCCGAAGACCATTTGCGCACCATTCCAAAAGGCGTTTTCGTATCCCTGGCCATAATGCACGCTGCCGACCAAGGCAAATCCGTTGTTATCGATCGAGTCACGGCCGAACACCTTCCAGAAGAAATCATAGCTGGCACCCAGTGCGTCGTAAGCTTCATCGACGGCCGCATCGCCTGTGGCCGGCTGACCTTCCAGGCGCACCGGCATACCTGGCAGCAGCATTTTGTTCTGGGCGTCGTGCACGCTGCGCTGGGCTACGCCCGGCTTGCCGCGCGGCGGCAGAATCGCCCGCTCCGGCGGCTGCGAAGGTGGCCCGGGATTGGGCAGCAGGCTTTGCACATGATGCAGGGTGATCATCGCCGCCGTGCGCTGCGGCTCTGAGCCGTGGGCGATGATGCGATTGAGAATGTAGGGCGGGATAAAACTGCGCAGTGCTCGTGAGTCGGTCATCAGTGCATCCCTGGCGTGATAGCGGGCGATACTGATGTGATCCGGGCACCGCGCGTTCGGTTCCGTGCCGCGTACTGGCGAGTGTGATGTGCAGGGCAATCGGCAACGATTATCAGGCTGCCGGCAGATCCTTGAAGAGGGGCACCCTCCCGTTCAGTGACGGGCGGTACTGCCAATCCAGGTCCAGCTCAGGGTTCACCGCCAGTATCTGCCTGACTGAGGCGATGGCGATGCTCAGAGCCAGCGCCTGCCCCGGACAGTGATGACGCCCCGCCCCGAACGTGAAGCTGCGGCGCTGCGCGCGGTCGAGGCATAAGTTGTCGGCTCGGTCATTGAGCTGTGGATCTCGATTGGCCGAGGCCAGCAGCACCAGAATCACATCGCCAGGATTGAGGCTCACACCCTCTATTTCGCAAGGCGTTGCGACGAAGCGCCGGGTGTTTTGTACCGAGGGATCGAAGCGTTGGACTTCGGCGATCAGGTCACCGATATGCATCGCATCGTGCCGCAACGACGGGTTTTGCATCAGGGCCAGAACGGCATTGCCGATCAATCCGGCCGTGGCGTCGTATGTCTGGGACAGCAGACCGATCAGGTTGGCGATCAGCACTTCGGATGGCGCGGATGTCGAGGCAAAGCGCTGGCGGATGCCGGCGAGCAGGGGGCTTTGATCGGCCTGTTCATCCAGCAACTCGACAAAGTAGCCGCTCAGTTGCTCGGCGGCAGCGTCGGCGACGACCAGTTGTGCCGGGGTGCTGAGCGGTGACAGGCAGGCGACGAAATCCGCGGTCAGCTCGGCGATGATGCGGCCCTGTGCCGGTGAAAAACCCAGCAGCGTTGCAACTACACAGACCGGGCCGCGGAACATGGCGGCCTGTATCCCGTCCGCGCCCGGCGTGATCAGGCGCGCTGCAACCAATGTCTCGACTGCCTGCGCATCGATCAATTGCAGCTCCGGCTGGATTGCCGAACGGGGGCAATGCTGGCGTTCGCCTTCATTCATCCGCATCAATTGGCCAAACACCTTGCCGGCCATGCCGTCGGCAATGGCCTTGGGCACGGGTTCGGAGGCCGGACGAACGTGGCAGTCAGGATGCGCCAGCACAGCCGCCACAGCGTGGGCACTGCTGGCGACCCACAGGTTCAGGCTCTGGTGAAAAACCAGCCCACCCTCGGCGCGCCATTGCGCATAGCAAGGATAAGGATCGGTGTGAGTCGCAGCGGTGATCGGGTCCATGGTCGCAGCCTTTTGTTGTCGGGAAGTGTTGCTACTATCTCCAGTCCGAACAGGCGATGATTCGTCCGGGAGCGAAATATGAACGTAGAACGACATGACATCGGTGTTTCTCAAGTGGCGGCGGCCATCGCTGAGCCGGCGCGGACGAAAATCCTCTGTTCGCTGATGGACGGCCACGCCCGCACCAGCACCGAACTGGCGGCGGTGGCCGAAGTCAGTGCATCGACCGCCAGCGCCCACCTGGCCAGACTCAAGGAGCTGGCGCTGGTGCGGTTGCACGTTCAGGGCCGTCATCGCTATTACAGCCTGGCGGACAAGCGTGTGGCCCGGGCGTTGGAGGCATTGATGGTGATTGGCCAAAACGCTGCGCCGGCCTTTAACTCGCGCACCCCGGACCGCCTGCAGTTTGCCCGCACCTGCTACGACCACATGGCCGGCACCCTGGCCGTGCTGCTGCATGACCGGATGCTTGAAGCGGGCTGGCTTGAGGAAACCGACGAACAGGCCTATCGCTTGAGCGACAGCGGTACGGCAATGTTTCAAAGGCTCGGGATCGAGGTACAGGACTTGAGCACCTTGCGCCGCCGCTTTGCCTGCCCGTGCCTGGACTGGAGCATGCGTCGGCCACATCTGGGCGGGTCGCTGGGCGCGGCAGTGTTGCAAACGGCGCTCAAGCGCAAGTGGGTGACCCAGGATCTGGACAGTCGGGCGTTGGCGTTGACGGCGTTGGGGCGCAAGGAGTTTGGAAGGCGGTTTGGAATCGGGTTGCCGTTGGTGGTTGAGGGTAATGTCAAAGTTTCGAAAACTGCAGCAGAATCGGTGGAGTTCGGGAATATTCGCTGACTGACGATACGTGTATTCCAGTTGTCTTTGTGTTGAATGAAATGCCGTCATCGCGAGCAGGCTCGCTCCCACAGGGGGCGGGGTGGGTTTGTCAGTACAATGCAAACAAAAAAGCCCCCCATCGGTCACCCGATGGGGGGCTTTTGTGCGTGTGGCGTCAGGTCAAACCTTGACGATCCAGCCCGCTGGCGCTTCGATGTCGCCGGTTTGCACGCCGGTCAGCTCTTTGTAGAGCTTCTGGGTGACCGGGCCGACTTCGGTTTCGCTGTGGAACACGTGCAGGTGGTCGTTGTAGTCGATGCCGCCGATTGGCGTGATCACCGCCGCGGTACCGCAAGCACCGGCTTCCTTGAAGTCGGAGAGCTTGTCGATGAACACATCGCCTTCAACCACTTCCAGGCCCAGACGGGTCTTGGCCAGCTCGATCAGCGACAGACGGGTGATGCCCGGCAGTACCGACGGCGAGTTCGGGGTCACGAACTTGTTGTCGTGGGTGATCCCGAAGAAGTTGGCCGAACCGACTTCCTCGATCTTGGTGTGGGTCATCGGATCCAGGTAGATGGCGTCGGCGAAGTGGGCTTTCTTGGCCTTGGAACCCGGCATCAGGCTGGCGGCGTAGTTGCCACCGACCTTGGCGGCACCGGTGCCTTGTGGCGCGGCGCGGTCGTAGCTGGAGATCTGGAAGTTGTGCGGGGTCAGGCCGCCCTTGAAGTAGGCGCCGACCGGGATGCAGAAGATCGAGAAGATGAACTCGGGGGCGGTACGCACGCCGATGTTGTCACCCACGCCGATCACGAACGGGCGCAGGTACAGCGCGCCGCCGGTGCCGTACGGCGGGATGAAACGCTCGTTGGCGCGGACCACGGCCTTGCAGGCTTCGATGAACTGCTCGGTGTCGACTGTCGGCATCAGCAGGCGGGCGCAGCTGCGCTGCATGCGCAGAGCGTTCTGGTCCGGGCGGAACAGGTTGATCGAGCCGTCCTTGCAACGATAGGCCTTCATGCCTTCGAAGCACTGCTGGCCATAGTGAAGGGCGGTGGAGCCTTCGCTGATGTGCAGCACGTTATCTTCGGTCAGGGTGCCTTTGTCCCACTCGCCATTGCGGAAATACGACAGATAGCGCTTGTCGGTCTTGATGTAGTCAAAACCCAGCTTGTCCCAATTTATGCTTTCGTTACCCATGACACCCTCTATCACTGAACAACCGTCGAAACGGTTCAAGGCTTCTGACGTTTTTTGGATGGGGACAACAATACTTCATTCCGGGCCTGTTTCGCAGCCCGGACTATCGGATGGCAGGCAGATAATTCGCGCTGGCCTCAAGAAATCGCTAGCAGGCTAGCTCCCACAGGGGAACGCATTCCAACTGTGGGAGCCAGCCTGCTGGCGATGGGGCCATCCCTGCCACCCTCAGTTACAGGTGCAACGCATGTCCCAACGCCCGCAACGCCGCTTCCTGCACCGCCTCACCCAGCGTCGGGTGCGCATGGATGGTGCCGCCGATGTCTTCCAGCCGCGCGCCCATCTCCAGGCTTTGCGCAAACGCCGTGGACAATTCCGACACGCCAACGCCCACCGCCTGCCAGCCGACAATTACATGATTGTCGCGGCGGGCGACCACCCGCACGAAGCCGCTTTTCGATTCCAGGGTCATCGCCCGGCCATTGGCGGCGAACGGGAAGCTCGACACGATGCAGTCCCAACCTGCGGCCTTGGCCTCGTCCGGGGTCTTGCCGACCACCACCAGTTCCGGGTCGGTGAAGCACACGGCGGCGATGGCGGTCGGGTTGAACTCGCGGGACTTACCGCTGATCAGCTCGGCGACCATCTCGCCCTGGGCCATGGCCCGGTGGGCGAGCATCGGTTCGCCGCTCAGGTCACCGATGGCATACACGTTGCGCATGCTGGTCTGGCAGCGGTGGTCGATCTTGATCGACGAACCGTTCATGTCCAGGTTCAGCGCTTCGAGGTTCCAGCCCTGGGTGTTCGGCTTGCGACCGACGGCCACCAGCACCTGATCGGTTTCCAGGTTCAGGGTCGCGCCGTTCGGGGCCAGTACTTGCAAAGTATTTTCTTTTGAATCAAAGCCTTGAACGCTGTGTTTCAAGTAAAGCTTCACACCGAGTTTTCTCAGTTCGTCGTGCACCGGCTGGGTCAGTTCGGCGTCGTAGGCCGGCAGGATGCGTTCCTGCGCTTCCACCACGCTGACCTCGGCGCCGAGCTTGCGATAGGCAATGCCCAGCTCCAGACCGATGTAGCCACCACCGACCACGATCAAGCGCTTGGGCACGGACGTCGGCGCCAGGGCTTCGGTGGACGAGATGATCGGCCCGCCAATCGGCAATATCGGCAGGTTCACGCTTGTCGAACCGGTGGCCAGCACCAGGTGCTCGCACTGGATGCGCGTGTCGCCGACGTCGACGGTTTTACCGTCAACCACTGTGGCCCAGCCTTGAACGATCTGGACCTTGTTCTTTTTCAGCAGCGCCGCGACGCCGGTGGTCAGGCGATCGACGATGCCATCCTTCCACTCGACGCTCTTGGTGATATCGAGGGTCGGCGCCGAAACGCTGATGCCCAGGGACGAAAGCTGATGGTGGTGCTGCGTCTGATGAAACTGCTCGGCAACGTGAATCAGTGCCTTGGACGGAATGCAGCCGATGTTCAGGCAGGTGCCGCCCAGGGATTGGCCTTCAACCAGGATGGTCGGGATGCCCAACTGGCCGGCACGGATCGCCGTCACATAACCGCCGGGGCCGCCGCCGATGATCAGCAGCGTGGTGTTCAAAGTTTGCATTCGTTACTCCACAAACAGGGTAGCGGGTTGTTCGAGCAAGCCACGGATGGCCTGGATGAATTGCGCCGCGTCCATGCCGTCGACCACGCGGTGATCGAAGGAGCTGGAGAGGTTCATCATCTTGCGGATCACGATCTGGCCTTTGATCACCATTGGCCGTTCGACGATCTTGTTCACGCCGACAATCGCCACTTCCGGCAGGTTCAGCACCGGCGTGCTGACGATGCCGCCCAAGGCGCCAAGGCTGGTCAGGGTGATAGTCGAGCCGGACAGTTCGTCGCGGCTGGCCTTGCCGTTGCGCGCGGCAGTGGCCAGGCGAGCGATTTCCGCTGCGCTGTCCCACAGGCTGCGGGCTTCGGCGTGACGCACCACCGGCACCATCAGGCCGACGTCGCTCTGGGTCGCGACGCCCACATGCACCGCGCCGAGGCGGGTGATGACCTGGGCTTCGTCGTCGTAGCGGGCATTCATCTGCGGGAAGTCGCGCAGGGCGACGACCATGGCGCGGACCAGGAATGGCAGCAACGTCAGCTTGCCACGGGCCGCGCCGTGTTTTTCATTGAGGTGCGCGCGCAGCTCTTCCACGGCGGTGACGTCGATTTCTTCGACATAACTGAAGTGGGCGGCACGCTGGGTGGCATCCTGCATGCGCTGGGCGATCTTGCGGCGCATGCCGATCACCGGGATCTGCTGTTCATCGGTACGCTGGATGTAAGCGCTGCTGACCGTCGAGGCGTTCGACTGACCCTGGGCCAGGTAGGCGTCGAGGTCTTCATGCAGTACGCGACCGGCCGGGCCGCTGCCACGTACCAGGCGCAATTGAATGCCGAGGTCCAGTGCATGCTTGCGCACGGCCGGAGAGGCCAACGGACGCTCATCGGCCTGGCGAGCAACCATCGGGCCCTGGCAGACGGCAACTTTCGGTGCCGGGGCAACAACCGGTTTGCTTTCAGCCACGGCTTCAACTTTAGGTGCAGCCACGGGCGCTTCTTTAACAGGTGCCGGCTGCGCCGATTCCTTAACGTTGCCCGCGCCTTCGACTTCAATGCTGATCAGCACGCTGCCGACCGCCATGACTTCGCCCGGCTGGCCGCCAAGGGCGATGACCTTGCCATGCACCGGCGACGGAATATCCACCATCGCTTTATCGGTCATGACATCGGCCAGCACCTGATCTTCGACGACCATGTCGCCGACCTTGACGTGCCATACCGACAATTCAACTTCTGCAATGCCTTCACCAATGTCCGGCATTTTAATGACGTGCGTGCCCATTCAGACCTCCATGACCCGTTTCAATGCCGCGCCCACTCGGGACGGGCCTGGGAAATACGCCCACTCTTGCGCGTGCGGGTAAGGGGTGTCCCAACCGGTGACGCGTTCGATAGGCGCTTCCAGGTGGTGGAAGCAATGTTCTTGCACCAGCGACACCAGTTCGGCGCCGAACCCGCAGGTTCGGGTGGCTTCGTGCACCACCACGCAACGGCCGGTCTTTTTCACCGATTTGACGATGGTTTCCAGGTCCAGCGGCCACAGGCTGCGCAGGTCGATGACTTCGGCATCGACGCCGCTTTCTTCAGCAGCGACTTGCGACACGTACACGGTGGTGCCGTAGGTCAGCACGGTCACGTCCTTGCCCGGACGGGTGATCGCAGCGACGTCCAGCGGCACGGTGTAGTAACCGTCCGGCACTTGCGCGGCGGGGTGCTTCGACCACGGGGTTACCGGGCGGTCGTGGTGACCGTCGAACGGGCCGTTGTACAGGCGTTTCGGCTCGAGGAAGATCACCGGGTCATCGTTTTCGATGGAGGCGATCAACAGGCCCTTGGCGTCGTACGGGTTGGACGGCATCACCGTGCGCAAGCCGCAGACCTGGGTGAACATCGCCTCGATGCTCTGGCTGTGGGTCTGGCCGCCGTAGATGCCGCCGCCGCAAGGCATGCGCAGGGTCATCGGTGCGGTGAACTCGCCGGCCGAGCGGTAACGCAGGCGGGCGGCTTCGGAAATGATCTGGTCGGAGGCCGGGTACACGTAGTCGGCGAACTGGATTTCAGCGACCGGACGCAGACCGTAGGCGCCCATGCCCACGGCGACACCGACGATGCCGCTTTCGGAGATCGGCGCGTCGAACACCCGGGAGGTGCCGTACTTGGTCTGCAGGCCTTCGGTGCAGCGGAACACGCCGCCGAAGTAGCCCACGTCCTGGCCGAAGACCACGACGTTGTCGTCACGTTCAAGCATCACATCCATGGCCGAGCGCAGGGCCTGGATCATGGTCATGGTGGTCGTGGTCATGGCGGTTTCCAGCTCGATATTGTTGTTGTGATCGTTCATGTCAGATCCCCAACTCTTGACGCTGGCGCTTCAAGTGCTCCGGCATCTCTTTGTAGACGTCCTCGAACATGGTCGCGGCGCTCGGAATCTGGCCACCGGCGAGGGTGCCGTACTGTTCGGCTTCTTTCTGTGCGGCGATCACTTCGGCTTCCAGCTCGGCGCTGACGGCGGCGTGTTCCTCTTCGGACCACTGGCCGATCTTGATCAGGTGCTGCTTGAGGCGCGCAATCGGATCACCCAGCGGGAAGTGGCTCCAGTCATCGGCGGGACGGTATTTGGAAGGATCATCAGACGTCGAGTGCGGGCCGGCGCGGTAGGTGACCCATTCGATCATGGTTGGGCCCAGACCGCGGCGCGCACGTTCGGCGGCCCAGGCGGAGGCGGCGTAGACCGCGTAGAAGTCGTTGCCGTCGACCCGTAGGGAGGCAATACCGCAACCGACGCCACGACCGGCGAAGGTGGTGGCTTCACCGCCGGCAATCGCCTGGAAGGTCGAAATAGCCCACTGGTTGTTGACCACGTTGAGAATCACCGGCGCGCGGTACACATGGGCGAACGTCAGGGCGGTGTGGAAGTCCGACTCGGCGGTGGCGCCGTCGCCGATCCACGCCGAGGCGATTTTGGTGTCGCCCTTGATCGCCGAAGCCATGCCCCAGCCCACGCCTTGAATGAACTGGGTGGCGAGGTTGCCGGAAATGGTGAAGAAACCGGCGTCCTTGACCGAGTACATGATCGGCAATTGCCGGCCCTTGAGCGGATCGCGCTCGTTGGACAGCAACTGGCAGATCAGGTCGACCAGCGGTACGTCGCGGGCCATCAGGATGCTTTGCTGGCGGTAGGTCGGGAAACACATGTCGTCGATGTTCAGGGCCAGGGCCTGGGCGCTGCCGATGGCTTCTTCGCCAAGGCTCTGCATGTAGAACGACATCTTTTTCTGACGCTGGGCGACCACCATGCGGTTGTCGTAGATGCGGGTCTTGAGCATGGCACGCATGCCCTTGCGCAGTATCGCCACCGGCACGTCTTCAGCCCAGGGGCCGTGGGCGTTGCCCTGGTCGTCGAGCACGCGGATCAGGCCGCGGGCCAGGTCAGCGGTGTCAGCCGGTTCAACATCGATTTGGGGTTTGCGCACCGTGCCCGCGTCGGTCAGATGCAGGTAGGAGAAGTCGGTTTTGCATCCTGGACGGCCCGAGGGTTCTGGGACGTGCAGGCGCAGCGGTTCATACGCTTGGGTCATGGCTTCTACGCTCGATCTTGTGAATTTCTTGTAGTGAGCTGACAGATTTCGTTCGGTAGAAGAAATCTTGTCCTACAACAATCATAGGCCCGGCCAAGAAGAATATTTCTCTCTGTTTCATTGCCTTGAAGCTCATTTGCAGATAAAAAACCTGCATAAACATAAAAAACAGGTGGTTTTATCTCATGCGCAAACTGGACCGTACCGACATCGGCATTCTCAACAGCCTTCAGGAGAACGCACGCATCACCAACGCCGACCTGGCGCGTTCGGTGAACCTGTCGCCGACCCCGTGTTTCAACCGGGTCAAGGCCATGGAAGAGCTGGGGGTGATTCGCGAGCAAGTGACGTTGCTGGATGCCGACCTGCTGGGGCTGCATGTGAACGTGTTCATTCACGTCAGCCTGGAGAAACAGGTGGAGGAGGCGTTGCAGCATTTCGAAGAGGCGATTTCCGATCGCCCCGAGGTGATGGAGTGCTACCTGATGGCCGGCGACCCGGACTATCTGATCCGGGTGCTGGTGCCGACCATCCAGTCGCTGGAGCGCTTCATGATGGACTTTCTGACCAAGGTGCCGGGGGTGGCGAACATCCGTTCGAGCTTTGCGCTCAAGCAGGTGCGCTATAAAACAGCGCTGCCGTTGCCGGCCAATGGGTTGACGTTGCCGTAGGAGCGAGCTTGCTCGCGAAAAACCTGAGGGCACCGCGGGGCGTCAGGTTTGCCGCGTTATCGTTGACGTTTTTCGCGAGCAAGCTCGCTCCTACAGGTCAGAGTTTGTTCAAGGGGATTTTCAGGTAGGTCACGCCATTGTCTTCGGCTGGCGGCAAATTCCCCGCCCGCACATTCACCTGGATCGCCGGCAGCAACAGCGTCGGCATTCCCAACCCCTCATCACGCCGGGTGCGCATGGCAACGAAGGCGGTTTCATCAATGCCGTCGCGCACGTGGATGTTGTTCTTGCGCTGGTCGCCAACGGTGGTCATGCACTCCGGTGCGCGGCCTTCGGGCGGGTAGTCGTGGCACACGTAGAGGCGCACGCTGGCGGGGAAGGCCAGCAGTTTCTGGATCGAGGCAAACATCTGGTTGGCATTGCCGCCGGGAAAGTCGCAGCGCGCGGTGCCCACGTCCGGCATGAACAGTGTATCGCCGACCAGGATCACATCGTTGCCGATCAGGTAGGCCATGTCCGCCGGGGTATGGCCGGGCACGTGCAGGGCGGTCGCCTTGAGGTTGCCGATCATGAACGATTCGTCGGGGGTGAACAGGTGATCGAACTGCGAACCGTCGATGCGAAAGGATGGCTCCAGATTGAACAGCGCCTTGAACACGTCCTGGACCTTGCTGATCGACTCGCCAATGGCAATTTTGCCGCCAAGCACCCTGCGCAGATACGGCGCTGCGGACAGGTGATCGGCATGGGCGTGGGTTTCCAGTAACCATTGCACTTGCAGATTGTGGGTGCGGACGAAGGCGATGATTTTCTCGGCCTGGGTGGTTGCGGTACGCCCGGCGGCACCGTCGTAGTCGAGCACGGGGTCGACAATCGCACACTGCCCGCCATCGGCCTCGTAGACCACGTAGCTGTAGGTCGAGGAGGCGGGGTCGAGGAAAGCTTCAATCAGCGCGGGCATGGACACGAACCTGTGCAGGGGGAGAAAAGTCAGTCATGGGTTGCAACACTTTATGTAAAGACATAATGTTCGCAGCTTAAGTGACGTTGAAGGCATCCTGCAAATGCAATCCAGTCTGAACGAATGTGAAGTCGCCCAATTGCGCGCCTCGGCCTCCAAGGCGTGTGCGCTGCTCAAGGCCCTGGCCAATGAGGATCGCCTGCTGATCCTGTGCCAGTTGACCCAGGGCGAACGCAATGTGGGCGAGCTGGAAAAAATGACCGGCGTGCGTCAACCGACCCTGTCCCAGCAATTGGGGATCCTGCGCGATGAAGGACTGGTCGCCACCCGTCGTGAAGGCAAGTACATTTTTTACGGTCTCGCCAGTCACGAAGTGATCCAGGTGATGAAAACCCTCTCCGGGCTTTATTGCGGGGCGGTGCTTAAAAGCTGGGTTCAACCCTGATCCTGTTCAACACACCGAACCTGTGGGAGCGAGCCTGCTCGCGATGGACGTAATGGCACCGCGTTTATACAGATAACACGCGTGATCGTTAGCGACCATCGCGAGCAGGCTCGCTCCTACAGTGCAGCAAAAGGAACAAGCAATGAACGATCAACACTGGGGCCCATCCATCAGTGCAGATATCGTGGTCATCGACGGCGGCGGTACGGCGGGTATCGGCTTTTTCGCCAGCCTGCTCAAGCGTAGTCCGCATCTGAACATCACCGTGATCGAACCCGACTCCCGGCACTACTGAGAATTCCTTATGTTGCTGGCAAGTCTGTTTGGTGTAGTGATGGGGTTGGTGCTCGGCTTGACGGGCGCCGGCGGCGGTATCCTTGCGGTCCCGGCGCTGGTGTTGGGGTTGGGCTGGAGCATGACCCAGGCCGCTCCGGTGGCGTTGTTCGCGGTGGGCAGTGCGGCCGCGGTCGGTGCCATCGACGGTTTGCGCCATGGTCTGGTGCGTTATCGCGCGGCGCTGCTGATCGCCGCGCTGGGCGCAGTGTTTTCGCCGCTGGGCATCTACTTTGCCCACCGGTTGCCGGAAAAAATCCTGATGATCCTGTTCAGTCTGCTGATGGTCGTGGTGGCCGGGCGGATGTTGCGCCGCGAGCGCAAGGACCAGGGCCCCAGCGACCACGGCCAGGCCAACTGGGGCCAGAAGAACTGCATGCTCGATCAACAGACCGGGCGCTTTTCCTGGACCGCCAAATGCACCGCGACCCTTGCCGCGCTCGGGGCGGTGACCGGCGTGGTCTCGGGATTACTGGGGGTGGGCGGCGGCTTTCTGATTGTCCCGGCCTTCAAGCAACTGACCGACGTGCAGATGCGCGGGATCATCGCCACTTCGCTGATGGTGATCAGCCTGATTTCGGCTATCGGCGTGATCGGCGCGTTCAATGCCGGGGTGCGCATCGATGGCTTGGGCATTGCCTTCATCGTCTCCAGCATCGTTGGCATGATCATCGGCCGCAAGCTCTGCGCCCGGGTGCCGGCGCGGGCGTTGCAGCTCGGGTTCGCCAGCATCTGCATCGTGGTCGCCGGTTACATGCTGTTCAGGGCCAACGCCTGATCGGTAGCGGTTCCTGTGGACGCCAGTGGGGTCCACAGGCCTACGCCCTAAGTGGCGAGCCTTGCCGACCAGCGGTCTTACACCATAGCGGTCACGCACCGCCGGCCCATCCAAAGCACCTGCAAACCAGCCCCAAGGCAGCGTATGGCACCGCTCGTCAGGTTTCGATAATCGCCTCCGACACTCAGTCCCCGTTTCGGAGCGCGCCATGCACAACAATAAGAACGTCACGCATCGTTTTCTGCCGGCCTTCATCGCCAGCCTGTCTGCTCTCGGCCTGAGCCAGATGGCCGAGGCGGATATCATGCTGTACGACAAGGACCAGACCACGTTCTCCACCGACGGCTACATCAACGCCTTCTACGTGAACAGCGATGTCGACCGCGCAGGCGATCAGTTCGACCGTCGACAGTCGCGGGTCAAAATGGGCTTTTTGCCCAACTACCTGGGGTTCAACATGGGCAAGCAGGTAGACGACCTCAAGCTCGGTGCCCGCGCCTCGTTCTGGGTCACCATCAACGACAGCCAGACCAACGGCACCGACACCGCCATCGATGTGCGGCAGTTCTTCGGCACCGTGGCCAACCCGGAGTGGGGCGAAGTGCTGATCGGCAAAGACTTCGGGCTGTTCGCCCGTTCCAACATCCTGCTCGACGAAATGCTCGCCGGTTACGGTCAGGTCAGCGATACGCTGGGGCTGGTGGATGGCGGCGGGGTGTCGTTCGGCAACATCGGCACCGGTTACCCGTATCCGTTCCCGACCTCGCAGATCACCTATCGCACCCCGGTGATGGACGGTCTGCGCGTGGCGGTCGGCATCATGGACCCGGTGGACACCAACGACAGCAGCCCGACGGGCAAGGCCTACCAGGAAAACCCGCGTACCGAGAGCGAGGTCACCTATCAGTTCGACCTGGCCGGGGCCAAGATCTACAGCTGGGTCAACGGCAGCTACCAGACCTCGGACAACACCGATTCCACGGTCGAGACCGTCACCTCCAAGGGTGTCGGGTACGGCGTGCAGGCGAAGATGGGCGGCTTGTCCCTCACCGGGTCCGGTTTCCAGGCCAAGGGCATCAACCCGTTTTTCACCAACAATGCCGGCGAGCCGACCCTGCGCAACGTCGACAGCGACGGCTACCTGATGCAGGGCTCCTACAAACTGGGCAAGAACCGCCTGGCCTTGTCCTATGGCAAGACCAATGACGATGGCAACGGCGTGGTCGGCAGCGGCGCGGACTACGAGACCCGCGGCATCGCGTTGTTCCATGACGTCAACGACAACCTCAAGCTGGTGGCCGAGTACAACCAGTTCGAAATCAACGGCCACGACACCGACGAGCAGAACGAAGACACCGACACCTTTGCCGTGGGCGCGGTGCTGACCTGGTAACCCCGGGAGGTGGCCCTGGCCGTGCGCATCGCGGCGAGGGTCGCCAACCGTCTCATCCCATCGAAGCGGCTACCCGCTACCCAAGTAGCATTCGTCGCACCCCACAGACTTCGTACACTCGTGCCTCATACACACGCACCTGCGGGAGGTAAGGATGCAGCAGAGCGAAGGCGTCGTCAGTGCAATGTCCCAGGCCACCGATGCCCGGCAGGTCGCGCAGGAACTGGCACGCCAGTTGTTGCATCCGCACCTGGGGTTCGTGCTGTTCTTCTGTTCCGCCGAGTACGACTTGCAGGCGCTGGGCCAGGCCTTGCAGCAAAGCTTCGGCGGCATCCGCCTGGCGGGCTGCACCAGTGCCGGGGAAATCACCCCGCTGGGCTACGGGCGCAATTGCGTGACAGCGGTGGGTTTCGATCACCGGCACTTTTCCATCGCGATCGAGCTGATCGACCAGATGGAGCACTTCAGCCTGATCGACGCCCAGCAAATGGTCGAGCGCCTGGTCAGTGGCTGTCGCAGCAACACCCTGGCCCCGATCAAGGGCAACAGCTTTGCCCTGACCCTGCTCGATGGCCTGTCCAGCCGCGAAGAAATGGTCCTGGCGGCCTTGAGCGCGGCATTGGGCGACATTCCGCATTTCGGCGGCTCGGCCGGCGACGACAACTACCTGACCCATACCCATGTGTACTTCGATGGCGAGTTCCACAGCGGCGCGGCCGTGGTGGTGCTGGTCAATACCTGGCTGGATTTCGAAGTGTTCACCACCCACCACGTGTTGCCCCGCGCCGAGAAACTGGTGGTCACCGGTGCCGACAGCACCTTGCGCCGGGTCTTCGAACTCAATGCCGAGCCGGCCGCCGAGGAGTACGCCCGGCACATCGGCGTGCCGGTGGCGCAGCTCGATCACCGGATCTTCGCCGCGCACCCGTTGGCGGTGCGGATCAACCAGCAGTACTACGTGCGGGCCATCCAGCAGGTGCATCCGGACCTGAGCCTGAGTTTCTACTGCGCCGTGGAAAACGGCATCGTCCTCACCGCCATGACCCCTGGGCCGATGCTGCCAAACCTGCAGAGCCTGTTCGAAGGGTTGCAGGAACGCCTGGGGGATTTGCTGCTGACCATCGGTTGCGACTGTTTCCTGCGGCGTCTGGAACTCGAAGACGACGGCAGTCTCGATCAGATCGGCACGTTTTTGCGCGAGCAACGGGTGATGGGGTTCAACACCTATGGAGAACAGTTCAATGGCATGCACATCAACCAGACCTTCACCGGCGTTGCCATTGCCCGTGGCCGTGCCCCAGGACATCGCTGAGCTGCAGGCCGAACTGGCCAGGCTGCGCCTGGAAAACCATAAACTGCAGCGCATCAATGGTGCGCTGATCGAACGGGTCGAGTCCGGGGGGACCCGCGGCAACGATCCCTACGCGGCATTCCAGCATTCGGTGGTGCTGGCCGAGCAAGTGCGCGAACGCACCGATGCCTTGAACCAGGCCATGGCCGAACTCAAGGCCGGTAATCATTTGCTCAGCGAAGCCCGCCTGCGCGCGGAAACGGCGCATCAACACCTGATCGATGCCATCGAAAGCATTTCCGACGCCTTCGTGCTGTTCGACGCCGAGCAGCGCATCGTGCTGTTCAACAGTCGCTTCAAGGCGTTCTGGAGCAACAGCCGGGTGCGGATCAACGCCGGCATGCGCCTGACCGAGGTCAAGCGGTTGATAATGAACAACGGCCTGTTCACCGAAGAGCCTCGGGGGCATGCCGACGAAAACCCGCTTTACCGCCTGCAGAACGGGCGCTGGCTGCAAGTCAGCGAACGGCCGACCCAGGAAGGCGGGCGGGTGATTCTGTTCACCGACATTACCGACGTCAAACTCAGCGAAACCATGCGCCGTGAACAGGCGGTGGCGCAGAAGTCGCACCTGTTGCAACGGGCGGTCGACAACCTGTCCCAAGGGGTGGCGATGGTCAGCGCCGAGGGCATCCTGGAGTTGTGGAACCGGCGTTTCCTGGAGCTGAGCGGCCTGGCGCCGGTGGCGGCCCATCGCCCGTTTGCCGAAGTGATCGCCGACAGCGAGTTGAAACTGCTGACCCCGGCCAGTCGCGATGGCAACGGACGACCGGTGCGCGAATGCGAGCAGCGCCTGTACGATGGCCGGGTCCTGGAGATCCGCACCCATCCGTTGCCCACCGGCGGTTTCGTCAACACGTTCACCGACATCACCGAACGCTACCAGCACGCCGAGGCGCTGAGCGAAAGCGAACACTGGATTCGCCTGATCACCGATCACGTACCCGCATTGATTGCCTACCTCAATGCCGACCTGGTCTACGAGTTCACCAACAAGGTTTACGAGGAGTGGTACTGCTGGCCCCGGGGCGTGATGCTCGGCCAGAGCCTGCGCGAGGTGCACAGCGAACAGCATTACCAGCGACTGGAGTCCTACGTGACCAGGGCGCTGGCCGGCGAGAGCGTGACCTTCGAGTTCGCCGAAACCAACGTCAACAACCAGGAGCGCTACATGCTGCGCTCCTATGTGCCCAACCGTCTGGCCAGTGGTGAGGTGGTGGGGATCTTCGTGCTGATCCGCGACATCACCGAACGCCGCCGCACTGCCGAGGCGCTGCATCAGGCGTATCAGAACCTGGAACTGCGGGTACGCGAGCGCACGGCGGAATTGACCACCCTCAACGACCAGCTGCTGCGCGAGATCGATGAGCGACGCCTGGTCGAGTCACGCTTGCGCGAGGCCAAGCAGGAAGCCGAGCAGGCCAACCTGTCGAAGACCAAGTTCCTCGCCGCCGTCAGCCACGACCTGCTGCAACCGTTGAATGCAGCGCGCCTGTTTACCAGTGCCTTGCTGGAACGGCGCGAGCCGATGTCCAGCGAGATTCTGGTGCGCAACGTGAGCAATTCCCTGGAAGACGTGGAGAACCTGCTCGGCACCCTGGTGGACATTTCCAAGCTCGATGCGGGGGTGATCAAGGCCGACATCGCGCCGTTCGCCCTCAGTGAACTGCTGGACAACCTGGCCGCCGAATACACCCAGGTGGCGCGCAGTGAAGGCCTGCAACTGCACTTCATCGGCTGTTCGGCACTGGTGCGCAGCGACATCCAGCTGCTCGCGCGGATTCTGCGCAACCTGCTGAGCAATGCGATTCGCTATACCTACAGCGGTCGCGTGGTGCTCGGTTGCCGGCGGCATCATCAGTGCCTGACGATCGAAGTCTGGGACAGCGGCATGGGCATTGCCGAGCATCGCCTGGAGGAGATTTTCCAGGAGTTCAAGCGCGGTGATGTGCAGCGACCCGATCAGGATCGCGGCCTGGGCCTGGGCCTGGCGATTGTCGAGAAGATTGCCGGCATCCTCGGGCATCCCATTCATGTGCGCTCATGGCCGGGCCGGGGTTCGATGTTCTCGGTCGAAGTGCCGTTAAGCGCCACCGCGCCGAAGCCACCGCCGACGTTGCAGATGAGCGAACCGATGCTTGAGCGCCTGCGCGGCGCGCGGATATGGGTGCTGGACAACGACGCGACCATCTGTGAAGGCATGCGCACCTTGCTGGAGGGGTGGGGGTGTCGGGTGGTGACGGCGCTGTCGGAGGAAGACCTGGCGCGGCAAGTGGACAATTATCATGCCGAGGTCGACCTGCTGATTGCCGATTACCATCTGGACAACGATCAGAACGGTGTCGATGCGGTGGCCCGGATCAATGCCCGGCGCGCGTCACCGATTCCGGCGATGATGATCACGGCCAACTACAGCAATGAACTCAAGCAGCAGATCCGCGAACTGGGCCACACCCTGATGCACAAGCCGGTACGGCCGATGAAGCTGAAGACGGCGATGAGTCATCTACTTGGCAGGCCTTGATATCTCGGTGTTTTCACCACCGCTATCGCGAGCAGGCTCACTCCTACAGGTACATCGCAATCCTGTAGGAGCGAGCTTGCTCGCGATAAGAGCGACGCGGTCTTGCCGACTCAACGCCGCAGATATGACCCGAAATCAATATCCCCGGCACTCAGGATCGCCTGCACCCGGTTGTGCACGTTGAGCTTGCGCAGGATCGCCGAGACGTGGGCCTTGACCGTGGTCTCGGCGATTTCCAGGGTGTAGGCGATCTGCTTGTTCGACTCGCCCTTGGTCATGCGTTCCAGCACCTGCAGTTGCTTGCGGGTCAGGGCCTGGAGCAGTTCGGGCGGGAAGCTCGGGGTGTCGTTCATCCGCCGGTGGGTGCTGCTTTTGGCGGTGCGGATGATGTCCGGGGGCAGGTAGACGTTGCCATTGAGAATCTGCTGGATGGCATCGGTCATCTGGGTGCGGGGTGACGACTTGGTGATGAAACCCACCGCGCCGTAGGTGATGGCTTGCAGCACGATCTGTTTGTCCTGCTCGGCGGAGACGATCACCACCGGAATGGTCGGTGCTTCGTTACGCAGGTTGATCAGGCCATTGAGCCCGTGCATGCCGGGCATGTTCAGGTCGAGCAGGATCAGGTCCAGGTCGTCGTGTTCCTGGGTCAGGGCCAGGGCGCTGTCCAGGTCGGCGGTTTCCATCACTTCGCTGCCGACAAAACCGTCGCTGATGACGTTGTGGATGGCTTCGCGAAACAGCGGGTGATCGTCGGCAATCAGGATTTTGTACATGGCCTTTCACCTCATTATTTTGATTATGGTGTGGCAACAACACGCACGCGTAAAGCTCAGGGAAAGGGTTCGGGCCTGGCTGGCGAAACCGGCAGGTTGGCCGCTTGCCAGGCGTCCAGGCCATCGCGATACCAATACAGAGTTTTATAGCCCATGGTGGCGGCGCGCTTGACCGCATTCCAGCTCAACCAGCAGTCGGAGCGGCAGTAGAAGACCAGCGGTCGCGTCGGGTCGCCGGCGGTCAGCTTTTTCAGGTTGGCGGCGAAATAGTCCTGCCATTGCGGCGTCAAGTCGCCGTCCCCGGTATTGGCCAGCCAATGGCTGCCGGGCAGGTTTTCATGGGGCTGGTCTTCGATGAATTGCCCTTGCAGCCACTGACGGCGGTAGACGTCGATCAACACCGGGCGCGGGGTTTGGCCGAGCAGGGTTTGCAGGGCGGGGGTGTCGACGATGGTTGCGCCTTGCAATTGGTCGGGCGTCGGGCTGCGGTACAGGCCGATGCGATAGCCGTCGGCGGAGAACAGCACTGTGTCGGCCTGCGCGGTGCTCAACAGCAGGCTCAGGGACAGGGCGGTGAGAGCAGGGCGCAACAGGCAACGTCGGGCACGTGGCATGGGGTCGGTCCTTATAGTTATGGACCTATTACATGCCAGTCGGGGGGCGTTGGGAATGCGACGATAGACAGGGAAACCAGTACTAAAGTAGTAATTTCACCCTGTTCAATCAAAATCCCTCTGTAGGAGCGAGCCTGCTCGCGAAAGCGTTGTGTCAGTCAACTCATTTATTGAATGTGCCACCTTCGCGAGCAGGCTCGCTCCTACAGGGGGATTGTGTTGTCAGTTGGCTTTGCGCAAGGCCGCATGCTGCGGGTTGAAGCTCAGTACGGCGAGCAAGGCAAACAGCAGCGTCAGCCCGGTGCACACCGCCAGTGCCAACGGATTGAAGCGTTCATACAGGGCAAAACGCACCAGCTCCACCGCATGGGTAAACGGATTCACCGCGCACAGCCAGTACAGCCACTCGTTGGCCTCGCGCATCTTCCACAACGGATACAGCGCCGATGACAGGAAAAACAGCGGGAAGATCACGAAATTCATCACCCCGGCAAAGTTCTCCAGTTGGCGGATTGCGTTCGACAGCAACAGGCCCAGGGCGCTGAGCATCAACGCCACCAGCAGCAGCGCGGGCAACGCCAGTAACAGGCCCATGGCCGGTGGCCGCACGCCATAGACCCAGGCAATCGTCAGGAACGCATACACCTGCAACAGCGAAATCAGTGAGGTGGCCAGCAGCTTGCTGCACAGCAGAAAGGTGCGGGGCAGGGGGCTGGTCAGCAGCACGCGCATGCTGCCCATCTCGCGGTCGTAGACCATCGACAGTGAGCCCTGCATGCCGTTGAACAGCAGGATCATGCAGGCCAGGCCGGGGATGATGTAGACCTCATAGGGGATGTAGGTGTCATAGGGCTCGATGATCGCGATCCCCAGCGCTGCGCGAAAACCGGCGGCGAACACCAGCAGCCACAGCAACGGCCGCACCAGGGCGCTGAGAAAACGCGTGCGTTGCAACACAAAGCGCAGCCATTCGCGCAGCACGATACCGCTAAAGCATTGCCAGTAAGCGTTCATTGGGCAGCTCCTGCTGTTGTCAGGCGGGTGAAGGCCGAACCGAGATCGCCACCGTGTTCAAGGCTCAGGGCATCGGCCTGTCCGCTGGCCACCAGCCGGCCTTGATGCAGGATCAGCAAGTCATCGCTGGGCTGTACTTCGTCGAGCAGGTGGGTGGTCCAGAGCGCGCTGATGCGCTCCTCGCGACACAGACTGCGGATGTGCTGGTTGAGCGCCAGGCGACTCGCCGGGTCGAGGCCGACACTGGCTTCGTCGAGCAGCAACAGACGCGGCTCATGCAACAGAGCGCGGGCAATTTCCACCCGACGACGATGGCCGCCATTGAGTTCACGCACCCGTTCACGGCGGCGTTCGGTCAGGGCCTGGCGAGCCAGTTCGGCGTCGACCCGAAGGTCGGTCTGGCGCCGGGACAAGCCATGCAATGCAGCGTGATAACGCAGGTTCTGCTCGACGCTGAGGTCCAGGTCCAGAGTGCTTTGCTGGAACACCACACCCAACTGCCTGAGTGCCGGGCGTGCGGCGCTGCGCAATGAGCAGCCACCGATGCGGATCTCGCCTTGCTGCAGATCATAGAGCCGGGTCAGCAGGGCAATCAGGGTCGACTTGCCCGCGCCGTTGGGGCCCAGCAGCGCGGCGAAACGCCCCGGCTCCAGGCTGAAACTCACCTTGCGCAAGGCCTCTCGAGCGCCGTAGGCGAAGCTCAGGTCGCTGACTTCAAGGGCGTTCATGGCGTCACCACCACGCCCCAGGGATAGCGCCCGACCTTCACCGACTTGCTGACCTTGAGGCTGTCGACATCGATCACCGAGACATCGCCGCTGACGCCGTTGGTAGCCAGCAGTTGCTTCTGATCCGGGGTGAATGCCATCTGCCAAACCCGTCGACCCACCAGCAGGTAGTCGAGAATCTCGAAGGTCTTGGCGTCGATCACCGCCACATGGTTGGCCGGGCCAAGGGCGACGAAGCCGTACTTGCCATCGGCGCTGAGCTTGATGCCGACGGGCTGGACCTTGTCCGGGTGCACGCCCTTGATCTGGAAGTTCAGGGTCTTGAGCACGGTGCGACTGGCGACATCGAGAATGGTCACGGTGCCGCCGATTTCCGCCGAGGCCCAGAGCTGGGCACCATCGGGGGAGAACTCGACGAAGCGCGGGCGCTGGTCCACCAGGGTGCTATCGGCCAGGGTCTGGGTGCCGGTGTCGATCCAGTGCAGCATGTTGGTGGTTTCGCTGGTGTTGACCGCCCACTTGCCGTCGGGGCTGACGGCCATGCCTTCAGGTTCGACGCCGACGTTGATCTGGGCGAGCACCTTGGAAGTCTCGGTGTCGATCACCGTGACCAGCGCATCGTCCTCGTTGGAGACGTACAACCAGCGGTTGTTGGGGTGCAGGGCGAATTGTTCAGGGTCTTTGCCCGAGGGCAGTTCCTTGATGATCTTGCGCGTGGCCACGTCCATCACCTGGACCCGGTCCGAATCGCTGGCGCAGATGTACAGCAGCTTGTTGTCATGGGACAGCAGCAGACCGCGGGGGCGCTGGCCGACGGGCAGGGTGTCGGTGACTTGCAGGGTCTGCAGGTCGATCAGGCTCAGGCTGTTGTCCTTTTCGTTGGAGACCCAGGCAGTGCTGGCAACGGCATGGCCAGCGACGAGCAGCAAGGTGCAAGAGAGCAGGGTGCGGCGCATGGCGGATTCCTTGTTGTTGTGATGTTCGGATCAGGGAAAACGGCAACTGACCTCGGGTTTGTCGTAGCCAAGGCTGTCCATTTCGTTGAAGGGGTGCAGAAAGCCGTCCTGGGGAGAGGTGCTGACCAGCGCCCGGGGCTGGACGATGGGAATCGGCTGGCGCAACTGACCGTTCCACGACCGGTAGCTGAGCTTGCGGCCCTTGAAACCGTCGAGGGGCAACTGGTCGCTGACTTCCAGCGCACGGATCGCCATCGGCTCGGCCTGGCGCAGTTTGCTCACGGCGCTGGCGATACTGCGCACGGCCATCCACGCGGCGAAATCGCGGTCGTTCATCCAGCGCCCGGTCAGGGCTTCGAAGCGTTTTTGCAACTGCGCGGCGCCGAAGGTTTCCACGGTCTTGTGCCAGCCCACCGGGGTCAGGCCCTGGGTGCCGGCGACCGGGCGCGGATACCAGGTCTGGTAGGGCACGTATTCACCGAAGTCGCCACGCTCATCGGCCACCAGTACCACGTCGTACTCGGCGGTCTGGGTGAACAGCGGCATGTCGGCCTGGGCGCTGCGGCGTTGGTCGTTATCGAAGCTCCAGGGTTTTTCCGCCACCAGTTGCAAGCCGAAGCGCTTGGCGGCGCGACGCAGGGCGGCGGCATAGGCTTGATCGTCCGGCGTTGGGCCGACAATCAGCAGCGCCCGCTGCCACTTGCGCAGCACCAGAAACTGCGCCAGCGCATCGGCGAGCATCGCCCGGCTCGGCAAGGTGTGCAGCACGTTCGACAGGCAGTCGGTGGTGCGCAGGCTGTCATCGGCACTGCCGGCGTTGAACAGCAAACTGTCGGGCAGTGCCGCACTCAGTTGGCGCAGGCTGGCAGCAGGTGCGTTCACCACAAACAGACGCAGGCCTTGTTCGTGCTGAGCCTTTGCCGCCTCGAGCAAGGCCTCGGGGCTGTCGACACTGGCGCTGACCAGGCTGTAGCCGTGGTTGAGAAAACGCCCGGTGCTGTTGCTGTCGGTGATCGCCAGGTCGGCGCCGCGCAGCCCGGCATCGGTGGGCTCGGGGATGACGTTCGACAGTAACGGGCCGGGGTCTGGGCGATAACCCAGGTAGCCGATCCGCACCTGCAAGGGCGCATCGGCGGCCTGGCTCTGGGTGGCCAGGCCGGCGGCGCAGGCAATCGCCAGCAGATAGATCAGGGCGTAAGGGGCAAGCTGGCGCATAAGGCTCTCCATGACCGTTAGCGCCAGCATAGGAAGCCCGTGAGGCTGAGGAAATATGCAGAAAGTACCGGTGGTGTCCATCCAGCGCCTTACTACCAAGGGACTAGGTGGCGACCACCAAAGCAGCATGGGGCGAGTGCAATGCCGTTTCTAAGATAGCTGCCATAGCCTCTGCCAAGAGGTTTTGCGTGCAATCCAGAGGGCATAACAATGACAACAAAACGCAACGCCTTGCTCGTGACCGGGCTATTGGCCGGTCTTATCAGCGCAGGCTCCGTGTGGGCCCACGGCAACGTGGTGCCACAGGCCGTGGAAACCAAGGGGCTGACGCCAATCAAGGACGCCGGCGTGCAACTCGATGCCGACGGCTGGGCCGCGGTGAACCCGTATCGCACTGCCCCGGAACACGACAAGGCAGTTGAGATCGGCTCCTCGGCCTATACCCAGAACTGCGCGGCCTGTCATGGCCTGGAAGCCAAGTCCGGCGGTATCGCTCCCGACTTGCGCATGCTCGATGTCGGTGAGGCGGGTGATGAATGGTTCGCCGAACGGGTGCGCCATGGCGCGGTGCGCGACGGCCGGGTGTACATGCCGAAGATGGCCGACTACCTGAGCCAGGAAGCTCTGTGGGCGGTGCGCACTTATCTGGACACTGTGCACGTCGAGGAGTGACCCATGCGCCTGCTCGCGGTGCTGATCAGCGCTCTGTGGCTGTGCTGCCAGGCGGCGCAGGCGCAGGTTCGCAACTTCGACGAAATGATCGCCGCCGGGGAACTGAAGGTGGCGGTCTACAAGGACTTCGCCCCCTACAGCTTTGAACGCGCCGGAAAGCCCCAGGGTGTCGATGTCGAACTCGCCGAGGCCCTGGCCAAGGCACTCGGCGTGCGCCTGACGCTGATCTGGGCGCCGGCCGGGGAAAAGCTCGACGACGACCTGCGCGACTACATCTGGCGTGCCAGTGCCTTGCACAACCAGCAATTGGCCGACCTGATGATGCGCGTGCCCTACGACCGTGATTACGCGCAGAAGCGTAACGAGTTCGGCGAACGGGTCAACGGCCAGGTAGTGATGTTCGGTCCGTACCAGAACGAACAATGGCAGGTGGCCTATGACCGCCGAAGGCTGGACAAGGTCGCCAGCGTCGCGGTGTTCGAGCATCACCCGATTGGTGTCGAAGTTGACAGCGTGCCTTCGTTCTACCTGACCTCGGTGTTCAACGGCATGCTCGCCGGCAAGACCCATCACTATCCGGGCGTGCCCCAGGCGTTTGCCGCGATGAAGGCCGGTGAGGTCGACGCGGTGATGGCCATGCGTGGCGAGATCGACTGGCAAGTTCACGAAGCGGCCGACCCGCAAGTGGCGCTGGCAGAAAATGCCTACCCGAACATGGGCAAACAGCTCTGGGAAATTGGCATGGCGGTGCACGAAAGCAACCGGCAACTGGCCTATGCCGTGGAAGAGGCGCTGGAAAGCCTGATCCGCGAGGGTTCGGTGAAGACCATCTACGGCCATTACGGCCTGCGTTACGACGTGCCCGAGATGTATCAATAAGGAGCAGGCGATGAAATGGCGAGGGAGTTGTCTGTTGGCCTGCTGGTTAAGCCTGACGGCACAGGCTGGCGCTATCGATCCCGGTAAAGACCCGGTGCCATCGGTGATGTGGGCCTTCTATCAGCAGCAGTTTCTGGGCAATGCGCCGTTCGTTTTCGATGAGCGGGTCAAGTTGCTGGCGCCGCCGTTTGCCGAAGATGCCCGGCAGGTGCCGCTGGAAATCGACGCCCGGGCGTTCAAGGGCGAGGTGGTGAAAATCCTCGCCTGGGCAGAACTGAACCCGTTGCCGAAAATCGTCGACTTCCAGCCGCTGAATTCGGTTTTGCCCTGGCTGTCGTTGCGCATTCGCATCGAACAGGCCACGCCCTTGCGCGCGGCGGTGTTGACCCGCGACGGTGTGTGGCATGTCGGTTCGACGCTGATCGACGCCGCCGGTGGCGGCTGCACCGCGCCGAGCGTGGTGCGGACTCAACCGGGCTGGGAGGAGCATATCGGTGAAGTACTCGGCGGGCGCTATCCCCGGGGTGAGTTCAGCCGTTTGCGTTTGCAGGTGGCCCATCCCATGGACAACGGCATGGTCAGCGGCATCCCGGAATTCTTCATCAACCATGCCGAGCTGCGCGACCGCAACGAGCAAGTGCTGGCCCGGCTGGAACTGTTTCCGGCGGTCAGCGAAAACCCCAACCTGGCCTTCGACATCGAAGGAACAGGGCAAACGCGGCTGCTACTACGGGACAACAGCGGCAATGAATTCGATGCGTCGATTCTCTGATCCCAAGAAGCGTGACCCCAAGGAGCGTGGCATGCGCTGGATCCTGTTGATGGTGTTAAGCGTCAGTCTGCCGGCCCTGGCCGATCTCGACTACTCACTCAAGCCCCGGCAGATCGCCCAGGACACCTGGCTGCTGGAAGGCAGCACCGATAATTTTGCCAAGGCCAACGGCGGCAACATCGTCAACACCGCGTTCATCGTCACCGAACGCGGTGTGGTGGTGATCGACACCGGGCCGTCCCGGCGTTACGGCGAAGCGATGCGCAAGGCCATTGCCGCCACCACCGACAAGCCGGTGATCGAGGTCTTGCTGACCCATCACCACCCGGATCATGCGCTGGGCAATCAAGCCTTCAGCGACGTGCCGATCGGCGCCCTGGCCGGCACCACTGAATTGCTGCACCGGCAAGGTGATGCCATGGCCGAGAACATGTACCGGATGGTCGGCGACTGGATGCGTGGCACCGAAGTGGTGCTGCCGACCCAGACGCTGACAGCCGGCGTGAAAAGTTTTGGGAATCACGATCTGCGTCTGCTGAGCCTGGGTGGGCATACGGGCGCGGATCTGGCTATTCTCGACCAGCGAACCGGCGTGCTGTTTGCCGGGGACCTGGTGTTTTATCAACGGGCACTGACCACGCCCAATAGCTCGGGCCTGGCCGTATGGCTGACGGACATCGCGACCCTGCAAGGCTTGCCCTGGACGCTGGTTGTACCCGGCCATGGCCCGGTGGCGAGCGATCCACAACCCTTCGAGCAGATGCGCGATTACCTGACCTGGCTCGATCGGCTGATGCGCGACGGCGCCGCCAATGGCAGCGACATGGCCGAGATGATCCGCAGCCCCATCCCCGAACGCTTCGCCGGGATCAGCCTGAGCCGCTACGAACTGATCCGTAGCGTCAGTCATTTGTACCCGCGATACGAGCGGGAACGGATGACGCGGGTGGATTCCGCCGCCGGAAAATGATGCTTTTCTGTAGGAGCGAGCCTGCTCGCGATGGACGTTAACGATAACGCAAGCTGCCTGGATGAACGCGGTGGTCTGACGTATTTCGCGAGCAGGCTCGCTCCTACAAGGGGCCGGTGTCGTTCACGTTCATCTCATCCGACCTGCTACCAAGGAACTAGCAATCTCCTCATTGCGGGCAATTGTTGCCAGGGCGGCGGCGCTCAAGAATCTGCACCAGACCGGGAAAATTTTCCGGACATAACAAAAATCCGCAGAGGAAGCCGTCATGACCCAACCCGCACGTCGCCAGCCCTTCGTCTTGAGCCTGCTGCTCACTGCCATGCTGTTGTCCGGCCAGGCATTGGCCGGGGTTTCCGACCAGGACATTCTCCAGGACCCGAAAAACCCGGAACAGGTCGTGACCAATGGCCTCGGCGTTCAAGGGCAGCGCTACAGCCCGCTGGATATTCTCAACGTCGACAACGTCAAGGAGCTGCGCCCGGCGTGGGCGTTTTCCTTCGGCGGTGAAAAACAGCGGGGCCAGCAAGCGCAGCCGATGGTCAAGGACGGCGTGATGTACATGACCGGTTCCTACTCCCGGGTGTTCGCCGTGGATGCCCGCACCGGCAAGAAACTCTGGCAATACGATGCACGCCTGCCCGATGACATCCGCCCTTGCTGCGACGTGATCAACCGTGGCGTCGCGCTGTATGGCGACCTGGTGATTTTCGGCACCCTCGACGCCAAGCTCGTGGCGCTGAACAAGGACACCGGCAAGGTGGTGTGGAGCAAGAAAGTCGCCGACCACAAGGAAGGCTACTCGATCAGCGCCGCGCCGCTGGTGATCAACGGCAAGCTGATTACCGGCGTGGCCGGTGGCGAGTTCGGCGTGGTGGGCAAGATCGAGGCCTACGACCCGAAAAACGGTGACCTGCTGTGGACCCGGCCAACGGTCGAAGGCCATATGGGCTACGTCTACAAGGACGGCAAAGCGGTGGAGAACGGCATCTCCGGCGGCGAGGCGGGCAAGACCTGGCCGGGCGATCTCTGGAAAACCGGCGGCGCGGCCCCTTGGCTTGGCGGCTATTACGACCCGGAAACCAACCTGCTGCTGTTCGGTACCGGCAACCCGGCACCGTGGAACTCGCACCTGCGCCCTGGCGACAACCTCTACTCCTCGTCGCGCCTGGCGCTCAACCCGGACGACGGCACCATCAAGTGGCACTTCCAGAGCACGCCCCACGACGGTTGGGACTACGACGGTGTGAACGAGCTGGTGTCGTTCAACTACAGCGAAGGCGGCAAGGAAATCAAGGCGGCAGCCACTGCCGACCGTAACGGTTTCTTCTACGTGCTGGACCGCACCAACGGCAAATTCATCCGTGGCTTCCCGTTCGTGGACAAGATCACCTGGGCCACCGGCCTGGATAAGAACGGCCGGCCGATCTACAACGAAGCCAGCCGTCCCGGTGCCCCGGGTTCCGAAGCCAAGGGCAGCTCGGTGTTCGTGGCGCCGGCGTTCCTCGGCGCGAAAAACTGGATGCCGATGGCTTACAACAAGGACACCGGGCTGTTCTATGTGCCGTCCAACGAATGGGGCATGGACATCTGGAACGAAGGCATCGCCTACAAGAAAGGCGCGGCGTTCCTAGGTGCCGGCTTCACCATCAAGCCGTTGAACGAAGACTACATCGGCGTGCTGCGGGCCATCGATCCGAAAACCGGCAAGGAAGTGTGGCGCCACAAGAACTACGCGCCGCTGTGGGGCGGGGTGCTGACCACCAAGGGCAACCTGGTGTTCACCGGCACGCCTGAAGGTTTCCTGCAGGCGTTCAACGCCAAGACCGGCGAAAAGGTCTGGGAATTCCAGACGGGCTCCGGCGTGCTCGGCTCCCCCGTGACCTGGGAAATGGACGGCGAACAGTACGTCTCGGTGCTCTCCGGCTGGGGCGGCGCGGTACCGCTGTGGGGCGGCGAAGTAGCCAAACGGGTGAAGGACTTCAACCAGGGCGGCATGCTCTGGACCTTCAAGCTGCCCAAGGATCTGGTGGCCAGGCACTGATTCAAAAATCACCGCATTCCCCCTGTAGGAGCGAGCCTGCTCGCGATGAACCTGAGAACACCGAGGGGTGTCAGGTGCCCAGCGTCATCGTTGACGACCATCGCGAGCAGGCTCGCTCCTACAGTGATCTGTGTGAAATCTACGACCAAATAACGAGAGCCCCTCCTGCCAACGATGCATTCGTCTGGCACGCGGGGCTCTCTAGTATCGGCTCATCGCCTGTCAGTACGACAGGCATCGACCCAGACAGAGGCCCACCATGATCTACGCACAACCCGGAACCCCAGGCGCCGTCATTACCTTCAAACCGCGCTACGGCAACTTCATCGGTGGCGAGTTTGTCGCTCCAATCAATGGCGAGTACTTCACCAACACCTCGCCGGTCAACGGTGAAGTGATCGCCGAGTTCCCGCGCTCCAGCGCCGCCGACATCGACAAGGCCCTCGACGCCGCCCATGCCGCTGCCGATGCCTGGGGCAAGACCTCGGCCCAGGACCGCTCCCTGGTGCTGCTGAAAATCGCCGATCGCATCGAGCAGAACCTTGAGGTGCTGGCCGTCACCGAAACCTGGGACAACGGCAAGGCCGTGCGCGAAACCCTGAACGCCGACGTCCCCTTGGCTGCCGACCACTTCCGTTACTTCGCCGGTTGCATCCGCGCCCAGGAAGGCGGGGCTGCGGAGATCAACGAGCTGACCACGGCCTATCACTTCCATGAGCCCCTGGGCGTGGTCGGGCAGATCATTCCGTGGAACTTCCCGCTGCTGATGGCCGCCTGGAAACTCGCCCCGGCCCTGGCCGCAGGCAACTGCATCGTGCTCAAGCCGGCCGAGCAAACGCCGCTGTCGATCATGGTCTTCGCCGAGCTGATCGCCGACCTGCTGCCGGCCGGCGTGCTGAACATCGTCCAGGGCTTCGGTCGCGAAGCCGGCGAGGCCCTGGCCACCAGCAAGCGCATCGCCAAGATCGCCTTCACCGGCTCGACCCCGGTGGGCGCGCACATCATGCATTGCGCCGCTGAGAACATCATCCCGAGCACCGTCGAACTGGGCGGCAAGTCGCCGAACATCTTCTTCGAAGACATCATGAACGCGGAACCGGCGTTCATCGAAAAAGCCGCTGAAGGCCTGGTGCTGGCGTTCTTCAACCAGGGCGAAGTCTGCACCTGCCCGTCCCGGGCGCTGGTGCAGGAATCGATCTACGAGCCGTTCATGGCCGAGGTGATGAAGAAGATCGTCAAGATCAAGCGCGGCAACCCGCTGGACACCGAAACCATGGTCGGCGCCCAGGCGTCCGAGCAGCAATACGACAAGATCCTCTCGTACCTGACCATTGCCCAGGAGGAGGGCGCCGAGCTGCTCACCGGCGGCGCGGCCGAGCGTCTGGAAGGTGATCTGTCCAGTGGTTACTACATCCAGCCAACACTGCTCAAGGGTCATAACAAGATGCGTGTGTTCCAGGAAGAAATCTTCGGCCCGGTGGTGGGTATCACCACCTTCAAGGACGAAGCCGAAGCCCTGGCGATTGCCAACGACAGCGAGTTCGGCCTCGGCGCCGGCCTGTGGACCCGCGACATCAACCGCGCCTACCGCATGGGTCGGGCGATCAAGGCCGGTCGCGTATGGACCAACTGCTACCACCTGTACCCGGCGCACGCCGCGTTCGGTGGCTATAAGAAGTCCGGCGTCGGTCGGGAAAACCACAAGATGATGCTCGATCATTACCAGCAGACCAAAAACCTGCTGGTGAGCTATGACATCAATCCGCTGGGGTTCTTCTGATTCCTTGAACACGACGCAAAAACTGTAGGAGCGAGCCTGCTCGCGATAGCGGTCCGACAGTCAACATTAATGTTGAATGTGCTGACCTCATCGCGAGCAGGCTCACTCCTGCATGGGGTTTGCGTGATGCCAGTGACCGCGCAACACCCCCTACCAAATCACCCCGCCAACTCCTTCGAAAGTAGCATTCGGGCCCTCATCGCCCCGTGCATTAATGGCTCTACCGGAATCACCCGGGCACAAGAAGAGGAATGACCCATGTGGACTAAACCCGCGTTTACCGATCTGCGCATTGGCTTCGAAGTGACGATGTATTTCGCCAACCGTTGATTGATCACCCGGCCAGCCGCTGCGTTGGCCGGGCCTGCCTTCTGGAGCATCCGCCATGCACATCCGCGTTCTCGGTTCCGCCGCCGGCGGTGGTTTCCCGCAGTGGAACTGCAACTGCCGCCAGTGCGCCGGCGTGCGCAATGGCAGCCTGCGGGCACAGCGCCGTACGCAATCGTCGATTGCCCTGAGTGACGACGGCGTGGAGTGGGTGCTGTGCAACGCGTCACCGGACATTCGCGCGCAACTCGAGAGTTTCGCGCCACTGCAACCGGCGCGGCGCCTGCGTGACAGCGCCATCGCCGGCATCGTGCTGCTCGACAGCCAGATCGACCATTGCACCGGCTTGCTCAGCCTGCGTGAAGGCTGCCCGCATGACGTTTGGTGCACCGAGCGCGTGCACCAGGACCTGAGCAGCGGTTTCCCGTTGTTCAACATGCTCGGGCACTGGAACGGCGGATTGCACTGGCAACCGGTCGGCCTCGATCGTCAGCCGTTCAGCATCCCGGCCTGCGGGCATTTGCAATTTCGCGCGATTCCCCTGGTGAGCAACGCGCCGCCGTATTCGCCCAATCGCGGCAACCCGCAACCGGGCGACACCATTGGCTTGTTCATTGAAGACCTGCGCAACGGCACGTCGCTGTTCTATGCGCCGGGCCTTGGCCGAATCGACGAAGAAGTGCTGGGCTGGATGCAGCGTGCCGATTGCCTGTTGCTGGACGGCACCCTGTGGCGCGACGACGAGATGCGTATCTGCGAAGTCGGCCAGAGCCTGGGCAGCGAAATGGGGCACCTCCCACAAAGCGGCCCCGGCGGGATGCTGGAAGTGCTGGAGGGTTTCAACCGCCAGCGCAAGGTGCTGATCCATATCAACAACACCAATCCGATCCTTGATGAAGACTCGGCCGAGCGGGCGTTGCTGGAGCGGCGGGGTATTGAAGTGGCTTATGACGGCATGAGTATTGAGCTGTAGCCGCTGGCCCTATCGCGAGCAGGCCCCACAGGGATCTGCGGCAAACACCAAACCCTGTAGGAGCGAGCCTGCTCGCGATGAGGGCAGTGCAGACGCCGCAGAACTTCCCGGAGAACCGAAATGACTGACAACGCAATGACCCCCACAGAATTCGAAACCGCCCTGCGCGCCAAGGGCGCCTACTACCACATCCATCATCCCTTCCACCAAGCCATGTACGCCGGCCGCGCCAGCCGCGAGCAGATCCAGGGCTGGGTCGCCAACCGCTTCTACTATCAGATCAACATCCCCCTGAAGGACGCCGCGATTCTCGCCAACTGCCCGGACCGCGACGTGCGCCGGGAATGGCTGCAACGGATTCTCGACCACGACGGCGTCCCCGGCAGCGAGGGCGGAATCGAAGCCTGGCTGCGCCTGGGCGAAGCGGTGGGGCTCGATCGCGAGCAGATCCTCTCCCAGGAACTGGTGCTGCCCGGGGTGCGTTTTGCGGTGGACGCCTACGTCAATTTCGCCCGTCGCGCCTGCTGGCAGGAAGCGGCCAGCAGTTCGCTGACCGAACTCTTCGCGCCACAGATCCATCAGTCGCGACTCGATGCCTGGCCGACCCATTACCCGTGGATCGACGTCGCCGGCTACGACTATTTCCGCACGCGCCTGAGCCAGGCACGGCGCGATGTCGAGCATGGCTTGCGCATCACCCTGGCGCACTACGTGACGGCCGAGGGGCAACAACGCATGCTGCAGATCCTGCAATTCAAGCTCGACGTGCTGTGGAGCATGCTCGATGCCATGAGCATGGCCTACGAGCTTGGTCGCCCGCCGTATCACACGGTCACCGGCGACAACGTCTGGCACCGGGGGATCGTCCTGTGAGCCTGATCGATCGCCAGCAGTCACCGGCCTTGCGTCGCGGGTTTCGTCTGCAATGGGAGCCCCGCCAGGACTGCCATGTGTTGCTGTACCCCGAAGGCATGATCAAGCTCAACGCCAGTGCCGGACAGATTCTCGACCTGGTCGATGGCCAGCGCAGCGTGGCGGCGATCATTGATCGATTGAACGCCAGTTTCCCCGGCGTACCCGGGATCGACGAAGACGTGCTGGCGTTTCTGGAGGTGGCCCATGCGCAATTCTGGATCGAGTGAGGCGCTGCCCGGACCGCCGTTGTGGCTGCTCGCCGAGCTGACCTACCGCTGCCCGCTGCAATGCCCCTATTGCTCCAATCCACTGGACTTTGCCCGGCACGACGAAGAACTGAGCACGGAAGAATGGATTCGCGTATTCCGTGAAGCGCGGGACATGGGTGCCGCGCAATTGGGCTTTTCCGGCGGCGAGCCATTGGTGCGCCAGGACCTCGCCGAACTGATCAAGGCCGCCCGGGACATGGGCTACTACACCAACCTGATCACCTCCGGCATTGGCCTGACCGAGCAGAAGGTGCGCGACTTCAAGGTGGCCGGGCTGGACCATATCCAGATCAGCTTCCAGGCCGCCGACGAGGCGGTGAACAACATGCTCGCCGGCTCGCGCAAGGCCTTTGCCCAGAAACTCGCCATGGCCCGTGCGGTGAAAGCCCAGGGCTATCCGATGGTGCTGAACTTCGTCACCCATCGGCACAACATCGACCGGATCGCGCAGATCATCGAGTTGTGCCTGGAGCTGGAGGCGGACTTTGTCGAATTGGCCACCTGCCAATTCTACGGCTGGGCCGAACTGAATCGCGTCGGGCTGTTGCCTACCCGCGAGCAATTGCAGCGTGCCGAACGCATCACCAACGAATATCGCCAGCGTCTCGAAGCCCAGGGCCACCCGTGCAAGTTGATCTTTGTCACCCCGGACTACTACGAGGAGCGTCCCAAGACCTGCATGAACGGCTGGGCCAACCTGTTTCTCGACATCACCCCCGACGGCACGGCGCTGCCTTGCCACAGCGCCCGGCAGTTGCCCGTACAGTTTCCCAATGTGCGCGAGCACAGCCTCTCGCACATCTGGAACGACTCGTTCGGCTTCAATCGTTTTCGCGGCGATGACTGGATGAAGGAGCCGTGTCGCTCCTGTGATGAAAAACACAAGGACCTAGGGGGCTGCCGTTGCCAGGCGTTCATGCTGACCGGTGATGCGAGCAATGCCGACCCGGTGTGCAGCAAGTCCGCGCACCATGGCGTGATCCTCAAGGCCCGCGAGGAAGCCGAGGCGCCGGGGTTGGGGATGGAGCACCTGACCTTGCGCAATGCGAAAGCCTCTCAGCTGATCTATCGCGGATAAGTCGGGCCACACAAATCCCCTGTGGGAGCGAGCCTGCTCGCGATGACGGAGTGTCAGTCACAGACATGTTGAATGTTCAACCGCTTTCGCGAGCAGGCTCGCTCCCACAGGGGCTGCGGTGAATTTGAATGCGAGTACACCCCAGCCGTGCTACCCATTGGTCTGATTGCATTCACAGCTGGATGGTTTAGTGTGGTTTCTACCTTCCAAAACAATAAAAACAGGCTTTCCAATGAGCCAGAGTCTCAACCAGCTGCGTAAGTTCGTTTCACCTGAAATCATCTTCGGTGCCGGTAGTCGGCACAGTGTCGGCAATTACGCCAAGACCTTTGGCGCGCGCAAAGTTCTGGTGGTCAGCGATCCCGGTGTGATTGCCGCTGGCTGGGTCGCCGATGTCGAAGCCAGCCTGCAGGCCCTGGGCATCGAATACTGCCTCTACAGTGATGTCTCGCCCAACCCTCGGGTCGAAGAGGTGATGCTCGGCGCCGAGATGTACCGGGAAAACCACTGTGACGTGATCGTCGCCGTCGGTGGCGGCAGCCCGATGGACTGCGGCAAAGGCATCGGCATCGTCGTCGCCCATGGTCGCAGCATTCTCGATTTCGAGGGCGTGGACACCATCCGCGTACCCAGCCCGCCGCTGATCCTGATCCCGACCACCGCCGGCACCTCGGCCGACGTCTCGCAATTCGTGATCATTTCCAACCAGCAGGAACGCATGAAGTTCTCCATCGTCAGCAAGGCCGTGGTGCCGGACGTTTCGCTGATCGACCCGGAAACCACCCTGAGCATGGACCCGTTCCTGTCGGCCTGTACCGGTATCGACGCGTTGGTGCATGCCATCGAAGCCTTTGTGTCCACCGGTCACGGGCCGCTGACCGACCCCCACGCGCTGGAGGCGATGCGCCTGATCAATGGCAACCTGGTGCAAATGATCGCCAACCCGACCGACATCGCCCTGCGCGAGAAGATCATGCTCGGCAGCATGCAGGCCGGGCTTGCGTTTTCCAACGCCATCCTCGGTGCGGTGCATGCCATGTCCCACAGCCTCGGCGGCTTTCTCGATCTGCCCCATGGCCTGTGCAACGCGGTGCTCGTCGAGCACGTGGTGGCCTTCAACTACAACTCGGCGCCGGAGCGCTTCAAGGTGATCGCCGAGACCTTCGGCATCGACTGCCGAGGCCTGAATCACCGGCAGATCTGCGGGCGCCTGGTCGAACACCTGATCGCCCTCAAGCACGCCATCGGCTTTCACGAAACCCTCGGTTTGCATGGCGTGCGGACCTCGGACATTCCGTTCCTGTCGCAGCATGCGATGCACGATCCGTGCATCCTGACCAACCCGCGCGAATCCAGCCAGCGTGATGTCGAGGTCGTCTATGGCGAAGCCCTCTGACGAGCAGCAACGGGCTCTGGCCGGGCTGCTGGGGCTGGGCAGCCATTCGGCGCGCAAGAGTCATTACCCGGAACTGGCCGCGCGCCTGGATGATCTGGAAGCCGAGCGTAACCGCTACAAGTGGCTGTTCGAGAACGCGGTTCACGGGATCTTCCAGGCCAGCCTGCACGACGGCATGCGCGCCGCCAACCCGGCGCTGGCACGCATGCTCGGTTACCAGGACCCGCAGGAGGTGCTGTTCTCCCTGACCGACCTGGCCAGCACCCTGTTCGTCGACGGCGCGCAGGAGCTGGAAACCATCGGCGAAATCCTCCGGCACCAGCGCAGCCTGCACGGCTATGAAACCCGTTTGCGGCGCAAGGACGGCAGTCACCTGGATGTATTGATGAACCTGTTGCTCAAGCCCGGTCAGGAAGGGCTGGTGGAAGGGTTCGTCTCCGATATCACCGAGCGCAAGCTGGCCCAGCGACGCCTGCAGCAACTCAATGACGAACTGGAGCAGCGCGTGGTCGCGCGCACCGATGAATTGCTTGAGGCCAACCGTAACCTTCAGCAGCAGATCACCCAGCGTAAACAGATCGCCAAGGCCTTGCGCGACGCCCGCGATGCCGCCGAGGCCGCCAATCACAGCAAGGACAAATACCTCGCCGCCGCCAGCCACGACCTGCTGCAACCGCTGAACGCCGCGCGGTTGCTGATTTCGACCTTGCGCGAACGCACGTTGCCGGAAGCCGAACAGGTGCTGGTGGAACGCACTCACCAGGCCCTGGAAGGGGCCGAAGACCTGCTGACGGATCTGCTCGACATTTCCCGGCTCGATCAGGCCGCGGTCAAGCCGGACATTGCGTCGTACCGCCTCGACGAACTGCTCGGGCCGCTGGTCTCGGAGTTTCAGTCCGTCGCCCAGGCGGCCGGCTTGAACCTGCGGGTGCGCATGGTCGATTACGCCATCAGCACGGACTTGCGCCTGATGACGCGGATCCTGCGCAACTTCCTCAGCAATGCCTGCCGCTACACCGATGAAGGCAGCATCCTGCTGGCGGCAAGGCGTCGGGGCAAGATGCTGCGCCTGGAGGTCTGGGACACCGGGCGTGGTATCGCCGACGACCGGCTCGATTCGATCTTCCTCGAGTTCAACCAGCTGGACGTCGGTCGGGCCGCCGACCGCAAGGGCGTGGGCCTGGGGCTGGCGATTGTCGAGCGCATCGCCAAGATCCTTGGCTATAGAATCGGCGTGTACTCGTTGCCGGGGCGGGGTTCGATGTTCAGCATCGAGGTGCCGATATCCGACGAGGTTCCGCTGCCCGTGAGCCAGGCGGTGCCACAACCGGGTACCGGCAATCCGCTGCCGGGCCGCCGTTTACTGGTGATCGACAACGAAGTGAGCATTCTCGACAGCATGGGCGCGTTGCTCGGGCAGTGGGGCTGCGACGTTCTGGTCGCCACCGATGAAGCGGCTGCGCTGGCGGCGCTGCGCGGGCAGGCGCCGGAACTGATTCTCGCGGACTATCACCTCGATCACGGGGTGGTCGGCTGTGATGTGGTGCGACATTTGCGCGAGCATTTCCACCAGGACATTCCTGCGGTGATCATTACCGCCGACCGCACCGACCATTGTCGGCGTGCGTTGCAGCGGCTCAACGCCCCCTTGCTGAACAAACCGGTGAAGCCCGGCAAGTTGCGAGCGGTGTTGAGTCAACTGTTGGGGGCCTCTGCCTGAAGCGACTGGTACTGCAGGGTGAAGCCCAGTTCGGTGGATTGACCCTGTTCCAGCAAACGCAAGCCTGGCCGACCGGGCAGGTGGTGCGCGTTGACCGGGTGGCTCACCGGTTCGATGCAGAAAAACTCCAGGCCCACGGGGCAATAGAGCAGGAAGTAATCGCTGCCGGTGGCCTGGCAGTCGAGTTCATAGCCGAGGTCGGGCTGGCGGATCAGGCAGTGGCCGTCCCATTCACAGAAACCGTTGTCCACCAGCGCTTCGGGCAATGCCTTCAGTTGCTGAAAATCCCACTCGACCGGCAATGGGCTGAGTTCTGTCGGCAGTTTTGCCCCGTCGCACAACCACACGTGTCGGGCGGGTGCCTGTAGTCGGGTGTTCGCGGTGCGCGGCAGATACGGATGCAATCCCAGGCCATGCCATGCAGCGTGTTCAGCCAGGTGCGTGACGTGCAGTTCGACGCTCAGTTTGCCCGCGCTCAAATGGAAACGTTGCCGGGCGCGATAAGCGAAGGGGGTTGTGCTGTCGAGTTGCAGGACCACTTCATTTTTCGATTGTGAAACCACCTCCCAAGGCTGCTGCCAGGCGCTGCCGTGAATCGGCAGGGGATCAGTGCGACTGTTGGGCGCCAATGCCAGCCAGCCATCGGGGCAATCGAAACCGCCATTGGCGATGCGGTTGGACCAGGGAACCAAGGGAAAGCAGCCGAGCTTGCCGGGCAGGCCGGTGTTCAAGGCGTCTCCATCGGTGTGTCGCAACAAGGGCTGGCCAGTGCCGCGTACGGTCCAGTTGACGATGCTGGCGCCGAGTTCCGGGGCGAGGGTGAGGTGGGTGAGTTCGTCTTCGAGTTCGATCAGTGTTAGCGACATGTTGACCTGCTTCAAAAAGGGTGGTGGCAAGGGAGGATGCGCCTCCCTTGCCTTGAACTTCACAACACCAGATGCGGCAACCACAGTGAGATTGCCGGAATGTAGGTCACGGCCAACAGCACCAGGAACAGCACGCCATAGAACGGCAGCAGGGCCTTCACGGTGGATTCGATACTGACCTTGCCCACCGCCGACCCCACGAACAGTACCGCACCCACGGGTGGTGTGATCAGGCCGATGCCCAGGTTCACCAGCATGATCATGCCGAACTGCACCGGGTCCACGCCAATGCCGAGGATCACCGGCATCAGGATCGGCGTGAGGATCAGGATCAGCGGCGCCATGTCCATCACGGTGCCGAGCAACAGCAGCATGACGTTGATGCACATCAGGATCACGTAGCGGTTGTCCGACAGGGTCAGGAACAGCGTGGTGATCTTCGCCGGGATCTGCATCAGGGTCATGATGTAGCCGAAGCTGGCGGCGAAACCGATCAGGATCATCACGATCGAGATCGTGCGCACGGTGCGGTGCATCAGTTTTGGCAGCTCGCTCCATTTGTAGTCGCGGTAGATGAACATGGTCACGAAGAACGACCACAGCACCGCAATCGCCGCCGACTCGGTCGCGGTGAAAATACCCGACAGGATGCCGCCGAGGATGATCACCATCGCCATCAGGCCCCACAGCGCTTCGCCGCAGATTTTCAGCGCCTCGCGCATCGGGATGACTTCACCCTTGGGGTAGTCACGCTTTTTCGCGAAGATCAGGCACAGCACCATCAGGCACGCGCTCATCAACAGGCCCGGCACCACGCCGGCCATGAACAGCGAGGCAATCGACACCGTGCCACCGGCGGCCAGGGAGTAGAGCACCGAGTTGTGGCTGGGCGGTGTCAGCAGCGCTTGCACCGAACCGCTGACGGTCACCGCCGTGGCGAATTCCCGGGGATAGCCACGGCGCTCCATTTCCGGGATCAGCACCGAACCGACCGAGGCGGTGTCCGCCACCGAGGAACCGGAGATCGCGCCAAAGAAGGTCGAGGCCATGATGTTGACCAGCGACAAGCCGCCACGCACGAAGCCCACCAGCACCCCGGCGAACGCCACCAGGCGCCGGGACATGCCACCCTCGGCCATGATCGCGCCGGCCAGGACGAAGAACGGGATGGCCAACAGGGAGAACTTGTTCACGCCCCCGGCCACCTGAATCATCAAAGCCTGGAACGGGATGTCGATCCACCACGCGCCGATCAGTGCGGCAAACCCCAGGGCGTAGGCGACCGGCATGCCGATCAGGATCAATGCGATAAAACTGCCCAACAGAATAAAAGCGTCCATTCAGGCAGCCCCTTCGTTTTCTTCAACGAGGTCGAAACGCACGACCCGACGGTTGCTCTGGTCACCGAGCAAGAGTTTTTCCAGGACAAACACCAGCGTCAGCACGCCGCCCACCGGAATCGGCATGTAGGTGATGCCCACCCGCAGGGTCGGCAGGGCGCTCATGAACTGGTTCCAGGTGGACAGGCACAGCTTGCTGCCCCAGATGGCCATGAACAGGCAGATCGTTGCCATCAGCAATTGCGAAAGCACACTCATGGTTTTGCGCAAATGCGCCGGCATGCGGTCGGTGAGCATCGCCACTGCCATGTGCGAGCCGGAGCGGTAGCTGGCGGCGGCGCCGATGAAGGTGAACACCATCATCAGCAGGATTGCCGTGGGCTCCGGCCAACTGGAACCGGTGCCGAGGACGTAGCGGGCGAACACGCCCCAGGGAATGATTAACGCAATGGCCAGAACGGAGAGCCCGGCGACCCAGATACAGGTCATGTAGAGCTTGTCATTGATGCCTAGCAGCAGATTCTTCATCGGGTTCCACCGTAACCGGGCGCGCGCTGACGTACACCAACTTCAGCGGCGCCGGGCCTTTCTTGAATGCAGGGAGGGTTACTGAACGGCTTCGATGCGTTTGATCAGGTCGGCGTAGGGCGCGCCGTATTTTTCGCGGATCGAGGCGGTCGCTTCGTAGAAAGGTTTCTTGTCGACGGTGATGAACTCGACGCCGGCGGCCTTGAGTTTTTCCTCGCTGCTGGCCGATTTCGCGTCCCACAGGGTGCGTTCCTGGGCCTGGGCCGCCTTGGCGGCTTTCTTCACCAGGGCTTGCTGCTCGGGGGTGAGCTTTTCCCAGGTGATTTTCGACATCACGATCGGCTCTGGCAGGATCAGGTGGCCGGTCAGGCTGTAGAACCTGGCGTTCTGGTAGTGGTTGTGTTCGAGCAGGGTCGGCGGGTTGTTTTCCGCGCCGTCGATCACGCCGGTCTGCAGGGCGCTGAAGATTTCGCCGGTGTCCATCGCGATGCCATTGCCGCCCATGGCATTGATGGTTTCGATGAACATCGGGTTGCCTTGCACGCGGATCTTCATGCCCTTGAGGTCTTCCAGGCTGCGCACCGGTTTCTTGGTGTAGAGGTTGCGCGTGCCGCCGTCCATCCAGGCCAGGGCGACCAGGTTGAATTCGGAGTGGGTGATCTTGTCGAGGATTTCGTCGCCGACCGCGCCGTCGATGACTTTGCGCATATGGGCCTGGTCACGGAACACGAAGGGCATGTTGAACACGTTCACGTCCGGCACCACCGGCCCGACGATGCCGAGACTGACCCGGGCCATTTGCACGGCGCCGACCTGGGCCTGTTCGACTACTTCCTTTTCCGAGCCGAGCACGCCACCGGCGAACATCTTGAAGGTCAGCGCGCCGTGGCTGTCGGCCACCAGGGTTTTGCCCAGTTGCTCTTCAGCCACCACGGTCGGGTACCCGGCGGGGTGGATGTCGGCGAATTTTATTTCCAGTGCCTGGGCGGCACTGCTGAGGGAGAAGGCTAATGGAAGTGCAGCGGCGAGCAAGGTGCGTTTGAAGTCCATGGGGGTGTCTCCAGTTTTGTTGTTGTTTTTATTCAAGGCACAGCGATCCGGCAGGAGCGCTTTTCTTTCGAGAAAGTCAGTCGTTGAACAGGGTTTCGGGTAAACCTTTGACGCCGGGGTCGAGGGCGAACACGCCACCGGCCAGTGATTGCGGGTCATGGTCGTCGCCAGGGCGGATCGAGGTCACGAACAGCGTGTCCAGTCGAGGGCCACCGAAGGCGCACATGGTGGGTTTTTTCACAGGTACCGCGAGGGAACGGTCGAGTCGGCCGTCGGGGGTAAAGCGGTGGATGAGCCCGGCGTCGTTGGCGCAAATCCAGTAGCAGCCATCGGCGTCGACCGCTGCGCCGTCGGGGCGACCTTCGTATTGGTTCATATCCACGAACAGGCGGCGATTCGAAGGTGTGCCGGTGTCGATGTCGTAGTCGAAGGCCCAGATCTGCTGGACCTGCGGGTGGGAATCGGACAGGTACATCGTGCGCCCGTCCGGACTGAAGCCCAGGCCGTTGGGCACGATGAAGCCGCTCAGTCGGGTCTCGAGCGACCCGCTATGACCGGCGCTGTAGCGATACAAGGTTCCGTTGGCGGCGTTGGCGCCCATGTTCAACACCATGCTGCCGGCCCAGAAACGCCCCTGACGGTCGCAACGGCCGTCGTTCAGGCGCATGTCGTCGCGGGCGTGATCGACGTGGGCCAACAAATTTGTATCGAGGCTGCCGTCATTGCGCGGATGCAGGCGGAAAAACCCGCTTTCCATTCCCGCGACCCAGCCACCGTCACGGTGACGGGCGATGCAAGCGAGCATCTGCGGGGTTGTCCAGGCATCCACTTGCCCGGTGTCGGCACTCCAGCGTTGTAAAGCGCCAGCGGGAATATCCACCCAGTACAGGGCGTTTTCCTGAGGTACCCAGACCGGGCTTTCACCGACCGCGTTGCGGGCGTCGACAATCAATTCGGCAAGCATGGCAACTCATTCCCTTGGTTTTTGTTGTGGGGATCAAGCAACGCGTGAAGGTTCAGTCGCCGAACGGGCCGGCTGCGCAGAAGGCGCCGCCCTGATACAGCCGCGCGGGGTCATCGGCGGCCGGCATCGGCTGGGCTTCGATTTTTTCGCGGAACATTTCGGAGCTGTCCCGCGGGGCAAAACCCAGGGCTGTGGCATAGCGGTTGTCCCACCAGATGTCCTTGTTGTCGGACATGCCGTAGACCACGGTGTGGCCGACGTTCGGGGTGCACAAGGCACGCTCGAGCAGTTGGGTCAGGTCGCCGAAGCTCAGCCAGGTGCTCATCATCCGGCGGTTGTGCGGTTCCGGGAACGACGAGCCGATGCGCACGCTGACGGTTTCGATGCCATAGCGGTCAAAGTAGAAGGTGGCCATGTCTTCGCCGTAGGACTTGGACAAACCGTAGTAACTGTCCGGGCGGCGAGGGGAGTGGGCATCGATCACTTCGTCCTGCCTGTAGAAGCCGATCACATGGTTGGAACTGGCGAAAATCACCCGCTTCACACCGTGACGGCGCGCGGCTTCGTAGATGTGGAACACGCCGCAGATGTTGGCGCCGAGGATCTCTTCGAACGAGCGCTCGGTCGACACGCCGCCGAAGTGCAGGATCGCGTCCACGCCTTCGACCAGTTGATGCACCGCTTGCTTGTCGGCCAGATCGCAGGGCACGACTTCTTCGTGATCATCGATGGCAGGTGCGATATCGGCGATGTCCGACAGGCGAATCACATTGGCGTAAGGGCGCAGGCTTTCGCGCAGGACTTTCCCGAGGCCACCGGCGGCGCCGGTCAGCAGCAGGCGATTGAAAGGGGTGCGGGCGGTTGCAGTGGTCGTCATGGGAATCCTGGGCGCTTGGTTATTATTTTTAGATTCGTTGTAGGTTGTCGTACGACTGTGACGAAGTATCGTTAGGGTTTCCGGCTCTTGTCAACGCGACTTTGGTTGAAAGGGACGGAGGGTCATTTTCCTGTTTTCCTGTTTTCCTGTAGGAGCGAGCCTGCTCGCGAAGAACTCATGAACACCGCGGGGTGCCAGGCAGCCAGCGTTATCGTTGGCGACCATCGCGAGCAGGCTCGCTCCTACAGGGGGGAGGACGTGTTCACACCGGATTACAACAACGAAATCGGATAGCTGATGAAAATCCGGTTCTCATCAAACTCGTTGGTGCTGAAGCTCTTGCGAATAGTTGCATTACGCCATTTCACGTTGAGGTTTTTCAGCGCACCACTCTGCACGGTGTAGGCCAGCTCCGATTCGCGACCCCATTCTTCACCGTCGGTAATTTTCCCGGTGTGCACATTGTCGCCGCTGATGTAGCGGTTCATCAGGGTCAGGCCCGGAACACCCAGGGCGGCGAAGTTGTAGTCGTGGCGCACCTGCCAGGATTTCTCTTGGGCGTTGTCATAGCTGGAGTTGTAGCTGTCGTTGGCCAGGGTGCCGCCGCTGGTGCCGTTGACCCGCATCCAGACGTCGTCGCCGGTGAGTTTTTGCAGGCCGACGTAGAAGGTGTTGCCGCCGTACTTGGCCGAGAGCAGGGCGAACGCGGTCTTGTTGTCGAGATCACCGGCCAGCGCGCTGCCGTCTTCCTTGCCGATGAAGTAGCCCAGGTTGGCGCCCAGGGTCCAGTCGCCGAGGGGCTGGCTGTGGGTCAGGTTGAAGTATTGCTGCTGATAGATGTCACGGAGTTCCGAGTACCAGACGCCGACCTGCGTGCGTTTTTCGTTGAAGGCATATTCACCGCCGCCGAAGTTGAAACGGTCCGAGGTGAACGCCGCTTTGCCGTTCATGAACATGTCTTCCATGCTCGCGTCGTTACGCGGGCTGTTTTTCTGGAATTGACCGCCATAGAGCGTCAGGCCGCTGATTTCGGTGGAGGTCACCTGAGCGCCCTGGAAGGTCTGCGGCAGCGAGCGGCCATCGTCGGAACGCAGGATCGGCAGCACCGGCATCCATTCACCGACCTTCAATTCGGTTTTCGAGATCTTGCCTTTGAGCGCCACGCCGAGCCGGCCGAAATTGTCGGCGGGGCGGCCGTCGTCGTGGATCGGCAACAGCTGCGTGCCACCAGTGCCTTTGCCGCCATCGAGCTTCTGCGAGTACAGGCCCAGTACATCGACACCAAAACCCACGGTGCCCTGGGTGAACCCGGAGCGGGCATCGAGAATGAAGTTCTGCGTCCACTCTTCAGCCTTGCCCTGGGGGTAGGCCGGGTTGGTGTAGTTGCGGTTGATGTAGGCGTTGCGCAGATTCAGCGTGGCCTTGGCGTCGTCGGTGAAACCTTCGGCCTGGCAGGTGATGGGCAGGACGAGGGCCAGGCCGCTGCAGCCGATCAGGCTCAGTGAATGGCGACGGGTGAGGATAGGCCGTGAACGACGGATGGACGAATTGCGGGCGAGCTTGCTCACTGTGACGCTCCCTTTCTTTTTTGTTTTTATTGTTTGTCATACGTCGTCGTACAACATTGGCGGCGATTATTTACAGGCCGTTTCAGTGTTGTCAATCGGAAGTTATACGATGACTTGTCCGGGAGGCGGGGGAGTGAAATGTTTGGTTTGACCCTGTCGCCGCGAGCTAGAGCGGATGCTAGTCTTGCTCAACGTTGTTGTCGGGGATCCGCATGGGCAATCACAAGATCGAGATTCGTCGCAGTAACGTCGAAAAAATCCTGCTGGGGGCGGAAAAGGTCTTCGCTGAAAAGGGCTTCGGCAGCACCGCCATGGCCGACATCGCCGCCGAGGTGCAACTGCCGCGTTCCAACCTGCACTATTACTTCAGCACCAAGACCGAGTTGTACAGCGCCGTGCTGTTCGACCTGCTGGAAGTCTGGAAGCAGGACGCGCTGTGCTTCGAGATGTTCGACGACCCGCGTGTGGTGCTCAGCAGCTACATCCGCGCCAAGATGAACCATTCCCGCAGCCGGCCGTATGGCTCGAAAGTCTGGGCCAACGAAATCATCCATGGCGCGCCGACCCTCGGCGCAGCGCTGGACGCGAGCCTGTACGACTGGGCCAAGATGAAGGAAGCGAAAATCCGCCAGTGGGTGGAGGACAAACGCATCCTGCCGGTGGAGCCCTCGAGCCTGCTGTACATGATCTGGGCCTCGACCCAGCACTATGCCGACTTCGATCACCAGGTGAACATTCTCAATGATCATCAGCCACTGTCGGACATGCAGTTCGAGAAAGCGGTGCAGACGGTGACCAGTGTGATTTTGCGGGGGATTGGGCTGGAGCCTTGAGATTTTTGTTGTTGCTGCGGGCCTCATCGCGAGCAGGCTCGCTCCCACATTGAAATGCAATCCAATGTGGGAGCGAGCCTGCTCGCGATGGCGTCAGTTCAGGCGCTGCTGACCTCAAGGGCTGACGTGATACGGATTCCTCGGATCATGATTCCAGTCCAGGAACGGCTTGCCGGTCTCCACCGGCACCATCTCGATACAGTCCTGCACCGGACAGGTGATCTGGCACAGGTTGCAGCCCACGCATTCCTCATCGATCACTTGATACGTGTGAGTGCCGTCCGCTTGCTTGAGGCTGGCCACGGCCTGGTGCGAGGTGTCCTCACAGGCGATATGGCAACGACCGCAACCGATGCACGCCTCCTGATCAATCTTCGCGATCACCTGGTAGTTGATGTCCAGGTACTTCCAGTCCGTGGTGTTGCCCACCGCGCGGCCGGTAAACTGCGAAATGCTGGCGTAGCCCTGACTGTCCATCCAGCGTGACAAACCGTCCTTCATGTCTTCGACAATCCGGAAGCCATGCAGCATCGCCGCCGTGCACACCTGTACAGAGCCACTGCCCAGGGCGATGAATTCAGCGGCGTCGCGCCAGTTGCCGATGCCACCGATGCCGCTGATCGGCAGGCCCTGGGTCTGCGGGTCGCGGGCGATTTCGGCGACCATGTTCAAGGCAATCGGCTTGACCGCCGAGCCGCAGTAACCACCGTGGGTGCTTTGGCTGCCGACCATGGGGTTGGCGACCATGCGTTCGAGGTTGACGCTGGTGATCGAGTTGATGGTGTTGATCAACGACACCGCATCGGCACCGCCACGGTGGGCGGCGCGGGCGGCGACGCGGATGTCGGTGATGTTCGGCGTGAGCTTGACGATCACCGGCAACGAGCAATATGTCTTGCACCAGCGGGTGACCTGTTCCACGTATTCCGGCACCTGGCCGACCGCCGCGCCCATGCCGCGCTCCGGCATGCCGTGGGGACAACCGAAGTTCAGCTCGATGCCGTCGGCGCCGGTGGCCTCTACCAGCGGCAGGATGTGTTTCCAGGATTCTTCGACGCAGGGCACCATCAAGGACACGATCAGCGCACGGTCCGGCCAGTCCTTTTTGACCTGGGTGATTTCCCGCAGGTTGATCTCCAGCGAGCGGTCGGTGATCAGCTCGATGTTGTTAAAGCCCAGTACCTCCCGGTTAGCCCCGAAGTGCGCCGAGTAACGCGACGACACGTTCACCGCTGCCGGGTCTTCCCCCAGGGTTTTCCAGACCACGCCACCCCAGCCGGCCTCGAAGGCGCGGACCACGTTGTAGGCCTTGTCGGTCGGCGGCGCGGAGGCCAGCCAGAATGGGTTGGGTGCTTTGATGCCGGCGAAGACAATCGACAGATCGGCCATTTACGCAGCCTCCACGTTGAGCATCAGTTGAGCATTGATCGCCTCGGCGGCGCGCTTGCCATGCTGCACGGCTTGTACGGTGAGGTCTTGATCGAGGCTGGTGCAGTCGCCGCCGGCATACACGCCGGGGATGCTGGTGCGCAGGTTTTCATCGACTTCAATCCGTTCGCCTTGGCGCTTGAGCTCACGGGCCAGCGGATCGCTGAGGGCGCTGCCTTCGAAGGCCTGGCCGATGGCCTTGAAGATCGCGTCGGCGGCCAGTTCGAAGGTTTCACCGGTGGTTTGCAGACGACCGTCAACCAGATGTGTACGGGCGAAACGCATGCCGCGCACACGGCCTTGGTCATCGAGCAGCACTTCTTCGGGTTGAGCCCAGGTCATCAGCCGCACCTGATTGGCCTTGGCAATCTCCTGCTCGTGATGGGTGGCGCCCATGTCCTCGATGCCACGGCGGTACACCAGATTCACATCACGGGCGCCGAGGCGGGCCATTTGCACCGCCATGTCGATGGCGGTGTTGCCTGCGCCGAGGACAATGCAGTGATCGGCCAGGGGCAGTTGGCTCAGGTCATCGGCCTGGCGCAGTTCGCGGATGTAGTCGGTGGCGGCGAGCAGGCCCGGTGCGTCTTCGTGGGCCAGGCCCAGCTGTTTGCTGGCATTGAGCCCGAGACCGAGGAATACCGCATCGAACTGTTGATGCAATTCGCTGAGGGTCAGGTTCTCCCCGAGCTTGTGCCCATGGCGGATTTCGATGCCGCCGATTTCCAGCAGGAAGTCGAGTTCCTTTTGCGCATAGTCATCCACCAGTTTGTATTTGGCGATCCCGTACTCGTTAAGGCCGCCAGCCTTTTCCCGTGCCTCGAAGATCACCACGTCATGCCCGTGCATGGCGCTGCGGTGGGCGCAGGACAAACCTGCCGGACCGGCACCCACCACGGCGATGCGTTTGCCGGTGGCGGCAGCACGCTGGAAGGGGTGAGTGCTGAAGTGGGCGTTGTCCACGGCGTAGCGTTGCAACAGGCCGATCATCACCGGCGCACATTCGTGAGCGTTGTTGCGCACGCAGGCTTGCTGGCAAAGGATTTCCGTCGGGCAAACCCGTGCGCAACTGCCGCCGAGGATGTTGGCCGAGAGGATTTTCTGCGCGGCGCCTTGCACATTGTCCTGTGCAATGTTGCGGATGAACGAGGGAATGTCGATCTCGCTCGGACAGGCATTCACGCAGGGCGCATCGTAGCAATACAGGCAGCGCGAGGCTTCCAGGTGCGCCTGGCGCTCGTTGAGCGGTGGCGCCAGATCGGTGAAGTGGCTGGCGAGGGCGGCCGCATGCTCTTGGGGATGCGGGAGGTGGTCCAGGGTCTTGATCACGGTTTTGGCCTCACGGTTATTTGAGGTGCTGCCTCTGAATGGGCATTGTTTTTGTGTTGTCTGTACCGGCCTCTTCGCGAGCAGGCTCGCTCCCACAGGGGAATGCATTTCAAATGTGGGAGCGAGCCTGCTCGCGATGGCCGTAGGCCTCGATTTCAGCGTTTCACGGCAACCGGCTGATTCAACTCAGCCCGCTTGCTCAGCAAATCAAACACCGCCGGGTACGCCGGCCGTTCGATGTAGCGCCCGGCGCCGCGTTCGGCCCGCAGGTCGCCGTCGGCCCAGACCACATGGCCCTGGCTGATGGTGTGGCTGGGCACGCCGCGCACGGTCTTGCCTTCGAAGATGTTGAAGTCCACCTGCTGATGGTGGGTCTTGGCGGAAATGGTCCGCGTGCCTTGCGGGTCCCACAGCACCAGGTCGGCATCGGCGCCCACACGAATCGCGCCCTTGCGTGGGTAGAGATTGAAGATCTTCGCCGTGTTGGTGGACGTCAGCGCGACGAATTGCTGCATCGAAAAGCGTCCACTGTTCACCCCTTCATCCCACAACACCGCCATGCGGTCTTCGATGCCGGCGGTGCCGTTGGGGATCTTGCTGAAGTCGTCGCGCCCCGCGGCCTTCTGCTCGGAGCAGAAGCAACAGTGGTCGGTGGCGGTGGTGTGCAGGTTGCCCGATTGCAGGCCATGCCAGAGCGCCTCTTGATGGCCGCGAGGACGGAACGGTGGGCTCATCACGTACCCGGCGGCGGTCTGCCAGTCCGGATCGCGGTAGACGCTGTCGTCCAGCAGCAGGTGCCCGGCCAGCACTTCGCCGTAGACCGGCTGGCCCTTGCCCCGGGCGTAGGTGATTTCGTCCAGTGCTTCCTTGGTCGAGACGTGGACCAGGTACAGCGGCGTGCCCAGGGTTTCGGCGATGCGGATCGCCCGGCTCGCGGCCTCGCCTTCAACCTGGGAAGGGCGCGACAGGGGATGCGCTTCCGGCCCGGTGATGCCCTGGGCCATCAACTTGCGTTGCAGGTGATACACCAGTTCACCGTTTTCCGCGTGAACGGTCGGCACCGCGCCCAGTTCCAGGCAACGTTCGAAACTCGCCACCAGGGTGTCGTCGGCGGCCATGATCGCGTTCTTGTAGGCCATGAAATGCTTGAAGCTGTTGACGCCGTGCTGGCTGACCAGCTCGGCCATTTCCTCGCGGACCTGTTCGCTCCACCAGGTGATGGCGACGTGAAAGCCATAGTCCGACGCCGACTTCTCGGCCCAGCCGCGCCACTGATGGAAGGCTTCGAGCAAGGATTGCTGCGGATTGGGAATCACGAAGTCGATGATCGACGTGGTGCCGCCGGCCAGTCCCGCCGCCGTGCCGCTGAAAAAGTCTTCGCTGGCCACGGTGCCCATGAACGGCAGCTGCATGTGGGTGTGCGGATCGATGCCGCCGGGCATCAGGTATTGGCCGCTGCCGTCGAGCACTTCGGCGCCAGCAGGAACATCGAGATTTTCGCCGATGGCCTTGATCACGCCGTCTGCGCAATACACATCGGCGCGATAACTTTCATCATGGGTAATAACGGTGGCGCCACGGATCAACAGAGACATTCCGAGTTCCTCGCAGGCAATGACCGGCTTATGCCGGTTCTAGATGTTCTATATAAAAACAGCCCGGACAGATTGATTCCTGTCAGCGCTGTCAGGATTAAACGCTAGCTGCAGTTATCCGAATCGGCAAGAATATTTTTTATAAGCTTATACAGTTATCAACTAATTGATATTTAACGATTAAATTCAAGAATCACCAAAATGGTGAGGCCGCTCACCATTTTGACGCACTTGACAGGATCGAAAAATAGTCAAGATTTCCTATGTGAAATCAGCTGTTTGAGTATGGTCTATGGTTGATGCGCAGCCATTGAAAAAAGATCAACGCACCAGTTTGAGTCCTGACTGTTCGGACAACTTGCCTGGCATTCGGCCTGAGTGGCCTGACAAATAGTCGAGTCAGCGAATAAAACTGATAAACATCAGTGGGTTGCAATGTGTTTATGGAACTGCCCGATGCTTGATCGGGGTACACGGCACGTTTATTGATGTCGCCAGACCCTGATGAGCAACAATAATCAAAAGAACAGTGGAGCGGCCATGCAACAGATCAGATCGCAAGTGACCGAGCGCGACGGCTTGTTCGAGCTCGAAGCCGGCAGCGATGTCCTTGACAGTCCCCGTTACAACCACGACATCGCACCGACCAAGGTGCACGAACGCACCTGGAACAAATGGCACATCACCGCGCTGTGGGTGGGCATGGCGATCTGCGTGCCGACCTACACCCTCGGCGGGGTACTGACCGCGTACTTCGGCCTGACCGTCGGTGAAGCGCTGCTGGCGATTCTGTTCGCCAACATCATCGTGCTGATTCCCCTGACCCTGAACGCTTTTCCCGGCACCAAGTACGGCATTCCCTTTCCGGTGTTGCTGCGCTCGTCCTTCGGCGTGCTCGGCTCCAACATTCCGTGCCTGATCCGTGCCCTGGTGGCGTGTGGCTGGTTCGGCATCCAGACCATGTTCGGCGGGCTGGCGATTCACCTGTTCCTCGGCTCGGTGTTCGAGGGCTGGAAATCCCTGGGCGGCACCGGCGAGGTCATCGGCTTCATGGTGTTCTGGGCGCTGAACCTGTGGGTGGTGATTCGCGGCGCCGAGTCGATCAAATGGCTGGAAACCCTGTCTGCTCCGCTGTTGGTGCTGGTGGGCGCAGGCCTGCTGGTCTGGGCCATGCCCAACGTGTCGATGAACGAATTGCTGGCAATTCCGGCCAAGCGTCCCGAAGGCGCCGGCGTGGCCAGCTACTTCGCCGCCGGGCTGACGGCGATGGTCGGCTTCTGGGCCACGCTGTCACTGAACATTCCGGACTTCAGTCGCTACGCAAAAAGCCAGAAAGACCAGATTGTCGGGCAGATCATTGGCCTGCCGTTGACCATGTTCCTGTTTGCCTCCCTCGGCGTGGTGATGACCGCGGCCTCGGTGAAACTGGTGGGGGTGACGGTGTCCGATCCGGTGACCCTGATCGGTCATATCCAGAGCCCGGTGTGGGTCGCACTGGCCATGGCGCTGATCATCATCGCCACGCTGTCGACCAATACCGCGGCCAACATCGTGTCGCCAACCAATGACTTCCAGAACATCGCGCCCAAGGCGATCAACCGCACCAAAGCGGTGATCCTGACCGGGCTGGTGGGGTTGGGGTTGATGGCCCATGAACTGCTGAAAAAACTTGGCCTGATCGTCTCGGACGTCAGTCTCGAAACTGTCTATTCCAACTGGTTGCTCGGTTATTCCAGCCTGCTGGGGCCGATTGCCGGGATCATGGTGGTGGACTATTTCCTGATCAAGAAACAGCAACTGGACCTTGCCGGCCTGTACCGCGATGACGTGTATCCGGCGTGGAACTGGAGCGGGTTCATCGCGTTTGGCGTGCCGGTGGTGCTGACGTTGCTGTCCCTGGGCAGCGATGCATTCAGCTGGTTCTACAGTTATGGCTGGTTCACCGGCTCGGCGCTGGGTGGGGTTATTTATTATGGGTTGAGTGTGATGCGGCCCAGCCCGTCTGTTGCGAAATCTGCGGTGTGATGACTGGCCCCATCGCGAGCAGGCTCGCTCCTACAGGGGAATGCATTCCAAATGCAGGAGCGAGCCTGCTCGCGATGAGGGCTTCAAAATCACCAAAAATCCGCCTGAAGAAACACACAAGAACAGCCTGAGGAGATCATCATGAACGCGGCCGTAGACGTTCTGCAGTCCAGCCATCAGCACATTAACCGCGACCGCCTGTGGCAATCGCTCATGGAACTGGCCAGGCTCGGGGCCACGGTCAAGGGCGGCGTGTGTCGCCTGGCCCTGACCGACCTTGATCGCCAGGCCCGGGACATCTTCGTCAAATGGTGTATCGATGCCGGCTGTACCGTCAGCATCGACGCCGTCGGCAATATTTTCGCCCGGCGTCCCGGGCGCAATCCTGACCTGCCACCGGTGATGACCGGCAGCCACATCGACACCCAGCCCACTGGCGGAAAGTTCGATGGCTGCTTCGGTGTGCTGGCGGGCGTCGAAGTGCTGCGCACCCTCAATGACCTCGACATCGAGACCGAAGCGCCGCTGGAAGTGGTGGTGTGGACCAACGAAGAAGGCTCGCGCTTCGCCCCGTGCATGATGGGTTCGGGCGTGTTCGCGGAAAAATTCACCCTCGAGGAAACCCTGGCCAAGGTCGATGCCGAGGGCGTGACCGTAGGGCAAGCGTTGAACGCCATCGGTTACGCCGGTCCGCGTCAGGTTACCGGCCACAAAGTCGGTGCCTACTTTGAAGCCCACATCGAGCAAGGCCCGATCCTGGAAGACGAACGCAAGACCATCGGCGTGGTCATGGGCGCCCTCGGGCAGAAATGGTTCGACCTCAAGCTGCGCGGCGTCGAAGCCCACGCCGGCCCGACCCCGATGCACCTGCGCAAGGACGCCCTGGTCGGCGCCGCGGTGATCGTCGGTGCGCTCAACCGCGCCGCCCTCAGCCATCAACCCCATGCCTGCGGCACCGTCGGCTGCCTGCAAGCCTATCCCGGCTCGCGCAACGTCATCCCTGGCGAAGTGCGCATGACCCTGGACTTCCGGCACCTGGAACCGGCGCGCCTGGATTCGATGATCGCCGAAGTGCGCGAGGTCATCGAAACCACCTGCGAAGAACACGGCCTGACCTTTGAACTCACGCCAACGGCCGACTTCCCGCCGCTGTACTTCGACAAAGGCTGCGTCGAAGCCGTGCGCGGGGCCGCCCAAGGCCTGGGCCTGTCGCACATGGACATTGTCAGCGGCGCAGGCCACGACGCGATCTTCCTCGCCGAGCTCGGCCCGGCCGGGATGATCTTCGTACCGTGTGAAGGCGGCATCAGCCACAACGAAATCGAAAACGCCGCGCCGGATGACCTGGCGGCCGGGTGTGCGGTGCTGTTGCGGGCGATGCTGGCGGCTTCGGCGGCGGTGGCGAAGGGCGAACTGGCGGCCTGAGCCGAGGGACGTGCGCTAAAATTTTCAGCGCACGTCACAACGCACCCTGAAAACGATGGAGATTCCACAAGGCTCGTTGCACTAACCAAAACTCCGGCGGTCGTACTCTTCACAGGGTCACCCTACGTGTGGAGACGCTATGAGCCAGGACGTCCCGACCACGCAAGCCAATCGCCGCCAGTTGCAGACGATCATCGCCGGCCTGTCCGACGGAGTGATTTTGCTGGCCCCCGATCAGCGCATCCTGTGGGCCAATGACGCAGCGCTGGTCATGCACGGTGCAGCGCACATCAGCGATCTGGGCAGCAACGCCAAGGCCTATGTCAAACGCTTCGCCCTGCGTTATCGCAACAATCACCTAGTGCCGGCCGACAGCTACCCGATCAATCGGGTGGCCCGTGGCGAGACGTTCAGCGATGTGCTGGTGGAGGTGACATCGGCGCGGGACAAAGAGCGTAGCTGGGTCCATCGCGTGCGCAGCCTGGTATTGGTTGACAGTCGTGGCAAGCCGGAATCGCTGGTGTTGATCATGGACGATGTCACCGACCGGGCCAGCAGCGGGCAACTGACCGCCCGTGAGCTCGATGTGCTGGGCCTGATCTGCGAAGGTCTGGCCGACAAGGACATCGCCGCGCGCCTGAAACTGGCGCCGAACACGGTGCGCAACCATGTGGCGACGGTGTATTCCAAGCTCGATGTGCACAGTCGCAGCGGGGCGATTGTCTGGGCGCGGGAGCGGGGACTGTTTTCCAGTGAATGGCGGCCCAAGGGGCAGTGTTAAGGTGCAGGTGCACTGGATCGAAGATCAGCGTTACGAACTGGGCGGCAATTCCCGGCAACGGCCTGATCCGGCGATGTAAGAACTGTCAGCTTTTACGGGTGCTGCCACGGATGGGCTATAAGTGATTCGCAGATATTTATTTTTTTGACAGGTGCATGGACTTTGCACGCCGGTTTTGTTGTCACAAAAAATGTGTCTATCACTATCGCGGGTCAACCTATGAAAACTCTTGGGAAACGCGTTATCTCACCCTTGTCGCTGGCATTGTGCGTGGCGATCCTCGGCGGCTGTGCCAGTCCGCCGCCACCTCCAGCGATCACTCCCCCGCCTCCTGAACGCACCTGCCAGGCCATGGATAAAACCGATGTCCTGGGCGATGTGCGGGGCGAAGAAGGGCAGGTGACCCGCGTCACCACCACGACGCGTTGCGTCACGCAGTAAATCCGGGGCATCACTCTGTAGGAGCGAGCCTGCTCGCGATGACGGCGTCACATTCAACATCAATGTCGACTGATACACCGCTTTCGCGAGTAGGCTCGCTCCCACAGGGACTTGTGCTGTTCAGACGATCAGGACAGGAACCCGCCATCCACATTCAGCGAAACGCCGGTGGTGTAGCTCGAAGCATCGCTGGCCAGGTACAACACTGCGCCGGCCATTTCGCTCGGGTCAGCCACGCGCTTGAGCGGGATCTGTTGCAACGCGGTGTTCAGGATGGCTTCGTTTTTCACCAGTGCCGAGGCGAACTTGGTGTCGGTCAGGCCCGGCAGCAAGGCATTGCAGCGAATCCCGAACTGCGCGCATTCCTTGGCGAAGACTTTGGTCATGTTGATCACCGCCGCCTTGGTCACCGAGTAGATGCCCTGGAAGATGCCCGGCGAAACACCGTTGATCGAGGCCACGTTGATGATGCTGCCGCCGCCGTTTTCGCGCATCAGCTTGCCGGCTTCGACCGACATGAAGAAGTAGCCGCGGATGTTCACGTCGACGGTTTTCTGGAAGGCGCTGAGGTCGGTGTCCAGTACGTTGCAGAACTGCGGGTTGGTCGCGGCGTTGTTGACCAGGATGTCCAGGCGGCCGAACTGTTCCTTGATGCCGGCGAAGACCTGGCTGATCTGTTCCATTTCACCGATGTGGCAGGCGATGGCGGTGGCCTTGCCGCCGGCGGCGATGATGGCGTCGGCGACGTGCTGGCAGCCTTCGAGCTTGCGGCTCGACACGATCACGTGGGCGCCTTGCTGGGCCAGCAGTTTGGCGATGGCTTCACCGATGCCACGGCTGGCGCCGGAGACGAAAGCGATCTTGCCGTCGAGGTCGAACAACTGAGTCTTGGACATGGGATTCCCTTGTTATGAAGCCTTGTGATGACGCTGATCAGAGGCTGGATTTCGAAATGACCTGCAAGCTCATCTGCTCCAGCAGCTTGTTCATGTGAATGAACTGCGCGAAGCGTTTGTCCTGGGTCTGGCCATGGTAGAAGCGGTAGTAGATCTGCTGCACGATACCGGCCAGGCGGAACAGGCCGTAGGTGTAGTAGAAGTCGAAATTATCGATGCGGATGCCCGAGCGTTCGGCGTAGTAATCGACGAACTCGCGGCGGGTCAGCATGCCCGGCGCATGGCTCGGCTGGCGGCGCATCATCTGCACCGGCGCCGGATCATCGGCTTCGATCCAGTAGGCGAGGGTGTTGCCCAGGTCCATCAACGGGTCGCCGAGGGTGGTCAGTTCCCAGTCGAGCACGCCGATGATCTGCATCGGGTTGTTCGGGTCGAGGATCACGTTGTCGAAGCGGTAGTCGTTGTGCACGATGCTGGAGGTCGGATGGTCGGCCGGCATCTTGTCGTTGAGCCAAGCCTTGACCACGTCCCATTGCGGCGCATCGGGGGTCAGGGCCTTTTCGTAGCGATCGCTCCAGCCTTTGATTTGCCGCGCCACGTAGCCTTCGGGTTTGCCGAGGTCACCCAGGCCGTAGGCGTTGTAGTCGACGCGGTGCAGTTCCACGAACTTGTCGATGAAGCTCTTGCACAGGGCTTCGGTTTTCGCCGAATCCAGGCCCAGTTCCGGCGGCAGGTCCGAGCGCAGGATGATGCCGTTGACCCGTTCCATGACATAGAACTCGGCACCGATCACCGATTCGTCGGTGCAGTGCACGTAGGCTTTCGGGCAGTAAGGAAAGCCGTCGCGCAGTTGATTGAGGATGCGGAATTCACGGCCCATGTCGTGGGCCGACTTGGCCCTGTGGCCGAAGGGCGGACGACGCAGGACGAATTCCTGTTCGGGGTATTCCAGCAAGTAGGTGAGGTTTGAAGCACCGCCCGGAAACTGGCTGATCCGTGGCAAGCCGCTGAGCCCCGGAATGTGCGCCTTGAGGTACGGATCGATCAGGCTGGCATCGAGCTCTTCGCCGGTGCGAATACGGGTGGACTGGTCGTTAAGCGCCATGCTTATCCCTTCTGCTTATTCTGGAGGCCTTGAACTATTGGCTAATCTAATGCGCACACGGCGCCCCCACAACCGCAAACGGCTCTTATAGGTGAGCGTGTTGCCGGCCAATCATTGTTTTTGATACAGCTGTTTGAATCGCCGCTCAATGGGCGAGCTGGCTCTCGGCCGACGGCAGTTCGATGGGCGTCAACACCGGTTGGCCGGAGAAAAACGCCACGAGGTTCTTGCCTACCAGTTCGACGGTGCCCTGGGTCGCTTCCGGGGACAGCCCGGCGACATGGGGGGTGAGGATCACGTTGCTCAGGGTCTTGAGTGCATCCGGCACCTTCGGTTCGGCGTCGAACACATCCAGTGCTGCACCGGCGATCCGGCGTTGCTCCAGGGCGCTGATCAGGTCTGCAGTGGCGATCACGCTGGCCCGGGCGATATTGACGATAAACCCCTTGGGGCCCAACGCGTCGAGCACCTGGCGATTGATCAGTTGCCGGGTGGCCGGGCCGCCGGGCGTGGCGACGATCAGGAAGTCCGAGGCCCGCGCCAGTTCCGTCGGCGTCGAGCAGAAGGTGTAGGACACATCGCTGCGACGCTGGCGATTGTGGTAGCAAATGTCCATGTCGAAACCGGCGCCGGCGCGTTTGGCGATGGCCATGCCGACCGCGCCGAGGCCGAGGATGCCCAGGCGTTTGCCGGCCAGGGAAGGGCGCATGATCTTCGGCCACTCGCCGCGTCGTACGGCGGCATCACAGCGAGGTATGTCGCGCACCAGCGACAGCAGCAGTGCCATGGCATGGTCGGCGACGGACGAGGCGTTGACTCCGGCACCATTGGTGACGGTGATGCCCCGGTTGGCGGCGGCCTGCAGGTCGACGTGTTCATAGCCGGCGCCGATCACGCAGATGATCTTGAGGTTGGGCAGCGCGGCGATTTCATCGGCATACAGCCCCAACGGGCCACGGGTGAGGACGGCGTCGATCTGCCCGGTGTGGCGGGCGATGGCTTCGGCGCGCTCGGCGGGCGTCGGGGCCAGGATCAGGTGAAAACCCTGATGCTCGAGAATAGGCAGGTAATCATTGATGGTTTCAACCAGTACCAGAACGGTTACAGGCATGCTGGGCTCCCTGTGGGTATCGAAAATTCGGCTCGAACGTCGCTTTGTTTCGACGGCGTGAGGACGGCCCGGGCAGCTTCGAGGATTTCATCCGACAGCGGATCGCCGCGGGTGGCCCGGGACAGCATCAGCGCTCCGAACATCAGTGAGTATTGCACCAGCGCCTGCTGCCGTTTGCCGGCTTCGTCCTCTGCGTCCAGCAGCGAGCCGAGGGAATCGAGCAGGTTGTTCAGGCCCAGCAGATAGGTTTGGCGCAAGCCGCTCTCGGCGGCCTCATGGCACATGTCCCCGGCAAAGGCGACCACCGGGCAGCTGTCGCCCGGATTGTCCCGGCTTTCGCTGGACAGGTAGGTTTCGACCACGGCACGGCGGGCGGCGTCCTTGCTGTCTTGCTCGGCCACCCGCCCCAGCCAGCGTTGCGCGGCCTGCTCGAAAGCCCGGCCACTGGCCTCTTGCGCCAGGGCTTCCCTGGATTCGAAGTGCCCGTAGAAACCGCCGTGAGTCAGGCCCGCGGCAGCCATCACATCGACCACGCTGATCCCGTGCAAGCCGCGCTCGCGAAACAGCCGGGTGGCGGCATCGACGATAGTTTCGCGGTTGAGGTCGGCTTGTTTACGGGAAACTCGGGGCATGGGTCATTCTCGGTTTGCAGGTTGAATATCAGAGGGCGTATTGGGCAATCCCGTTGCCGAACGACCAGTTCTCTTTTTTCACTTCCACCAGATTGATGAAAACGTCCTCCAGGCGCACGGCCAGCTCTGCGTTAAGGCTTTCGGCGATGGTTTTGTAGAGGAGTTTTTTCTGCTCGACGGTCCTGCCTTCGCTCATGGTGATCTGGATCACTACCAACTGGTCCGTGCGGTTGATGCCCAGGTAACCGGGATCAAAGATGAAATGCTGCTCATCGTGTTCGGCGAGGATCTGGAAATTATCGTTCTGCGGCACGCCGATGGTGCCGCGCATGGCGGCATAGATCAGTTGCCCGATGCGTTTGGCGTGGGTGGGGTCCCGGTGTTTTTTGATGTCGACGCGAACCAGTGGCATGGGCAGACTCCAGAAGGAATGCGGATTGATTAAAAATACATGATGGTAGACCTTTATCAAGCGCGCATTGCGCTTTGGCGATGAAGTACAGGTGCCGTAAATAACGAAATCACCGCAGTTCCCTGTGGGAGCGAGCCTGCTCGCGAAAGCGGTGTGTCAGTCAAACAAATGGTGGATGTACCGCACCCATCGCGAGCAGGCTCGCTCCCACAGGGGACTTTCGTCTATCTGGTACCGCCGTTCCTCACCTAAGTCTTTGCTTCTGCTCACTAATCCTCCAGAATCGCGCCCCTGTTTCGGCCGGACGCCGCCTGTCGGGTATTCCGACGCGTCCTGGCCGGGTGGCAAGTGACCGGAATGTGGAGATCCCACCGGATGAATGATCAGGCCAATAGCGTTAACGAACGCTATGTAGAAGCGACACCCGCGACGCTGTCGAGCTGGAATCGCCAGGACACCACCTGGATGCTGGGCCTGTTTGGCACGGCGATTGGTGCCGGAACCCTGTTTTTGCCGATCAACGCAGGCCTGGGCGGTTTCTGGCCGCTGCTGATCCTGGCATTGCTGGCGTTCCCGATGACGTTCTACGCACACCGCGGGCTGACCCGTTTCGTGCTGTCCGGTCGCGAAGGCGCCGACATCACTGAAGTGGTGGAAGAGCATTTCGGCATCAAGGCCGGCGCACTGATTACCTTGCTGTATTTCTTCGCGATTTTCCCGATCCTGCTGATCTACAGCGTGGCCCTGACCAACACGGTCGGCAGCTTCATGGAGCATCAACTGCACATCACGCCGCCGCCGCGCGCCGTGCTGTCGCTGGTGCTGATCCTCGGCCTGCTGGCGGTGGTGCGTTGCGGTGAGCAACTGATCGTCAAGGCCATGAGCCTGATGGTCTACCCGTTCATCGTCGCACTGCTGTTTCTGGCGGTGTACCTGGTTCCCCACTGGAACGGCGGCATCCTCGCCACCGCGAGCAGCGTGCCGGCGCCATCGGCGCTGTTGCATACCCTGTGGCTGGCGATTCCGGTGATGGTGTTCTCGTTCAACCACTCGCCGATCATCTCGGCGTTCGCCGTGGACCAGAAGCGTCGCTACGGTGAGCATGCCGAGGAGCGCAGCTCACAGATCCTGTCCCGCGCCCACCTGCTGATGGTGGTGATGGTGCTGTTCTTCGTCTTCAGTTGCGTGCTGACCCTGTCACCAGCGCAACTGGCCGAAGCCAAGGCGCAGAATCTGTCGATCCTGTCGTACCTGGCCAACCACTTCAGCAATCCGACCATCGCCTTCGCGGCACCGTTGATTGCTTTCGTGGCCATTTCCAAGTCGTTCCTGGGGCACTACATCGGCGCCAGCGAAGGCCTCAAGGGGCTGATCGTCAAGAGCGGCAAGCGTCCGTCCGCCAAGGCCCTGGACCGCATGACCGCCGCCTTCATGCTGGTGGTGTGCTGGATCGTCGCCACGCTGAACCCGAGCATCCTCGGCATGATCGAAACCCTGGGCGGCCCGGTGATCGCGGCGATCCTGTTCCTGATGCCGATGTACGCCATCCGCAAGGTGCCAGCGATGGCACGCTATCGCGGTCAGGCGTCCAACGTCTTCGTGACGGCGGTGGGCCTGGTGGCGATCACGGCGTTGATCTATTCGTTACTGGCCTGAGTTTCCCTGTGAAGGAGTGAACAGGCTTTCGCGAGCCGGGTTCCTCCCATAAAAAAAACGCCGCTCTTGCGACCAGGAGCGGCGTTTTTTTATGGCCAATACAACGTTTAATTGAACTCATTGGGCGTGTCGGGGAATTGAAAGCCTCTTGGCGCGTATCAGCGGACGATCCAGTCGGCGTACATCTAACAAACTTTTTTTGATATCAGCATGAAGATTTTGAGGAAACGAACAAAACGGAATGAATGTTCTGCTACACATCGTTCCTGATAACGAAAATGCGCAAAAAATACCCCTGACATCTGCCTAACATGAGCCATCCGTTAGCGCCGCATCACGATGTCAGGAGGCCTGCCGTGCACCTCGTAAATCCAATCAAGCAGTGTTTAAAAAGCGCTACACCGACCGTAGGTTGCTGGCTGACGCTCGCAAGCCCAGCCGTCGCCGAACTGATTGCCCATTGCGGTTTTGATTGGGTGGTCATTGACGCTGAGCACGGCCCCAGCGATACCCAGGATCTTGCGGCTCAACTGAGAGCCATTGACGCGGCCGCCTTTAAAGGGGCAAGAGCGGCCGGTGCCGTGCGAGTCACCGCCAACGATCCATCTCTGGTCAAGCGCGCTATGGATTGTGGGGCGCAGACCATTGTCTTCCCGAACGTCAACAGTGCGGCTGACGCGCGAGCCGCCGTGGCATCGATGTTATTCCCGCTACACGATGTAGGGGGTGTCAGAGGCGTCGCTGGAATGGTCAGGGCGGGGGCGTATGGAATGGACAGCCGCTATGTCAAATCCGCAAACAACCAGGCGTGCGCCATTGTCCTGATTGAGTCAGTGGAAGGGGTGGCGAACGTCGACGCTATCGCTCAAGTCGAGGGTGTCGACTGTCTGTTCATCGGCACGGCGGATTTGTCGGCAAGCATGGGGCTACTGGGGCAAACCAGGCATGACAAGGTCAAGGCCGCAGTCGAGAAGGTGTTGATGGGGGCGCGCATGCACTCCAAGGCCGTAGGCATCTTTGCAACGTCGGTGGAAGAGGCACGCCAATACCGGGAGAAAGGTGTGACCTTCATCGCGCTGCACTCTGATGTTGGGTGGCTGACCAAGGGCGCGATGGACGCCTTGGACGCACTTGATCCAAAAAATAATACCCGCCTGATCATCGAAAAGTTTCGATGAATAGCGCGATTTTTATTATTTAGACTGGAGGTTGTAAATGTCGATGTCAGACCGTGACGGGAAAATCTGGAAAGACGGAGAGTTAGTTGAGTGGCGTGAAGCCAATACCCATATTTTGACTCACACACTTCATTACGGCATGGGGGTGTTCGAGGGCATGCGTGCCTATGAAACCACACGCGGACCTGCAGTCTTTCGCCTGAAAGAGCATATTCGTCGACTGTTCAATTCGGCGAAGATCTTTCAGTTGGATATTCCGTTTGATGAAGAAACTATTCGTCACTCGTGCATGGAAGTCATCCGGGCAAATAACTACCGGTCATGTTATCTGCGGCCTTTGGTTTGGATCGGTTCAGACTTTCTGAGTATCGCGGCAAAAAACAACACCATTCATGTCGCGACAGCAGCATGGCCCATGGGCTCTTACCTGGGGGAAGAGGGCATGGAAAAGGGGATTCGGGTAAAAACGTCATCGTTTACCCGCCATCACGTTAACGTATCCATGGTGCGTGCCAAAGCGTGTGGCTATTACATCAACTCCATCCTGGCTAATCGAGAGGTGACTTCGCTCGGCTTTGATGAAGCGCTACTGCTGGACACTGAAGGTTATGTCAGTGAAGGCGCGGGCGAGAATGTTTTCATGGTTCGAGATGGCGTTATTTATACGCCCGACCTGGCCTCTTGCCTGGATGGCATCACCCGTGATTCGGTGATGGTTATTGCTCAAGACCTGGGCTTCGAAATTAGAGAGAAGCGTATTACACGCGATGAATTGTACTGCTGTGACGAGGCCTTCTTTACAGGCACTGCGGCTGAAGTTACACCCATTCGTGAACTCGATGGTCGGACCCTCGGTACCGGCTCGCGAGGCCCGATCACTCAGCAACTTCAAGAGGTCTACTTTTCTGCGGTGCATGGCACGAATGAAAGGTACGCCCATTGGTTGACCTGGGTTTGATAGTCGACTCACCGATTGTATAAAAATTGTGTATCCAGGTGGATAACCAATAATGAATATCAACGCTCAAAGGAATTTTTAAACGTTCCTGGCAGTGGCTGGAATTCTTGGTGTGAGGTGAAGCAATCATGGACAGGTCCCTGCACGGTACTCCTGAAAATCCCGAGTTTTGCGCCGATGAAAACGACGCGCAAGAGTCCGCAGAATGGCGTGATGCACTCCTTTCATTGATTGCCAATAGCGGCCCCGAGAGGGCTCGCCACATCATCGATGAACTGGTCAGTCTTGTTCGCGATCCCAACATCGGTTGGAAACCTTCGTTGGTTACGCCCTACATCAACACTATCTCCGTAGCAAAGCAGCCCGCATTCCCGGGCGATCTGGCAATCGAGGAACGTCTCTCATCGATCATTCGGTGGAATGCGCTCGCGATGGTCGTGCGTGCCAACCAGGCCTATGGTGATTTGGGGGGGCACATCGCCAGTTACGCGAGTGCGGCGGATTTGTTCGAGGTCGGTTTTAACCATTTTTTCAGAGCAAGGAGCGAGTCTTTTGGAGGCGACCTGGTCTTCTATCAACCTCACTCGGCTCCAGGTGTTTATGCGCGCGCCTTCCTTGAGGGGCGATTGGAAGAAACGAACCTCGTGCACTACCGGCAGGAAATCACCGCGGCCGGGCAAGGGGTGCAGGGTTTGTCCAGCTATCCACACCCTTGGTTAATGCCGGACTTCTGGCAATTTCCGACAGGGTCGATGGGTATCGGCCCAATCAGTTCGATCTTCCAGGCCCGTTTCATGCGCTACCTTCACAACCGTGACCTGCTAAACACCTCTGAGCGAAAAGTGTGGGGCGTTTTCGGTGACGGTGAGATGGATGAGCCGGAAAGCATGTCTGCCCTTACTTTGGCCGCAAGGGAGGGGCTGGATAATCTGATCTGGGTCGTCAATTGCAATCTACAGCGATTAGACGGGCCGGTGCGAGGCAACGGGCGAATCATCGACGAGTTGGAAGCACTGTTTGTCGGGGCAGGCTGGAATGTCATAAAACTGGTTTGGGGGTCTGATTGGGACGGGCTTTTCGCCCGCGATACGGATGGAAGTCTGGTGCGCGCCCTTTCGCAAACCGTTGATGGGCAGTTCCAGACGTTTGCCGCGAAAGACGGGCGCTACAACAGGGACCATTTCTTTGGTCAAAACGAAGCATTGGCAAAGCTTGCCCAAGGTCTCACAGACGAACAGATCGATCGGCTGAAACGAGGCGGCCACGATATGGTGAAGATCTACGCCGCCTACCAAGCGGCGGCTGTTCATAAGGGGCAGCCTACGGTCATTCTTGCCCAGACCAAAAAAGGTTACGGGATGGGTGAAGCCGGCCAGGGAAGAATGACGACTCATCAGCAGAAGAAGCTGGATCGCGAAGCGCTTATCGGCTTTAGAAATCGATTCAATCTGCCCCTGACCGATGAACAGGTTGAGACGCTCTCTTTCTACAAACCTGGCGCTGATAGTCGTGAAATGCGCTATCTGCTTGAGCGTCGCCAAAGCCTTGGGGGGTTCACGCCCGGTCGGCAAACGGATGTCCCTGTGGTCGCCGTGCCGGGGCTGGAGGTGTATGGAAGCTTTGCCACTCACGCGCAAGGCAAGGAAATGTCTACCACGATGGCGTTTGTGAGGATGCTCGGCAACTTGCTGAAAGATCCTCTCCTGGGGCGACGGGTAGTTCCCATCGTGGCTGACGAGGCCCGGACGTTCGGGATGGCGAATCTGTTCAGGCAAATTGGTATCTATTCCAGTGTCGGCCAGCATTATGAGCCAGAGGACATCGGCTCCATCCTGAGCTACCGAGAGGCGCTGGATGGACAAATACTTGAAGAGGGCATCAGCGAGGCCAGTGCCATCAGCTCCTGGGTGGCTGCGGCGACCAGCTACGCCACCCATGGCCTGCCCATGCTGCCGTTCTACATCTATTACTCAATGTTCGGATTTCAGCGAGTAGGTGATCTTATTTGGGCGGCGGCTGACCAAAGGGCCAGAGGCTTTCTGCTTGGCGCCACAGCAGGCCGTACAACCCTGGGAGGGGAAGGTCTGCAGCATCAAGATGGCAGCAGCCATTTGATGGCTGCTCTGGTACCAAACTGCAGAGCGTACGACCCGGCATTCGCGGGTGAGTTTGCGGTAATTCTTGATCATGGCATGCGCCAGATGCTGGAGAAACAGGTTGACGAGTTTTATTACGTCACCCTGATGAACGAAAACTACGCCCAGCCCAATCTTCCTGCTGATGTCGAGCAAGGCATCATCAAAGGCATGTACCTCTTCTGCGAACACGCGTGCGGAGCGGGATTGAACAGAGTGCGGCTGCTCGGATCAGGCACTGTCTTGCGCGAAGTGTTGGCTGCGGCAGAACTCCTGAGCGCAGATTGGGAGGTCGGCTCTCAGGTGTGGAGTGTCACCAGTTTCACAGAAGTTGCGAGGGACGCCAGAGGTGTAGAGCGTTGGAACCGACATCATCCTGAAGACGAACAGAAAACGAGCCACGTTAGTGAGTGCTTGCCGAAGGGGAGTCCAATCATTGCCGCGACCGATTATGTGCGCGCGCTACCGCAACTGATTGGCTCCTATGTTGAAGATCACTATGTTGTCCTGGGTACGGACGGCTTTGGTCGTAGCGATACGCGCACAGTTCTGCGCAAGTTTTTTGAAATAGACCGTCATCAGATCGTGCTGAGTGCGCTATGGGGTTTGGTGCATGAAGGAAAACTCAGTGCCGATGTCTGCTCTCGTGCCATTGAAAAGTACGACATCAAGTTTAACGAAACAGCCCCTTGGGAATGTTGATTCGAGTTTGTTAAGTGAGGGCTGGTGCTACGGTATGTCGCCGGTAGTGTCAGGGATGCATTAATCGAAAGTGTGAGAGCTTTTGGGGTGGGCATGAAAGAGTCTCGTCATCACTGCGTTACAATGCTACTGACCAAACTGAAGGTGTTTCGTTTGGATTTGTCCAAGGCTAACTTAGATAAAGTACTGGTTAATTCGCCGCTATTATTGCTTATGTTGATTTTTATTGTGCGATCCTGTGAGCGTTGACACCAGTGTCGATTTTCACCACAAGCAGCCTATTATCAGTGTGCTTCAAGTATCGAATAGGCAAGCAGAAGATACTACGACTTTCTTGCAACTTAATTATACTAAAATCCCCTTGACTATAGATAAGATATGGAGTGTATGTTCTGTGTTTTGGGGGGATGGTTATGCCAAAGGTAAAGATCGATGCTACGGATCGCCGAATATTGGCGGCGCTACAGCGGGATGCCAGGCTTTCGAGTGCAGAACTTGCTGAGTTGGTGTCACTGAGCGCATCTCCTTGTTGGCGACGGGTCAAAAGGCTCGAAGAGCTCGGTCTGGTGCGTGGTTACCACGCCAGTATCAATACCGAAATGCTTGGCTACGCTATCACTGCCTTTGTCCAGGTGGCGCTGGATCAAAAAGATACTGACCATATGAAAGCATTCGAGGAGTCGATTACTGCCTTCGAACAGGTGATCGGCTGTCACTGTATTTCTGGGGTCTACGATTACCAGTTAACGATCCTGGCGACCGATCTGGCTGAGTTCAGTGAGTTCGCCAGAAAAAATATAAACGGTTTCCCAGGTGTCAAAGACGTGTGCACGTCCTTTGTCGTAAAAGAAGTCAAGGCGTCAGTAAACTTGATGGTCAGTCGATAAGGATGTAGCAAACAGATCGCTATCGTGAGCAAGCTCGCTCCCACGGGGATAGTGTTCAAATTGAAGGCATAAAAAAACGCCGCTCATCTCACGATGGGCGGCGTTTTTCATTGCGTTGCAACGTTAGGCTTGAACGACCGGGATGTTGGCGTTCGCAGCAGCTTCACGGAACTCGGCGATCTGGTCGAAGGACAGGTAGCGGTAGACATCGGCCGCCATGCTGTCGATCTTGCCAGCGTATTCCATGTACTCCTCGACGGTCGGCAGGCGACCCAGGATGGAAGCCACGGACGCCAGCTCGGCCGAAGCCAGGTAGACGTTCGCGCCGTCACCCAGACGGTTCGGGAAGTTACGGGTCGAAGTCGACACAACGGTCGAGTTCGGCTCTACACGTGCCTGGTTACCCATGCACAGCGAGCAGCCCGGCATTTCCATGCGCGCGCCGGCCTTGCCGTAGATGCCGTAGTAGCCTTCTTCGGTCAGCTGGTGAGCGTCCATCTTGGTCGGCGGCGACAGCCACAGACGGGTTGGCAGCTGACCCTTGACCTGTTCCAGCAGTTTACCGGCAGCGCGGAAGTGACCGATGTTGGTCATGCACGAACCGATGAACACTTCGTCGATCTTCTCACCAGCAACGCTGGAGAGCAGGCGTGCGTCGTCCGGGTCGTTCGGCGCGCAGAGCACAGGTTCCTTGATGTCGGCCAGGTCGATCTCGATGACTTCGGCGTATTCAGCGTCCTTGTCCGCTTGCAGCAACTCAGGGTTGGCCAGCCAGGCTTCCATCGCTTGAGCGCGACGTTCCAGAGTACGTGCATCGCCGTAGCCTTCGCCGATCATCCAGCGCAGCAGGGTGATGTTGGACTGCAGGTATTCGGCAATCGACTCTTTGGACAGCTGGATGGTGCAACCGGCAGCCGAACGTTCAGCCGAGGCGTCAGACAGTTCGAACGCTTGCTCGACGGTCAGCTTAGGCAGACCTTCGATCTCCAGGATGCGACCGGAGAAGGCGTTCTTCTTGCCTTTCTTCTCTACGGTCAGCAGGCCAGCCTGGATCGCGTAGTAAGGAATGGCGTGAACCAGGTCACGCAGGGTGACGCCTGGCTGCAGTTCGCCTTTGAAGCGAACCAGGATCGACTCAGGCATGTCCAGCGGCATGACGCCGGTGGCTGCGGCGAACGCGACCAGACCGGAACCGGCCGGGAACGAGATGCCGATCGGGAAACGGGTGTGGGAGTCACCACCGGTACCGACGGTGTCCGGCAGCAGCATGCGGTTCAGCCACGAGTGGATGATGCCGTCGCCCGGACGCAGGGAAACGCCGCCGCGGGTCATGATGAAGTCAGGCAGGGTGTGGTGGGTGGTCACGTCGATCGGCTTTGGATAAGCCGCGGTGTGGCAGAAGGACTGCATCACCAGATCGGTCGAGAAGCCCAGGCACGCCAGGTCTTTCAGTTCGTCACGGGTCATCGGACCGGTGGTGTCCTGGGAGCCGACGGTGGTCATCTTCGGTTCGCAGTAGGTGCCCGGACGAACGCCGGTCACGCCGCAAGCCTTGCCGACCATTTTCTGCGCCAGGGTGAAACCCTTGGTGCTTTCAGCCGGTGCTTCAGGCTTCTTGAACAGGGTCGAAGGTGGCAGACCCAGCTCGGTGCGAGCCTTCTCGGTCAGGCCACGGCCGATGATCAGCGGAATACGGCCGCCGGCGCGAACTTCGTCCAACAGGACCGGGGTCTTCATTTCGAAGGTGGTCAGGACTTCGTCGGTGCCGTGCTTGCAGACTTTGCCAGCATGCGGGTACAGGTCGATCACGTCGCCCATGTGCATGTTGGATACGTCGAATTCGATTGGCAGTGCGCCGGCATCTTCCATGGTGTTGTAGAAGATCGGAGCGATCTTGCTGCCGAAGCAGAAACCGCCGGCACGCTTGTTCGGTACATAAGGAACGTCGTCGCCGAAGAACCACAGTACGGAGTTGGTGGCCGATTTACGCGAAGAACCGGTACCGACCACGTCGCCGACGTAGGCGATAGGGAAGCCGGCGTTGCGCATTTCTTCGATCTGCTTCATCGGACCGGTGACGCCTTGTGCGTCAGGCACGATGCCGTCGCGAGCCATTTTCAGCATGGCCAGGGCGTGCAGCGGGATGTCCGGACGGGACCAGGCATCAGGCGCAGGGGACAGGTCGTCGGTGTTGGTTTCGCCGGTGACCTTGAACACGCGCAGGCTGATCTTGTCGGCCAGGGTCGGGCGCTTCACGAACCACTCGCCGTCAGCCCAGGATTGCAGCACGCCTTGGGCGTGAACGTTACCGTTCTTGGCTTTTTCAGCGACGTCGTGGAAGGCGTCGAACATCAGCAGGGTGTGCTTGAGTTCTTCGGCCGCTACTGGAGCCAGTTCGGCGTCGTCCAGCAGGTTAACCAGAGTCACGATGTTGTAGCCGCCCTGCATGGTGCCGAGCAGTTCAACAGCGCGCTTCTTGTCGATCAGAGGGGATTTGGCTTCGCCTTTGGCGATGGCGGACAGGAAGCCGGCCTTGACATAGGCTGCTTCGTCCACTCCTGGCGGAACGCGATTGGTGATCAGGTCAACGAGGAATGCTTCTTCGCCAGCCGGGGGATTTTTCAGCAGCTCGACCAGGCCTGCAGTTTGTTCGGCGTTTAGCGGCTGGGGAACGATACCCAGTGCTGCGCGCTCTTCGATATGTTTGCGGTAGGCTTCAAGCACAGTTATTACCCTCATCAGTGGTCCCAAATGGGTGTCCGGGACGCTCATCCCGAAATTGCCGTACTCATGCGCAGCATGGCGTTGTGAGCCACTTAGCCAGAATTACCGACAATTCCTTACAGAAGCTGCTTTCAAAGTTTTACGCCTGCAGAACGGGAGCTGATGAGGGTTGGCGTTGGGCTTTTCCCCGCTGGAAAAACCCCTCGCCAACACCGCTCTGAAGGAACGACTGTGCTCGTGACGCTTTGAAAACAGCTTCTAACGGACATTGGCGCCTAAAAAGGCAGGCTGATTCTACGGCAAAAAAAAATTAAAGGTAAGTCAGTGTTTATTGGACTTTGGTGGTGGCGCTCACTGGAGCCCCATTCTCCATGGGCCCTGAACTTTGAGGGGTGATCAATGGCCGACAAAGGGCTAACATGCCGGCCTGTTCTGCTTTTTCGCGTTTTTGCCTATCTATGCCCAATCAGACCATCAAGACACCCTGCGTCGGCCTCTGCTCCACTGTTTACGGTGACCTGGTGTGCCGTGGCTGCAAGCGTTTCCACCACGAAGTGATCCACTGGAACGGTTACAACGAGGAAGAAAAACGCGCGGTATGGCTGCGTCTTGAGCAGTTGCTGTCGCAAGTGATGGCCGCCAAGGTGGAAATTTTCGATCCGGCGCTGCTGAGAATGCAGCTGGAACAGCGCAAGATCCGCTTCGTGCCCCATCAGTCGGAATATTGCTGGGCCTACCAGTTGATCGCCCGAGGCGCGCGGGTGATCAACAACCTGGAAGCCTACGGGATGGTGTTGCTGCCGGAGTTTCGCGAGTGGAACCTGCCGGAACTGCGCGATGCCATTGATCGGGAATTTTTCCTGCTCTCCGAAGCCCATTACCAGCGCTACATTGCGCCTGGGTTCCTCAAGGATGCGTTTGGCGGCTAAGAGCATCGCGAGCAGGCTCGCTCCCACAGGAGATTTGTGAGCGACACAGATCCAGTGTGGGAGCGAGCCTGCTCGCGATGGCGTTCGACCCGACAGCAAAAATCTCAATGCTTGTCGGCAATTTCATCCAGATGATCCTCGATCTCTTGCGGCTTGAGCACCAGCACATCGCTCTCCAGCTTATCCAGCACCACTTCCGCCGTGTTGCCGATCAATGCCCCTGACAACCCGCTACGCGCCACGGTGCCGATCACCGTCACCGCTGCCTGCAGCTTGTGCGCCATGAACGGAATCAACACGTCCGCCGGGCCTTCCTCGATGTGCAGGTGATCATCGTCAATGTCGAACTCCGCCTGGAACGCCCTGCACTGTTCGCGATAACGCGCCTGGATGGTTTCGCTGAGTTGAAACGTCGGGTCGGCCGCCGACAGCATCGGCGACGGGTGGGCGCTGATCACATGCAGATGGGCCTTGGCCAGGCCGGCGATGTCATAGCCATGATCGATGATGGTGTTGTGCAGATGGCGATGCTCGCCGTCGGCGTTGCCCACGTCGATGGCCGCCAGGATTACTTTGTCTTGCCAGGAGCCGGAGGTCTTGACCAGCAGTACCGGCGCCGGACAACTGCGCAGCAGTTTCCAGTCATCCGGGGTCAGCAGGGCCTTTTTCAGCGCGCTGTCGGGAAAGTGCTGCTTGACCACCAGCCCACATCCCTCGGCCTGCTGCACATCGACGATGGTGTCATGCAGAGTGTCGCGCCACGCCTGCTCGGTGGTGACGCTGTAGCCGACTTCCAGTAGCTCTTCCTTGAGCGCCCTGAGGTGTTCGGAGTGATCATGCTTCTTGTCACAGACCAACAGGTGCAAGTGCGCCTGGGTCTTGCAGGCGATCAATTTGGCGCGGGCCAGGGCCAGGCTCTCATCCGGTGAGGGTTCGATGACCACCAGAATGCTGCGAACGGCTTGCATGTGCGGGATCTCCTGAAAATAAAAAAGCACGGCGTTGCACAACTATAGTTGCTGTCTGCGATTCGGGGACTTGATGCATATCAACGGTTGGCGACTGGTGGTCTGCGGGCAGGCCGGTATAATCGGCGCCCTTCGTTTTGAACCTATTTTTCCGTGAGCCCCATGATCCTTCCCGAAATTCACGAGTTCCTTGGCTGCCGCACCCCCGACGGCTGGATCCAGGCCGCGCTGGCCGATCAGGAAACCCTGCTGATCGACCACAAGAACTGCGAATTCAAGGCCGCGAGCACTGCGTTGAGCCTGATCGCCAAGTATCACTCCCACGTCGATCTGATCAACATGATGTCGCGTCTGGCCCGGGAGGAACTGGTGCACCACGAACAGGTCATGCGCTTGATGAAACGGCGCAAGATCGAGTTGCGCCAGCTGTCCGCCGGGCGCTATGCGTCGGGGCTGCGCAAGGTGGTGCGCAGTCACGAGCCGGTGAAACTGGTGGACACCCTGGTGGTGGGGGCCTTCATCGAGGCCCGCAGTTGCGAGCGTTTCGAAGCCCTGGTGCCGCATCTGGACGAAGAGCTGGGCAAGTTCTATTTCGGCCTGCTCAAGAGCGAGGCCAGGCATTTCCAGGGTTACCTGAAGCTGGCTTACCAGTACGGCGATGCCAAGGACATCGCCCAGGTGATCGACAAGGTCCGCGCCGCCGAGCAGGAGTTGATCGAGTCACCGGATGTGGAATTCCGTTTTCATAGTGGTGTGCCTGCGGCGGCCTGAACGCACCGCCGCTCCCACATTGGAATGTATTTTCCTGTGGGAGCGAGCCTGCTCGCGAAGGGGCCATCAGCAACACAGACCCAGCCGTTCATGCCATTGCGCGATGGACTCTTTGGGGTACAGATCGAACTGTAGATCTGCAGGCTGCGCCTGGACCTCCACCCACGTCGCCTTCGAACCCAGCATCAGGTGCGTGTGTTCCGGCGGCACCGGCAGCGGGGTGTCGATGGCCGAGGCGAACGGGTGGATCAACTCCGGCCACTGCGGGCTGAACAACCACAGACCCGAGCCACAAACCGAGCAGAAATGCCGCTCGGCGGTGCTGCTGTGGGCGCGTTTGTCGCCTTCTTCCTTGAGTCGCGCATGGTAAATCGAGATGTGCTTGCGCCCGCGAACCTTGAGGCTGGCGGCATCGCCACCGAGGTTGATCGCAAAACCGCCACCGCCCTGGGTCTTGCGGCAGATCGAACAGTAGCAACGCTGATAAGGGTAGGGGTGGGCGCTGGTCAGGCTGAACGACACCGCGCCGCAATGGCAGGAACCTTCGAGTTGCATGGGAACCTCCGGCTGGATTGAGCGTACTCAGGACAGCCTAGACCGTCAGGTCGACTCGACAGGCACCAGGATCGCGTCGCCGGTCGCCACCAGTTTCAGTTGATCACCGTTTTGCGCGAACAACTCGGCGCGAGCGAACACCTGTTTCTTGCCGGCTTTCACCACCCGGCCCCGGGCGATGAACACTTCACCGATGGCAGGCGCCAGGCAGTTGACTGAAAAGTGCGAGGCCAGCACGTTGCCCGCCACGGTGCCGGCGGCAAAACCGCAGACGGTGTCGAGCATCGCGCCAATCAGGCCGGCATGCAGGAAACCGGCGTATTGCGCCATGTCGGTCTCGCGAAAAGCCATGGTGAGCTCGGCTTCGCCGCTTTCGGCGCGGGTGACTTCGAAGCCGGCCCAGCGGTTGAAGGCTGATGTCGAGTTGATGTGCTTGAGTGTGTTGAGCATGGCGAATCCCTCCGGTTGAGGGTTCAACATGCGCCGGGTTTGGGTGGATGTCATGGTCCATAAGGGAAGGTGATGGGCTGGTGGGTTGGTGGTGAATGGGCTGGCCTCATCGCGAGCAGGCTCGCTCCCACAGGGGATCGCGTTCCAAAATGTGGGAGCTGGCTTGCCTGCGATGAACGATCACGCGGTCCCACTGGACGCCCACCAAAGGCCAAGTCAGCATGTCCCCCTCAAAACCGGGACATGACCTGATGCGACGTTTACCTTCCCTGGCAGCCCTGCGAACCTTCGAATGCGCCGCCCGCCACGCCCATTTCGGCCGGGCGGCGGCTGAGTTGTGTGTCACCGACAGCGCGGTCAGCCACCAGATTCGCCAGCTCGAAGAGCAGCTCGGCGCGCCGCTGTTCGTGCGCGAAGGCCGGCAGATTCGCCCGACCCTGGCCGCCGGGCGCCTGATGCAGAGCTTGCAGCAGGCTTTCGAGCTGATTGGCGATGCCTGCGATGAACTGCGCGACCCTTCATCTCTGGCGGTATTGCGTCTGGCGGTCACTGCCGAGCTGGCGCAAAAGTGGCTGATGAGTCGGCTCACGGATTTCTACGCGCGTTACCCGCACATCACCTTGCATCTGTACGAACAGCCGATCGATGCCACGGCGCCCGGGGAAGACATCGACCTGGCGATCACCTACGGCACCGGCCCGGTGGACAGCACCGCGTATTTCGTCCGGCCGCTGCCGGCGTTGCAGTTCTTCCCGGTGTGCAGCCCCGGCCTGTTCAACCAGGGTACGCTGAAAACCCCGAAGGACCTGGCCCGTCACTGTCTGCTGCACGACGACCAGGACGGCAAGACCTGGACCGCGTGGCTCACCAGCCATGCCGGCGATCAGCGCCCCGACCGGCAGCTGTATTTCGCCCACGCCGGGCTGGCACTGGAGGCTGCGGCCCAAGGGCAGGGCGTGGCCATGGGCGACAACCTGACGGCCCAGGAAGATTTGCTCAGCGGGCGGCTGGTACGGCCGTTCACTTCGAGCATGACCGCCCTGGGCCAATACGCGCTGGTGTGTGAGCGGGTGCGGCTGGAGCGTCCGGCGGTGGCGCAGATGCTGGAATGGTTCAACGATCAGTTGTTAGATTGATGAGTTCAATTCAAGTATTCCGAAATAATCATCGTTGGCGAGTCAGTCGCCAACGCCCTTAGCCTGTGGTCATTCCAATCCCCGTTGAAGAGGTTTGACCATGGCCCGTTTGCTCGACACCACTCCCAAGCAGGACGGTTTCCGTCTGCCCGGCGAATTCGAAGCCAAGTCCGGTTGCTGGCTCGGCTGGCCGGAGCGCACCGACGTCTGGCGCAACGGAGCCAAGCCTGCGCAGAAAGTCTGGGTGCAGATCGTCACCGCCATTTCCATGAGCGAACCGGTGACCGTGTGCGCCTCGGCGGCACAGTTCGCCACCGCGCGCCGACAGTTGCCGCCGCAAGTGCGCGTGGTGGAAATGACCTGCAACGACACCTGGTTTCGTGACAGCGGGCCGTGCTTCGTGGTCAATGAGCAGAGCGGCGAAGTGCGCGGCGTCGACTTCGAATTCAACGCCTACGGCGGGCTTGACGGCGGCCTGTACTACCCGTGGGACAAGGACGACCAGATCGCCGGCAAGATCCTCGAAATCGAACGCTTCGACCGCTATCGCGCGCCGCTGATCGCCGAACTGGGTGGCATCCAGAGCGACGGCCAGGGCAGCATCCTGACCACTGAACAATGCCTGCTCAACCGCAATCGCAACCAGCATCTGGGCAAGGACGAAGTGACCCGTCGCCTGACCGATTACCTCGGTGCCGAGCAGGTGATCTGGCTGCCACGGGGCTGCAAGTTCGACGAAACAGACGGCCACGTCGACGACCTCGCGTGCTTCGTGCGTCCCGGTGAAGTGGTGTTGCAGTGGACCGACAACCGCGACGACCCGCAGTGGGAAATCTATCAGGAGGCCTACGACATCCTGCGCAGCACCCGCGACAGTCGCGGTCGCGAGTTGATCGTGCACAAGCTGCCGCAGCCGGATGTGCTGGAGTGGACCGCCGAAGAAGCCGAAGGCCTGGACCAGCAGGACAGCACCCATACCCGCCAGGCCGGGACGAAAATCTGCGCGTCGTACATCAACTACTACGCCGGCAACAGTTCGATCGTGGTGCCGCTGTTCGGTGATCGCAACGACAAGGTGGCGCTGGCGACCCTGGCCGAGCTGTTCCCGAAGCACAGCATCGTCGGCATCGAAAACTCCCGGGAAATACTCCTCGGTGGCGGCAACGTCGCGTGCATCACCATGCCGCAGTACGCCGGCACCCACTCCAACAAGAAAGGAGCGTGATCGTGGGCCTGCACAAACTGACTCAAGCAATACTGCTGGTGCTTGCACCCCTGTGTGTGCAGGCCGCCGATACCGCCAAACCGGTGGTCAATCTGTACATCTGGGGCGAGTATCTGGCCCCGGACACCTTGAAGAATTTTGAAGCGAAAACCGGCATCCATGTGGTGGCCGACCACTTCGATTCCCTGGAAACCGTCGAGACCAAGTTACTCACCGGTCGCAGTGGTTACGACCTGGTGCTGACGGCGGGGCAGCACCTGTCGCGCGCCATCGAGAGTGGCGCGGTGCGGACGGTCGACAAGCAGCAACTGCCGCATTTCGCCGGCGTCGGCGAGGAGTTCCGCCAGCACATGGCGGTGTTCGATCCGGGCAACCGCTATGCCGGGATCTACGCCTGGGGCACCACGGGCGTGGGTTATCAGGAACAGGCCGTGAAACAACGCCTGCCCGACGCGCCGACCGACAGTTGGGCGATGCTGTTCGACCCGGCCGTGGTTTCGAAATTCGCCGATTGCGGGGTCAGCCTGCTCAACGATCCCAATGAAGTGTTTGCGGCGGTCATGAAGTACATGGGCCTGGACATCAACCACCAGAACCTCGATGACCTGAAGCTGGCCGAGCAGCAACTGGCGAAGATTCGGCCGTACATTCGTTACTTCGACAACGACCTGAACATCAGCGACCTGGCCAACGGCAACACCTGCGTGGCGATGTCGTGGAACGGCAACGTGGGCATCGCGGCGGGCCAGGCCGAGGCGGCGGGCAAGCCGTATTCGCTCAAGTACCGGATTCCGAAGGAGGGCACGTTGATCTGGTTCGATGCCATGGTCATACCCAAGGACGCACCGCACCCGAAGGCCGGCCTGGCGTTGATGGACTACCTGATGACCCCGGAGGTGATTGCGCCGATTACCGACACCATCCATTACGCCAATGCGATCACGGCGGCGGATGATCTGGTCGACCCGGTGATTCGCAACGATCCGGGGACGTATCCGCCGGCTGGGGTGAGGGCTTCGCTGTATAGCAAGAATGACAATGGCAAGGCGTTCAACCGGGCGTTGATCCGGGCGTTCAGTCGGTTGAAGTCGGGGTTGTGATTGGCTTTGGGTGTGTGTTGTTGGTAAGGACGCCTTCGCGAGCAGGCTCGCTCCCACATTCGACCGCATTCCCATGTCAGAACTCGGTTAAAGGT
>NZ_MRCS01000024.1 GCF_002303925.1 Pseudomonas sp. ACN8
AAGAAAAGGTGTCGGCGGGTTGTTTCTGGATCACCGCCCAAGGCCATCAAGGCCAAGGACGGTGAAGATTTCAAAAACCCGGTTTCCAGTGGACCGTAAGGCTGCTCCGCTTAAGTGAACAGCATTACGGCCGAAGCCGGGTTTTTCTTTAACCGATCACTGCATCCACGGTGGAGGCGGTTCTTCGGTCTTGCCCGGCGGCGCATCGTCCGCCGCACGCACGGCTTGCTTGCGCTCTTCATCCAGGCGCGCGGCCTCGATCTCGCGCATGATTCCGCCCACGTCGGCCAGCTCTTCGGTGTCGGCGAACTCGCCGGTCAGGACACTGGCCGGGTGCAAGGTGCCGGCCTCGTACAAGGCCCACATTTCCTTGGCGTACTTGGTCTTCTTCAACTCCGGCGCAAACCGCCCGAAGTAGGACGCCATGTTGCCCACATCCCGCTCCAGCATGCTGAACGCGTGGTTGTTGCCCGCCGCGTCCACCGCCTGCGGCAGGTCGATGATGACCGGGCCGGTCGGCGTCAGCAGCACGTTGAACTCGGACAGGTCGCCGTGCACCAGACCGGTACACAGCATCAGCACGATCTGGGAAATCAGATACGCGTGATACTCGCGGGCCTGGTCCGGCTCCAGCACCACATCGTTCAGGCGCGGCGCGGCATCACCGTACTCGTCGGCCACCAGCTCCATGAGCAGCACGCCTTCGAGGAAGTCGAACGGCTTGGGCACCCGCACACCGGCACTGGCCAGACGGAACAGCGCCGCCACCTCGGCGTTCTGCCAGGCGTCCTCGGTTTCCTTGCGGCCAAACTTGGAGCCCTTGGCCATTGCACGGGCCTGACGGCTGTTGCGCACCTTGCGGCCTTCCTGGTATTCGGCCGCCTGACGGAAACTGCGTTTATTCGCCTCCTTGTAGACCTTCGCGCAACGCAACTCGTTGCCGCAGCGCACCACATAAACAGCTGCTTCTTTACCACTCATGAGTGGGCGCAGCACCTCGTCGACCAGACCGTCCTCGATCAGGGGTTCAATGCGTTTTGGAGTCTTCATCAGCTTTTATTGTGGGTCCTTTATTACCAAACACGCGAAAGTCATTCGTTATACGGCAATCCACTCACGGGGGGGAGGGGTTGCCGACTTATGAACATTGCAGATGCACAGAATGTACCGATTTCATCAGGTAAAACCGACGACCGTCATGGTCGTTCCAGATCATAGCCGAGCCTGCGTCACTTGTTGTGCAGGGGCATTGAGGGCAATTGCGACAGAAGCTGACAACACAACTCTTAGCCTCCGTAGAATTTTTCCCAACAGGCCTCAATTTCCTCCGACAACAGCCGAAGTCCTAAGGGACAAAGTGATTTGTCCGACAATCGCTGCCACAACAAAAGCGTTGCCGCACTCAAGGACCCGGGTTGACCAAGAACGATTACGGCTGCCAATAAAACCGCGAGTCATCTGCACTGCGTGGGCCTACAAGAAAATCTGGAGCGCGGATGAACATCAAACAGAAGTTGACCTGGGCGTTTGCAATCATCGCCTGTCTGCCCGTGGTGCTGGTCGCCACCCTCGTTGTGCTGAACCTGCGCAGTGATGCCAGGGACGAATTCGTCGACAGCAGCGCCCGCGAGATTCGTCAGGTCAGCAATGCCATGCAATTGTTCTTTGACGGCATCAGCCAGAACGTCGATTACCTGGCCAAGCAGCCGCTGATCCGAAACTCCGACGACAGCCTCAAGACCTACATGGCCGCCAACGCCGAGAGCGTCCCCCAGGGCGAGGCGGACAAAAAAGTCTTCACCTTGCTCCAGGACCTGGGCAACAGCCACCCGGCGTACGCCTATGCCATCCTCGGCACGGCAGCAGGCGGCTATGTGTCGTGGCCGGATGATCCAAAGCTGAATAACTATGACCCGCGCCAGCGCCCCTGGTACAAGACGGCCCAGGCCAAACCGGGCAAGCCGTTCCGCACCGAGGCCTATTACTGGGCCCAGGACGACGCGACCTACGTCAGCACCGTGCGCACCATCGACAACAAGCTGGGTACCAACGGCGGCGTGGTCAGCATCGACGTGACGCTCAAGCAGCTCACCGAAATCGTCAAACAGATCAAGCTCGGTGAAACGGGCTACCTGATGCTGCTGGAAAACACCGGCATGGTCCTGGTGGATCCGAAACAACCGGAACACAACTTCAAACCGCTGAACAGCCTTGGCGACGGCTACGCGCAACTGGCCAAGGCCGGCAAGGGCCTGGTGGAAGTGGAGCTCAATGGCGAGCACTACATGGCCAATGTCTGGCCATCGGAGCAACTGGGCTGGACCTTCATCGGCCTGATCAAACAGGACGACGTGATGAGCTCCGCGACCCGGTTGACCTGGTTGATCGCCATCATCGCCGCCGTCCTGGCCGTCATCTTCGCTATCGTCGGCGCCAGTTTCGCCAGCCTCATCGTGCGCCCGATCCGCAGCGTGGCCAGTGGCCTGGAAGGCATCGCCCAGGGCGAAGGCGACCTGACCCAGAACCTGCAAATCCGTGGCAACGATGAAACCGCGCAACTGGCCAACTGGTTCAACCAGTTCCTGACCGCGATTCGCAACCTGATCCAGAACATCGGCGGCGCGGCGGGCAAGATCCTCGCCACGTCCAAGAGTTCGACCCAGGTCTCCAGCGACATGGCCGAAGCCGCCGGACGCCAGCGTGAAGCGGTGGACATGGTCTCCACGGCGTTCCACGAAATGGTCGCCACCGCCAACGAAGTCGCGCGCTCTTGCAGCCAGGCGGCGGAGTCTGCCGACAGTGGCCAGCGCCAGGCGCGCGAAGGTCAGCAGCAGATCGATGCGGCGGTGAACAGCGTTGATCGCCTGAGCCAGGAAATCGAACAGTCGGCCCAGTCGATGCAACAACTCGAACGCGACAGCAACGACATTCAGTCGATTCTGGGGACCATCCGCTCGATCGCTGAACAGACCAACCTGCTGGCACTGAACGCCGCGATCGAAGCGGCCCGGGCCGGAGAACAGGGACGCGGCTTTGCCGTGGTGGCTGACGAAGTACGCGCCCTGGCCAAGCGCACGGCCGACTCCACGGCGGAAATCGACGGCCTGCTGGGCAACCTGGCCAAACGCACCAGCCAGGTAACCCAACAGATGCACGCCAGCCTGGAAGTGTCCCAGCAATCGGTGACGCGCATCGGTGAGGCGCGCAGCAGCTTCGGGCAGATCCGCGAGTCGGTGGACGTGATCCGCGACATGAACACCCAGATCGCCACGGCGGCGGAACAACAGCATCAAGTGGCCGAAGACATCAACCGGCACATCAGCCAGATCCATGGCGATGCACAGTTGGTGGCGGAACTGGCCAACTCGGCGCGCCTGGATTCCCAGAGCCTGGCCGGGTTGTCCAATGAACTGGACGGGTTGGTGCGCAGGTTCCGTACCTGATTCGCAACCTCACCACTAAACCCTGTAGGAGCGAGCCTGCTCGCGATGAGGCCATCAGCTTCAACATCCATGTTGACTGATATGCCGCCATCGCGAGCAGGCTCGCTCCTACAGTCGTTTTTGCCTAGCGTTCGATGATGGCGGTCACACCCTGCCCGCCCGCCGCACAGATCGAAATCAGTCCCCGCCCCTTGCCCGCCGCATCCAGCAACTTCGCCAGGTTGGCGACGATGCGCCCGCCCGTAGCGGCAAACGGATGCCCCGCCGCCAGTGAACTGCCCTTGACGTTGAGCCTGCTGCGCTCGATCGAGCCCAACGGCGCATCGAGCCCGAGACGGGTTTTGCAGTACTCGGGATCTTCCCAGGCCTTCAAGGTGCACAGCACTTGCGCGGCGAAGGCTTCGTGGATTTCGTAGTAGTCGAAGTCCTGCAAGGTCAGGCCATTGCGCGCGAGCAAACGCGGCACGGCGTAGACCGGCGCCATCAACAAGCCTTCGGCGCCATTGACGAAATCCACTGCCGCCGCCTCGCCGTCACGCCAGTAGGCCAGAATCGGTAACCCGCGTGCCTTGGCCCATTCTTCGCTGCCCAGCAGCACCAGTGATGCGCCATCGGTCAACGGCGTGGAGTTACCTGCGGTCAGAGTGCCCTTGGCGCTTTTCTCATAGGCGGGCTTGAGCGCGGCGAGCTTTTCCAGCGTGGAATCCGGGCGCAGGTTGTTGTCGCGGGTCAGGCCCAGGAATGGCGTCATCAGGTCGTTGTGCCAGCCCTCGGCGTAGGACGCAGCCAGTTTCTGATGGCTCTCAAACGCCAATTGATCCTGTGCTTCGCGAGGGATACTCCAGGTCTGGGCCATCAGCTCGCAATGCTGGCCCATGGACAACCCGGTACGCGGCTCGCCGTTGCGCGGAAATTCGGGGATCAGATGTTTGGGACGCAATTGCAGGAAGGTTTTCAGTTTGTCGCCGGTGGTTTTCGCGCGGTTGGCTTGCAGGAGGATTTTACGCAGGCCTTCGCTGACACTGATCGGCGCATCCGAGGTGGTGTCCACGCCACCGGCAATGCCGCAGTCGATCTGGCCGAGGGCAATTTTGTTCGCCACCAGCAACGCCGCTTCCAGCCCGGTCCCACACGCCTGCTGGATGTCATAGGCCGGAGTGGCGGGCGACAGACGCGAACCGAGTACACACTCGCGCGTGAGGTTCATGTCCCGCGACAACTTGAGCACGGCCCCGGCGACCACTTCTCCGATGCGCTGGCCATGCAGGTTGTAACGTTCGATCAGGCCCTCGAGGGCTGCGGTGAGCATCACCTGGTTACTGGCCGTGGCGTAGGGGCCGTTGGAGCGGGCGAAAGGAATCCGGTTACCGCCGATGATCGCGACGCGGCGCGGTTGGGTCATAAAGAACTCCTGACAAAAGACCTGATGTAAACACTAACGCTGTGGGAGCGAGCCTGCTCGCGAAGAGGTCAGCACATGCAACATCGATGTTGGCTGATACACCGCCATCGCGAGCAAGCTCGCTCCTACAATGTAACCAAGCGTAGGCCTTATCTTGCGGATCGAACGACTGATCGCCATTCATGGTCCACACTTTGATCCCCAGCTTTCGGAGCGCGTTCCATGTCTGACCGCTATATCGACTTCGCCAATTCGTCCATCGGCCATCGCCTGGTCGGCGCCCTGGGGTTGCCGGCGCCGAGCAGACTGGAGCGCTGGCAAGCGGGCCGGTTGCGACCTGTAGACGGCGCGCTGCTGATCGGCGGCGGGCCATTGGCCGAACACGTCAGCGCCTTCGCCAACCGCCTGACCGACGCGATCTACAGCTACGGCACCGAGCCTTCGATGGCCACGGCCTGGATTCCCGGCCATGGCCCGAAACTCAAGGCCGTGGTGTTCGACGCCAGTGACCTGCTGCACACCGATCAGCTCAAGCAACTGCGTGAGTTTTTCCAGCCGCTGATGAAAAACCTCGAACACTGTGCGCACCTGGTGATTCTCGGGCGTGATCCGCAAACCCTGCGCGACCCGTTCGCCGCCAGTGCCCAGCGTGCCCTGGAAGGTTTCAGCCGTTCCCTGGCCAAGGAGTTGCGCAGCGGTGGCACCCTGCAATTGATCTATGTCGGCGAAGGGGCCGAGGCACAACTGGAAGGCCCACTGCGGTTTTTCCTCTCACCGAAAAGCGCCTTCGTGTCCGGCCAAGTCATTCGCTTGAATCCGTGCGCGACGCCAGTCACCGACTGGACACGCCCGCTCGCCGGGCGCAAGGCACTGGTCACCGGCGCAGCACGCGGTATCGGTGCCGCCATCGCCGAAACCCTGGCCCGTGATGGTGCCGACGTTACCCTGCTCGACGTGCCCTCGGCCAAAACCGATCTCGAAGCACTCGCCGCACGCCTTGGCGGGCGCAGCATCACTCTCGACATCTGCGCCGAAGACGCCGCCACGCCGTTGGTCGAACAATTGCCCGACGGCCTCGATATCGTGGTGCACAACGCCGGCATCACCCGGGATAAAACCCTGGCCAACATGACCCCGGAATTCTGGGACGCGGTGCTGGCGGTCAACCTCAACGCGCCGCAAGCGCTGACCAAAGCCCTGCTCGACAGCGGCACCCTGCACGACAACGGCCGGGTGATCCTGCTGGCGTCCATCAGCGGCATCGCCGGCAATCGCGGGCAAACCAATTACGCGGCGAGCAAGGCCGGGTTGATCGGTCTGGCACAAGCCTGGGCGCCACTGCTCCACGAGCGCGGCATCAGCATCAATGCCGTGGCGCCGGGCTTCATCGAAACACAGATGACCGCACACATTCCCTTCGGCCTGCGCGAAGCGGGACGGCGTATGAGTTCCCTCGGCCAGGGTGGCCTGCCGCAAGACGTCGCCGAGGCCGTGGCCTGGCTCGCGCAACCGGGCACCGGCGCGTTCACCGGGCAAGCGTTGCGTGTGTGCGGACAAAGCGCTCTGGGAGCTTAAGGATGATCACCGACTGGCACACACTCAACCGCGAACCCGGCCTGACGGGGTCGTACGCACGAGCGGCGACACGACGCAAAATCACCGGCAGCCGCCTGCCCGACTCGGGTTTGCGTTGCTGGGTCGAAGTCGATCCCAAGCACCTGGCGGCTTATCGCAAGGTCTGTGGTTTCGCCGACAACGGTTTGCTGCCACCGACCTACCCGCACATCCTCGGGTTTGCCTTGCAGATGCAGTTGCTCACAACCAGGGACTTCCCGTTCCCGCTGCTGGGCCTGATTCACCTGAGCAACCGCATTCGAGTACTGCGCCCCATGGGCGGGGTGAGTCAGGTGCGCGTCAGCGTGCGAGTGCAGAACCTGCAACCCCACGCCAAAGGCGCGACGTTCGATCTGCTGACCAACCTCGACGATCAGTTGGGCCCGTTGTGGAAAGCAGAAAGCCGGATGCTCTGTCGCGGCGTCAAACTCAAGGGCGAACCGCTTGAAGAGCCCCCGGTATCGAGCCTGGCCCTGAGCGAAATCGAACACTGGAAAGCGCCCTCGGACATCGGCCGGCAATACGCCAGGGTGTCGGGCGACTACAACCCGATTCACCTGAGCGCGGCCAGCGCCAAACTCTTCGGCTTCCCGACCGCCATCGCTCACGGCCTGTGGAACAAGGCACGCACATTGGCTGCGCTGGCCGGACATCTTCCAGCGGCGAATGTCGAAATCGCCGTGCAGTTCAAGAAGCCGGTACGGTTGCCCAGTGAAGTGACGTTGCTGGCCAGCGAGCCGGGGCCGAACGGGGATTTTCAACTGATGGGTGCCGGGGAGCTGGAGCATATGATCGGGCATTGGCGGCCGATGGCCTGACAAGGCTGATGTCTGTGGCGAGGGAGCTTGCTCCCGATGGCTGCATACATTCAGACAATCAGGCCGGCCGGTAGGCCGCCATCGCGAGCAAGCTCCCACAGGTACCGAGTACATCTGCAAGAAATTGGTCGGTTGTCAGGCCGTCATCGCGAGCAGGCTCGCTCCCACAGGTACCGAGTACATCTGCAAGAAATTGGTCGGCTGTCAGGCCGTCATCGCGAGCAGGCTCGCTCCCACAGGTACTGAGTACATCTGCAAGATTTCGGTCGACTGGCAGGCCGCCTTCGCGAGCAGGCTCGCTCCTACAGGTACTGAGTACATCTGCAAGATTTCGGTCGACTGGCAGGCCGCCTTCGCGAGCAGGCTCGCTCCTACAGTTAGGCTGGGTACATTCGAAAAAAATGGGTCGGCTGTCAGGCCGCCTTCGCGAGCGAGCTCGCTCCCACAGAAGAGCAAAGGCAGAGCAGCGTACACCGCGCCGCTTCTCACCACTCATCAGGCCGAGCGTTAGCTCGCCTGCAGCTTTTGATCTTGATCCACCCGCCTATATCGGCAGGCTGAGCGGAGGTGTTCATCCGGGGATTGGCGCGCAGCGCCGTTCGACGCAGTCGAACTCATTGCATGTAGGTCGTCGCGAAGCAGACCGGAGGGCAATGCCCCCGGATGAATACCGCAGCGAAGGAACCCCGAGCCTCAGCGAGGGGCCGTACGTAAGGGGCGAGACTTTTTGGTTCCTTTTGTGTCGTTTGACAAAAGGGACTCGCCGTAAGGGCGAAACCATAAGCCGCCGTTACCGCAGAAACGGATATGTACTCAATCAACCCCAACATGGTCGGCCCAAAGGCCGCCAAGTCAACCTTTGACCAGATAAACCTGCGGCAGCGGAAACAGATTATTCAGCGTCTCCAACAACCGCACGTGATAAATCGGCTTGCGAAAAAGATCCAGCACCTGCAAACGCAACAGGTCACTGACATCATCCATGCCCGCATGCCCCGACATCACAATCACCGGCAAATGCTCGCGCGATGTATGCTCGCGCAAGCGCTTGATCAACGACATGCCACTCTCCTCCGGCATGCGCAAATCAGTGATCACCAAAGCGATATCGGGATGCCGGGTCAGATGCTTCAACGCGAGCTTGACCGAAGTGGCCGTAAAACAATTGAACCCCTCACCCTCCAGCAACTCCGCCAACTCAAGCAATGCGTCCTCTTCGTCATCCACCAGAAGAAGCTGTTGGCGTGGCCGTGCGAGAGCGTTCATGAGGTCACACCTGCAATGGACGAAGCGCTGACGTTAGAAACCCTGTGAAGCAACAACAAACTGTCGACTTCCTTGTCACAGCGCCGCTTGAATCGTGGTGAACGTGGCCGAGATGGCGTTCTGGACACCCGTACTGAAACCGGCGAGCACCACCGCGACCATGGCCGCAATGATCGCGTACTCAATACCGGACGCCCCTTCGGTATCCCTGGCCAGGCCCTTGTAAAAAGCGATTCCGGATTTGACCTTCTCAACAAGTTTGGAAAAAGACATGGCATTTCTCCTGGACGACGACGGGTGTTGCACGGACGCAACATGATTCCCCAGTGCCAGCATCAGCATTGTCGGCATTCCCCGGCCCAACAACTGTAAATACGCATTAACACTAAAGTATTAACCGTTTCGTTGACGTCATAAAACAGGTCGTTTTATCGCAACTTTGCACTTACGTTAGATTTTTCCTCCCACAGTAATGGCATTTTGCTTTACCTGCGCTACCGTCAAATAGCGAAATAGTTCCATGTTCATAGCTGCCTGATTGCGAAGTTGTCTCGTTGGACTTGACGGGGTTTGCGCAGCAGGAAAGGGAGAGCCTTCATGAACAGCCGTGTCACTCTGGGCCTCGCCGGATTGTTTCTGTTCGGCGCCATCATTACCGGTTACTGGGGGCTCTCATTGAGTCGTCAACCGGCCCCCGAGGCCGTTGCCCAGTCCACCGTCAGTGCACCGCTCGCCATCCCGGCGTCCCTGTCGGCAAACGACCCGACCCGCCATCCCGTGGTCGTGCTGGTCAACGATGTCGCGCCATATACGCCGGTCACCCCAGCCGATGTCGTGCTGGAACAGTTGCACACCGCCCCGGCTGGCAGCCTGACCAGCCTCGACCAGGCGATTGGCCGTACCCCCTGGCGCGCCCTCACCGCCGGCAGCTGGCTCAACGACGAAAGCTTCGAAGCCGGCAGCAAGCTGTCGCGGATGATCCGCCCCAATGAGCGCGCCCTGGCGGTCGCCACGGACGAAGTGGTCATAGTCGGCGGGCAACTGACGCCAGGCGACTATGTCGATGTGCTGCTGTTCCTGCGCATGGACACCCTCAATCCGCAGCCAACGGCACAACTCGTGATACCGGCCTTGCGGGTGCTCGGGGTCGGCGAGCAGTTGGGGTTGACCAACGACGGCCAGCCTTCCGGCCCGGCGCGCAACGTAGAGGACAAACTCAAACAGGATCAATCCCGCGCCGCGGCCCGGACCGTGTTGCTCGCGGTTCCTGAACAACTGGTGAGCCGCCTGATGCTCGCGACCCAGGCCGGCGTGCTGCGCCTGGCCGTACGTAGCGCCGATGAAAAACGCCTGGCGCGCTACTGGGCCGGCGAAAGCAGCTCTGCCGCCAACCTGGCCAATGCCAACCGCGAGCTATTGCAATTCAGCCAGCTGGCCATGACTGCGCCGCCCAAACCCGTTGCCCGCCCGGCCGTCGCGTCGCGCAAAACCAGCGTGGAAGTCATTCGCGGCAACGAGATCACTCAACAAACCCCCTGAATCGAACAAGGACGCCTTTCCATGCGCAGACGTTTTACGTCGTTGTTCAATGGCTCGATCCGGGGTGCTTTGCTCGGCGGCCTGTCGGCGAGTGCGGTATCACGCAGTGAGTTATCGCAATGAGCCAGAACCTGAGTCAAACCTTCCTCGCGATCACGCGCAACAGCACCGACCTGGAATGGCTGCAAGGTGCCCTTGCGCCCCTGGGCCAGGTGGTCAGCGCCGGTGGCGGCAGCCTCGACGAGCTGTTGGCATTAGTGGACGTGACCTGCGCCAGCCTGGTGTTCATCGGCCTGGACCGCGACCGCGTGGTCACCCAAAGTGCGCTGATCGAAGGCGCGCTGGAAGCCAAGCCGATGCTGGCGATCGTCGCGCTGGGCGACGGCATGGACAACCAGCTGGTACTCAATGCGATGCGCGCCGGGGCCAGGGATTTCGTGGCCTATGGTTCACGCGCCAGTGAAGTCGCGGGGTTGGTGCGACGCCTGAGCAAACGCCTGCCCGCCATCGCGCCGAACACGCACCTGGGCCGCCTGACCGTACTGTATGGCGTGCAGAGCAGCGCCGACGGCGCGTTGCTGGCCACGCACATGGCGCAAGTGGTGCAAAAAAGCGGACAGCACACACTGCTGCTGGACCTTGGATTACCCCGGGGCGATAGCCTGGCGCTGTTGGGCCTTGAAAGCTCGTTTCATTTCGGCGATGCGCTGCGCCACTTGCGACGCCTGGACGCGACGCTGATCGACAGTGCCTTCACCAGTTGCGAGGCCGGGCTGCGCATCCTCGCCTACGCCAGTGGCGATGAACCGCTGGAACACACCAGCGCCGCCGAGTTGTACATGTTGCTCAGTGCCCTGCGCCAACACTTCCAGCACATCGTGGTAAACCTCACCGGCCAACCCGACAGTGAAGCGCTGCGCACCTTCGTCAGTCACTGCGACAAACTGCTGTGGTACACCGACCAGAACGTGCTCGACTGCCGCCGCAACCTCACGGTGCTCAATTTGTGGCGCGAAAAAGGCATGAAGCTCGATCACGCCAAATTGCTCGTGGACCGCTACCTGCGCAACGTCGCACCGGACTCCGACACCCTGGGCAAGACGTTCGGTCTGGAGATCATCGCCACCCTCGCCTACAGTCCGGAAGTGCGGCTCAATGCCAAGAACCAGGGACTGACCTTGTTCGAACTGGCCCCACGCGAAAGCCTCACCCAGAGCCTGCGCGCCCTCGGCGAGCACCTGGCCAAGCATTCCGAAGGCCTGGCCAAACCCAAGACCGGCTGGTTCAACCGCTTGAGGGGCGCACAATGAGCAGTGAAAAACTCTTCGGCTCACCCCAACGCGGCGCGGTCGGCAATACCGACCACGAAGGCCTGAAACTGGTGCTGCACCGCTACATCATCGACGCCATCGAAGAGTCGGGGAAAAACCTGCTGGAGGGCTCGCGTCAGGCGCTGGCGCAGTTCGTGATCGACAAGGTGGCCGAGTACATCGCGCGTTTGCACCTGGCGATTTCCCGCTATGAAATGGAACGTCTGGCCGAAGAGATCGTCGACGAACTCACCGGTTTCGGCCCGTTGGAAGTACTGTTGCGCGACACGGCGGTGACCGAGATTCTGGTCAACGGTCCGCACCGGGTATTTGTCGAACGTGAAGGCTTGCTGCACCTGAGTGACTTGCGCTTTATCGATTCGCACCACGTCGAACGTGTGATGCAACGGATTCTCGCGCCCCTGGGCCGACGTCTCGATGAGTCTTCGCCGATGGTCGACGCACGCCTGCCGGACGGCAGCCGGGTCAACGCCATCATTCCGCCAATTGCCCTTGATGGTCCGTGCCTGTCGATCCGCAAATTCCGCCAGGACATGCTCAAAAGCTCCGACCTGATCGCGATGCAAACCATCGATCACGGGATCTACGAATTCATTCAGGAAGCCGTGGGCAAACGCTGCAACATCCTGATCAGTGGGGGCACCGGCACCGGCAAGACCACGCTGCTGAACATTCTCAGCCAGTTGATCAACCCTCAGGAACGACTGGTCACCATCGAAGACGTCGCCGAACTGCAACTGGGCCATCCTCACGTCGTGCGCCTGGAAACCCGTCCACCGAATGCCGAAGGCCATGGCGAGGTGAAAGCCAGCGACCTGATTCGCAACGCCCTGCGGATGCGCCCGGACCGGATCATCCTCGGTGAAATTCGCGGAGTCGAAGTGGTCGATGTGTTGACCGCCATGAACACTGGCCACGACGGTTCGATGAGTACCGTCCACGCCAACAACGCCCAGGATGCGCTACTGCGCCTGGAGACCCTGGTGGGCTTGACCGGCCGCAGCATCGCCGAGCGCACCCTGCGGCAAATGATCTGCGCGGCGCTCGATGTGGTCATCCAGCTCACGCGCTTGCCCGACGGGCGCCGCTGCGTCAGTGAAGTGGTGGAAGTCGTTGGGGTGCGCGACGACATGTATGTCACCAACACGCTGTTCCGTTTCGACCGCCACACCGGATTCGGTTTCCTGCGCGAAGCCGTGAACCCGGCTGGCGACAAATTGCGCCGGGACTCGGCGCTGCCTCCCTCGGCGTACTGAGGCCACGGCATGCTCAAACCGGCGCTGCTCATCCTCGTTTGCCTGATCTTTCTCGGCCTGGCGCTGCGCCTGCTCTATAACGGCTTGCGCCAGACCGGCAACGAACGAATTCTGGGACGCCTGAGCCAGGGGCAACCGCTGCGGGTCGTGCAGAAGTCGTCATGGGCGGGCCTTGAGCGGGCGTTTTTGCGCGCCGGACTCGGACGCCCCACCGAACGCCTGGGCCAGTGGCTGGCGTTCTGGATACTCGGGGTGCTGCTGGGAATTGCCCTGGGTGGCTGGGTCGGCGCGCTGCTGGCGCTGCTGGTGCCTCCGGTGGTGGTACGGCTGTTCATCAGCTGGCGTTATCAGCGTCGTCTCAGCCGCATGATCGACCAGTTGCCGATGTTGCTCGACCATGCCGTACGCAGCCTGAAGTCCGGGCGGACCCTGGCCGATGCCGTGCTCGGCGCCATCGATGCGGCCGACGACCCGCTGAAAAATGCCATGGGCCGGATTCAGCGCAATGTGCAACTGGGGGTCACCCTGGCAGACGCCGCTTCGGACTTCGCCGAGCTGTACGAGAAAGACGAACTGCGCCTGCTCGCACTCGGCTTGAAGGTCAACCACCGCTATGGTGGCAATGCCAGTGAGCTGCTGGAAAACCTGATCAAGATGATCCGCGAACGCGAGCAAGCGGCTCGCCAGTTGAAGGCCATGACCGGCGAAACCCGTATCACTGCCGCGGTCCTGGCCTTGCTGCCGGTCTCGGTCGCCGGCTACTTTCTACTGACCAATCCAACCTACCTGCTTTCCATGTGGCACGACAGCTCGGGGCAAATCATGCTGGCGAGTGCCTTCGGATTTCAGGTGATCGGTTGCCTGGCGCTTTGGCGCATGTTGCGTAGCCTATGAATATGATGATGCTCTTGCTGGTAAGCGCGCTGCTGCTTTTCGGGGCAGCACTGTTGTTGCTCAACGCCTTGCTGGACCAAAGCCGACGAGCACGCCAGGTGGCCCAGCGACTGGATGGAAAGGCGCCGGGTGATAGTCACCTCACCCTGTTGCTGCAGGCCCTGGGCGCCAGTCGGCTGGGGCAGCAGTCGGTCAAAATGGACAACGAAACCCAGACCCTGCTCAACCGCCTTGGCTGGCGCAGCGCACGCCAACGCTCACAGTTCGCCGCCTTGCAGGTAGGCGTGCCGCTGTTGGCGCTGTCCTTGTGCCTGCTGATCCAGGGGCTGTTCTACCCGAGTGTGGAGAACCACTGGATCGCCCCGATGCTCGCCACCTGTGCCGGCTATCTGCTGCCCAAACGCTGGCTGTCCGCCGCCGCACAGCGTCGGCAAAAACAACTCGCCACCGAAACCTCGACCTTCATTGCGCTGCTGCGCACCCTGTTCGAATCGGGCATGGCGGTGGAGCAATCCCTGCGTGTGCTGAGCCAGGAAGGCAGGCAACTGCTGCCCGCCCTGACCCATGAACTGCGCCTGATTCTGACCCGCGTCGACTCCGGGCTGGAACTGGGCGAAGAACTGAACAAGACCACCCGACTGCTCTCGGTAGACGAATTCACCGACACCTGCGTGATCCTTCAACAATTGATCCATCAGGGTGGCGGCGCGATGAAGTCCTTGCTGGCGCTCAAACAGTTGCTCGACGACCGGCGCCTGACGCGCCTGCAGGAATACATTTCCAAAATGTCCGCCAAAATGTCCGTCGTGATGATGTTGTTTCTCTTCCCGGCGTTATTGATCGTCCTCGCCGGCCCTGGCTTCACGGCCCTGGCCCGGTCCTTTGGCCACTAATCCTGCGGATCGAGATTATCCAGTGCCCGATTCACCGCCAGCTCGCCCAGCATGATCACCTGCGCAATCCCCAGCATCGTATTGCGCTGCGAGCCTTGCAGAAACCCCGCGAAATCACTCGCCATCACACTCGCCGACGCCAGTGATTCACAGGCGTGGGCCAGCAGGGTCTCGGTGTCGATGTCCGGGGCGATGATGAACATCGTGCCGGGCTTTTGGGTGACAGGTTTGGGGGGATTTGGGGTGGGTTTGATCATCGTTGCACCTCTGGGATGAAATGGAGCCACGTCCAAATTGCCGCGAAGCAATTTGGGGTGGCAGCTGTACGCGGGTTCGCGGACCGATCCCAGAGGCAGCTCGGCATACCCGAAGGTATCCCGCGCACAGTCGCCATGACACAGAACGACAGACACCAGAAAGTGTTGTTGTCAGGTGGAGCGATTATGCCTTAGGAATCGAGCCGCGACGCCCGGACGCTGAATTTTCAGCGACCGACAAAGGCTAGAGATCGCGCTTCCGACGGACAACCTGAAAAGCGTGTCGGAGATTTCCCAGGGGTTTGAGGAAAACTACACAGGAATGTGTTGGCTGGAGGGATGTCATCGCGAGCAGGCTCGCTCCTACAGTTGGGCTGGCTACATCTGAGAGGGGATTGGTCGGATGGCAGGCCGCTATCGCCAGCAGGCTGGCTCCCACAGAAAAGCACAAGCAAAAGCAAAAGCTAAAGCACAAGCAAAAGCCGCGTACCCTCGCCGCTTCTCACCACTCATCAGGCCGAGCGTTAGCTCGCCTGCAGCTCTTGATCTTGATCCACCCGCCCCCTCGGCAGCGAAGGAACCCCGAGCCTTAGCAACGGGCCGTTACCGCAGCAACGGATATGTACTCAACCCAAACCACCAACATGGTCGGCCCAGAGGCCGCCAAGACTCAGTGCGCCGTAACCCGCCGCCACCCCAAGGAACCACTGGGCGACAAGGCCAACGCCAACTGCGTTCGGTTATGCATATGCGTCAACCGCAGCACCTGCGACACATACAACTTCACCGTGTTCTCGGTAATACCCAACTCACAGGCAATCTGATAATTGGTCTGCCCCTTGCCCACCAACCGCGCCACCTCCAGTTGCCGCGCAGACAACTGATTGAAAATCGCCGGAACCTCCACCGCATCAGTATCAGCGACACCCCGGTCACCGGCGCCCGCATGCGGCCCGCGCCGAACCTTGTCCAGGTCCTGGTAAAGATCATCGATCGACTCGGACAGATACTGAAGCTTCTGATTCAAATGCCCCAACTGCAGGTTCTTGTGCCTCTCCTGCAAGGCCACTTCCTGCCGCTGCAAACCTTCGAGCAACTCATTCAGATCGATCGGCTTCTGGTAATAGTCGGCAACACCAGCGCGCAGAGCCTTGATCACGTCCTGCTTGTCGGCGCACCCGGTGAGCATGATCGCCTCGAACGCCCGGTGCTTGCCCGATAGCCGCTGCAACTCCTGCATCAACTCAATGCCGTCCATGCCGGGCATCTGCAAATCCAGCAGCACCAGGCCGATATCGAGGTCTTCTTTGAAACGCTCGATCGCCAGATAGCCCGACTCGCACGGAACACAACGGTAACCTTTGCCCTCCAGAAATTCGCAAAGCTCTTCAACGATCAATGGCGCATCGTCGACCACAAGGACTTTTACTGCCGAAGTAAACTTGCTCACGAGCAACTCCCTGTCAGGTCAAAGGTTGACCCGTCCCTCAGCGACAGCCAACGGCTGTACAACTTCTGTCTGAAAAGTAGACGTAGTTTCCGGCTATGTACACAAAAGGGGCAGCTAGCGGAGCCAGGCAAATGTCAGCATCAGCCCCACCAGCACGAAGGGTGCAAATGGTTGCTTCCTTGACATTTCAGGTGCCATATAAAAAAGACGGGTTCTAAGCCCTTGACCCATATGAAGCCAGACTCTTGGCGCCAGCAGCAGCCAGAAAACGCTGGCCAATCCGGCGCCAATAAACGTGCCGAGCACGTGCATACCGTCCGTCGCAAGACCCAGGGCGGCCATGAGTTTCACGTCTGCGCCACCCATTCGCTTCATCGCGTAGCCCGGTAGCGTGAAGCCCAAAGCCAACAAAAAAGCCCAGCCGCCCTGTTGCACCTCGGCACCCAGCCAGGTCGTGCCGTTCCACAGCAGCCACGCCAGGGCCAGGGCACCGCCGCCCACAGTCAGGCCATTGGCGATGTGCCGTTGTCGGGCATCCTGTGCGGCGCAAAGCGCCAGCCAGATCAGTAGGACAAAGCTCTGCATTCGGTAAAAAACGTCCGTTTTGGCTGAATGACTCTATGCTGACATTACTCCGTGTTGGTCAGGGTAGACGCACTCATGAAAGCCAGCCTCCCACACAAACAAAAAGGCGCCGCCGCGATTGAATTCGCCCTGGTGTTCATCATTTTTTTTGGCGTGTTCTACGGCATCATCAGCTATAGCCTGCCGCTGCTGTTGATGCAGTCATTCAACCAGTCGACCGCCGAAGCCGTGCGCCGCAGCGTGGCGCTGGACCCGGCCACCCCCGGCTACAGCGCCGCACTGATCGCCCGCGCCACGACGGAGCTGACCACGCAAACGGCCTGGATTGCACCGGCCCTGAATTTCAACGTCGCCACCGACGCCAACGTTACTTATGTGGGCGGGTTGCTGACCGTGCGCATCAGCTACCCCACCAATAAAATCAGCGCCGTCATCCCGTTCCTGAACCTGCCCGGCATCGGTCGGGTACCGAACCTGCCGGCGACCCTCACAGCCAGTGCGAGCCTGCAATTTTGAGTGCCGGGGACAAATTGTTCGGGCGCCTGCTCCACCGCCACCCGCCGCCCCCACCGGAGCCACCCGAGGCACTGCGGGTGCACAGCTTCGGCTTGCAGATGCAGCTCAATGCCGAGGGGCGTGCCGTTCAATTGAGCGGCCCGCTGCGGCACTTGCTTGCCCAGCACCCCCCCGGCGCACAGGCACCGCACCTGCTCGACTTCCTGTTGCCCCACAGCAGTCTCGCCATCGAAGGCTCTCCGGCGGACTGGCAGGGACAAACCCTGGACCTGGACTTTTACAGCCTCAACGGCCCACCCCTGCATTTGCGCGGCTGGGTGCAACCCATGGCCGATGCCTGGCTGTTGCAGATGCTGGACATCAGCGACTTGCTGCTCGAGCGCCGGCAATCGCGCAACCGCGAACAATGCCAGGTGCTGGCGCTGCAAATCGCCGAACAGTTACGCCTGTCCAGCCTGGCCCGCCTGCCCGAAATGCTGGCCGAACAACTGCAAAGCCTGGCCCAGCGCTTTCAGATTCCGTGCATTGCCCTGGCCTTGCTCGATGAGCAGGAACAGGGATGGCAAATTTACCAGCACTACGCGGCCCTCGATGCACCGCAACTGTGGCAAAACGGTCAGCGCCTGGGCACGGGGCTGGACAGTTTGAGCGGCTCGACGCCGCAGCACCTGACCCCGCGCGAACACCCGCGCCTGCAAGGCACGTTCGGCAATACCGATGGCTTCGCCGTGCCTTATCACGATGCACAAGGGGTGGTCGCCTGGTTGTTGTGCGGCTTCTACACGGCGCAACAACGCGCCCCCGATGTCACGGAACGCGACTGGCTGCAAATCACCGCCGCGCTCGCCAGCCTCTTGCTCGAGCGCCTGCGCGAGCACCGGCATCACTTGCAACTGGAACGCCTGGAATCACTGCAAGCCTTGCTGGGAACCGGTTGGTGGGAAGTCTTCAGCGACAGCGACGAGGTTCAGTTGGCACCTTCACTGGCCACTACCCTGAACCTTGGAACGTCGCGTTTATCCATGCAGCACTGGCTCAATCAGGTGTATCCCGCCGACCGCGAAGAGCTGCGCATCTGCCTGCAAGACTTGCAGGAGACAGGCACCCCCCTGCTGCTGTGCGTGCGCCTGTATCGCCCCTACGGTGTGCCCGAACCCATCTGGTATCGCCTGCAGGGCCAGGCCCTGGGCGCGGGGAAAAACCGTCGGCTGGTGGGGTTCATGCTCGACATCAGCGATATCAAGAACCAGGAGCAAAGCGCCGCCGCCGCCCATGCTCGCCTGGACAATCTGATCGCCAGCTCTCCGGCGGTGATTTACGTACAGCGCTATGTCGAGGGTGCGTTGCAACCGGTGTTCTTCAGCGACAGCCTGTTGCCACTGCTCGGCTGGACCCTCGCCGACTGCGCACCCGGGGCGCTGGTGGAACGGGTGCATCCCGACGACCGCCTGCAGTATTTCGAGCGCACGCGGCTGTTGCTGCGTGAAGGCTCGGTGCGCACCCGCTATCGGTTACGCGACAGTCACGGCGACTACCACTGGCTGCTGGATGAGGCGAAGTTGTTGCGCGACGACCTCGGCTTGCCGGTGGAAGCCGTGGGCCTGTGGCTGGACATTACCGAAGCGACCCTGGCCACCGAACAGGTCAGGCAGAGTGAAGAACGCTACCGGATTCTGGTGGAAGACTCGCCGGCGATGATCTGCCGCTACCAGCCGGACCTGACCCTGACCTTCGGCAACCGCCCGTTGGCCACCTATCTGGAAATGGCGCCCGAGCGATTGCCGGGGGTGAACCTGGGCAACTGGATGTCCGGGGAACAGCGAGAGGCATTCACCCGACGGCTGAACCAGTTGAGCCCCGAGTTTCCGGTCAGCACCGCCGAGATCAACCTGCAACTGCCCGGCCGCGAACACGCCTGGTGGGTCTGGTCCGATCGCGGGGTGTTCGATGAACAGGGCCGGTTGCTCGAGGTCCAGGCCGTTGGCCGCGACAACACCGAGGTGCGGCGCTCGCAGCAGCAGCTCACACAAAGCGCGAAAATGGCTACCCTCGGTGAAATGGCCACCGGCCTGGCCCATGAGATCAACCAGCCGCTGAACGTGATCCGCATGGTCATCGTCAACGTACTCAAGCGCCTCAACAACGGCGACGTACAGGTCGATTACCTGATCGACAAGCTCACCCGCATCGACACCCAGGTGCAGCGCGCCGCGCGGGTGGTGGACCACATGCGGGTGTTTGGCCGTCGTTCGGAAATCGAGCAGCAACCGTTCAACCCGGCCCAGGCCATCGAAGGCACATTGGCGCTGTTGTCCGAAGGGATGCGTGGCAAAGGCGTCGACCTGCGCATCCGCGAACCCGGTTTTGAAGTGCAGGTGCGTGGCTACATCGATCAGCTTGAGCAGGTGCTGATCAACCTGATGGTCAACGCCCGGGATGCGTTGCTCGGCAAGCGCGAGGCCAACCCCGATTTCAGACCGTGGATTTCGGTGTACGCCGAACGGGATACAGACTCGGTACGCCTGTTGGTCGAGGACAACGGCGGCGGTATCGACCCACGTTTACTGGAGCGGATTTTCGAGCCGTTCTTCACCACCAAACCCGTCGGCGTGGGCACGGGCCTGGGCTTGTCGGTGAGCTACGGCATCGTCGAGAACATGGGCGGAAAACTGAGCATACAAAACGCCACCGAAGGTGCGCGTTTCTGCATTGAACTGCCGATCGTGAAACCGGACTAGATCACCAGCGCCGCTCGACCCGAGTGACAACTGAGGTTGGCACCCACTTCGACTTTGTTCAGGTCGATCCCCAGGCTCGCCAGCAACGTATTGATCAGCGTATCCATTAACGGGCTGAGTACCGTATTGATCGCATTGACCAACGCCGTCGTGACATCACTCAAAATACTGCCCAGGCCACCCACGATACTGCCCGACGGCCCGTACATGTTCACGCCAAGGTCACTCACGGTGGTGCTCAGGCTGTTGACGATATTGGTCGTGGTAAAGGCGTAGTAAAACGGCGGCTGATTGATCTCCGGCAGGTTGGCAGCCGCCGGCGCGGAATAGACGTGGGACATGTTGGCATTTTGGACAATCGCGGTGTTGACCATGATATCGATGCTACCGCCAACGCCTGGCTGATGGTTGTAGCAGGTTGGCGGCAGGATCAGCAGTCGCTGGCAGGTCTGCACGCCGATATCGATGACCTTCAGGGGATTGACGTGGTTGCTGGGTGGAACAGTGGGCGAGCCGAACACATCGGCGGGGTTGATCTGCCCGATCTTCAATCCGATCAGTGTGGTGGTGGTGCTGGTCGTCAGGCTTTTGTTTGTCGTACTCACACAACTGTAAGCCGTGACATAACTCCAGGCACCGGCCGCCTCCAGCGCCACGTCGATGCGTACCGGTGGTGGCAACAGCTTGATTTCCGGCGTGTCGCAGGGCACGAGCAACGCGCAGGTCAATGCGTTGACGACGCCCACCAGGTCCCAATCAAACAATGAGTTCAGAATATTGGCCAAGGGTGCGGCCAGATCGATGACGGCGTTGACCAGAGGCGTGATGGCGTCCAGCACGGGCAGGTTGATCGACAACAATGTCTTGACCTGAGCCGTGCGTACATAGATGCGGTTGGGGCCCAAAGGGGCCAATGCCGCGTTTTTCGGGTTGCCGATGGCCGACAGTTGCGGCGGCTCCATCACCTGCACCCGTGCATTGATTTGCGCCAGGCCTGCGATGTCGATCGGGAAGTTCGCGACCAAGGCGTTCTTCTTGTTGGCCAGTTGCACAAACCCTTCGATCAGATCGAACGCTTTGAGATTCACGGCAAGGGTCGAGATGTCGGCTCCACTTTCAACATGCAACATATTACCCAGCACAACGGACGTCGTACCCGCCGCCACCTTCAACGCTTGCAGGCTGACAATGGTTGCGGATGCTCCAAGTGTGCCGTTGGGGTCCAGTACGTTGATGGCGGTCTGGATCAACTGGCCGACGTTGACCGTACTACCAAGTACCTGGTCGTAGCCGGCAGCGCTCAGGCCAAGGTCAATCTTCAACCTATTCAGGTAGCTGAGCAGGCTGATGTTGGTATTGACCAAACCGTTCCAGCCCGCCGCATCGATACTGAGATTGCCTCCCAGCAACCCCCCGAAAAGCAGACTGGTAATGGTGGCCTTGCTGGCATCGAAGGTCAGCGCCGCACTGCGGATCGTCAATGAAGCCAGGGGAGGCGGCAGCGCAGCGACCGCCGTAGCGCTCAGCGTCAGCGTTGAGCCCGCCGGTGCACCGCCGACCAACGCGCCGATGCCACCGGCAATACTCTGTTGCACGACATGGCTGGCGATAACCCGGATAGCCTCGCTTTGGCTTGGGTCTGCACCGAATACCCGAAGGTTGTTGGCATCCAGGGTCAGCGCACCGCACGCCACAGCCAGTGCGCGTCCCGTAGAGGGAATGGTGAAACCGTTTCGTTGCGCGCTGGCCGTGGCATAGGTATTCGCGGTTGAGCCGGCGGAACAGTCTCCACCCCTTGTGGCTGCCTCAAGTGCGGCCATGTCAGCCACGCGCTGCAAACTGCGTTTTTCCAGGTACAACCTGCCGGTATCGACCACCAACAACATGAATGCCAAAGCCAAAGTCAGGGTCAAAGCGGCCATCAAGCCGATCGCCCCCCGTTGCCGGGCCGGGCCGCGAAATTGCTGGCGGGGAGACATGGCACACTCCTTTGTCGGCGCACTGCCGGGCGCAACCTCCGTTGGTGACAAGCAGTGTAGACAAGGGTGGCCGAGACTGCTGGCAACTTGCCAGCCAAGACAATAAAAACCCCTGTGGGGGAGCACAGGGGTTGGGAGACTGGCTGATTCTAGGAGGCGTGAGGTGGATAGTTGGCCAATATCCGCGTGACCGTTTCCCAGATGGCATCGCGACGATCCGTCGGGTTCGGCGTGCGGCTGAGTATCTGCTCGTCACTGCCACGCCACACCAGTTTGCCGTCCTTGCCATCGAGCAGGTCGATCTGGATGGTCGCCACTTTGTAGCTGACATTGCGGGTTTCGTTATACATGGGAGCGCCGTAGTAGCCATACCACGGGTTACCCCAGCCGCCGCCGTAATTGGTGGTCACCTGTTGTTGCCGCTCTTCGACAATCAGGTAGGTCTGCACATTCAAATCGCCCTTGGCACCTGTGGCGGCCGGGCGCAGACCGCGCTGATCCAGTTGATCGGCAACTGCCTGACGGATGCGCTGTTCGGTCAGATCGCTCTTGATCCTTGGATCATCGGGACGGTATTGCAGGGCGGGCTCTTTCCAGGTCCAGCTGCGATAGGCAGCAAAATCGCGGCTGGCGTCGAAGTCATGATTGACCTGGTTGGCGGCGCAGGCACTGAGCAGCGCGGCCACTGCCAGTAAAACAAAACGGCGGAACATGATGAGTCTCCGGTTGAAGGCATGATCCTGCGGAATGCTTCTTATCTACAAGAAGCTAACTAGGAGGATACGCCGACATTGCCTTTTCCACAGCCTCCCGTATGGCATCGACCCGCTCGCTTTCGCTGCCCCGGTTGCCGGTTTCAGCGCTGGCGCTCCACACCGGCTGGCCGCTCCTGGCGTCATACATATCCACCTGAACCACTACGACTTGCTCCTGATAGGTACGAACGATCGGTACGGTGGCGTACCCGCCATATCCAGGGCCGTAGCCGTTGTAGCCACCATAACCGCCGCTGTAATAGTCGTCCTGAACCTGGCGCAAGCGGGTTTCCAGGCGCAAGTCGGCGCTGACAAACAGGTCGGCCGGGCGATTGTCGTGCAACGGGCGCAAGCCGCGTTGATCCAGCGCATTGCTGACCGCTTCGGCGATCTGCGCCGAGTCGGCCCAGGCGGTGCCCGGTGGCAGGTGCCCGTCGAGCCACGCCCAACTGCGGTAGCGTCCATAGTCACGGGGGGCTGCCGGGTAAGCACTGCGGTCAAAGGTCTTGGCGGCCTGGGGCGGTGCCGGTGGCAAAGGGTTCGACGTGGCGACATAAGGGTTGCTGCCCTGACAGGCAGCCAGCCCCAGGCAGAACACCAGTACACCTGAATGACTTTTCATTGCTTGCTCCGATCAGACAGGCCGACAGATCCAGTGCAAGTAGCGCCCAAGCCCGGCAAAGCCCGGATGACGACGGTGGGCCAGTTCCATTTCCAGCAGGTCCGCCAGCTCGGCGCGGGCCTGGAATTCCACCGGCATGTAGTCGTGAAAAACCCGCACGCCACTCATGGTTTCGACCTGCCACAGACCTTCAAGTTGCGCCGCCAGCTCGCGCGGATCAAGGGGCTGTTGCGGGGTCAGGCTCTGCTTTTCGCCGGCCATGTCGTTCTTGCGCATCTTGCGGAAATGACCCTTGAGCAGGTTGCGATAAATCAGCGCGTCGCGATTGTAGAACGCCAGGGACAGCCAGCCGTCGGCCTTGGTCAGTTGATGCAGCACCGGCAGGATGGCGTGGGGTTCGGCCAGCCATTCCAGCACGGCGTGGCACAGCACCAGGTCGTAAGGTTCGGTGAGCTGCCCCAACAGTTCCTGCCAGGGTGCCTGAATGAACGTGGCGCTCTGCCCGGCTTCGGCAAAGCGCTGGCGGGCGCCTTCGAGCATCGGCTCGGCAGGCTCGGCGAGCGTCACCTGATGACCACGCTGTGCCAGCCACAACGACATGTGGCCCAGGCCGGCGCCGATATCCAGCACGCGCAACGGACGGTCGGGCAAGATTTCGGCCAGATCGGCCTGCAACACCGCCAGACGGATAGCCCCTTTGGCACCACCGTAGATTTTTTCGGCGAAACGGGTCGCCAGTTGATCGAAATGACGGTCGCTCATCAGCTGAACCTCCGTTCGCTGTCCGCCAGTTTGCTGCGCACCACGGTATCCATGTCCAGGCCCAGTTCGCTGCATAACAGCAACAGATAAAGCACAATGTCACCGACTTCCTGCCCGGCGTGGGCGAGTTTGTCCGCCGACAACTGGCGGGACTGGTCTTCGGTCAGCCACTGGAAAATTTCCACCAGCTCGGACATTTCCACGCTCGCGGCCATGGCCAGGTTTTTCGGGCTGTGAAATTGCCGCCAGTCATTGCGGTCACGGATGGCGTGCAGGCGTTCGGTCAGTTCAACAAGGTTCATCGGGCTCTCCTGAAGGCGTATAGCTTCGGGGGGATCACAGGTGAAGGCAAGGGGCAGAAGATGCATGCTCTGTGTGCAACCCTCTATGCTTGTGGGAACTCGGCAGCATGATCGACAGCCCAAGACTCAATTCTCTTTAATCAGGACGTTCATTCCATGCAGGTAGAAGGTTTTTCCGAATGGCTCGGCCAGGTACTCGGCTCGATCATCCGCTTCATCGTTGATGCCCTCAGCGGGCTGTTCAGTCTGTTGAGCAACGCCAGCAGCAACTTTGTCGAAGGCCTGTCCCAGGCGCTGGGCATGGATACCTCGGTCATCAGCATCGTGACCTTGATCCTCGGGCTGATCCTGCTGTGGTCGGCGATCCGCGCCTTTCTCAATGCGTCGTTCATCATGGGATTCATCTGGTTGCTGCTGGGGCTTTGGTTGCTCAGCTGGATCATTCACTGACACCACCGAACACTGTGGGAGCCTGCTCGCGATGATGCCGGCACATACAACATATGAGTGTCTGCCACACCGCTATCGCGAGCAGGCTCGCTCCCACAATTGATCGCAGTTTGCTCTCGATGTACCGCTACAATGCCCGCTCCCAAGGAGCCTGCATGTCCAACCTGACCGCCGACTGGCGCGACCGCCCTACCCATCGCCGGGTCTGGGCACTCGCTGCGCCGATGATTCTTTCGAACATTTCCGTGCCGCTGGTGGCATTGGTCGACAGCACCGTCATCGGTCACCTGCCCCACGCCCATCAACTCGGCGCCGTCGCGGTCGGGGCCAGTCTGTACACCTTCCTCGCCTGGGCCATGGGCTTTCTGCGCATGGGCTCCACCGGGTTCGCCGCCCAGGCGGCCGGGCGCGGGGATGGCGCGGCCCTGCGGCAGATTCTGTTGCAAGGCCTGCTGCTCGCCATCGGCCTGGCCGTGGTCCTGGGTGCGGTGGGCGTGCCTTTGAGCGGGGTCGCGTTGCACTTCATGCAACCGTCGGCGGAGCTCGATCAACTGACCCGCGAGTTCTTCCACACCCGCCTGTTCGGCCTGCCAGCGGCGCTCGCCAGTTATGCACTGGTCGGCTGGTTTCTCGGCACCCAGAATGCCCGGGCGCCCCTGGCGATTCTGCTGAGCACCAACCTGGTCAACATTGCCCTGAACCTGTGGTTCGTCCTCAGCCTGGAATGGGGCGTGGTCGGTGCGGCCCGGGCCTCGGTGATTGCCGAATGGACCGGTGCCCTGATCGGCTTGCTGATGACCCGCAAAGCCCTGCGCGCCTATCCCGGGCATATCGTCTGGGCGGCATTGGCGCTGTGGAAGAGCTGGCGGCCATTGCTGGCGGTCAACCGCGACATCTTCATCCGCAGCCTGGCGCTGCAATCGGTTTTTTTTCTGATCACGGTGCAAGGCGCACGTCTGGGTGACGCCACGGTCGCGGCCAATGCTCTTTTGCTCAATGGCCTGTTGCTGACCGCCCACGCCCTCGATGGCCTGGCCCACGCTGTCGAAGCCCTCTGCGGACATGCGCTTGGCGCCCGTGACCGCGATGCCCTGCGTCGTTCGTTGGTGGTGGCGGGAGGCTGGTCGTTGCTGGCGAGCCTGGGCTTTGCCGCGCTGTTTCTGTTCGCCGGACATCTGTTCATCGAGATGCAAACCGACATTCAAAGTGTGCGCGACACCGCGTTCATCTACCTGCCCTACCTCGCCGTACTGCCACTGATTGCCGTCTGGAGTTACCTGCTCGACGGCCTGTTCATCGGCGCCACCCGCGCCCGGGAAATGCGCAACGGCATGCTGCTGACCGTGGCGCTGGTGCTGCCCTTCGGCTGGGCACTGCAAGGCGGGGGCAACCACGGCCTGTGGATAACCTTTCTGTTGTTCATGCTGCTGCGCAGTCTGACCCTCGGCATGATCGCCTGGCGCCTGCGTCGTAACGATGGCTGGTTCGTCGGCACTCACTGAACGGGCGTGGCCCGACAATACTCGACCTCATGGCCAGGGTCGATCGTTCTGCCACAGGCGACGCAGGCTATCGAGTCGTTCCTGCTGAGTCCCGCCCGGCGACGGCTGCACGGGAACGGCATCGGGATATTGCAAGCGTAGCCATATCCAGCCATCAAGCACCGGGCGTTCACTGAAACCCAGCGCCAGCCCTTCCTGCACAAGGGTCCACAGACGGGGAAAATCGACACCCGTGGATCGGTTCCAGCGCCAGGCATGCTGTTCCAGCAGGCAGGTTTGCAATTTTCCCTGCTGCCCGGCGCTGAGGCCTTCCTCGATGGCCAACGGGCTGACAGCCAACCCCGGATTGGACAAGCGCTGCCAGCCCTCACACCCCATCGCGCGGTCGGCCCAACTACCGCCGAACCAGCGTAACTGATGGATAGGCCCTAGCCAGCGACTCAGTTCAACGGCATCGCAGGTATCGAAAAAATAGCTGGTCGTGGTTGGGTTGTAGTAACTCAACAGGGCCCGGTGCTGGCCAAGCGTGACCGTGAGCATGCGCCGCAAATGCGCCAGCAACGACGAAGCGCTGGCCTCGCTGACCATCAACAATCCGGGCCAGCGTTGTCCGTCGACGATGCATAAATCGGCCAGTGCCGGACAGGAGCGCAGATCGACCAGGACCGGCCCCTGTTCCTGCAGCGCATGCCACTCCGTGCCGTCGAACAACCTGAACCATCGGGCCTGGGCAAACATCTGCCGAAGTGTGACACCCGCCTGTGGCGTACCCGGCACATCCAGCAACAGCCACTGCGGGGGGGCCTCGGGCATGCGTGTGGCGATCATGCTCCAGAGCTCTGGCCAAGCTGCGTCGCCAGACGACAGGTGCACAAAGCCTGCGCGCAATGGTTGAAGCTGCCGCCACCGGGCAGCAGGCACAGCATCAGCAATGGCTCCCCCGAACGCAACCATTGCTCCAGCCCCTCATCATAGGTGCAGCCGGGCTGGGGTATGTCAGCATCCGCCACCTCGACCGTTGCCGGCGCATGCAGCAACCCGGTTATCTGCGGTTGATCGGGATCGCCCTCGACAAAACTCACGACCAGTTCAGTCCCTTCCCGTAATGACGAGAAGGTCGAGGCCTGCAACTGCCTGGCCAGGGGCAACCAGCAATGACTGGGCGCCGCCCCTTTGCCCTGGTAAAGCCAGTCGAATTGCACCGGTATCGGCCTTGCCGGGTCGGGGCCTGGCTCATCGACCTCGACCACCCACGCCCGTTGCGGGCCATGCATCCTTGGTTGGACCGTCACACAGGGCGGCTCGATGGGTGCCGGCCACTGCTGGGCTCGAGCCTGATTGTGGTAAGGCATCGTCGTATCCTGGCTGCCCCAGTGTTCAACGTGGGTCAGCAGCCAGAGTCGATTGCAATCGGCAACCGGATGACCGGACAGCGGCATCAGCCGACCGCTGCGCAAGGTCGCAAGATCCGTCCGGCATTCGGCGCATTGCACCACTGTCCCACCGCTGCGCTGACGTTCGAACTGCCGCACCGCCGGCCGATCGCTCTCGCTCCTCAATACCGCAGGTTCGCCGCTTGGAAAATGCTGCCGGTTATCCCCAAACACCACACAGTGCCCGCGGGCCCGGTGTTCGAAGTGGTAGTGAAGCCCTTCCCGGGCGCACAGTCGCTGGAGAAACTGCAGGTCTGACTCTCGATATTGCGTGCAAAAATCCAGGGGCGGGTATTCACCGCTTAGCGCCAGGCGTCGATCCTTGCCGGTAATGCCGTGCTCCTTGAGTATCTGGTCGAGGATTTGCGGCACTGAGCGGGAGCTGAAGATTCGTTGGCTGAAGCGCTGGGCCAGGCAAGCCAGTCTTGGCCCCAGGCGCACCTGGCAGAGTCGGGAGCCAGAGGTGTGGTCACGCTGGACGAGCTCATGCAATTGTCCATGTACGTGACTTCCGGCCGGTCCGAAATGCAACGAGGCAGGACGGTACAGCAAACTGGCAAGGTCAAGCACCGGGTCTTCGATCAGCAGTTCCAGGTCGAACACGAACGGCTCGCTGATGGCTTCTCTGCCGGTAAAGGCCAGGACCTCCAGGGAGTCGGGCAGACCTGCTACATCCAGACGAAATGACGGTTCGCTGACCGGATTGAACATCGGCGTTTCTCTACAGGAGGGGCGGCCGGGGATTCTCGCTGAGAGACATGGCCGAGTAGAGTGCCGAAATACAAATTAGGAAATAACCTACGCGAAAAGAGGACCAAATGCGCTGGGTTGTCGAAGATGCTGGAAATTTCGCCTGGGACAGGAGAATTGCCCCACCAGGTCATCTGAAATTTCCGCGGCAAACGGTAATTTTTCAGACAACCTGATGAGCGTGACGCTTACCTCAGGAAGACAGGTACGACGAACGGGTCAACCCCAGACGCAAGGCATCGAGGAACTGCGTGCGCTCGGTGGCGCTGATGCGGGCACTGGCGCACTTGTCACGGTAGTGGGTCATCAGTTCTTCCGGCGACAAGTGCACGTAGCGCAGCATGTCTTCGATGGTGTCGTGGGTTTCGATACCGGCGTGGTACACGCTGCCGTCGGCGTTCTGGTAGATGTTCACCGAGTCGGTGTCACCGAACAGGTTGTGCATGTCGCCAAGAATTTCCTGGTAGGCACCGACCAGGAACACACCCAGCAAGTAGTCCTCACCTTCTTTCAACGCGTGCACCGGCAAGCTGGTCTCGATGCTCTGCTCGTCGACGTACTGGTTGATCTTGCCGTCGGAGTCACAGGTCAGGTCTTGCAGTACCGCGCGACGCAGCGGCTCTTCGTCGAGACGGTGCAGCGGGATGATCGGCAGGACCTGGTCGATGGCCCAGGTGTCCGGCAGGCTCTGGAACACCGAGAAGTTGCAGATGTACTTGTCCGCCAGTTTGTCGTTGAGCTCGTCCAGCACCTGACGGTGGGAACGCTGGCGCGCCTTCAGCGAGTTGTGCAGGCGACGGCACACGGCGAAGTAGCACTGTTCGGCCAGGGCTTTCTCGGCCAGGGTCAGCTTGCCGTCGGCGTACTGAGCGGCGATATCGCTCATGTAGTGCGTGGCGCGCCAGTAGGTTTCGGTGACCATCTCGATGTCGGTCGGCCCCAGCAGGTCCACCAGCCACTGCACGGTTTCCGGCAGCGCTTCCTTGTTCTCGATCTGCGGCACGTCGTCGTTGTGTTTCTCGACGTCGGTCACCTGGATCACCAGCATGGCATGGTGCGCGGTCAGGGAACGGCCGCTTTCGGAGAAGATGTTCGGGTGCGGCAGGCTCTGCGCATCGCAGAACTCCTTGAGCATCCCGACCACGACACCGGCGTAGTCGTCCATGTCGTAGTTGATCGAGCTGGCGTTACGCGAGTGCGTACCGTCATAGTCCACGCCCAGGCCACCACCGACGTCGATGTGGTCCACCGGCAGACCGAGGTTGCGCAACTCGCCGTAGTAGCGGATCGCTTCCTTGAAGCCGTGCTGGTAGTCCGCCAGGTTGGCGATCTGCGAGCCCATGTGGAAGTGCAGCAGGCGAATGCCCTGGTCCAGACCGGCCGCGCGGAAACGCTCGACCACCGACAGCAGTTGCGCCGCCGACAGGCCGAACTTGGATTTCTCGCCGCCGGTGTCAGCCCACTTGCTCGAGGCCAGGGACGACAGGCGCACGCGCAGGCCGACCTGAGGCTTGACCTTGAGCGAGTTGGCTTCTTCGATCACCAGGCCGACTTCGGATTCTTTCTCGATCACGATGAACACGTTGTGGCCGAGCTTCTGGCCCATCAACGCCAGGCGAATGAACTCGCGGTCCTTGTAGCCGTTGCAAACGATGGTGCCGCCCTTCGGCGCCAGTGCCAGCACTGCCAGCAGTTCAGGCTTGGACCCGGCTTCCAGGCCGATGGAAACGTTCTGGGTGGCGATGATGTTCTCGATCACCGCTTCCTGCTGGTTCACCTTGATCGGGTACAGCGCGGTGTATTTGCTCTGGTATTCCAGACGCTCGATGTTGGCGTCGAATGCGCCGGTCAGCTGACGCACGCGGTCTTGCAGGATGTCTGGGAAACGGACCAGCAACGGCAAGGACAGGCCGCTTTTGCGCAGCTGGTCGACTTGCTCGTACAGGTCGATAGGCGAGCTGCTCGGACCGTTCGGACGAACTTCGACGCGACCGGCGTCATTGATCGCGAAATACCCGGCCCCCCAATGGCGAATCCCGTAAACACTGCGGCTGTCCGCAACTGTCCATTGGCTGCCATCGTCTTTGCGTGTGCGTCGTACGGACATCGAAGTCCCCTATAAAGAAGTCATAGTGCGTCGCCTGGGTTCAGGCCGGCGCAGTCTAAAGAATGAAAATGACGGTTCGTCAACGAGGCAATAGACCCCGCCGACCGCAGTGAGTTTAGATACCGGTCATGAACAGGCTCTGTGAAAACCATGTAGACGATGCCGGACCTGAATGTCATCAGGACCGGATCAAGCCGAGGGTGGTTTTCACAGAGGCTGCTAGCCGCCGGACTTCTTCGCTTTGAAACCGAGTTTGATCAGTTCTGCCAAGAGTAGCTCGACATGATCGCCCTGGATTTCGATGACACCGTCTTTCAGCGCCCCACCGGTACCGCAACGTTTCTTCAACGTCGTGGCCAGGTCCTTGAGCGCATCTTCAGCCAACGGCACACCGGTGATGGTGGTCACCGTCTTGCCGCCACGGCCTTTGCTTTCGCGACGCACGCGCGCGATGCCGTCGCCGACCGGGATAACGGTCTGTTTGCAGATACAGGCGTCCACCGGTTTACTGCATTCCGGGCAATGACGACCTGCGTCGGTGGAAAATACCAGGCCGCCCAAGGCGGCGAAGGATGCGGCTTTTTTGGCCACCGGCAATCCTCTTCGGAGGACAAAGACTGGTCGCAGCACTCGGGAAGGCTATCGACCGCGAAGCCCCACTCAGGCAGGGGCAGCGCTACTGAAACGGTACGACATTCACTTCACTGTAGGAGCGAGCTTGTTCGCGATGGACGTCAACGATAACGCGCGGCATCAGGCTACACGTGTCGTTCTCTCGTTTTTCGCGAGCAGGCTCGCTCCTACAATAACAACCAGCAATACCGGTTCAGTTTAAAAAGGTCGCGCAGTGTAACGGCAAAAACGCGGATTGCTAAGAGCCAATCGGCGCCAATTTATAGCTGTTTTGCGACGTTGCTTTGTTGAGCCTTCAGATATCGCTTCAACGCCGCCAGTGAGTCCGGGCAATAAGGCTTTTGCCCGATTTCCAGCATGACCTGATCAATGGGAATAAAGCGCGCTTCGAGCACCTCTTCCGGTTGCAGGATCAACGGACCGTCCCATACCGCCGAGAACGCCGAACACCACAGGCGATTGCCGGTGTCCTCGAAAAAAAAATGGTCGTGGGCGGTCAGCTCCACACCACTCACACCCAGCTCTTCCTCCAGCTCCCTTGCCGCCGATTCGGCGTAGGTTTCACTGGCGAGCACCATGCCCCCCGCCGCCACGTCCCAGTAACCGGGATAGATTGCCTTGCTCAGGGTGCGCCGGTGCACGCACAGCTCGCCAGCGGAGTTGAACAACATAATGTAGGTGCCGCGCCCGATCAGCCCGCGCTCGCGCAAATCGGAACGGACCAGGGCGCCGAGCAGGTTGTCCTGCTCGTCGACCCAGGCGATCTGTTCGGCATCGGAGGCCGCACGGTGCGCGGCCTCCCTGGTGTTATCGACCATGACTCAGCCCTGATTGAGCAATTGACGCAAATCGATCACCGCTGCGTTGGCCCGGGAAATGTAGTTGGCCATGACCAGCGAGTGGTTGGCCAATACGCCGAAGCCACTGCCGTTGAGGATCATCGGGCTCCACACCGGCTCCTGCGACGCTTCCAGTTCACGAATGATCTGGCGCACGCTGACCGTGGCGTTCTTCTTGGCCAGCACATCGGCGAAGTCGACCTCGATGGCGCGCAGCAAATGCGACAAGGCCCAGGCCTGGCCGCGAGCTTCGTAGAACACGTTGTCGATCTGCAGCCATGGCGTTTCGACGATCTCTTCATCGACCTGCGGCGCCACGCCCGGTGCCACGATTTCGGTCTTCAACGCAGTGTTGAGCTTGACCCGGCCCACACTGGCCGACAGCCGTTGCGACAGAGAACCCAGACGGGTGCCGACGTCACCCAGCCAGTTGTTCAGGTTGTCGGCGCGGGCATAGAACAACGCGCTCTTCTGGTTCGGATCGGACAGGCGCGCCTGATAGCGGCTCAGGGAATTGATGCCTTCCTGGTACTCGGACTCACTGGACGGCAGCACCCAACTCTTGTTGTCGAAGTTGAAACGCGGCTCGGCCTTGGCCAGGTCGGCGTCTTCGGCGGACTGCGACTGCGAACGGGCGAAGTCTTTGCGCAGTGCCCGGCTCAGGTCGCGGACCTGCACCAGCACGCCATATTCCCAGCTCGGCATGTTGTCCATCCACAGACCTGGCGGGAACCGGTCGTTGGAAATATAGCCGCCCGGCTTGGTCAGCAAGGTACCGGCGACGGTCTTGAGGGTTTCCACCGTGGTGTAGCCGACGACCATCTGCTTGCCTTCTTTCTCGGCCGCCAGTTGCGCGGTTTGCTGGACCGGAAACAGCGCCGGCTCCTGGCTCCAGTACCAGCCCAGGACACTCGCCACCAACAGGTAGATGCCCAGCAGAGTGGCCAGCGCCCGGCTGAACAACAGACCACCCAGGTAACTGCGGGTCTCCGACTTCGGTTCAGCGGCACGTTCAGGCGCACTGTCTGTGCGGTTCTTCCAGTCCAGCATGGCGATATCCTTTCAAGCTCTTGAGTTCAACGGTTCGACCGCAACCATACAACAACGTGCCTTGGCCCGGCACCCGCCATCGCACCGATGCGGAAAATTACCGGGCTTGCGGACGAAAAGAGTGCCTGTGCACCCGACGACGCCGTGACCATCGAAATCCTCCCCTAATGGTTTGGATTGCCACGCTAAGGGAATCCCCGATCCTCGGAAACCCAAAAAACCGAGCCGATCAACACTGGCAAAAAATCATGAATGGCCGGCTGTCAGCCATTCGTCCATTCCCGCCCCACGCCCGCCAGGCGCCCTGATTCAAGCGCTTCGCCCCCTGCAAGTCGCGACTTGAAAGGCTTGAACAAGACCGATCAGTCACAAACTGAATGAAGTCACATTGCAGATTATTGACGTACAGCACTCATGTAATGGAAAAGTGGTGCTAGCATAGAGCCACCACTCGACCTCAGTGTGCACCCTAACTAGTAGTCAGGATATGACCGAGCCAGAAGACCCCAGCCGCGAGCGCCTCAAGCACCACTTTGCCCAGCGGGTAATTCATCAGGCTCGTCAGATTCTTGAAATATGGCAGCGCCTGCAACGCAGTGAGTGGTCCACCGCCGACCTTTCGGAGCTAAGCGAGGCCAATCTGCGCCTGCTGCGTTTCGCCGAGCGTTTCGAACAACCGGAACACACGCAACTGGCACGCCGCATCGGTCAGTCCCTGGACGCGGTCGACGCCAATCGCGGACGCCTGAGCAGCGGCCTGATCACTGACCTCAATCGCTTGATGCAGCGCCTTTCACGCACCGGCCTGCGCCATGGCGACCAACTCGATCAAACCTTCCTGCCACCGCTGCGCAAGCCCATCTACGTGATGTTGCAGGATCACGACCGTGCCGAGCGCCTGGCCAAGCAACTGGAATTCTTCGGCCTCAGTGCCCAGTCCCTGGACAGTGTGGACGCGTTTCGCTCATCGATGGTCGAGCGCTTGCCGGCGGCGATTGTCATGGACGTGGACTTCAGTGGCGCCGGCGTCGGCCTGAAACTGGCCGCCGAAGCCCAGGAAGGCCTCGATCATCAACTGCCGCTGCTGTTCTTCAGCTTGCACGAAACCGATACCCCGACCCGCCTGGCCGCCGTGCGTGCCGGTGGCCAGGAGTTCCTCACCGGTACCCTCGAAGCGTCGAGCCTGCTGGAGAAGATCGAAGTCCTGACCTGCGTGGCCCAGTACGAGCCTTATAAAGTGCTGATCATCGACGACTCCCGCGCCCAGGCCTTGCACACCGAGCGCCTGCTCAACAGCGCCGGGATTGTCACCCGCACGCTGATCGAGCCGATCCAGGCCATGGCCGAACTGGCGGATTTCCAGCCGGACCTGATCATCCTCGACATGTACATGCCGACCTGCACCGGTACGGAACTGGCCAAGGTCATTCGCCATAACGACCGTTACGTCAGCGTGCCCATCATTTACCTGTCGGCCGAAGACGACCTGGACAAACAGCTCGACGCCATGAGCGAAGGCGGCGATGACTTCCTGACCAAACCGATCAAGCCCCGGCACCTGATCACCACCGTGCGCAACCGCGCGGCCCGGGCGCGCAACCTCAAGGCACGAATGGTCCGCGACAGCCTCACCGGGTTGTACAACCACACGCATATCCTGCAATTGCTCGAAGACTGCTCGTTCCGCGCCCGCCGCGAAAGCAAGCCGCTGAGCTTTGCCATGCTCGACATCGACCACTTCAAACGGGTCAACGACAGCCACGGTCACCCCATGGGCGACCGGGTGATCAAGAGCCTGGCGCTGTTTCTCAAGCAACGCCTGCGCAAAACCGACTTCATCGGCCGCTACGGTGGCGAAGAATTCGCCATCGTCATGCCGGACACCGATATTGATGCGGCCTACAAGGTGCTCGATGAAATCCGCCAGCGTTTTGCCGAGATTCACTACCCCGCACAACCCGAGGATCTGTGGTGCACCTTCAGCGCCGGAGTGGTTGAGCTTTGCGAAAGCTCCGACAGCCTGATGATGGCCAGCCAAGCAGACGAAGCGCTGTATCGCGCCAAACACGGCGGACGCAATCGCGTCCAGGCGGCGCGCACGTCAAAGCAAAGTGCCACTTTTTTATCGGAATCGACCGATACGGTCATAACCCTGTAACAGAAACGCAATAACTTCAGGCGCTTACCATTTCTGCCGTTGGTAGTCCGTGATGCGCCTGAAGCTGCTGACCAATCTCAATACCCTCCTTCTGGTGGCCGTGTGCGTGGCCCTCGGCGCTACGCTGTGGTGGTCGCAGAAAGCCCTTGAGCGTCCGTATCTATTAATGGAGCGCTATCTGGGGCTGTCGCAGCAATTTCAGAATGAAGTCGCCCGCAGCATTGAGGATTACCTCGGCAGCGGCGATGCGCTACGCCTGAGCAGTGCCGCCCAAGGCATCGACAGCCTGCAAAAAGAACTCGGCGAACTGCCACCGGCCCTGGCCGAGACCTTGCGTCCCAGCCTGTCGACCCTCGAAGAATTCAGCAAAACCGACCTGCTGGCCGCCGGCAAACTGGCCGGCGACCCACAGGCCTTGCTGCTGCAGGCCGAGCGCGAACTGGGCGCAAGTCTCGATCAACTCAGCCAGTACGCCAATGGCAATGCGGCCTACCTGACGCCGCTGCTCACCGCCTCGCAACACCTGGGCAAATTGTCCCTGGCCCGAGACAAACTGGTCAGCAGCGGCCGCAGTGAACTGGCCGCCGATGTCGAACGCGAAGTGGCCAACATCCGTGCCCAGGCAGAGAAACTCGACGCCCTGCCATTACTCGGGGTGACCACCAGCAGCGAGTCGAACACCGACGATTTCGCCTCGATGATGGGCCTTGAGAACACGGAAAAAACCGTCGCCGAAGATGCCGGCGTCGGCCTCAAGCGCGAGCTCAACAGCCTGCTCACCCGCTACCCGGCCGAGCTCTCGCGCACCCGCGATCAAATCCGCAAGCGCGCCGACCTCAGCGCGGCGACCCACCTGAAAATCGCCGACGTGCAACAGGCCATTGCCGGTCTCGAACCGGTGGTTCGCGCCCAGCACGGGCAGATCCAGGGTGAAGTGCGGCTGATGCAAGGCGTGATGATCGGCTTGATTCTGTTGATCGCCCTGTTGATCGACACCCTGCAGCGCAAACTCGCCCGGACCCTGACCAACCTCGCCCCGGCCCTCTCGACCTGGGCCGAAGGCGACTTCAGCCGCGACATTCAACTGGGCAACACCAACCGCGAATTGCATGACATTGAAGCCTCGCTCAACCGCTTGCGCGCCTATCTGGTGGACCTGGTGGGGACCATTCGCCACAACGCCGAGCAGGTGGCCGGCAGCAGCCGCACCCTGGCGGACCTGAGCAACGACTTGCACAGCGGCGCCGAGCATCAGGCCGGCGACACGGCACTGATCCGCGACTCCCTCAGCGAACTGGAAGCGACCATTCAACAAGTCGCCGGCGATGCCAGCCAGGCCGCCGATGCCAGCCGCCACGCCGGCCTGGCCGTGGAGCACGGACAGAAAGTCATCGGTCTGAGCCTCACCGGCCTGCATGCGCTGGTGGATGAAGTGCAAGGCAATGCACAAATGATCGAACACCTGGCCGAAGAGTCGGCCACCATCGGCGGCGTGTTGACGGTGATCCGCTCGATTGCCGACCAGACCAACCTGCTGGCGTTGAACGCCGCCATCGAGGCGGCCCGGGCCGGGGAAATGGGCCGAGGCTTCGCGGTGGTGGCCGAAGAGGTGCGCTCACTGGCGCAACGTACCGCCGGGGCCACCGCAGAAATCCAGACGCTGATCGCAGGGCTGCAAACCGCCGCGCGACAGTCGGTGGAAGGCATGCGCGCCCAGGTCGAACATGCCGAAGCCACGGCCAGCCAGGCCCAGGCCGCTGATGGCGCACTGGATAAAATCGTCGGGGCGATCCAGACCATTTCCGACACAGCGGTACGCATCGCCGATGTTACCGCCCAGCAAAGCGGCGCTGTCAGCGAGATCCGTGACCACAGTGAGCGGATTCACCAGTTGGGTGGGGATAACTTGCTGCGTATCGGCGAAGGGCGTGAGCAGGGAGAAAATCTTCTGGTGCTGGGAGGTCGACTGCATACAGCCGTTCAGGCCTTCCGCGTCTGACAGATAGCCATCGCGAGCAGGCTCGCTCCTACACTTGAAATGCATTCCCCTTGTAGGAGCGAGCCTGCTCGCGATAGCGTCAGGCAATCCACCACAAAACTGTCGCTCTGCACGCCCCGCCGCCGTCCGCTATCATCCCCCCAATTCCGATACGCGAGATTGTCATGCGCCGTTTGCTTTGCCTGCTGTTTTTAGTGTTCGCCCTGCCGGCCAGCGCCACTGGCTTGCTGGAGAACCGCCCCAGCTCAAGCCTGGGCTCGATCAACAACAGCGCCGACTTCCTGCCGGTGCGCGAAGCGTTCCAGCTGAGTCTGGTAGAAAGCACGCCGCAATCGATCAAGCTGCAGTTCGTCGCCACTGAAGGTTACTACCTCTACCGCCACCGCTTTCAATTTCGCGCCGATCCGGCCGATGTCGTCCTCGGCGCGGCGAAACTGCCCGACGGCCAGAAAAAACACGATGAATACTTTGGCGATGTCGAGGTCTACCACGGCATTCTCGACGTCGAGTTGCCGCGCACCGACCAGCGCGCCTTCACCCTGATCGTGACTTATCAGGGATGCGCCGACAAAGGGCTGTGCTATCCGCCTGAAACCGAGCGCCTGAGCATCGGCGGCATCGACGGCAGTGGTACTCCGACGACGGTTTATCCATGGAGCTGGCGCGAACTGGCGTTGTTTTTCCTGGCCGGCCTGGGCCTGACGTTTACGCCATGCGTGCTGCCCATGCTGCCGATCCTGTCCGGCGTGGTGCTGCGCGGTCAGGTCGGTGGCTGGCGCGGCTTCAATCTGTCACTGGCCTATGTGCTGCCGATGGCCGCCTGCTTTGCCCTGCTCGGAGCCCTGATGGGCCTGTTCGGTGCCCAGCTCAACCTGCAGGCGCGATTGCAATCGGCCTGGGTGCTGGTGCCGTTCGCAATGTTTTTCGCCGTGTTTGCCCTGGCGATGTTCGGCGTCTTCGAACTCAAGTTGCCCCATGCCATCAGCAGTCGCCTGGACCGCATCGCCGGCCGCACCAAAGGCGGGTCACTGTGGGGCGCCGCGGTGTTGGGCGTGGTTTCCAGCCTGCTGGTTTCACCCTGTGTTTCGGCGCCATTGGCCGGGGCGCTGCTGTACATCAGTGCCAGTGGCGATGCGCTGGGCGGCGGCTTGAAACTGTTCATGCTCGGCCTCGGCATGGGCGCGCCGCTGTTGCTGGTGGCCACCGGTGGCGCAGCCTGGTTGCCGAAAAGCGGTCCGTGGCTGGTCTATGTGAAAAACGCGATTGGCGTACTGTTGCTCGGGCTGGCCGTCGGCTTGCTCAGCCGCGTCTTGCCGGGCCAGGTCACCTTGCTGCTCATCGGTTTACTGGCCGGCGGTGTCGGCTTGTTCATGGGGGCACTGGAGTTCGTCTATAAACCACCGCGCCAACGCCTGGGCCAACTGCTCGGCATGTTTCTGCTGTTTTATGCACTGGCCTGCTGGTACGGCGCCTTCAGCGGCCAGACCGACCCGCTCAACCCGATCGGCCAGCCCCGTATCGTTGCCAACAGCGGCCCCGCGCAAAACACCAGCGCCTGGCAAACCGTCAGCACGCCGGCCGATCTGGACCGCGCGCTCGCCGACGCACGCGCATCCGGCACACCGCTGCTGCTCGACTGGTACGCCGACTGGTGCATCAGCTGCAAAGTCATCGAACATGAGGTACTGGACGACCCTGTCGTTATCGAACGCCTCAAGGGTTACCGGTTGATCCGCTTCGATATCACCGCCAGCAATGCCGAGCAGCGCGCCCTGCTCGACCGTTACCAATTGTTCGGCCCCCCTGCCCTGATGTTTTTCGGCAAGGACGGTGTCGAACGCGCCGATGTGCGGGTGATCGGCGAGATCAATGCCAGGGACTTCGCCGAACGTGTTGCCAGGGCGAATGACCAAATTTAATCCAGCAGTCATATATTTCGCGCAAACATCGGTCATCGTGCTGGCTATTGCAGAGAACTGGACAGTCACAAAGGCTTTGCGGCATAGTCGCCGGGTTCTGACAACTGCTCACAGATAACATAGGAACCGCCGATGGCGACGTTACTCGTTCTGCACGGACCCAACCTGAACCTGCTCGGCACCCGTGAACCGGGCACCTACGGCGCCACGACGCTGGCGCAGATCAACCAGGACCTGGAACGCCGTGCCCGCGAAGCCGGTCACCATTTGCTGCACCTGCAAAGCAACGCCGAGTACGAATTGATCGACCGCATCCACGCTGCCCGCAGCGAAGGCGTGGACTTCATTTTGATCAACCCAGCAGCTTTTACACATACAAGTGTCGCATTACGTGACGCGCTGCTGGCGGTGAGCATCCCATTCATCGAAGTGCATTTGTCTAACGTGCACAAACGCGAACCTTTCCGCCATCACTCTTACTTCTCCGACGTAGCGGTGGGAGTGATCTGCGGCCTTGGCGCCAGCGGTTATCGACTGGCCCTGGAGGCCGCCCTGGAACAGCTTGAACAACAAGTTAACCGCCCCTGACCGACCCTTGGGAGTTGATGATTCATGGATATCCGTAAAGTTAAGAAACTGATCGAATTGCTGGAAGAGTCCGGCATCGACGAGCTCGAGATCAAGGAAGGCGAAGAGTCCGTACGCATCAGCCGCCATAGCAAGACCCCGGCTCAGCAGTACTACGCGCCGGCTCCAATGCATGCTCCGGCCCCCGCGCCTGTCGCTGCCGCCGCTCCGGCTGCCGCTGCCGCACCTGCTGCCGCCGCCGCTCCGGCACTGAACGGCACCGTTGCCCGTTCGCCGATGGTCGGTACTTTCTATCGCAAATCTTCGCCAGCCTCGCCGTCCTTCGTGGAAGTCGGCCAGACCGTGAAGAAAGGCGACACCCTGTGCATCGTTGAAGCCATGAAGATGATGAACCACATCGAAGCTGAAACCAGCGGTGTGATCGAATCCATCCTCGTCGAAGACGGCCAGCCGGTTGAGTACGACCAACCGCTGTTCACCATCGTTTGAACCGCGGAGAGCCTTTGATGACTGCGAAGTTGGAAAAAGTTCTGATCGCCAACCGCGGTGAGATCGCCCTGCGGATCCTGCGCGCCTGCAAAGAAATGGGCATCAAGACCGTCGCCGTTTACTCCAAGGCTGACAAGGAACTGATGCACCTGGGGCTGGCAGACGAATCCGTCTGCATCGGTCCGGCATCGGCCGCCCACTCCTACCTGCACATTCCGGCAATCATTGCCGCAGCCGAAGTGACTGGCGCCACCGCCATTCACCCAGGTTACGGCTTCCTTGCGGAAAACGCCGACTTCGCCGAACAGGTCGAGAACTCCGGCTTCGCGTTCATTGGCCCGAAAGCTGAAACCATTCGCCTGATGGGCGACAAGGTATCGGCCAAGCACGCCATGATCGCGGCCGGCGTACCGACTGTACCGGGCTCTGACGGCCCGCTGCCGGAAGACGAAGAAACCGCTCTGCGCATTGGTCGCGAAGTCGGTTACCCGGTGATCATCAAGGCCGCTGGCGGCGGCGGTGGTCGCGGTATGCGCGTCGTGCATAAAGAAGAAGACCTGATCTCCTTCGCGAAACTGACCCGTACCGAAGCGGGCGCGGCCTTCGGCAACCCGATGGTCTATCTGGAAAAATTCCTGACCAACCCACGTCACGTGGAAGTCCAGGTACTTTCCGATGGCCAGGGCCAGGCTATCCATCTGGGCGACCGCGACTGCTCGCTGCAACGTCGTCACCAGAAGGTGCTTGAAGAAGCACCGGCACCGGGCATCGACGAGAACGCACGTGAGGAAGTACTCGCACGCTGCGTCAAGGCCTGCATCGACATCGGCTACCGTGGCGCGGGCACTTTCGAGTTCCTGTACGAAAACGGTCGTTTCTACTTCATCGAGATGAACACTCGTGTCCAGGTAGAGCACCCGGTTTCGGAAATGGTCACCGGCATCGACATCGTCAAGGAGATGCTCAGCATCGCCGCCGGCAACAAGCTGTCGTTCACCCAGGATGACGTGGTCATCCGCGGTCACGCGCTGGAGTGCCGGATCAACGCCGAAGACCCGAAAACCTTCATGCCGAGCCCGGGCACGGTCAAGCATTTCCATGCTCCAGGCGGCAACGGCGTTCGCGTCGACTCGCACCTGTACAGTGGTTATGCGGTTCCGCCGAACTACGATTCGTTGATCGGCAAGCTGATCACCTACGGCGCGACCCGCGACGAAGCCATGGCGCGCATGCGCAATGCGCTGGACGAGATCGTGGTCGACGGGATCAAGACCAACATCCCGCTGCACCGCGACCTGACCCGCGATGAAGGCTTCTGCAAAGGGGGCGTGAACATTCACTACCTCGAGCACAAGCTGGCTGGCGAGAAGCACTAAGCTTAGACCCCATCGACAAAGCCGCCTTCGGGCGGCTTTGTTGTATCTGGACATTTCATCTGACCGAACGCCGCCCCCCAGGGGTATGTACCGATGTACAGGGCAAGCCACTCCCACAAAACCTCTGCGCTCGCGTAAACTTGCGCCCTTCTCGCAGTCCGCCAGGCTGCAATCAATATTTTTCAAAGGTGCCCGCCATGCCTTGGCTGCAAGTACGCCTCGCCATCAGCCCAGAACAAGCCGAAACCTATGAAGACGCTTTCCTTGAAGTGGGCGCCGTATCGGTGACCTTCATGGACGCCGAAGATCAGCCGATCTTCGAGCCGGAACTCAACACCACGCCGCTGTGGTCCCACACGCACCTGCTGGCCCTGTTCGAAGGTGGCACCGAGCCAGGCCCGGTACTGGCCCATCTGGAACTGTTGACCGGCAGCCCGCTGCCCGAGCACCACAGCGAAGTGATTGAAGACCAGGACTGGGAACGCAGCTGGATGGACGGTTTCCAGCCAATGCAATTCGGCCAGCGCCTGTGGATCGTGCCAAGCTGGCACGCCGCACCGGAACCTGGCGCGGTGAATCTGCTGCTGGACCCGGGCCTGGCATTCGGCACCGGCACCCACCCGACCACCGCACTGTGCCTGGAATGGCTCGACGGTCAGGACCTGAAGGACTGCAACGTGCTGGACTTCGGTTGCGGCTCGGGGATTCTGGCGATTGCCGCGCTGTTGCTGGGCGCCAGGGAAGCCGTCGGTACCGATATCGACGTGCAGGCACTGGAAGCCTCCCGCGACAACGCCGGGCGCAACGGTATCGCCGATGAGCTGTTTCCACTGTATCTGCCGCAAGACCTGCCGCAGGTGCAGGCCGACGTGCTGGTGGCCAACATTCTCGCCGGCCCGCTGGTTTCCCTGGCGCCGCAATTGTCCGGTCTGGTCAAGTCGGGCGGTCGCCTGGCGCTGTCGGGCATCCTCGCCGAACAGGGTGACGAAGTCGCTGCCGCCTACGCCAAGGACTTCGATCTGGACCCGATCGCCAATCGCGATGGCTGGGTGCGCATCACAGGCCGTCGGCGTTAGAATGAGCGTCTGCATAATCCGGATCGCCGCATGACCGATAGCTTCGTCACCCAGTGCCCGCATTGCCAAACCAGCTTCCGCGTCAGCCATGCCCAGTTGAGCGTGGCTCGCGGGGTGGTTCGTTGCGGCTCCTGCCTGCAGGTGTTCAATGCCGCCAGGCAGCTGCTTGAGCAGGCAGGCAAGGAAGCACCGGTCGCGATGCCGCTCCCGCCTGCGCAGCCCGAGGAGCCCCTTGAACCAACACAGCCGCGCGCCATCAGCCAAAAGCAATGGAGCGCTACGGAGCTGGACCTGGACAGCCTCGACCTCGACGAAGAGCTCGCTCGGCTCGAACAGCGGGAAATCCAGCCGACCACCGAACTCGGTCGCCATCGCGAGGACTCGCTGAGCGCCCGTCGCGACAGCAACGAGCATGATGACAACGAGCCGTGGTCCGACAGCCTGTTCAGTGAGTCGGCGGCCGACCGTGCGCTACTCGACGAACCGCTCGACAGCCTTGAAACGCCAGAGCCGATGGACGAACCGAGCAAGGCCTCGCGCACTGAACCTTCGCTGTCCCTGGAGCCGGTTGATCTCGACGACGAACCGCAACCACCCCATTTGCGATTACACGACCCTCTCGATGCGCCACTGAACCACGAGCGCCTGTCGACCGCCGACGAGAGCGAAATCGACGACAACCTGCCCTCGATCGAACCCCTGCGCAAGCGACGCGAACGCAGCGAGCCGGGCGTGCGCGCCGAAATGTTGCAAGACCTGACCGACGACCCACTGCAACTGGACTGGCAAAAACGCCGCTCGCCCTGGGGCCGACGGCTGTTCTGGTTGCTGCTGGTGCTGATTGCCGCTGGCGCCCTCGCCGGCCAGTACATCGCCTACCATTTCGACGAGCTGGCGCGACAGGATCAATATCGCCCGTGGTTCCAGCAACTGTGCCCGCAAATCGGTTGCACCGTGCCCTCCAAAGTCGACATCGCGAAGATCAAAAGCAGCAACCTGGTGGTGCGCAGCCACCCCGAGTTCAATGGCGCCCTGGTGGTCGATGCGATCATCTATAACCGCGCGCCCTTCTCCCAGCCCTTCCCGTTGCTGGAACTGCGCTTCGCCGACCTCAATGGCCACCTGATCGCCAGCCGTCGCTTCAAGCCAGGCGAGTACCTCAATGGCGATCTCGAAGGTATGGCGGAGATGCCTCCGCAAACGCCGATCCACATCGCCCTGGACATTCTCGACCCAGGTGCCAAGGCCGTGAACTACAGTCTGAGCTTTCACTCTCCGGAGTGAAACGCTTCATTGCTCCCGGATTAACGTCGGCTTTCTGACTGCTCCCGGCCAACCAAACCACGGGTAATAACAGAATAACTGTTCAGAATTTGTTCAATTCAGCCTTTATCCAGTCATCGAGAGCGGGTATCATGCCAACCCTTTTTCGAACTCTCATGATCCGGCCCCACAACAGGGAAGTCCTATGTCGGCGGTACGCATCGGCCCATACACATTACATAACAGCTTGATTCTCGCCCCCATGGCGGGCGTCACCGACCAGCCCTTTCGTCAGCTGTGCAAGCGCTTGGGCGCGGGACTGGTCGTCTCGGAAATGGTCACCAGCGACATGAGTTTGTGGAACACCCGCAAGTCGCGCATGCGCATGATCCACGAAGGTGATCCCGAGCCACGCTCGGTACAGATCGCCGGTGGGGACGCGCAGATGCTGGCGGACGCCGCCCGTGCCAACGTTGAAATGGGCGCGCAGATCATTGATATCAACATGGGCTGTCCGGCAAAAAAAGTCTGCAACAAGGCTGCCGGTTCCGCACTGTTGAAGGATGAACCCCTGGTAACCGAGATCCTGCAGGCCGTCGTGGCTGCGGTCGATGTGCCGGTTACCCTGAAGATCCGGACCGGTTGGGACCGGGACAACAAGAATGGCCTTACGGTGGCGAAGATCGCCGAGCAGGCCGGCATAACGGCGTTGGCGGTGCATGGCCGCACCCGTGCCGACCTGTACACCGGTGAAGCCGAGTACGACACCATTGCCGCAATCAAGCAGGCTGTGTCGATTCCGGTCTTCGCCAATGGCGATATTGATTCGCCGGAAAAAGCCCGGTACGTGCTCGACGCGACCGGTGCCGATGGCCTGTTGATTGGCCGGGCTGCCCAAGGGCGGCCATGGATTTTTCGCGAGATCGACCATTTCCTGCGTACCGGCGAGAAACTCCCGGCGCTGGAACTGATCGAGGTGGAACGCATTCTGCTAGAGCATCTGGCTGCCCTGCACGCCTTCTATGGCGATGTCATGGGTGTGCGCATTGCTCGAAAGCATGTGGGCTGGTATCTCGCAACCCTGCCGGGCGCCAGGGAGTTTCGCGCCCACTTCAATCGTTTGGATGGTACGGATACACAATGCGCCAACGTTCGGGCGTTTTTCGCCGAGCGTTACAAGAGCCTGACAGGGGACGGAGAGTGGGTGGCCGCATGACGATGATGACCGAGACTTTAGTGAGTGGAACAACACCCGTGAGCGACAACGTGAATTTGAAACAGCACCTCAATACGCCAAGCGAAGAAGGCCAGACCCTTCGCGGGAGTGTCGAGAAGGCGCTGCACAATTATTTCGCCCACCTTGAGGGCGCTGCCGTCACGGATGTGTACAACCTGGTGCTCTCCGAAGTCGAGGCTCCCCTGCTCGAGTGCGTGATGAACTACGTCAAGGGCAACCAGACCAAGGCCAGCGAGATGCTCGGACTGAACCGGGGCACGCTGCGCAAGAAACTCAAGCAGTACGACTTGCTGTAAGCATTCAATCAAACCAGAAAGGCGCCCGCGTAAAACCGGTCGCCTTTTTTGCTGACTTCCTTTGCTTTTGATGGAAATTGAGATGACCGACCAGACTACCCGCCTGCCGATCCGCCGCGCCTTGATCAGCGTTTCCGACAAGACCGGGATCCTCGAATTCGCCAAGGAGCTTGAAGCCCTGGGCGTCGAGATCCTCTCCACCGGCGGGACGTTCAAGCTGCTGCGGGACAACGGCGTTGCCGCAGTGGAAGTCGCGGATTACACAGGTTTTGCCGAAATGATGGACGGCCGGGTGAAGACCCTGCACCCGAAAATCCACGGTGGGATCCTCGGTCGTCGCGGTATCGACGACGCTATCATGAACGAGCACGGCATCAAGCCGATCGACCTAGTAGCGGTCAACCTGTACCCGTTCGAAGCCACCATCAACAAGCCAGGCTGCGACCTGCCGACCGCCATCGAGAACATCGACATCGGCGGCCCGACCATGGTTCGTTCGGCGGCGAAAAACCATAAAGACGTAGCGATCGTGGTGAACGCCAGCGATTACGCCAACGTACTGGAAAACCTGAAAGCCGGCGGCCTGACCTACGCACAGCGTTTCGACCTGATGCTCAAGGCCTTCGAACACACTGCCGCCTACGACGGCATGATCGCCAACTACATGGGCACCGTGAACCAGGCTGCCGAGACACTGAGCACGGAAGGTCGTAGCGAGTTTCCGCGCACCTTCAACAGCCAGTTCATCAAGGCTCAGGAAATGCGCTACGGCGAGAACCCGCACCAGAGCGCGGCGTTCTACGTTGAGGCCAAGCCTGCTGAAGTCGGCATCGCCACCGCGACCCAACTGCAGGGCAAAGAACTGTCGTACAACAACGTGGCCGACACCGACGCTGCGCTGGAATGCGTGAAGAGCTTCGTCAAGCCTGCTTGCGTGATCGTCAAGCACGCCAACCCGTGCGGCGTGGCCGTCAGCCCTGATGCCGAAGGCGGTATCCGTCAGGCCTATGAACTGGCCTACGCTACCGACACCGAGTCGGCGTTCGGCGGCATCATCGCCTTCAACCGTGAACTGGATGCCGAGACCGCCAAGGCGATCGTCGAACGTCAGTTCGTTGAAGTGATCATCGCCCCAAGCGTGAGCGAAGAAGCCCGTGCCATCGTTGCGGCCAAAGCCAATGTGCGTCTGTTGGCGTGCGGCGAGTGGTCGGCTGACCGCGCTGCGGCCTGGGACTACAAGCGTGTCAACGGTGGCCTGCTGGTACAGAGCCGCGACATCGGCATGATCGGTGCCGATGACCTGAAGGTCGTGACCAAACGCGCTCCGACCGAACAGGAAATCCACGACCTGATCTTCGCCTGGAAAGTCGCCAAGTACGTGAAGTCCAACGCTATCGTCTACGCCAAGAACCGTCAGACCATCGGTGTCGGCGCCGGCCAGATGAGCCGCGTGAACTCCGCGCGCATTGCGGCAATCAAGGCAGAACATGCTGGATTGCAGGTAGCCGGTTCGGTGATGGCTTCCGACGCTTTCTTCCCGTTCCGCGACGGTCTGGACAATGCGGCCAAGGCCGGTATCACTGCGGTGATCCAGCCAGGCGGCTCGATGCGTGATGCTGAAGTGATTGCTGCTGCCGATGAAGCTGGCATCGCGATGGTGTTCACCGGCATGCGCCACTTCCGTCACTAATACGGCAACGGTCGCACTGACGCCGGCATCTGCTGCGTTGGAGCCCACCTCGATGATGCTCATTGCCAAAAGGCAACTCCGCTCATCGAGGTGGGCTCCGCCTTGCATCTACCGGCGTCATTGCAACCTCCTAGGGCGTAAAGCGCTTTAGGTTCTAAAACAGAATTAGCGTCATCCGAGGTTTTTGAAATGAATGTTTTGATCATTGGCAGCGGTGGCCGTGAACACGCCCTGGCCTGGAAAGTGGCTCAGGATCCGCGCGTGCAGAAGGTGTTCGTGGCTCCGGGCAACGCCGGTACCGCCATCGAAGCCAAATGCGAGAACGTCGCCATCGACGTACTGGCGCTTGAGCAACTGGCAGACTTTGCCGAGAAAAACGTTTCCCTGACCATCGTTGGCCCTGAAGTGCCGCTGGTGGCCGGTGTTGTGGATCTGTTCCGCAGCCGTGGCCTGGATTGCTTCGGTCCGACCGCTGGCGCTGCGCAACTGGAAGGTTCGAAAGCCTTCACCAAGGACTTCCTGGCGCGCCACAAGATCCCGACTGCCGACTACCAGAACTTCACCGAAATCGAGCCGGCCCTGGCTTACCTGCGTGAAAAAGGCGCTCCGATCGTGATCAAGGCCGATGGCCTGGCCGCCGGTAAAGGCGTGATCGTCGCCATGACCCTGGCCGAAGCCGAAGACGCCGTGCGCGACATGCTGGCGGGCAATGCCTTTGGCGATGCGGGTTCGCGCGTGGTCATCGAAGAGTTCCTGGACGGCGAAGAAGCCAGTTTCATCGTCATGGTCGACGGCAAGAACGTGCTGCCAATGGCCACCAGCCAGGACCACAAACGCGTCGGCGACGGCGACACCGGTCCGAACACCGGCGGCATGGGTGCTTACTCCCCGGCGCCAGTGGTCACCGCCGAAGTGCACAAGCGTGTCATGGACCTGGTGATCTGGCCGACCGTGCGCGGCATGGCCGAGGAAGGCAACGTCTACACTGGTTTCCTGTATGCCGGCCTGATGATCGACAAGGCTGGTAACCCAAAAGTCATCGAATTCAACTGCCGCTTCGGCGACCCTGAGACCCAACCGGTGATGCTGCGCCTGCAGTCGAGCCTGGTGCTGCTGGTCGAGGCCGCCCTGGCCCAGGCGCTGGACAAGGTAGAAGCACAATGGGATCCACGCCCGAGCGTTGGTATCGTGCTGGCCGCTGGCGGCTATCCTGGTGACTACGCCAAAGGCGTGGCCATCAATGGCCTGGATGCAGCGGCTGCACTGGAAGGCAAAGTCTTCCACGCCGGTACTGCGCTCAAGGACGGTCAAGTTGTAACGGCCGGCGGTCGGGTGCTTTGCGCCACGGCCATGGGCGCAAGCGTAGATGCTGCGCAGCAGCAGGCCTACAAGCTGGCGGCATCGATTGACTGGGAAGGCTGTTTCTATCGCAAGGACATTGGCTACCGTGCCATTGCCCGCGAGCGTGGCGAAAATCAGGAATAAGGTAAACACCGCGCCAGGCAATGAACACCGTTTATTGCCTGGCTATTCCGGCGCCGCGCATCGTTATATTCTGGCATCAACCTAACGAAGGGATTTCGCCGTGCGCTGGCTCAGGATTGCCATAAGCTTGACCGTCACTTTGCTGACCTTGCTCTGCATGCTACCGGCCCAGGCCGCGCAAGGCAGTGGCTGGGCGGTATTGCTCGACGAACAGGGCGACCTGCAACTGAGCGACATCCGTTCCGCACGCTACACCAATCAATTCAGCCCTATCGAACTCGACCGCATTACCGCGGCCGAACCCGATGGCGCGCTATGGTTGCGATTCAGGCTTGCACCGGGTAAGCACGAACAGTTGCTGCGCGTGTTCGCGCCTGACTTGCGCCAGTTCAACATGTACGTACTGGACGGCGACAAGCTGATCGATCAATCCAGCACGGGCAACGAACGCCCCCAATCCGAGCGACCACTGCCCAGCAACGACTTCATGCTGGCCCTGCCGCAAAGCGACACCCCTCTCGACGTATACCTGCGACTGGCCTCCGACCACCAGTTACGGCCCTATATCACCCTGCAATCGGCGATCCTCTCGGCCGCCAACCAGAACCAGACGCTGATCTATGGTCTGCTGTTCGGTTGCATCGCCATGCTGATCCTGCACAACCTCATCCGCTACGCCTACACCCGCTCGCGCAGCGCCCTCTGGTTGGCGGCGTGCGAAGGTTTGTTGATGCTCAGCCTGCTGTTGTTGCTGAACCTCGCCGGCCCCTGGCTGCCGGACTGGCATGCACTGCAAACGCCAGGGGCTTACCTGGCATTGATAATGACCGCGCCCTGCGGCCTGATGCTTGCCTATCGCTTCTTCGCCCCGCTCGGGCCGCATCCGCTGAACCGATTGCTGCTTGGCGAGGTCCTGCTCATCACCGCGTGCGGGCTGATGCTGCTGTTCGTCAATACCTTGCCGCTGAACTTCATCACCTACGGCCTGGTGGCGTTGGCGGGCCTGACCATGCTGTTCATCAGCGCCTATCACTGGCAAAAAGGTTATCGCCCGGCTCGCCTCTTCGTGGCGGCCATGGTGGTGTTCAACCTCGGGACACTGGTCATCCTGCCCGCCCTGTTGGGGCTGACCCTGGTCGAACCCAATGGCCTGATCACTACCTTGCTGGTGTTCATCTGCATCAGCGGCCTGTTGATGAGCATTGCGTTGAGCGAGCGCCAGCGCCGCATCACCGAAGACCGCTTCAGCATCAGTCGTGACCTGGCGGCCAGCAACGCAGAGATCAACGCCAAGGCCGAGTTCCTGGCGAAGATCAGCCATGAGATCCGCACCCCGATGAATGGTGTCCTCGGCATGACCGAGCTGTTGCTGGGTACACCGCTTTCGGTCAAGCAACGCGACTATGTACAGACGATCCACAGCGCCGGTAACGAACTGCTGACGCTGATCAACGAAATTCTCGACATCTCCAAACTCGAGTCCGGACAGATCGAACTGGACGATGTGCAGTTCGACCTCAATGCACTGATCGAAGACTGCCTGAGTATCTTCCGCGCCAAGGCCGAGCAGCAAAATGTCGAGTTGATCAGCTTCATCCAGCCGCAAGTGCCGCGGGTGATCAGCGGTGACCCGACACGCTTGCGCCAGACGCTGTTGAGCCTGCTTGAAAACGCCCTGAAAAAAACCGATGAAGGCGAAATCCTGATCGTCGTGGCGCTCGACGAACGCAACACCAAACCACGCCTGCGTATCGCCGTGCAGGACAGCGGCGAGCCCATGGACGCCGAAGAACGCGACGCCCTGATGCACGCCGAACTGCACAGCCGGCATTTTCTTTCGGCCACCCGGCTGGGCGGCAACCTGGGGCTGGTGATTGCCCGCCAACTGATCCGCCTGATGCAGGGGGAATTCGGGATCAAGAGCGGCAACAACCAGGGCAGCACCCTGTGGCTGACCCTGCCACTGGACCCGGATCGCCTGGAACACCCGACCTCCGACCTCGACGGCCCGCTGCAAGGTGCGCGGGTATTGGTGGTGGACGACAATGAGACCTGTCGCAAGGTCCTGGTGCAACAATGCAGCGCCTGGGGCCTGAATGTCAGCGCCGCGCCTTCCGGCAAGGAAGCGCTGGCCCTGTTGCGTACCAAGGCTCATTTGCGTGATTACTTCGATGTGGTCCTGCTGGATCAGAACATGCCCGGCATGACCGGCATGCAACTGGCGGCCAAGATCAAGGAAGACCCGAGCCTGAACCACGACATCCTGCTGATCATGCTCACCGGCATCAGCAACGCACCGAGCAAGATCATCGCGCGCAACTCCGGGATCAAGCGCATCCTCGCCAAGCCGGTTGCCGGCTACACCCTCAAAACCACCCTGGCCGACGAACTGACCCAGCGCAACAAAGGGCTCGTCGCAACCCAACCCGCGCCAAGCGGCCCGGCGTTGCCGGTCAAGGTCCCCTCCGACTTCCGCATTCTGGTCGCTGAAGACAACAGCATCTCGACCAAGGTGATCCGCGGCATGCTGAGCAAGCTCAACCTGCAACCGGATACCGCCTGCAATGGCGAAGAAGCCCTGCAGGCGATGAAAGCCCAGCGTTACGACCTGGTGCTGATGGATTGCGAAATGCCGATCCTCGACGGTTTCTCGGCCACCCAGCAGTTGCGGGCCTGGGAAGTCGGCAACCAGCGGGCCCGTACCCCTGTGGTAGCGTTGACCGCCCATATCCTTGCCGAACACAAAGAGCGTGCGCGACAGGCCGGCATGGACGGACACATGGCCAAGCCGGTGGAGCTGTCGCAGTTGCGCGAACTGATCGAGCACTGGGTCGCCCAGCGTGACCAGCAGAATCGCACGACAACCCAAACGTCCTGAGCCGACAGACTCCGCAACCCCTGATAGACTCCCACTCGACTTTTCTTGCCAGTGAGCCCGGCACCATGCTCCATGTGTTGTTCAGCGTTTATCTGAAGATGCTGGTGCTCTACAGCCCATTCTTCGTATTGTCCTGCTTCATCAGCCTGACCCGTGGTTATTCGCGCAAGGAACAGCGTCGGCTGGCCTGGAAAGTAGCGGTTGCCACCCTGGTCTCCAGTGTGCTGCTGTACCTGTTCGGCCGAGTGATTTTCAGTGTTTTCGGCATTACCGTGGACGCATTCCGCATTGGCGCCGGCAGTGTGCTGTTCATTTCGGCGCTGGGCATGGCACAAGGCAAATCGGCGGTACAGACCGACAACGTGCAGCAGGATGTCACCATCGTTCCACTGACCATCCCGCTGACAGTCGGCCCCGGCACCATCGGTGCCTTGCTGGTGATGGGCGTGAGCCAGCCGCACTGGGACGACAAGCTCACGGCCATTGTCAGCATTGCCCTGGCCAGTTTTACCGTGGGCGTGGTGCTGTTTTTGTCCGGTCGTATCGAGCGCATTCTCGGCGACCAGGGGTTGCAGATTGTCAGCCGATTGATGGGGTTGTTCGTGTGTGCACTGGCGGCTCAGATCATCTTCACCGGGGTGAAAGGGTACTTGGTGCCTTGAACACAAAGCGCTCCGGTTCAGGCAAGTCGTGGGGCCAGTGGACTCGAAACATCCACGCACCTCACCACTGCACGATGCCTGCATCGCACTCCTTGCAACAGCCAATGATGCAAACCGGGCAACCCCTCTCCCTCTGTTTCAAACAGGCCAGAGACCATCAGCCTCTGACCCTGGCTTAGTTGAGTTCAACGCCTGCGTCGCGGAAATCTTTTAGCCAACACTTCTTTTCGATTCTGCGCCAGGATAAATTCGACATCCTCTTTTACTTCAGCGTAAGCAGAAGGATTAAAAGCGAGAAAGTTGGAGCCCTGATAAATTTCGAGACTTGCAATTTTCAAATCCAAAAACAAAACACCAGCACCCACTTGATCCCCAACATGATTAACGGACGAAAACGAAACCAAAACCAATCCGTTCTTCGTTTGCTCGCAAGGCAGCAAGGCCAGTTTTACACCCTTGGCCTTGGTCACTTCATAGTTGAAAACCTTGATTGTTTCAGGTTCTTTTTCCAATGCTGACAACGTGCTGTCCGCAACGGCACCTAGCACGGTTGCACCTGGAATGGCATTTTTTGCCGCTTCAACGCCTGCCTGGATAATAGTGGTGACAACATTTTTCATTGTCCCGCTGCCAGTCCTTTTCTTGTATTCGATACTCGCGTTGATGGGAACAGAACACCCCATATCCTCCATACACTGGAGAAAGGCCCGGTGCCAGGCGGCAGGGCTATGACTATCTTTAGTTTCGCGATCGGCCTCCAACTTCGAAAACTTTATGAGGTTTTCGATAATCGTCATATTTTCAAGCGAAATATTATCGCCATAACCAATCAGCGCATTACCCAAAACCAAAGCATCCAAGTCCTTGGTAGGGCTAGACTCGTTCAATGCCTTGGGTGAACTCGACGCAGTGGTCGACGTTAATGCTTCTACACGAGGGACACTATTCAACAATGACTTCGACCTGGCAAGACGCGCCTTCCCAATATCGGTGCATTGTTTGTGAGTGATAAAATCTTCCGCAATATCCATATCGAGCAACTCCTTTAAATTCGTTTAAGCCTCCAATAGAGACAAAACGAATCTAAACCACCCCAACCCCGCTATCAAACCCGATTAAATGTCGATATATGTAAGCGACCATAAAGCCTTACAAACACGCAGCCATTGTCGAGCAATCCAGCTCGAGCAACGCTGCACTGAACCGTCATATCACTTAGTTAATATCAATTAATTTATCACCATAACTACGCGGTGTATAAACCCACGACATTCCTTGCGAACGATGAAACACACGAGTCGTGGATGAGCCAATCAACACCATGGTCCGCATGTCGACCTGGTCTGGAGTCAATTGAGAGAGCGTCGTCACCCGTAATGTTTGCCCCGGGCGTCCGACATCACGCCCAAGCACGACTGGCGTTTGCGGTGCGCGATGTTGGGCGACGATCTCCAGCGCACGTCCCAGTTGCCAAGGCCGGGAACGCGAGATCGGATTGTAGAACGCCATTGCCAGATCAGCTTGCGCAGCCAGATCCAGACGTTTTTCAATGATCGACCATGGCTTGAGGTTATCCGACAGCGACAGTACACAGAAGTCATGCCCCAGCGGCGCACCGGCTTGAGCCGCTGTTGCCAGCGAGGCGGAAACCCCCGGCAAAATCTCGAGATCGACGTTGTGCCAATGGACGTCGGTGGATTCGTGCAGCGCCTCCAGCACCGCCGCCGCCATGGCGAAAACACCTGGATCGCCTGATGAAACCACCACCACCGAACGCCCCTGGGCCGCCAGCTCGAAAGCGTGTCGGGCGCGCTGCATCTCTTCACGGTTGTCGGTGCAATGCAGCACCTGATCGTCGCGAAACGGCCCGGCCATGCGCACGTAGGTTTCGTAACCCAATATATCGTTGGCGCGGGCCAGTTCAGCCTTCACGGCCGGCACCATCAGTTCAGCAGCGCCCGGCCCGAGGCCGATCACCGCCAGCCGTCCACGTGGGCGGCCGATTTGCAACGGGTCCAGCGGCTGCTCTGCCACCGCAATGGCAACAGTGTCGCTATCAAGCATGGAAACGGGCTGGCCAATGGCGGTACTCAGACGTTCGCCAAGCACCATCTCAGCCTGGGCAAAGCGCAACGGCACACCCAATTCAAGCGCCGCTTCGCGCAACCCCGGGCTGGCCATTTCGGTGTCGGCAGCCAAAAGACAAGCCAGCGACTGCACGGCAATTTTTGCCTGATGCAATGCGTCGCGCACCGCCTGCGCGATGCTCTCCACGCCGGCATCCACAGCGACCACCACATTGCGCGGGTAGATCAACAATTCGTTGGCCGCGGGAGCCCGCTCGGCATGACTGACGTGCACCGCCAGTCGAGCCTGCGCATCTTCGGGCAACTGCGCCTGCACCAGCCACGGGGCTTCACCCTCAATGCGCACCGTTTCGCCGGCCAACAGATCGGAGACAAAACGCTTGCCCAGCTCCAGATCACCCAAGGCATAACCGCTGGGCGGGTTGAGCAGGCAGGTGCCGAAACGCAACTCGCCGCTGGTGGTAATCGCCGCGGCGACTTCCAGCGAGGCGGCAATCTCCCGGGCCATCACATTCACTCCGCCAAGACCACCCAGCAGTGGAACCACGGCGCTGCCGTCTTCGGCCACCGCCAATACCGGTGGTTCAACGCCTTTTTCGAGCAACAGGGGCGCCAGGGTGCGGATTACGATCCCGGCCGCGCACAGGGCAATGATCGGCGTGCCCTGTTGATAGAGCTCGCGCAAGGTCGCGCCGAATTCGTGATAGACCCGATCCGCGCCTTCGACCCGTTCGGCCAGGCCATGGATCAGGGCTTCGGGGTACACCTGCTGAATGCTGCGTGCGGTAGCGAGGCTGCCATTGCCGAGAATGACAATCGCCGGAACTGGACGAGTCATCAGCCTTGCCACCTTTCACCGGGAACGATGATCAACGAGAAGTACGGCGAGGACATCGGCTCGACCTGATCCAGCGGCACGATCTTCTGATTGGCCATGGTCGCGCGCTCGACGTACAACGCGCGTTCGGCCAGGCCGAGTTCTTCCAGCACCTGGCGAACCTTGGGAAAGTTGCGCCCCAGTTTCATGATGACGGCCGCATCGGCATCGGCCAGGCGACGCTTGAGTTCGTCGTGCGGCAACACACCGGACAACACCGACAGACTCTGATTGCGATACACCAGCGGCGCACCGAGCACCGAGGCCCCGCCGAGCATCGAGCACACGCCCGGCACGACTTCCGCCTGATAACGCTCGGCAAGCCGGTCGTGCAAGTACATGTAGGAGCCGTAGAAGAACGGATCGCCCTCGCAGATCACTGCCACATCACGGCCCGCATCAAGATGCATCGCCAGCTCTGTGGCGGCGTCATCATAGAAGTCGCTGATCACTTGCTCGTAGGACAGAGGTGCCGGCAAAGCTTCGGTGGTCACCGGGTACACCAGCGGCAACAGGTTCTGTGCTTCCTGCAGGTGCGCCTCGATGATACCGAAGGCGTTGCCTTTCTTGCCCTTGGCCACGAAGTACGCCACCACCGGGGATTCGCGCAGCAAACGCAGGGCCTTGACGGTAATCAGTTCCGGATCACCGGGGCCGACACCGAGGCCGATCAAACGTCCAGGTTGCTGCATCATTCGATCTCCGTAGCGAGGGCATTGACGGCAGCGGCAGCCATGGCGCTACCGCCCAGGCGTCCCTGCATAATGACAAAAGGCACGCCACGGCTGTCGGCCGCCAGCGCGGCCTTGGATTCGGCTGCGCCGACGAAACCCACTGGAAAACCGAGGATCAGTGCCGGTTTCGGCGCACCGGCGTCGAGCATTTCCAGCAGGTAAAACAGTGCCGTCGGGGCGTTGCCGATGACCACCACGCTGCCTTCCAGGTGCGGACGCCACAGTTCCAGCGCAGCGGCTGAACGGGTATTACCCAATTCACGGGCCAGTTCCGGAACGCTCTCATCGCGCAAGGTGCAGATCACCGGATTGTTCGCCGGCAACCGCGCGCGGGTAACGCCTTCGGAAACCATCCGCGCATCGCACAGAATCGGCGCGCCAGCCGCCAGCGCATCACGCCCGGCCTTGCCCGCCCCTTCGGAAAACTGCAGGCCATCGATGGCCTCGACCATGCCGCAGGCGTGAATGACACGCACCGCGAGTTTCTCCAGATCGTCCGGGATTCGGTCGAGGTTGGCCTCGGCGCGAATGATCGCGAAGGAGTTGCGATAGATCTCCTGACCGTCGCGGATGTAATCAAGCATCAAGGGCGCTCCGTGAGCGGGCGTCGAGCAGGGCCGCGACCGCTTCAATAGTAAGATTGCGTGCGTGCAGTGCGCCGAAACCCGGCTGCGCTGCATCGCGAAAATAGAGATCGTAGTGACCGTGGGCGACGGCCTGTAATGTGACGGGCGCTGTATGCGCGGCGGCGCAGGAACGCGGGCAACCGCTCAGGTGTATGGTCTGTGCCGGTCCATGGCGGTGCAGCAGCGCGGCCAGTTGCAAGGCATCGCCCTTGGTCTCGGCCAACCCCTTGGCGCAACCGTTGGAACCGGTACAGGCGATCAACCGGGACAACGGCTGACCGGCTTCACACGCCAAGCCCAAGCGTTGCAAACGCCCCATGACTTCGGCGGCATTGTTCGTGCGGACATTAGGCAACAGCAGACTTTGCCAGGGTGTGAAGCGCAGACTGGCATCACCGAACTCCCGTGACAGTTGCGCCACGCCCCGCAGCATCGCCGGATCGAGCCGCCCCAGTGGCGGCACGGCCCCCACATAGACAACTCCGGGCTCGGCCTGGGGATGCGCCCCCAAGTGCAAATCACTGGAGCCCGCAACCCGCTGCCAACCGACAACGGCTTGCAGTGGCACTCGCTCGGCCAGTCGAAGCTGCATGCCCTCGATCGGGTACTCAGCCAGCAAATGACGCATCCGTGTCTGCTCGGGGCGCGCCAGTTCAAGGAACAACTCAAGGACCGCGACCACCAGCGCGTGCCCGTCCGCCAGTGCAACCGAACCGACGGGGCTGTCCGTCGGGCATCCCGCCAGACCGAATGCCAGCCGTTGTTCACCGCCCTGGTGAAACGCCGAGAGCCACAGGTCATGGGGATGCTCGAGCATCGCCAGGTCTTCGCCGCCATCGAGTTGCACGGCGAACTTGGCACTGAGGTCGTGGAAGGCTTCGTGGCTTTGCAGTGTGGCGAGGATCTGCCCGGCCAGCGGGCGGGTGTCAAGCAGCATGCGCCGATCAATCCCGGCGCCGGGGCTGAGCATCAGGTTGCGCACATCGTCGCCGGCCGCCGTGCGTGGCCCCAAACCGGCGGCCAGCAAGCAGTCGATCAATACCACTCGCTCGTTGCAAATGCCGCGGATTTGCAGGTTGGCCCGGTTGGTCGCCTCGATCGCTCCGCTGGCGTAACGCTCAGCGGCATCGGCCACAGCGATTGCCTGTTGCGCGCGGATGGCGCCACCGTCGAGTTTGATCCGGCAAATACCACCGTCCAATGCCTGGACGACACGCAACAACCCGGGACAGGCGGAAGGGCGCAAGCGGTTGGGTATCTGACGTGACTTCACAGGACGACCGGTACAAGACGAAGGACAGCATTATGCCTGCTTTGTCCGGCCTGATGAAAAACCCTGGCAGGTTGACGACGAAAAGCGCTTGACCCCGGGCCCAGGCTTTTCGCTTCAAGCCTGGACCGCCATCCCGGGTTCTAGTTGAACAATCAGCGAAAACCGCTAACAGCAAGAATCAATTCAACCAACCCGAATTATTTAAACCATACACCAACTCTTGTACTTTTCACCGCAGCCCGAAGAAAAATAACAGCAAAAAACCAGCTACATCAAAGGAGAAAAAATGAACATTGAAAAACCGAATGGAATACTGACTGCCCACAATCTTATTTCATGCACCGAAGAACTTTCACTGCAAGATTACGACGACTTCACCCATTGCACACAGATAGCCACCCAGTCCGCAGACATGGTCGGCAGTCGTTTCGCCGACTCGACAACCTGGCTGAATGAATACGTTACGACGTTGAATTTTTTCGGTTGGTCTGTCTATCAGGATGCCATCTATACCCGCACTCAACACTCTGTTTCGAAAAGCATTGCCGAGTTTCTGGTGCAAAGCGCTCAAACCATGCCGGATCGCCGACAAGGGAACGCCATGATTGACACGCTCGACGCATTGAAACCCAACCAGCCGGCGCTTTATTCACTGGACCAACAAAGTTCCCTGGGAGAGCGTTTTCAAGTAATACCCACACGCTACGATTCAAAAGGCTTTCTTGAAATCGCAGTTTTTAATCTTGAGTTAGTGATTACAGTCAAAAAAAGTGGCTTTCTATTTTTCAACATGGAAGACCACGCCGCAAAAATCATCCAGCAACGCGTTTATCTTAAACTGGACAAAAACATACTCGACAGCAAAAGATCGCTCATGGAACGCAAGCGGCTCGAAATCAGAATGAAGAGATTCGACCTGAAAAAGAGCCATTAACTGGATAAGCCTCGACCACATTTTCAGACACTGGCGACAGGCGAATACAACCCACACCGCGCTATGATGCACAACCGCACAGGTCGACACGGACCGACAGCGTGATGATTTGGCTTCGATTGATAGAAGAGGAACAGCATGACCCCCTGGCTGACAGTGGTAGGCATCGGAGAGGAAGGCTTCAAGGGGCTTGGCAAAAATGCCCGTCACGCTCTGCTGAACGCTACTCGGATCATTGGCGGCCAACGTCAACTGGACTTGTTGCCGGCCTGCATCCGCGGTGCGCGGCAACTGTGGCCCAGTCCTTTCTCCCTTGACCCGGTTTTGACGAAACAGGGGGAACCCGTTTGCGTCCTGGCCAGCGGAGATCCGATGTTTTTCGGGGTAGGAGCCAGTCTCTCCCGACATTTATCCAGTGATGAAATGCGAATTCTACCCGCCCCGTCCTCCTGCTCACTGGCCGCTGCGCGTATGGGTTGGCCCTTGCAGGAGGTGGTCACCCTTTCGGTGGTGGCCCGGCCTGTCGCCGCACTCAATGCCCACCTGTCCAGCGGCGTGCGCTTGCTGGCATTGAGCAACGACGGCCGCAGCCCCGCCGCCATCGCCGCACTGCTGCGTGAGCGTGGTTTCGGTCCGAGCCGGATAACCGTGCTCGAACATTTGGGCGGTGAAACCGAACGACGTGTCCACGGTATCGCCAGCGACTGGAGCGATCCGCCGATCGCCGACCTGAACCTGATCGCCATCGAGTGCATCGCCGAACCGAACACGTTGCACCTGTCGCGACTGGCCGGCCTGCCAGACTCGGCCTTCCAGCACGACGGCCAACTGACCAAACGCGATGTACGCGCCATCACCCTCGCCCGCCTGGCTCCGGTGCCCGGTGAATTGTTGTGGGATGTCGGCGCCGGCAGCGGCTCGATCGGCATCGAATGGATGCGCGCTCACCCCGGTTGCCGCGCACTGGCCATCGAGGCAGATACGGGTCGACAAGCGTTGATCGAACACAACCGTGATGCCCTCGGCGTTCCCGGCCTGCAACTGGTTCGCGGCAGCGCGCCGCAAGCATTGGCCGGGCTGGAGCGGCCGGATGCGATTTTCATCGGCGGCGGTGTCACCCGCGAGGGTGTACTCGATACCTGCTGGGCCGAACTCAAACCCGGTGGCCGGCTGATCGCCAACGCAGTCACCCTGCAAAGTGAAATGACCCTGATGGCCTGGCGCGAGCAACATGGCGGGGAGTTGACCCGCATTCATATCGCCCAGGCACAACCGCTGGGCGACTTCGACACCTGGCGCCAGGCCTTGCCGATTACCTTGCTGGACGTTACGAAACCCCTCGATGCGTGACGAAACCGCCGAACAACCCGCCCCCCTGCGCAGCGGCCTGACCACCGGCAGCTGCGCCACGGCTACCAGCCTCGCCGCCGCGCGCCTGCTGCTGGCTGGCACGGCGGCCGATGCGGTGGAAATCGTATTGCCCAAGGGCAAACAGGTGCCGATGCGTCTGGAATTCTGCCGCCTCACCGAGGACGGCGCCGAAGCGGGAACCCTCAAGGACGCCGGTGACGATCCGGACGTGACCCACGGTGCCCTGCTCTATTCCCAGGTGCGTCTGAGCAGCGAACCGGGGACGCGCTTCAAGGCCGGACTTGGCGTAGGCACCGTGACCCGGCCCGGGCTGGTGCTGGGCGTCGGCGAACCCGCGATCAATCCGGTGCCACGCAAAATGATCAGCGAACACCTGGCTCGACTGGCCGACGAACTCGGCTACAGCGGCGGTTTCGAGGTCACGGTCAATGTCGAGAACGGCGAGACACTGGCACTCAAAACCATGAACCCGCGCCTGGGCATTCTTGGCGGCTTGTCGATCCTCGGCACCAGCGGCATCGTCCGGCCGTTTTCCTGTGCTGCCTACATCGCCTCGATCCACCAGGGCATCGACGTGGCGAAAACCAACGGTTACCTGCACATCGCCGCCTGCACCGGCAACGCCAGCGAAGACACCATGCGCCGGGTCTACAACCTGCCGGAAATCGCCCTGATCGAAATGGGCGACTTCGTTGGCGCCGTGCTCAAGCACCTGCGCAAAGTACCGGTGGATAAACTCAGCCTGTGCGGTGGTTTCGGCAAGATCAGCAAACTGGCGGCCGGGCACATGGATTTGCACAGTCGCCATTCGAGCATTGACCTGCCGCAACTGGCGCTATGGGCGGCGCAGGTCGGCGCCGATGCGGCGTTGCAGCAGAGCATCCGCGAAGCCAACACCAGCCAGCAGGCACTGGCCATGGCCGCCGCGGCCGGGATCGCCCTGGGTGATGCAGTCTGTCAGCATGCTCTGGACTTTGCCCGCAGCGTGGTGCCGGCGCAGGTTCAGGTGGAAGTCTTCGCCATCGATCGCCAGGGCGGAATCGTTGGCCATGCCGGAGCATTTCAATGAAGCGCATCCTGTTGCTCGGCGGCGTGACCGAAGCCATGGCCATTGCCCGCACGCTGGGACCGCAGCATATCTACAGCCTGGCCGGTGTCGGTCGGGTGCCGACCGATCTGCATTGCCAGGTGCGCGTCGGCGGCTACGGCGGCGCCGAGGGTCTGGCGCAATTCATTGGCGATGAAGGTATCGACCTGCTGCTCGATGCCACCCATCCCTACGCTGCCCAAATCAGCCAGAACGCCGCGACCGCCGCGCGCTTGAGCGGCATTCCCTGCTGGGCGCTACGGCGTCCGGCCTGGCAAGCCCAGGCGGGTGATGACTGGCGCGAAGTCAGTGACTGGCCCGAATTGATCGAAGCCCTGAAGCCCTTCCGTCGACCGCTGTTCACCCTCGGTCGCGAGCCCCTGCAACACCTTGACGAAATTCCCGCGGAGCAATTCTGGACCCTGCGCGCACTGGACGTGTATCCGGGCAACGAGCGCTGCGAAGTGATCGGCGCACGGGGGCCCTTCCTGATCGACGATGAACGTGAGTTGTTCGAACGGCGAAATATCGATGTGCTGATCAGCAAGAACAGCGGCAGCACCGCTACTGAGCCGAAGCTGGAAGTGGCGCGGGAGCGCAGGGTGCCGGTGCTGGTGTTGAAACGGCCGGTGTTGCCTGAGGTAGATCGGGAGTTTCCGGCAGTGGCCCAAGTGCTACGAGCAATAGCGGAGCGGTTATAAACCTGACTTTTGCGAACGCCCCAAGGACGCCTTCGCGGGCAAGCCCGCGAAGGCGTCCTGTCTGGCGACACAGAGACGCGAACCTACAGATCAACAAGACGTTACGCACAACTTAATCCAGCAAGGAGGAAGATTCGGGAGATGGATTTTTTGTTCGATTGGCGTTCAGAGACGTCAACCACACCATCCGTGCACGTATCCAAAGTGATCCGACATTTGCCCAAGCATTCCGAATCGAAGTCGCTACACTCTTTCATAACGGCGAGCCAGAAATTGCTCAACGCATGTTGGACCTGTTGATTCAGGCGCTGCGACACCAAACCGCACGCCGCCTTTTTACTTATCGGCCCTGATCAGGCTAAATAGCCCGCGCCTGATCGCCCACCCAAACGGATTTTGTCCCATGTCCCGACAACGGCTCGCAATTGCCTGGATAGCCTGCTTCGCAGTGCTGTTCAACATGCTCGCCATGCCGATGTCCGGAGCGATGGCGCAAACGGCGAAGTCACCTGCCGAACAGTTGTTGTGGGGCAGTTTCTGCAGCTCCAGCGGCACCAGGATGGTGGCGATTTCCATCGGGGATCTTGAACAGAAAGCCCCGCAAAACGACGTTCATTCCAACATGCAGCATTGCTGGTGCTGTTCCGGTTCTGCGCCATTGGTGGCGCTGCCGGGGCATTCGCCACAGCTGTATTTTGCGCACTTCGAATCCAACCGAAGCCTGCCCGATACCTCGCTCGAAAGCCCGTCACCGCGCCAGCAATGGCCGAGTCTCAACCCCCGTGCGTCCCCTCTGGTGTGATTCTTTCTCGCAATTGACTGCGTTTTAAATCGTTCCGGAGAACTGCCATGTTGAACAAACTCATCGTTCTGGCTGCGTTGCTGCTGCCTGCCTGCTTTGCCAATGCCCACGAATACAAGGTCGGCGCACTGGAAATCGCTCATCCGTGGTCCCAGGAGTTGCCACCCAATGCGCCCACTGTTGCGGCGTATTTCGTGATCAACAATGAAGGCAAGACCGCCGACCGCCTGCTCAGCGTCGACACCCCAATAGCGGGCGAAGCGCAATTGCATGAGCACGTGATGCAAGGCGACATGATGAAAATGCAGCACGTACCGAGCGTGGAAGTGCCCGCCGGAGGCGAGGTCACTTTCGCACCCATGGCCTATCACGTGATGTTGCTGGGCCTCAAGGACCGCAGCCTGCTCACTGACGGCAAGCGCTTCCCCATGACGCTGCACTTCGAGAAGTCCGGTGACGTGACGGTCGAAGTCGCGGTGCAGAAGCAGGCGCCGGACGCCATGCAAGCGCACGTGCACAAGCCGTAATCGCCTGAGCTGAAAACGCCCATGCGCCCGCTTAGCGCCAGGTCATCCAGGTCATCCAGGTCATCCAGGTCACGCGATCAGACATTGAGCCTGACACGCGGCAGCTGGATCAGCCTGTTCGCCATGCTGATGATCTTTATCGGTCCGCTGATTTCTCAGTCGATGCCGATGGATTCGCGCGCCATGTCGATGACCATGCCTGTGGGTATGAGCATGGACATGCCGATGGATATGTCGGCGATGGAGCATGCCGACCATGCCACGCAAGCCACGCAAGCCACCGCCGAGCATTGCCCGCCAGCCCCCGGCCACCATGTGCTGTGGGAAAAATGCGGCTATTGCAGCCTGCTGTTCAATTGCCCGGCACTGACCGGTGGCCTGTCTTTCGCCAACTTCGTTATCCCGCCCGTCAACACCTTCACCGCCCCCTCCCCACGCTTGGGCCATGCCCGGCAATCCTTCTTCCCCGGCGCCCGCACCCGCGCCCCGCCCGTCGTCGCGTAAACACTCACTTCTGATTTCACACGGCCCGCAAGACAGCCAAAGCAACCTGTGGGAGCGAGCTTGCTCGCGAAGAGGGAGTGTCAGTCAACGTTGATGTCGTCTGGCACACCGCTTTCGCGAGCAAGCCCGCTCCCACAGGGACAGCCTCAGACTGCCGGCCGTGTCGTTTACGACTGTTCGATGGAAATTGTCATGTCCAGGTTTTCCGCTGTCCCGTGCTTGAGCCCTGCCCAAGCCTCTTATGCCCTGAACGAATCCCGTGTTCGTTTCAGGCACGCCACCGCCATCCTGTGCGGTGCCTTGCTGGCGCCTTCTGCGCTGGCCGATGATCACGCCGGTCACAGTGAAGAACTGAGCCCGACGGTGATTACCGCCGTTGCGCCCAGCTCGCCCTTGACCATCGTCACCAACCCCAAGGACCCGCGCCAACCGGTGCCGGCCAGCGACGGCGCCGATTATCTGAAGACCATCCCCGGCTTTGCCATGGTGCGCAATGGCGGCACCAACGGTGACCCGGTGCTGCGCGGCATGTTCGGCTCGCGGCTGAACATCCTCACCAACGGCGGCATGATGCTCGGTGCCTGCCCGGGCCGCATGGACGCCCCGACCTCCTACATCTCGCCGGAAACCTACGACAAGCTCACCGTGATCAAAGGCCCACAAACCGTGCTGTGGGGCCCGGGCTCTTCGGCCGGGACCATTCTGTTCGACCGCGAGCCGGAACACTTCGGCGAACTCGGTACGCGGGTCAACGCCAGCGTACTGGCCGGCTCCTACGGTCGCTTCGACAAACTGGTGGACGCTGCCGCCGGCGGTGAGTCGGGTTATGTGCGGGTCATCGGCAACACCGCGCACTCCGACGACTACCAGGACGGCAACAACGATACCGTGGCGTCGCGCTATGACAAATGGAATGGCGACATGGCCGTCGGCTGGACGTCGAATACCGACACCTTGCTGGAGCTGACCGCCGGCCGTGGCGATGGTGAAGCCCGCTACGCCGGGCGCGGCATGGACGGTTCGCAGTTCCTGCGCGAAAGCCTCGGCCTGCGCTTCGAGCAATCCAACATCGGCGAGGTGCTGGATAAGGTCGAGGCGCAGGTCTACTACAACTACGCCGACCACGTGATGGACAACTACACCCTGCGCACACCGTCCGGCACCGGGATGATGGCCGGGCCCATGGCTTCCAACGTCGACCGCCGCACCCTCGGCGCCCGGGTCAAGGGCACCTGGCGCTGGGCCGATGTACAACTGATCAGCGGCATCGACGCGCAGACCAACGAGCATCGCCAGCGCGGCGCCATGGGTGTCGACACCTACAAGGACCTGCCGTACACCAAGGATGCCGACTTCCATAACTACGGCGTGTTCGGCGAACTGACCTGGTACGCCGCCGACCGTGACCGCCTGATCAGCGGCGCACGCCTGGACCGTGCCTCGGCCAAGGATTTTCGGCAGACCATCGGCTCGGGCATGATGACCCGCCCGAATCCGACCGCCGACGACACCCGCGCCGATACCCTGCCCAGCGGTTTCATCCGCTACGAGCATGACCTGGCCGACAGCCCGACCACCTTGTATGCAGGCATAGGTCACACCCAGCGATTCCCGGATTACTGGGAGCTGTTTTCACCCAAGTCCGGCCCCGCCGGTTCGGTGAATGCCTTCGATTCGATCAAGCCGGAAAAAACCACCCAGCTCGATTTCGGCCTGCAGTACAAGACCGAAGACCTCGAAGCCTGGGCCTCGGCTTACGTCGGGCAAGTGCGCGATTACATCCTGTTCAACTACACCCCGACGATGATGGGTACGACCTCACAAGCCGAAAACATCGACGCGCGAATCATGGGCGGCGAACTGGGCGCCGCTTACAACCTTACCGACAACTGGAAAGCCGACGCGACCCTGGCCTACGCCTGGGGCAAGAACAGCAGCGATGGCAGTGCATTGCCGCAAATGCCGCCGCTGGATGCCCGTTTCGGCCTGACCTACAGCGAAGAAAACTGGAGCGCCGGCGCACTGTGGAGAGTGGTTGCCGCGCAAAACCGCATCGACCAGAACAAGGGCAACGTGGTCGGCAAGGATTTCGGCAAGACGCCGGGCTTCGGCGTGTTCTCCCTCAACGGCGCCTATCGGATCAACAGCAACTGGAAGGTCAGCAGCGGCGTCGACAACCTGTTCGGCAAGGCTTACGCCGAGCACTTGAACCTGGCCGGCAACGCCGGTTTCGGCTACCCGGCCAATGACCCGCAAGCCATCAAGGAACCGGGGCGAACGCTCTGGACCAAGGTGGATATGAGTTTCTAAAAGCTTCGCGAGCAAGCTCGCTCCTACAGGGAAGCGAGCCTGCTCGCGATCGGTTGCAAGGCAACCGCCAATCAAACAACTAAAAGATCCAGCCAAGTGGAGCACGCGTGATGAAACAGCCCAAAGTGAATTTCTACAACCTGGCGTGGCGCTGGCATTTCTATGCCGGATTGTTCGTTGCGCCATTCATGGTGATGCTGGCCCTGACCGGCACCATTTACCTGTTCAAACCGCAACTCGACTCGCTGATGTACAGCAGCCTGCTCAACGTTCCGGCCGGTCATCACACAGTGCCGGCCGACGACCTGCTCAAGCGCGTGGAAGACGCGTACCCGCAAGCCACGATCAAGCAGTACCTGCCACCGGTCAGCGCTGAACGTAGCGCGCAGTTTGTCGTGCTCAATGGCGGCAACGAACTGAATGTGTTCGTCGATCCGTACCACGGTGACATCCTCGGCGAGCAAGACGCCAAGAAAAACCTGCAAGCCATTGCCCGCGCGATTCACGGCGAGCTGATGATCGGCACCGTCGGCGATCGGCTGATCGAACTGGCCGCCGGTTGGGGCGTGGTGCTGGTGGTGTCCGGCATCTTCTTGTGGTGGCCACGCGGTCAGGCGGCAGGCATTTTGTGGCCGCGCCTGAACAGCCGTGGTCGCATCTTGTGGCGTGACCTGCACGCGGTCACCGGGTTCTGGGGCGCGTCCCTGCTGCTGGTGATGCTGCTGAGCGGCATGACCTGGACCGGCTTCTGGGGCAAGCAGTACGCCGAAGTGTGGAACGTGTTCCCGGCCGCCATGTGGGATGACGTGCCGAAGTCCGACGTCGAGGCTCGCAGCCTCAACACCTCCACCCGTCAGACCGTGCCGTGGGCCATGGAAAACACGCCGATGCCGATGTCCGGCGACCATGCCGAGCACATGGCCCACGACGGTGCAGCGGCCGGCCTGGCCTCGCCGACCATGCGCCTGCAGGACGTACAAAACATCGCCAAAGAGCGCAAGGTCGAACCGGGTTACAGCATCACCCTGCCGACCAATGCAACCGGTGTTTTCACCATTGCGCTGTTCGCCGACGACCCGCGCAATGACGCCACGCTGCACATCGATCAGTACACCGGCAAGGTCCTGGCCGATGTACGTTTCGAGCAATACGGCAGCGTCGCCCGCGCCACGGAAATCGGCGTGATGCTGCACGAAGGCAAGATGTTCGGCGCCTTCAACCAGATTGTCGTGTTGCTGATCTGCCTGATGATTTTGCTCAGCGCGGTCAGCGGTGTGGTGATCTGGTGGAAACGCCGTCCGCAAGGAAAACTCGGCGTGCCGCCGCTGCGCCACGACCTGCCGAAATGGAAAACCGCGATGGTGATCATGTTCGCCCTGGCGCTGGCCTTCCCGTTGGTGGGTGCTTCGCTGGTGGCGGTTTGGGTGCTCGACCGTGTGCTGCTGTCACGCTTCGCCCGGCAGACTGAGAGCGCCTCATCTTCATCATGAAACAGGCGAGATGCGCGGGATCGATAGCACTGTAGACTTCCCGCACTTTTCGTCGCTGCCCTATCGCGAGCAGGCTCGCTCCCACATTTGACCGTGTTCCAATGTGGGAGCGAGCCTGCTCGCGATGGCGTCATCCGCCGTTCCAGAAACTTCAAGAACAACTGCATGACCTCGCTGAACCTCACAAACCTCACCTGGTCCCCACTGGGTCACGGCCATTGCCATCACCAATTCCAGCTGCGTAACGCCTCGCTACAGGTGGCCGCCGGTGAGTTCGTCGGGCTGATCGGCCCCAACGGCAGCGGCAAGACCAGCCTGTTGCGCTGTGCCTGGCGCTTCAGTAAACCGGAAAGCGGCGAGGTCAGGTTCGATCACCAGAACGTCTGGAAGCACTCCTCGCGCTGGTGCGCGCAACGCATCGCCGTGGTGTTGCAAGAGTTCCCTGAAGCCTTCGGCCTGACTGTCGAGGAAGTGGTCGCCATGGGCCGTACGCCGCACAAGGGCTTGTTCGATGGCGACACCCTCGAAGACCGCGACCTGATCAATCAGGCCCTGGAGTCCGTCGGCCTCAAGGGCTTCGAAGACCACGGGTTCGTCACGCTCTCCGGTGGTGAAAAACAGCGGGTCATCCTCGCCCGCGCCCTGGCCCAGCAACCACAATTGCTGATCCTCGACGAGCCGACCAACCACCTTGATCCGCGTTATCAGCTTGAGCTTTTGAAGCTGGTCACGCGCTTGAACATCGGCACCCTGGCGAGCATCCACGACCTCAATCTGGCGGCGGCTTTTTGTGATCGGCTGTACGTGATCGACCACGGCCGCATCGTCGCCAGCGGCACGCCGAAAGAAGTCCTGACGACTGCGCTACTGCGCAATGTGTTCGGCGTCGAAGCGCTGATCGATGAACATCCGCTGCACGGCTACCCACGAATCACCTGGATAACCCAACCATGACTTTGCGTTCCCTGCTGCGCTCCTGCCTCTCTCTCGTGATGTTGCTGGGCAGCGCCCAGGCATTGGCCGAAGCCACCCATTACCCGCTGACAATCAAAAGCTGCAACCGCGAAGTGACTTTCAAGCAGGCACCACAACACGCCCTCAGCCACGACATCAACATGACTCAGATGATGCTCGCCCTCGGCCTCAAACCACGGATGGCCGGTTACAGCGGCATCAGTGGCTGGAAGGCCGTGACACCCGAGATGCAGGGTATTCTCGAAGGCCTGCCGGAACTGGCGGCCAAGTACCCGTCGGTGGAAACCCTGCTCAATGCCAACGTCGATTTCTTCTTCGCCGGCTGGGACTACGGCATGCGTATCGGCGGCGATCTCACGCCACAAACCCTGCAACCGCTGGGCATCAATGTGTACGAGCTGAGCGAATCCTGCGCCTTCGTGATGAAACGCCCCCCGGCCAGTCTCGAAGACACCTACAACGATCTGCGCAACCTCGGCAGAATCTTCGACGTGCAGGACCGCGCCAATGCCCTGATCGCCGACATGCAGGCGCAAGTGGCGAATATTCGCAAAGACCTGCCCGCGGAAAAACCGCGGGTCTTCCTGTACGACAGCGGCGAAGACCGGGCCATGACCTCGGGGCGTCTGGGCATGCCGCAAGCACTGATCGACGCCGCTGGCGGACGCAATGTCCTGGAGGATGTCGACGCGAGCTGGACCCGGGTCAATTGGGAAACCGTGGTCGAGCGCAACCCCCAGGTGATCGTGATCGTCGACTACAGCGAAATCACTGCCGAACAGAAGATTCAATTCCTGCTGAGCAACAAGGCCCTGCAATCGGTGGACGCGATCAAGCACCAGCGCTTCATCGTCATCCCTTACGTGCAGGCCACGCCGGGGATCGATAACGTGCTGGCGGTCGCCACCCTGGCCATGGGTTTCCACGGCGAATGATCAACCGTCGCTACGCCCTGTTGCTGATCGCCCTCGGTACCCTGTTGCTGGTGTCGTGCGTGGTGTCCCTGGGTTTCGGCCCGGCACGGGTGCCGCTGGATGTGGTGTGGCGCATCCTGTTGCACAAACTGTTCGGTTTCGGTGTGCCGGACTGGAACCCTGGACAAGAGCATATCGTCTGGCTGATCCGCGTCCCGCGCATGCTGCTCGGCGCGTTGGTGGGCGCCGGCCTGGCGTTGATCGGCGCCGTGCTGCAAGCGGTGACGCGCAACCCGTTGGCTGACCCGCATTTACTTGGCGCCACGTCCGGCGCGACGTTAGGCGCGGTGATCGTGGTGCTGCATGTCGGTGAGATCGTTGGCCTGCTGACCTTGCCCATCGCGGCATTTATCGGTGCATTGCTGAGCATGCTGGTGGTGCTGATGATCGCCAATCGCCACGGCCGCCTCGACAGTGATCGCTTGTTGTTGTGCGGCGTGGCGGTGTCGTTCGTGATGATGGCGATAGCCAATTTGCTGCTGTTCATGGGCGACCATCGAGCCAGTTCGGCGGTGATGTTCTGGATGCTCGGCGGGCTCGGGTTGGCACGCTGGGAGCTGCTGACGGTGCCGACAGCCAGTGTGTTGCTCGGGCTGGTGTTGCTGCTGGGCATGGCGCGACCGCTGAATGCGCTGATGGCCGGCGAGCAGACAGCAGTGACCCTGGGCCTGAATGTACGCACCGTGCGCCTGCGAGTGTTTCTGATTGCGTCATTGATGACCGGAGTGCTGGTATCGATCAGCGGCTCGATCGGTTTTGTCGGGCTGATGGTGCCGCACATTGCGCGGCGTCTGGTCGGCGCTGAACACCGAAGATTGCTGCCGGTGTGCGTATTGCTCGGCAGCGTGTTTCTGGTCTGGGTCGACGTCGCCGCCCGGACATTGATCGCCCCCGAAGACTTGCCCATCGGTGTTGCCACTGCTGCAATTGGCGGGTTGTTCTTCATCGGCTTGATGCGACCTCGTTAATGCCACATTTAATTAAAAAAGTTTCAAACTACATTTACGTTTGGAAAAACTCCGTATTAAGTTAGCGCTTAACAAGTTCTCCATCACGCTCATACTCCGCACTCGCGAGCTCAACTATAAAACCCTCGCGCACTTCAATGACGATTATTCCTACAGCTTAATCGCCACAACTCTTACAAGAGCGGAAAGAGGTAAACATGTTCAAGAAGTTCATCGCATCCATTGCACTTGTTTCAGCGCCCGCATGGGCAGTGCAACCACCCTTTACTGGCGTTGACTACAGTGGTCGGTATCAATGCACTGGAATGGACAGCCATATCGGTCCGTTCGAAGGTGTTGTCGAGATGAAGCTCAATGCCGAACAGAGTACCGGAGAACACGGCGCCTACGGTTTTACGCTGACGTTGCTCGACAACTCCCGGTATGACGGATTTGCTGCCGCCAACTTGAGTTCCCTGGCGATTTATTTTGCCCATACGGATCCGTCGCTCAAGGATTACGGCGTCGGAATTGCGAAAATTGCTACAACCCCTGACGGGAAAACTTCATTCACCAAGTACTACTACGGCCCGGAATACGAAGGTGGCGGGCATGGTTTTGAAACCTGCATCAAAAGCTGATTTGTTGCACCGCTGACCTTGTGGGAGCGGGCTTGCTCGCTCCCACAGGCGGTTTTTGTTGCTCACATAATCTTCGCCCCAATCTGGCGCAACTCTTCGCACCAACGCGCCAGACGCGATCCCTCATGGTGCGCCATCAAACCGTTCAACCGCTCTAAAACGACATTTCCCTGCCTTTTGCCGACCGGGCACAGCCCTTGCAAAACACCCCTTCAGTAGTCCGCATCTGCCAACCAAGAAAACTCATAAGTTCATGGAGATCGCACAATGAAGCGTCGCAGTTTGATCAAGGCTTTCACACTCTCGGCAAGCATCGCCGCGATGGGCATGACCTGGACTGTCCAGGCCGCCGAGACCATCAAGGTCGGTATTCTGCATTCGTTGTCCGGCACCATGGCGATCTCCGAAACGTCGCTCAAAGACATGGCGCTGATGACCATCGACGAGATCAACGCCAAGGGCGGCGTGAACGGCAAGATGCTCGAGCCGGTGGTGGTCGACCCGGCCTCGAACTGGCCGCTGTTCGCCGAGAAGGGCCGCCAGTTGCTGACCCAGGACAAGGTCGCCGTGGTGTTCGGTTGCTGGACCTCGGTGTCGCGCAAATCGGTACTACCGGTGTTCGAAGAACTCAACGGCCTGCTGTTCTACCCGGTGCAATACGAAGGCGAAGAGATGTCGCCAAACGTGTTCTACACCGGCGCGGCGCCGAACCAGCAGGCGATCCCTGCCGTTGAATACCTGATGAGCGAAGAAGGCGGCAGCGCCAAGCGCTACTTCCTGCTCGGCACCGACTACGTGTACCCGCGCACCACCAACAAGATTCTGCGTTCGTTCCTTCACTCCAAGGGCGTGGCCGACAAGGACATCGAAGAGGTCTACACCCCGTTCGGTCACAGCGACTATCAAACCATCGTCGCCAACATCAAGAAGTTCTCGGCCGGTGGAAAGACGGCGGTTATCTCCACCGTCAACGGCGACTCCAACGTGCCTTTCTACAAAGAACTGGCGAACCAGGGCCTGAAAGCCACCGACGTTCCGGTCGTGGCGTTTTCGGTCGGCGAAGAAGAACTGCGCGGCATCGACACCAAGCCATTGGTGGGCAACCTGGCGGCGTGGAACTACTTCGAATCGGTCGAGAATCCGGTGAACAAGAAGTTCGTCGATGACTGGAAGGCCTACGCGAAGAAACACAACCTGCCAGGCGCCGACAAGGCAGTGACCAACGACCCGATGGAGGCCACCTATGTCGGCATCCACATGTGGGCGCAAGCGGCGGAAAAAGCCAAATCCACCGACGTCGACAAAGTCCGCGAAGCCTTGGCCGGCCAGACCTTTGCTGCGCCGTCCGGTTACACGCTGACCATGGACAAGACCAATCACCACCTGCACAAACCGGTGATGATCGGCGAGATCCAGGCTGACGGTCAGTTCAACGTGGTGTGGCAGACCGAAGGGCCGATCCGCGCCCAGCCGTGGAGCCCGTTCATCCCGGGCAACGACAAGAAGCCGGAGTATGCGGTGAAGAGCAACTGAGCCACTGGGTGTCGGGCCCAAGCATTCGGGCCTGACACAAATCCCTGTGGGAGCGAGCCTGCTCGCGATGACGGCGGCACATTCAACATTTCTGTGACTGAACAACCGCTATCGCGAGCAGGCTCGCTCCCACAATGTCCGCGTCAAGGCGACTATCTATGCCCACCGCCCTTTATCGTCTCATCTTCGCCATCGCATTTTTACTGCCGATGGCCACTCACGCCGGCGACGCCGAAGACTTCGTCGCCGCCAATCCCGTGCAGCAAGCCAGGCTGCTGGAAACCTGGGCGGCGCAGCCCGATCCGGCCCGTATCGAACTGATCAACGCCCTGCAACAAGGCGAATTGACCGTCGACGGCCAGCCGAAAACCCTGCGTCTGAACAACCGCCTGCGGGGTCTGATCGACACCGCGTTGGCCAGTCATCAATTGCTCGCCGCCGACGCCAAACTCCGTCTGAGCGCTGCGCAGCAACTACAGAAAAGTGCCAAGCCGGCGCAGTTGAAATTCCTCGACCAACAACTGGAGGGCGAAAAGGACGAAGGCGTTCACGCCGCACTGAGCCTGGCTCTGGCCAACCTGCAACTGGTGGATGCCGACCCGGCTGTACGGCTGGCCGCTGTGCGCTTGCTCGGCGAAACCGGCGACCCGCTGGCCCGCACCCGCCTCGAAGGCTTGCTCGTACCTGGCGTAGAAGCCGATGCCAATGTACGCACGGCGGCCGAAACCAGCCTGGCTCAAGTCAAACGCAAACTGCTGGTCGGCGAAATGCTCGGCCAGGCATTCAGCGGTATGTCACTTGGATCGATTCTGCTGCTCGCCGCCCTGGGGCTTGCAATCACCTTCGGCCTGCTCGGCGTGATCAACATGGCCCACGGCGAGATGCTGATGCTCGGCGCCTACTCGACCTATGTGGTGCAACTGATGTTCCAGCGCTTCGCGCCGCAGGCCATCGAGTTCTATCCGCTGATCGCGCTGCCGGTGGCGTTTTTCGTCACCGCGGCTATCGGCATGGCGCTGGAGCGCACGGTAATTCGCCACCTCTACGGCCGTCCACTGGAAACCCTGCTCGCCACCTGGGGCATCAGCCTGATGCTGATTCAACTGGTTCGCCTGGTGTTCGGCGCACAGAACGTCGAAGTGGCCAACCCGGCCTGGCTGTCGGGTGGGATTCAGGTGCTGCCTAACCTCGTGCTGCCGTACAACCGCATCGTCATCATTGCCTTTGCCCTGTTTGTGGTGGTGCTGACCTGGCTGCTGCTGAACAGGACGCGCCTGGGCCTGAATGTTCGCGCCGTGACGCAGAACCGCAACATGGCGGCTTGCTGCGGAGTACCCGCCGGGCGCGTAGACATGCTCGCCTTCGGCCTCGGCTCGGGCATTGCCGGCCTCGGTGGCGTGGCCCTGAGCCAGATCGGCAACGTCGGCCCGGATCTCGGCCAGAGCTACATCATCGACTCGTTCCTGGTGGTGGTGCTCGGCGGTGTCGGTCAGCTGGCCGGTAGCGTGCTGGCGGCGTTTGGCCTGGGGATCGCCAACAAGATTCTCGAACCGCAGATCGGTGCCGTGCTCGGCAAGATCCTCATCCTCGCGCTGATCATTCTGTTCATCCAGAAACGTCCGCAAGGCCTCTTCGCACTCAAAGGACGGGTGATCGACTGATGAACCAGCCCCTGCTCGTTACCGCGACCCAAAAAGCCGGCCCCAGAGTCTCGATTGCCGTCGGTGCGGTGATCCTCGTTCTGCTGCTGGCGCTACCGCTGCTGTCGCTGTTATCGCCGGACAGCACGCTGCACGTTTCGGCCTACACACTGACGCTGGTGGGCAAGATACTTTGCTACGCCATCGTCGCCCTGGCGCTCGATCTGGTGTGGGGTTACGCCGGCCTGCTGTCCCTCGGCCACGGCCTGTTCTTCGCCCTCGGCGGCTATGCCATGGGCATGTACCTGATGCGCCAGGCCTCGGGAGATGGCTTGCCGGCGTTCATGACCTTCCTGTCGTGGAGCGAAATGCCGTGGTTCTGGACTGGCACCAGCAGTTTCCTCTGGACCCTGTGCCTGGTGGTTTTGGCGCCGGGGTTACTGGCCTTGGTGTTCGGCTTTTTCGCCTTCCGTTCGCGGATCAGGGGCGTGTACTTTTCGATCATGACCCAGGCCCTGACCTTCGCCGGCATGCTGCTGTTCTTCCGCAACGAAACCGGATTCGGCGGCAACAACGGCTTCACCAACTTCCGCACGATTCTTGGCTTTGGCATCACTGAACCGGGCACCCGCGCGGTGCTGTTTTTCGCCACGGTGCTGTTGCTGGTGGCGAGCCTGTTTATCGGCTGGCGCCTGGCGCAAAGCAAGTTCGGACGTGTACTGACCGCGCTGCGCGATGCGGAAAATCGTCTGATGTTCTGCGGCTACGATCCGCGCGGCTTCAAGTTGTTCGTGTGGGTTTTGAGTGCGGTGTTGTGCGGCCTGGCCGGTGCGCTGTACGTGCCGCAAGTGGGGATCATCAACCCGAGCGAGATGTCGCCGACCAACTCCATCGAAGCAGCAGTATGGGTAGCACTGGGCGGGCGCGGGACGTTGATCGGCCCGTTGCTCGGTGCCGGCGTGGTCAACGGTATGAAGAGCTGGTTCACCGTGGCATTCCCCGAGTACTGGCTGTTCTTCCTCGGCGCGCTGTTCATTGTCGTGACCCTGTATTTGCCCAAAGGCGTGATCGGCCTGTTGAAGAAAAGAGGTGAGCAATGAGAGTGACTGCAACGGCTGAATTCATGCTCGAACCGGCGTTCTTCCCCGTGGAACCGAACAAGGATGCCGGCAGCAGCCGCGATGCCATTGGCCTCGGTCAACGGGTCGGACCTGGCCTGAACACCCGCCACGGCACCATCCTGACCCTGGAAGACATCAGTGTCAGCTTCGACGGCTTCCGCGCGCTGAACGAACTGAACCTGTACATCGGCGTCGGCGAACTGCGCTGCATCATCGGCCCCAACGGCGCGGGCAAGACCACGCTGATGGACGTGATCACCGGCAAGACCCGTCCCAGCCACGGCAAGGCCTGGTTCGGCGAAACCCTGGACCTGACGCAAATGAGCGAAGTTCAGATCGCCCAGGCCGGTATCGGCCGCAAGTTCCAGAAACCGACGGTGTTCGAAGCCTTGAGCGTGTTCGAGAACCTGGAACTGGCGCAGAAGACCGACAAGTCGGTATGGGCCAGTTTGCGCGCTCGCTTGAATGGCGAACAAAAGGACCGCATCGCCGAAGTGCTGGAGACCATTCGCCTGACCTCGTCGGTCAATCGCCCGGCCGGCCTGCTGTCCCACGGTCAGAAGCAGTTTCTGGAGATCGGCATGTTGCTGATGCAGGACCCGCAATTGCTGCTGCTCGATGAACCGGTGGCGGGCATGACCGACGCCGAAACCGAATTCACCGCCGAGCTGTTCAAGAGTCTGGCCGGCAAGCACTCGCTGATGGTGGTGGAGCACGACATGGGCTTCGTCGGCTCGATTGCCGACCACGTCACGGTGTTGCATCAGGGCAGCGTGCTGGCCGAAGGGTCGCTGGAACAGGTGCAGGACAACGAGCGGGTGATCGAGGTTTATCTCGGTCGTTAAGCCTGCAAATACATCCCTCTGTAGGAGCGAGCCTGCTCGCGAAAGCGGTGCATCAGTCACCAACGATGTTGAGTGTGCCGACGCCATCGCGAGCAAGCTCGCTCCCACAGGGGGATCTGAGGAGTATTTGAGAATGTTGCAAGTCGAAAAACTGCACCAGTACTACGGCGGAAGCCACATCCTGCGCGGTCTGACGTTTGACGTGAAGGTCGGCGAAGTCACCTGCCTGCTCGGCCGTAACGGCGTGGGCAAGACCACCCTGCTCAAATGCCTGATGGGCTTGTTGCCAGCCAAGGAAGGCGCAGTGAATTGGGAAGGTAAGCCGATCACCGCCTTCAAGCCGCACCAGCGTGTGCACGCCGGGATCGCCTACGTGCCGCAGGGCCGGGAAATCTTCGGCCGCCTGACCGTGGAAGAAAACCTGCTGATGGGCCTGTCGCGCTTCCCCGGCAGTGAAGCGAAGGAAGTGCCGGCGTTCATCTACGAGCTGTTCCCGGTGCTGCTGCAAATGAAGCAGCGCCGGGGTGGCGACTTGTCCGGTGGCCAGCAACAACAACTGGCCATCGGCCGCGCGCTGGCCAGCCGCCCTCGCCTGCTGATCCTCGACGAACCCACCGAAGGCATCCAGCCGTCGGTGATCAAGGAGATCGGTGCCGTGATCAAAAAACTCGCGGCCCGGGGCGACATGGCCATTCTACTGGTCGAACAGTTCTACGATTTCGCCGCCGAACTGGCCGACCAATATCTGGTGATGTCCCGGGGTGAAATCGTGCAACAGGGTCGCGGTGAAAACATGGAAGCCGAGGGCGTGCGTGGGCTGGTTACGATCTGAGCAGTGAACTGTCAGCGCTCATTCAGAATCCGTGGTGATGCGGTTTGCCCCTGCATAGGGCAGCCATTCAGAACCCACCACGCCGCCAACATCCCAGAGCGGGCTGCTTTTTTCGACCGTCAGTACGCCCGTTACTGCAACACTCAAGACAAAATCCTTAGCGCTCAGATGTCCACCCAACAAGAGCTTATCGATGTTGACGCCCATCGCCCCTTCGGTCTTGATAACCCAGGCTTCGGCTTCAGAAAACGTGCTGTGGTACTTCAGCAATGCACCGTCCGGGGTCTGGCGGAACACCGAATAACCCACGGAGGAGTCAACCAAACCTGACTCCCGAGCCTGCTGAACACTGAATACCAATGACTGGGGTGAGAAAAACTGCTGATACAAGTCAGCCTCTTTTTCCGGTAGTGGCGTCGCCAGCGACTCTGGCCCCAGGTACACACCTGCCAACGTCTGACTTTCCGGTAACCGAAAACCGCCTGGCACTGCGGGGAACACCTGCTCCATTGCCAGTAATCCATCAGGTTGGTGAAACGGCAATGTCGCAACATATTCTTCACGGTCGCGACGCTTGAGGATAAACCCTACACGCTGGTGATCCACTGTCGCGGGTACACGACTCAAGGCAGAGCTCAACGCCGACGCCGGATCTTCAAAAACCGATGTGTAGAACGGTTGGAGGGTAGGAGGTCCGGGTATGACCGGCTGGTAGGGAATCCATTCAGACGTGATGCGGCCGCGAAACCCACCCCAGACTGTGCCTGGATGGAGGACACGCATCTGACCGACGGCCAAAACTTCCATGATCCGTTTTTCGGGTGTCGTGCGCGAAGAGAATCCAGAAATACTGGGATTTTCCGGCGGACTCATGGAATAAGCCACCAGAGAACCAAAGGGACCTGAAACATAATTATGTGTATAGAAATCCCTATGATTGAACGCTTTATAGAGATCAGGTTGCGACGGAAGCGAGTTCAGTAACTTAACCTGATTTTCGTTGAAAGACCGGTTATTCGTGGCAATCCACTCGGAGATATCCGGGTGGCTATGGCATTTGCCCACGCAACGGTATCCCACTGGATGACTGATTACCCGTGTATCTGGGTCGTATGCAAGCAAAAGCGCAAAATCAAAAGTTTCCGCCTGATCCGATATAGGCGTTGTCGCGACAAACTTACCATCCGGGCGCTGCAAAATGAGTGAACCGTACTCTTTGTCTGGCGCGCGCTCATGCTGGTGAAACCAGTTCGCAGCATCGTCTTCGCAAATGAATGGCGGGCTCACAGGTGGCAGCACCGGCGCGGCCTTGGCGGGTTTCGCGAGTGGTAGCGTTGCAAGTTGCTCAAGCATTTTTCGAGCATTTTCACGATCTGTATCGGTGGTCATCAATAAACTCCAAGACGTTCAGTCGCCCCGCAGAAGGAGGGAGCGGACGCTTGGATGCTGAGTTCTTTGGAAGCACGGATGGCGGTACATATGTATGCCTAAAAGGTGGTTAAGCACCAATTTGTTGCTCGGCATTTCATAGTGCGCCCCTTGTTGGTGCGCAAGCCCCAGCAATAGTTGCCTCCTGCCCGGGATACCTTGCGGCACAGCCTTTGCAACATCCTGACAACTTCCGGATAAGCACTGACTATGACTCTTCCCGCATCTGGTGCCTTGTTTACCCCCAGTTGGCACGCCGAACTGGAGCTGGGCTACGCCCGATTCGACAACACCACTCGCCCGGTCCAGCGTCGACACAAAGGTCCGTTGCGGGTGCAAAAACACCTGTATGCCGAAGGGCCAGAAGTCTGCCAGCACATCATCGTCCACCCACCCGGCGGCATTGCCGGCGGTGATCGGCTGGACATCTCGGCCAGTGTCGAGCGCGATGCCTGGGCACAAATCACCAGCCCCGGCGCGGCCAAGTGGTATCGCGCCGCCGGCCCCGCCTATCAGCGGCTGGACTTGCGTGTGGCGGCCGGTGCGACACTGGAGTGGCTGCCCCAGGAGACGATCATTTTCAGCGCGGCCCAGGCGGAACTCAGTACCTCTATTGACCTTGAAGGCGATGCCCGCTTGTTCTATTGGGACGTGGTTGCATTGGGTCGACCCGCCAGCGGCGAGCGCTTCGATCTCGGGCACTTCCAGGCGCAACTGGATATCCGCCGCGACGGCCAGTTGCTCTGGCATGAACGCCAGCGCATTGTCGGGGCGGACGGTTTGCTGGAGTCGCCCATCGGGCTCGATGGGCAACCGGTGTTTGCTACGTTGCTGGTGACGGGTGAGATCGACAGCGAACTGCTGGAGCGTTGCCGTTCGCTGCCCAACGAAGTGCGCGGGGATCTGACCCAACTGCCGGGGTTGCTGGTTGCACGGTGCCTGGCCAGTGAAGCGTTGTTGGCGCGGGGGTGGTTGATTGATTTGTGGCGATTGCTTAGGCCTGCGTTGCTTGGCCGCGAAGCAATGCCTCCAAGAATATGGAACACCTGAATTGCTTTTCTGTGGGATTTGTATTCACAGATCCAACACCTTTAACTGCCGAATACGGATTGCAACAATGGACCTGACCCCACGCGAAAAAGACAAGCTGCTGATCTTCACCGCCGGCCTGGTGGCCGAGCGGCGTTTGGCTCGCGGTGTGAAACTCAATTACCCGGAGGCCATGGCCTACATTTCCGCAGCCCTGCTTGAAGGCGCTCGCGACGGCCGGACCGTGGCCGACCTGATGCACCTGGGCACCACCCTGCTGACCCGCGAACAAGTGATGCAAGGCATCCCGGAAATGATCCCGGAAATTCAGGTCGAGGCCACGTTCCCCGACGGCACCAAACTGGTCACCGTCCACCAACCCATCGCCTGAGGCCGTGCCATGACTTACCACATCCGCGATGCCGTGCCTGCCGATCTGCCAGCCATCCGCGACATCTACAACGACGCGGTACTCAACACCACGGCGATCTGGAACGAGCAAGCGGTCGACCTCGGCAACCGCCAGGCCTGGTTCAACGCCCGGCAATCCCAGGCTTATCCGATTCTGGTGATTGTCGATGCCGACAACACGGTGCTCGGGTACGCCTCGTTCGGCGACTGGCGACCCTTCGACGGTTTCCGCCACACCGTCGAGCACTCGGTCTATGTGCGCAGCGACCAGCGCGGCAACGGCCTCGGTCCGCAACTGATGGAAGCGCTGATCGAACGCGCCAAAGGCTGCGGCAAGCACGTGATGGTCGCCGCCATCGAAAGCGGTAACGCCGCTTCCATTCGCTTGCATGAGCGCATCGGCTTTATCACCACCGGACAAATGCCTCAGGTCGGCACCAAGTTCGGCCGCTGGCTGGACCTGACCTTCATGCAACTGACCCTCAATCCTGGCGCGCAACCACCCGCCGTCAACAAGGAGTGATCGCCCATGAACCCCGCCCAACTGCGACGCGTCAACGTCGAAAGCTTTGCGCATTACCGCCAGGGCCTGATCGACCTGCTGCTCGATGCCGTCGGCTATGGCGCCAGTGTCGGCTTCATGGCTGACCTCGATGCGACCCAGGCTCACGCTTATTTCGATGAAGTCCAGGACAACCTGAACAAGGGCAATGTGTTGCTATGGGTGGTGGTCAAGGACGAGCAGGTGCAGGCCAGCGTGCAACTGAGTCTGTGCCAGAAAGCCAACGGCCTGAACCGTGCCGAAGTGCAGAAGCTGCTGGTGCGCGAACATGCGCGGCGTCGTGGTCTGGGCCAGCAACTGATGAGTGCCCTGGAGGCGGCCGCCCTGCAGCACAAGCGCGGCATGCTTTACCTCGACACCGAAGCCGGCTCGCCCGCCGAGGACTTCTACCAATCACTGGGCTATACCCGCGCCGGTGAAATCCCGGATTACGCCTGCGACCCGAGTGGCCGCTACAAGCCGACCGCCCTGTACTACAAGATTCTCCAAGGAGCCCATTGATGATTCCCGGTGAATACCAGATCCAGCCCGGCGAGATCGAGCTCAACGTCGGTCGGCGCACGATCCGTCTGAAAGTGGCCAACAGTGGTGATCGACCGATCCAGGTCGGCTCGCACTACCACTTTTTCGAAACCAACGACGCGCTGACGTTCGACCGCGCCGCCAGCCGCGGCATGCGTCTGAACATCCCCGCTGGCACGGCGGTGCGCTTCGAGCCGGGGCAGAGCCGCGAGGTGGAGTTGGTGGATTTGGCGGGGCATCGTCGGGTGTTCGGCTTTGCCGGGCGGATCATGGGTGACCTCTGATTAATGCGTTGTCAGCACCGGCCCCATCGCGAGCAGGCTCGCTCCCACATTGGAATGCGGTCAACTGTGGGAGCGAGCCTGCTCGCGATTGTGAGCGCAGCGAACGATTTCAAATTCAATTGAATTTCAAGGCGAACGAATGAAGATTTCCCGTCAAGCCTACGCCGACATGTTCGGCCCCACTGTCGGTGACAAGGTGCGCCTGGCCGATACCGAGTTGTGGATTGAAGTGGAACAGGACTTCACCACCTACGGCGAAGAAGTGAAATTCGGTGGCGGCAAAGTCATCCGTGACGGCCAGGGTCAGAGCCAATTACTGGCCGCCGAGGTGGTCGACACCCTGATCACCAACGCGCTGATCATCGACCACTGGGGCATCGTCAAGGCGGACGTCGGTCTCAAGGACGGGCGCATCGCCGCGATCGGCAAGGCCGGTAACCCGGACATCCAGCCCAACGTCAACATCGCCATTGGCGCCAGCACCGAAGTCATCGCCGGCGAAGGCATGATCCTCACCGCCGGCGGCATCGACACCCACATCCACTTCATCTGCCCACAGCAGATCGAAGAGGCGCTGATGAGCGGCGTCACCACCATGATCGGCGGCGGCACCGGACCGGCAACCGGCACCAATGCGACCACATGCACCTCCGGTCCGTGGCACCTGGCGCGCATGCTCCAGGCCGCCGACGCGTTCCCGATGAACATCGGCCTGACCGGCAAGGGTAACGCCAGCCTGCCGGAGCCTTTGATCGAACAGGTCAAGGCCGGTGCCATCGGCCTCAAGTTGCATGAGGACTGGGGCACCACACCGGCGAGCATCGACAACTGCCTGAGCGTGGCCGACCGGTTCGATGTGCAGGTGGCCATCCACACCGACACCCTCAACGAATCCGGTTTCGTCGAAACCACTCTCGCCGCCTTCAAGGGCCGCACCATCCACACCTACCACACCGAAGGTGCCGGTGGCGGTCATGCGCCGGACATCATCAAGGCCTGCGGCTTTGCCAATGTGCTGCCGAGCTCGACCAATCCGACCCGACCGTTCACCCGCAACACCATCGACGAACACCTCGACATGCTGATGGTCTGCCATCACCTCGACCCGAGCATTGCCGAAGACGTAGCGTTCGCCGAAAGTCGCATCCGCCGCGAGACGATTGCCGCCGAAGACATCCTCCATGATCTCGGCGCGTTCTCGATGATCAGCTCCGACAGTCAGGCCATGGGCCGGGTCGGCGAAGTCATCACCCGCACCTGGCAGACCGCCGACAAGATGAAAAAACAGCGCGGGCCGCTGCCCGGCGATGGTGAGGGCAACGACAACTTCCGCGCCAAGCGCTACATCGCCAAATACACCATCAACCCGGCGATCACCCACGGCATCAGCCATGAAGTGGGCTCGGTGGAAGTAGGCAAATGGGCGGATCTGGTGCTCTGGCGCCCGGCATTTTTTGGCGTGAAGCCGACGCTGATTCTCAAGGGTGGTGCCATTGCGGCCAGCCTTATGGGTGACGCCAACGCCTCGATTCCGACACCACAACCGGTGCACTACCGACCGATGTTCGCCAGCTTCGGCGGCTCGTTGCACGCCACCAGCATGACCTTCATCAGCCAGGCCGCACAAGATGCAGGCTTGCCCGAAGCCCTGGGTTTGAAGAAGAAAATCGCCGTGGTCAAAGGCTGCCGTGACGTGCAGAAAACCGACCTGATCCACAACGACTACCTGCCGAATATCGACGTTGATTCGCAGACCTATCAGGTCAAGGCCGACGGTGTGCTGCTATGGTGTGAACCAGCGCAAACCTTGCCGATGGCCCAGCGTTATTTCCTGTTCTGAATCGGTAACCGCATGACAGACAAAGGCCTCGTACACAGCGTGTAGAGGCCTCTGTTTTTTGCATGGTTACTGGCCGGATTCAATCCGTAGCCGATCTAGCTTGGCCCGATTCATCGCGTCCCGTGTCAGTTTTTTCAGCAACTGCGTAATCTGCAGATCGATGTCTTCCAGGGCTTGAACATATTCCTCATCAGTCATCAGCCGGCCATCGGCAAAGTCACTTTCACTTTTGCCCAACTCGCTGCACAGCCCCTTGATTTCCGCCTCCACCGCAGTCTTTTCCTCGGTGGTGAGCCGCGTACCTTCGGCCCTGCGCTGCAACGCATCCTGCAAGTCGATGGTGGCGTCAATCTGGCGTTTCAAGCCATTCAATTCCTCGCGGTAAGTCGACTCCAGCCAGGTTTTCCAGAGCGGTTGCTCGAAGATCCGGTCGATCAGCAGATCACCCTCCTCCAGCGCCTTGATCCGCTGGAATGCTGCCTCGATCATCTCTTGGCTGACCTCGGCCAGGCTGCGGAACTGCATACCCCGCGCCTGCCATGGCAAATCCAGGCGCTCGGCCAGGTCGGTCATGTAGGCCAGGTGCACTTCCACTTCATCGATAGTGCCGGTCACTTCGCCACCCGCGTCGTTTCGGCGGAACCGCTCTCCCCTCGCCAACCGCTCAGACACCCGCTGACGGGCAATGGCACCGAGCCCATCGAGCCGGGACTTGCCCAGGGCCAGCTCCAACAACTGCGTTTCGATCAGGTCCGCACGCTCCAGGGCGTAGGCTTCGTTGACCAACACCTGCACGCCCATGGCATTGAACAGTTGCGTACCGCCATCCACGCATTCGGTGGGGGTTGCTGCCTCATCGAACAGTTTAATTCGCAGTTCACTGTCGCGGGCCATGGCTTCGAGCATGCGCCAGACCTTGGCCGTCAGTTCTGACTGATAGGTGCCGCCAGCCTTGAAGTCGGCGGATTCGGTCAGCTTGCGGATTTCATTGAAGAATGGCTCCGAGTCGAATTCATCCTCGAGCTCGTCCCAGATTTTCAGTTTTTCCGGCAACTGCTGCTGGGAAATACCCGCGTCCCACTCGGCACTGTCGAGCATACCTCGCGGTGGATAGAGACGTTCCGGGTCCATGCCGACCGACTCGATGTAAGACTTCAGGATGTCGAGATTTTCAGATGAGATCCAGTGCGGCTCACGGCTGATCACCGTGCGTGCCAGCAACTCGGCGCGAAACGATCCGGGTGCCACCTCGGGTATCCTGCTGATCGGGTTGAAGCGCAAATCAAGATAGAAAGCGCGATGTCGCGACTGGGAAAACAGCCCGACAGGCCAGGTATCCAGACCGGTGCCGTCGAGCAAGAGGAACTGCAAGTGTGGCATTCGGCTGATGTCCGGAACCAGCCCCAACGGGTTTTTGCGCAACCCCAGGGACCTGAGGCGGGTCAGCTTCTTCAGGAGATCCACTGCCACCGCATCCAGCACAATATTGTTGTCGCTGAGGGACAGGTCCGTCAGATGACTCATGTCACCGAGCCTTGCTGGAACGGCCGTCAGCAGATTGTCCTGCAAGTTGAGATAACGCACCTGGCGGAAGGAATCGAGAAAGGGCATGTGCTCGGCACCGAGCCTGCAACTGCGCATGGTCAGGCTGGTGACGTGACTGAATTCGACATCCAGCCTGGGCAGCGTCTCCAGATGCCGGCTCAAGTGAGAAATGTTGTCGAGCACCAAGGCTTGAGGCCGCAATATTCCCGCAACCTGCACCCCTTCCGGTCCGGTTCGCTGCAAGCACTGCCTGAGCGCCGTGTAAAACTTGTCCCGCGAAACCCATTCCGCAACGCCCGCCGGAGAGAACCGAAAGGAGGCCGTCGGTGAGTTCATCCAGCGTTGCATGGTCCGGTTGAATTGATTGAACGCGTTCTCCCGCGCGGTCAGGTTAGCCTCCACCGATCCGCCGTTCTGGCTGAACGCCGTCAGTCGCGCTTCAATCTCTTCATCCGTAAAGCTCGGATGCAGCGCACGCAGGCGATGTCGATAGCCCCGCCCCTGCGGCACTTGCCGTGCGTATCCGGGCATACCGCCACGCAGGCGCATGACCTTCGGGTCGTAGGCCGGTTTGAAATTCGGGTTGTCCCGCAGGATCGGCTCAAATACATAACGATCCAATGGACGGGCCTTAATTGCCTGCTCAAGTCGCGTCGCTTCGTTGATGCCAAATCCCAGGGCGGTTCGTTGCGTGTCGGGCAAGGCGTGCAGCACCGCGACATAAAGATTGTCCTTGCCGTGCAGATGTTGATCGCTGTCGTCCCTCGCTTCGTATTTGCCATCCTCATCCAGGATCAGCACTTTGCGGATCGGCGCGTCGACGGGGCCGAGACTGTCGGTCAGCGTTCCTTCGAATGAATATTCACGAATCTCCAGTCGCAGGTCCGCCGGCCAGCCCGGCAGGGCTGCCAGTGAATGCAGCTCCAGGCGCGCAGTATCGGCGTTGTGCAAGGTGTCGAGGTACAGGCCTTCATAGGCCCGCGTTACCCGCAATCGCTCGGCGGCCTTCCGGGCTTGTTCAGCCAGGCGCAGCGGCACGCGTTTTTTTTCGTTCAGGTGTTGCACGTCAGAGGGATGCGCTTCACCCAGCAGTTCTTGCGCCTGGCTTATCGAGATATCTGCAAAGTCGCCCTTGAGCAGGTTTACCAACGAATCGTCCGAACGGGTCCGTCGCTTGTACAACAGGTCGAACAGCTGGCTTTTACGCTGACTCACCTGCCCCGCCCATTGATCGCGCAGTGCTTCGGTACGCTTCTGCGCATCACCTGCAAACCATTCGCCAAGCATCTCACGAAGCGCTTGCTCGTCAAGGAAACCCACCACGCGCTCTGGCAGTTCCCCCGCCAGCAGGTCAGACCAGGTCATCCGCAGCGTATTGGCTGGTGACGCCTCGGCATAGCCGTCCTTGATCGCCGCGCCTGTCAGCCCCGGCCCCTGAAAGACTTCAATGGCCTTGTCGCCGGGCCAGCCACCCATTTCGGTCATGGATCGCACAGCGTAATCGGCCCATTCCTCGCCGATCCGTTTGGCCAGAATCTGCTCTGCGCAGGCTTGTGCATCGGCATGAGCCTTGAAGCGTTCGAGGGTATCGGCCAACAGTGCGGGAGGAGTCTCCTGTTCGACGTGAAGCCGGCGCAGCACATTTTCGTGCACGCCACTGGCGGTCAGAATCTGCTCCAGGGTTTCATCGGAGAGTCCATCCACAGAAGCGCCCAGGCGCCTGAGTATTTGCCCCTTGTCCCATTCGAGCGGCTGATCGAGTTCAGTCTTCCAGCTGCCGGCGCCGTTGTGCTCCAAAAGCGGCTGATACGCATCGGTGCGAGTCGGGTGTTGCAGCCGATGCTGGCCAGTGCCCGGGTCTTGCTTGACTGCGTAGCATTTGTCATCGAGCCGCAGCAGGTCCTGATCCTGATGACGGTACAGCCCTGTGTCACCGGCCTTCGCCCCATCGGGCAATGCGACAGGTTGTTCATAGGGACCGAGGTCAGGGCTCCACAAACGCTCCTTGCCGCCAACCTCCACCGGCTTGAGGCCTTCGACAAACGGTGAAACCTTGATCGGCGTGACACCCGCGCCCGGTAGCACGTGTCCGGCACCCATGAGCGCGAGTTGCGCGAAGTTGATCAAGACCCCGTTGAAGTAGGCAGAGGCTTCTTCTTTGTCACCCTTGCTCCAGTCCTCGATGCCTTCGACCACCTCGGCGAGCATTTGCGCGACCATGATGCCGAGCATGGCTTCGCCCAACCCGGGTACCAGCATCGCGGCAAAATTGAAAACGTTCCAACCGATCGACAGGTAACTGGTCAGGCGCTTGAAGCGTGCGTTGGCATCCTCGTCATCGGTCGGGACGGCAATCAGTCGGGCATCGGCGATGGCCTTGTCGCGGCGTGCCAAAAACAGCGCCACCCAAAGATCCCCCGCAATCTGATTGGTGAGGGGTTCTGCATCGGGATTTTCGACTGCCGTTTCACGCCACCACGGCCCCATGTCGAGCGGTTCGCGCTCATGCCAGGTGACGGTCGTGAGACGTTCGTTGACCCGGGTGAAAAACGCCCCTTTGTCCTGCTGCGCGACGAAACGACTGAAAAAGGACTGGTAGTCGGTATTTCTCAGCTGGCCCAACAGCGCCTTCATGAACGCAGTCACCGAAGGATATTCCTTCAGGGGATGATCAGGATCATCCGGCACATAGGCGATCAATGGTCCGGACAAACGGCTTTGCTGAAAAATGTCGTCCCGACGCAGCAGCTCTTCGCTCAGGCCCTGCGAGCCATTGGCAAAGAACGCCTGCAACAATTTGAACTGGTCATATTCCTTCCCCGGCAGAACAGGGATACGGCGAGACCAGTCAATCCAGAACCGTAACAGGGCGGGCGTCAAACCATCGATTTCGCTTTTTATCTGCGAGGGCTCGATGACCGCGCTGAACAGCACGATGCCCGTCAACCGAAAGCCCATCAGCGACAAACGATGGCAATGCAACGGCTGCTCGTACAACGAGACGTCGGCCTGGCTGTCACGCATCTTTCTCAACTGGCCGTAGGCATGACTGGTGATGTCGCCCTTCAACAGGGCAATCAGTGCCGCTACATCGAAGGCGGCCTTTTCACTGGCCACCGAGTCCTGTTGCAAAGTTCGCTGTGCCTGGGGGGTATCGGGCAACAGGACGGACTTGATGTGCCGTTGGTATTGGCTACCGATGTCCAGGCTTCGACACAACGCTGCAAATGCCGGGAGGGTGATGGCCGGCTCCAGGCTGAGGTTGCCCTTGCTGTCCTTGCGGTAAATGCCGGAGCTATTACGCACTTCGCCCTCGCCGGTTTCGTCCTCTTCAAAGTTGTGCCGCGCCGCTTCCAGCAACGTGGATTGGCGAACACGACTGGCCCCGGTGTCGATGCCGAAAATGAACTTGCTCGGCACTTCAAGGTGTACGGTGAGCTCGTTGAAGTTCTCGACCGTGGTGAACTTCGACTGCAAAGCCGTTTTGAGCAGCGGTTCGGCGAAGGCATTGATGTCGTGCTTCAAGTCGCCCAGGGTCTGATCCAGCACGCCTTGCAAACGCCAGCGCTCATCCATCAACTGCTTGAGGTACTGACGGTCGATCTCCCGCGCGCCGCTATACCACTCGGGCATTTGCGGCTTGAGCGCCAGCAGGGACTTCAATCTCTCCACCGGCGCATTTTTGATGGCGCCGGGGATCACGTCTTTTGCACGACGGTAATGTATCCCGTGACTATCGATGGACACTCCGTCCGTTATTTTCTGTGAGTTGCTTCCATGCAAATCAGACACTTTTGAATCACCTTGATGACAGGAAAAGAACCACCAGCTTATTCACCTGCACCTGAAACAAAAGTCCAAATAGCTGCTTGGATGGCCTCTGAAAAGGCTCCGGGGTATCGAAATTCAGGGAGCCAAAAACACATATCTACCGCCATTGGCACGTCCGCCCGTGCCACTGCATGAGCGGTCGTGCTTTTTCCGGCAAAGGGACTACTATTCGACTCGCTGTCCCCGATTCATGAACAGGTAATCGCCATGCGTCTTTCCGAATTCATCGTGTTACACGTTGATCGCATCGTCGATGAATGGGAGCTGTTCGCCAAAACCATCACCCCGGCCGCCGAAACCATGGACCGCGTCGCCTTGCGCGACCATGCCCGGTCGATCCTGCAGGCCGCGGCCCGGGACATGTGCAAACCCCAGACACCTGCCGAGCAGGCAGCCAAGGCGCGCGGCGAAGGACCGGAGAAAACTCCCAGCCTCGACGAGGCAGGCGCCAGCCACGGCGAACTGCGCCATACCGTGGGTTTTGATCTGGTGCAGATGACCAGCGAATTCCGTCACTTGCGCGCCTGTGTCATCCGCCTGTGGGTCAACAGCCTGCAATCGCCTGATCTGGCCTACTTCCAGGACATGATCCGTTTCAACGAAGCCATCGACGAGGCCCTGGCCGAGTCCACGGCCACTTATGCCGAGCAGGTCAATCGATCCCGGGACATTTTTCTGGCGATCCTCGGCCATGACCTGCGCGCGCCCCTGCAGGCGGTGAGCATGTCCACCGAACTACTGCTGCGCAAAGCCGCGCTCGAAGGTGATGCGCTCAAGTGCGCGGTCAATATCCTGCGCAGTACCGGGCACCTGGCGGTGATGGTCGGAGACTTGCTGGAACTGGTGCGCAGCCGCCTGGGCAAGCGCCTGCCGATCGAGCCGGCGCCCATGGACCTGGCCGAAGCGGCGCGTGAAGCGATTGCCCGGGCCTGCGCCAGTCAACCGGAATGCAATCCGACCCTGGATGTCCAGGGTGACACCCGCGGCAACTGGGACCCGCGCCGGCTCGATCAGATGCTGCAAAACCTGATCGGCAATGCCTTGCAGCATGGCTCAAGCAAACGTGACGTGACGCTGCGCCTCAGAGGCGAGGCTGACAGCGTCCGGCTGACGGTGCACAACGACGGAGCCCCGATCCCCTGCGATGCGATCCCGACGATTTTCGATCCGCTGGTGCGCAGTGCCAGCGAAGAACTCGGCGAGCCTACTACCAGCCTCGGGTTGGGGTTGTTTATCGTCAAGGAGGTGGTTGATGCCCATCAGGGGACGATTGAAGTCAGTTCCCGTGAGATAGATGGCACGACGTTTACCGTGGTGTTGCCAAGGAAGGTGTGATGCCGCAATACCGCGTTATCGTTCTTCGCGAGCAGGCTCGCTCCCACAGGGGATTTTGATCACGACACAAACCAATGTGGGAGCGAGCCTGCTCGCGAAGAGGCCCTATCGGGCAATACAAAACCACCAGAACATCTATTCGACCACCAACCGCCCCAACCGCTGCTTCAACATCCGGTTCTCCGCCCGCAGTTGCTGGACTTCTTCGAGCAGGTCCAGCGCCAGGGCGACGCCTTCCCATTCCAGATCCAGGTCGCGCCGCAGCTTGGCGGCGCGCTTGGCCAGGGTCAGCTCGTAGTCGTTGAAAACCCAGTCCTTGGGCTGAGCGCCCTGAGGTTCGAGGATGCCGTGCTCGACGATTTCGATCACGTAGACGTCCGACAACTCGGTCGCCTCACAGAATTCCGCCATGTCCAGTTGAACGTTCAGGGGACTGCTCATAGTCAGTGACTCCTTGGTTCTAAGGGATCAAAAATGCTCTCGCGGGTCGAACGCGGCTTTTTTCGCCAGCTCCTGCCACAGGGCCTTGATGTCATCGTCGGTTTTCTTCGGCATTACGGCTTTCAGTTGCACGAACAGGTACCCGCGCTCACCGGCCTTGTTCATCAGACCATGGCCCTTGGCGCGCATGCGCTGGCCGTTCTGGCTGCCGGCCGGGACCTTGAGGTTGATCTTGCCGGTCAGGGTCGGCACGGCGACTTCAGCCCCCAGCGCCAGTTCCCACGGTGCCAGTGGCAAAGTGATGATCAGGTTCTCGCCTTCGACATCGAATTTCGGGTGCGGTGCAAAACGGATCGTCAGGTACAGGTCGCCATTGGCCCCGCCTCCCACGCCCGGAGCGCCCTGCCCCTTGAGGCGAATGCGCTCGCCGTCGCTTACGCCGGCCGGGATCTTTACGTTCAGGCTTTTGCTGGTGTTGCTCACATGCTGGCCGGCCGCGTTGTACTGCGGCACCTGGAAGGTGACCTTCTTCGACTCGGTCGACAGTGTTTCCTCGAGAAAAACCCCAAGCTCCATTTCCACGTCCTGCCCTCGACGTCCGGTACTGCGACGCGATTGTCCACCACCACTGAAACCAGGCCCACGGTTGCCGAAGATCGAACTGAAGAAGTCCGAAAAATCGCCCGTGTCCTGACCGCCACCACCGAAACCGCCACCACGGCTTTGCCAGCCCGGTGGTCCCTGAAAGGGTTGGCCGTGCTGGCCATAGCGGCGCAAGTCATCGTATTCGGCGCGCTTGTCGGCGCTTTTCAGTGCCTCATAGGCTTCAGAAGCATCCTTGAACTTCGCCTCGGCATCCTTTTCCTTGCTGACGTCGGGGTGGTATTTGCGCGCCAGCTTGCGATAGGCAGCCTTGATCGCCTTGTCGTCCGCGGTCGGCTCCACACCGAGAATCTTGTAATAGTCTTTGAAGTCCATCGAGGGAATCACCATCCGTTATCAGAATCGCGCCACAGGCCACAGCATGCGCTTGTTTGCAGCCATTGGTTTGACCGATCTCAAGTTTGTGACCGGGCGGCGCGGCAGAAGTTTATCGGCAGCAGGCGGGGCTTCTTGCGAGCAATCCCGCGGCTGTCCGGTTGATGCAGGGTAGTTTGGGGGGGATACCCCATCTTTCAAGGCATTGTCCACGAAGAATTAGCAGATAACCGGCCTTCGAATCTGGCGCGCTCTGACATACACTGCGCGGCCGTTTTTTAACCGGAACCTGAAAGACATGAACAACGCATCTCCAGCCCGTGCCTTGGGTATCGACTTTGGCACGTCCAACTCCACTGTCGGCTGGCTGCGCCCCGGCGTGGAAACGCTGATCGCGCTGGAGGACGACAAGATCACCCTGCCGTCGGTGGTCTTCTTCAATATCGAAGAACGTCGCCCGGTGTACGGCCGGCTGGCGCTGCACGAGTACCTGGAAGGCTACGAAGGCCGCCTGATGCGCTCGCTCAAGAGCCTGCTGGGTTCCAAGCTGATCAAGCACGACACCAGCGTCCTGGGCACGGCGATGCCGTTCAAGGACCTGCTCGGGCTGTTCATCGGCCAGCTCAAGAGCCGCGCCGAAGCGTCCGCCGGTCGGGAGTTCGAAGAAGTGGTGCTGGGTCGGCCGGTGTTTTTTGTCGACGATGACCCGATGGCCGACAAGGAAGCCGAAGACACCCTGGTCGACGTGGCACGCAAGATCGGCTTCAAGGAAGTCTCGTTCCAGTACGAGCCGATTGCCGCTGCGTTCGACTACGAGTCGACCATCGAGAAAGAAGAGCTGGTACTGATCGTCGACATCGGCGGTGGTACCTCCGACTTCTCGCTGGTGCGCCTGTCGCCGGAGCGTCGGGGCGTGGACAACCGCCACGAGGACATCCTCGCCACCGGCGGTGTGCACATCGGCGGAACCGACTTCGACAAACAGCTCAGCCTGCAAGGCCTGATGCCGCTGTTCGGCTACGGCAGCCGCATGAAGAGCGGCGCCTACATGCCGACCAGTCACCACATGAACCTGGCGACCTGGCACACCATCAACTCGGTGTACTCGCAGAAGTCGCAACTGGCCCTGGGCAGCATGCGCTACGACATCGAGGACACCGGCGGTATCGACCGCCTGTTCAAGCTGATCGAACAGCGCGCCGGGCACTGGCTGGCCATGGAAGTGGAAGAAACCAAGATCCAGCTGACCCACGCCGACAATCGCCACGTGCCGCTTGATCGTATTGAAGCGGGCCTGAGCGTGGACTTGAGCCGCGCACTGTTCGAGTCGGCCATCGACAGCCTGCTGGAGCGGGTGCGCAACAGCGTCACCCAACTGCTGGCAGACGCCGATGTGCGGGTCGACCAGGTCGATACGGTGTTCTTCACCGGTGGTTCGAGCGGGATTCCGGCGCTGCGCAACAGTGTTTCGGCGATGCTGCCGAATGCGCGGCATGTGGAAGGGAACATCTTTGGCAGTATCGGCAGCGGTCTGGCGATTGAGGCGGCCAAGCGTTACGGCTCTATGGACTGATCCGAAAACTGTGGTGAGCCCTTCGCGAGCAGGCTCGCTCCCACAATGGACCTGAGTTCACAGGACTAATGTGGGAGCGAACCTGCTCGCGAAGGGGCCAGCTCACGCAATAAAGATCCAGCGAATCAAACCATCCCCACCTGCTTCAACTCACTCTTCAGGTACGCATAGTAAATCGGCCCCGCCACCACCCCCG